>NZ_DAMBWA010000001.1:0-547387 GCF_032052675.1 Pseudescherichia sp.
GGCGTCATCCACGTACGAATGACTCACCAGCAGGCGCAGCGGATCGGCAGACTGCTCCCGGTTCCAGTTGAGGGCGCGCACTGTCAGCCCCCGATTGTCGATGACGCCGATTAACGGCGTACCGGTGGCGATTGTTGGATAGAACATATTCACTCCCTTGCAAGATAGCCAGATAGCTGATGAAAAGATGCTCTTAACAAACAGCATAAAGGCAGGGGAGTTGCTCAGATGTGCATTTATAAACCTGGCAGGCATAGTAATAACGCAGTCAGGGCAATTAACATTATCTCTATGCCTGGAGTGTTACTGCTCCTGCAAGTTATCCGACCCAACCCCACCGATAAACGGCAGGCGCAGGCGCAGGGGCGTAAAGTCGAGACCCACGTTCAGCCCAAGCACGTTAAGCTCAAACCCCTCCTCTGCCCCCAGGGTCACTCCCGCTACGCCCAGCACCGAAACCTGTAGCCCGCGCCCGGAAGGTGGCAAGCCGATGGGTCGATAGAGCGGACGATAATCTTTCCCTACCGCGTTGGCAGGCAGATCGAGCCTGAGATCGGGCACTTCTCGCCCGATGTGGGCAATAAAGGTATTGCTATTAGGTCCCGGCCACGCATGATAGGTGGTCGGCCACGGATAGGAGGCAATCGCCGCCTCGATCTGCGGGATCATCGCTTCGGCTTCCGGCCCACGACGATCCACCAGCAGACGCGGTCTGGCTCCGTACCAGTAGCCATCCGCAAGATTACGGTCGCGGCGTACCTTATCGCCGCTGCCCCAGCTAATCACCTCGTAGCGGGTGTAGTGGTTCTCTCCGGCGCGTTTGAAGATGATCCACGGGTGCACCGCTACCGCCCCTTTCCAGCCGTAGGTTGGCGCCGCATAGACCTGAACGATTGCCAGCCCGGCAAATTTGACCGGATCGGGCGCGATGCCAGACGAGTCACGCCGGGCGGACCACCACCCCTCGTTGGCTTTGGCGTCGCGCTGATTCACCGCCTGGGCGATACTGGCAACGAGGGAGAGCAGAATAATACACAGCAAACTCAATAAAACTGTTTTGAGAGCGATCATGGCACCTGTAGGGGAAATAGAAAAAAACGGCGGGAAGTGGCCTATTCTACCGCCGTTTTTTTGCCCAGCAAGCGCTGTGCTCAATTTATCACCGAACTTTACGCAGACTTAAACCTCCAGCCCGGCGCGGAACTGGCCCCACTTCAGCACCGAGTTGACGCCAATGGAGAGGAACGGCTCCGGCGGAGTTCTGTTTGGCCCCGGGGACGCCACCAGGAAATCAATTAGCTCATTGCGCTCCCCGGCGATCATATCCGCCAGCAGCTTGCCGGTGGCGGTGCCGCGGGTGATGCCCAGTCCGTTGCAGCAGAGCGCGCCGTAGACGTTAGGCGCCAGCTGGCCAAAGAAGCCTTCATGGTTATCCGACAGGCAGATCGCCCCGCTCCAGGAGTAGTCAAAACCGACCTCAGAGAGCATAGGGAAGCGGCGCTCAAAGGATTTGCGATGCGTGTCGATATAGCCCTTCAGGAGCCGCTCGCGCGGGCGGCCGTCCGGCTGGAAGCTGAAGCTGTTGCGGATCAGAATACGGTTATCTACCGTGCGGCGAACCGTACTGCCGAAAGGATGGGCAGGGATAACGCCCCACACCGGTTTGCCGCCGAGCCGGGCCTGCTCTTCACTGCTGAGCGGACGGGTCAGGCTGCCGTAGAGGAAGGTTGGCAGCAGGCGGCCACGCAGAAAACCAAAGTGCGCGGCGAAGGCGTTATTGGCGAGGATCAGCTTATCGGCGGTGATGCTGCCCTTGTCATGCACCAGGGTGACCTTCTCGCCGTAATCAATCGACGCGATGGGCGTGTTCTCATAGAGAGTCACGTTGGAAGGCAGACTGTCCGCCAGCCCTTTTACCAGCGCCGCGGGCTGCAGCAGGATAGTACCGGGAATATAGAGCGCCTGCTTATAGTAAGAGGTGCCGATATGGTCCGGCAGATCGCGCCCGGCGATCATCTGTGACTCGCGGCCTATCTTCTCCAGCCCGCTGCGGTAGGCCTCAAGGATAGCAATGCCCTGATCGCCCACCGCCGCCTGGTACTTACCGGAGTCGGACATCTGGCACTCAATGCCGTGCTCCTTGACGATGGCGCGCAGCGTGTTCTGGCCCAGGGTGTTGAGCTTGAGGATCAGGTTGGCGGTCTTCACGTCGCCGATGTAATCCTTCGCGCCAATATCATGAGGTACATCAATGGCAAAACCCGCATTACGTCCGGAGGAGCCAAATCCTATCTCCTGCGCCTCGATCAGCACCACTTCATCATGAGGGAAGTTCAGCGCCAGCTGGCGGGCGGCGGCCAGTCCGGTTAGCCCGGCCCCGACAATCGCCCAGCGGGCGTGCTTGTGCCCCTCATGGGCAGGACGCGGGATACGTTTTTTACTGGTGTGATACCAGCCCGGCAGGGCGTCATCAGAAGGCAGAGAGGTGATCTTTTGCACGTTCGTTACTCCGGTACGTTTTTTCTTTAATCCATCCCGCCAGAGAGCCAGGCCGGGTGGTGCAGGGTCATGTTACAGAAATCAGGCTTATGAATATTTCTTGTATATTTTATGTATACAACTTGTATAAAAAACATGACGCGCGTAGCAAAAATGCACTCTGCATAAAAAAAGAAAAACGCCGTTGGGGAGGGGGAAACGCAGGCGTAGCGGGGCCTGCCGGCGAGTGCCAGCAGGCGTAAAGCGGAAGTTAGCGGTTGCCTTCCGGCGTCTGGATCAGATGGTCAGCTTTCAGCCCCTGCGGCGCGATAAAGATCTCCATATTGACCCGGGACAGCTCCCAGTGCTCAAACACCAGATCGACAACGGCCTGTTCATCCCGTGCCTCGATGGCGGCAATAAAGGCATCGTGATGATCCGCTGCAAGCTGCAAACGCTGCTCCATATCCTCATTCTGCGGACGAAAGAAGGTATGGCCGATACGGCAGTGGTCAATCAACAGCCGTCCCAGGCTGGGCTGCAGATAGGGATTGGCCGCCATCTCCCCCATCAGCTCATGGAAACGATTGTTCTCCAGGGCCAGCGCTTCGGCGTCGTGGGTCTGCACCGCCTTACGAAAACGCTTTTGCGTCTCCTTGAGCGCTTTTAGCTGAGCGGGCTTGTAGTTCTGTACCGCCAGGCGTCCCGTAGCAGCGTAGATCATCGGCGCGACCAGAAAGAAGTTACGCAGCGTTGAGTGACTCATGGGGATCACACGCACGCCGCGCTTCTCGACGATTTCAAGAAAGCCCTCGCCGGCCAGCCGCTGAAAAACCTCTCTTACCGGCGTTCGGGATAGCCCGTACTGCGCGGTGAGGCTGGCCTCGTCCAGCAGCTCATCCGGGTCAAGCTCCATCGTTAAGATAAGCCGCTTGAGATCCTCATAGAGCGCCACTTTACCCGTTCTCATTGTCGCCTCCTGGAAATGCCCTGTGCATAGTGAGTGTGATAGTGATTAACCTACAGAAGAAGCCTGTATACCACAAAAATAGTTAAAAAATTCACACCCTACACAAGGCGATGTTTTCACACGAGATCGACCCCGGTCATTATGTCGCTTCCGAGGGGACATCGATCCAGATTGTCTTCAGCTCCGTGTACTGATCGAGAGCGAAGACTGACTTGTCACGTCCGCCAAAGCCAGACTGCTTGTAGCCGCCAAACGGCGTGGTGGCATCACCTTCGCCGAAGCAGTTAACGGTGACCGTCCCGGCCCGGATAGCACGGGAGACGCGGATCGCCCGGTTGAGTTTGCCAGTATAGACCGATGCCGCCAGGCCGTACGGTGTGTCGTTCGCCAGCGCCAGCGCCTCGGCTTCCGTTTTGAAGGTGGTGACGCAGAGTACCGGCCCGAAGATCTCCTCCCGGAACAGCGCGCTTTGCGGAGTCACGCCGTCGATAATGGTGGGCTGGATGTAGATCCCCTGCTCGGTGTCACCGCCCTGCACAATACGTAGCCCCTCCTTGCGCGCGGTATCGAGATAGCCGCTGACCTTGCTGAAATGTTCGGGGGAGATCATCGTTCCCAGCTTGTTCTGCGGATCGCTGGGGTTCCCCATCCGCCACTCGCCCATCTGCTCCGCAATGATCGCCAGCAGCTTCTCCTTCACCCCCTCCTGCACCAGCAGGCGCGAGGTGGCTGAGCAGTTCTCGCCCATGTTCCAGAAGGCACCGTTAAGCACGTGTCCGGCCACGGTATGCAGATCCTCGGCATCGTCAAAGACGAGAGCCGGGTTTTTGCCGCCGCACTCAAGGACCACTTTCTTGAGGTTGGACTCCGCAGCATAGTGCAGAAAGCGTCGCCCGGTAGCGGTTGAGCCGGTAAAGCTCACCATGTCGATATCCGGATGCAGGCCAATCGGCTCCCCCACCTCCTTCCCGGTGCCGGTCACAATATTCAACACCCCGGCCGGGACGCCCGCCACACTCGCCAGTTCGGCTACCCGCAGCGCGGTCAGCGAGGTCTGCTCGGCCGGTTTTACCACCACTGAACAGCCTGCCGCCAGCGCCGGGCCGATCTTCCATGCCAGCATCAGCAGCGGGAAGTTCCACGGCAGCACGCAGCCCACGACGCCAATCGGCTCGCGCACCACCAGCGCCATTGCACCGTGACCTACCGGCGCAGTGTGGTCGTAAAGCTTATCAATGGCTTCTGCATGCCAGCGCAGCACGTGGATGGTTTCCGGCACGTCCACCGCCAGACACTCGCTGACCGGCTTGCCGCTATCGAGGCTCTCAAGCACTGCCAGGGCATTGATCTCCTGCTCCATGAGATCGGCCAGCTTGAGCAGCACGGCTTTACGCTCGCCGGGCGCCAGTTTGCTCCAGCTTCCGGCTTCGAAGGCGGCACGGGCAGCGCTCACCGCCGCGTCAACGTCGCGGGCGTCACAGGCGGCAATATCCGTAAGATGCTCGCCGGTGGCCGGGTTAGTGGTCGCCAGGGTTTTGCCCGTGGCGGCCGCGGTAAAGCGACCGTTGATAAAGGCTTTATCCGGCAGGGGCAGATCCCGCGCCAGGGTGGTGACATCACTTAGCGTCGTGAGCTGTTGCATAGGTCCTCCTTACGCTGATGCCACGTTGCGCTTAACGTCGGTGATGATGGTCTGCAGCTGGGCCTTCTCTTCCTCATTCAGAGCCTGCAGCGGAGCGCGGACCTGACCCGAGCGCAGGCCGTTCAGCTCGCAGCCGTAGCGGATAGACTGAACGAATTTGCCCCCGTCGAGGAAGTTCATCAGCGGCATCATCGCCGCCATGATTTTGCGACCCTTGTCGAAGTTCTTCTCTACCACGCAGGCTTCATACAGCGCCACGTGCTCGCGCGGAATGAAGTTAGATCCGGCGCAGACCCAGCTGCGTGCGCCCCAGGCGAAGAACTCCAGCGCCTGATCGTCCCAGCCGCAGGAGAGGGCGATATTCGGGAATTTACAGGCCAGCAGGTGCAGATTGTTAAAATCACCCGAGCTCTCTTTGATCGCCACCACGTTAGGGGACTTAATGACTTCATTGAAGTAGGTCTCCCCCATAGTGATGCCCATGCGGCCCGGATAGTTGTAGAGCATAATTGGCAGCTGCGCGGCTTTATCGATGGTCAGCGCATGATGGGCGTTTTCCAGCTCGGTAGGCAGCGCATAGGGTGGCGAGGTGACCAGAATCGCATCGGCTTTGCTCTCCCGGGCATGCTTCGCATAGTGGACGGCATCTTCGGTGCGGGTTGCGCCGGTGCCCACGATCAGAGGCAGACGGTTGCCAATCACCTGACGGGCATGCTCGACCAGCGCCATCCGCTCCTCTGGGCTCTGCGCATAGTACTCACCGGTAGAGCCCCCAATGATAATGCCGTGAACGCGTGCTTCAATCAGCGACTCCAGCACCTCTGCAAAGCGTGCGAAGTCAATGCTGCCGTCTGCTGCGTAAGGGGTAATTGCCGGGGTGTAGATACCTTCAAATGTCAACACGATAACCTCCAGGGTGGAAACTTATGACCATGACTGTCTGCTTGCTGGCAGGGACAGGATGCGTTTGTTAAAAATTTGCACTCGGGAGCGACCGGGGTCAATGGCTGAAAAAAATTTGTATACATGATAAATACAAAGGAAATACGTTTTAATAGTATATTTTTACAGTAACGAATAAATAAAACATTAAAAATCAATTAATTAAAATCTTATACGTTGCGTAGTAATTTTCTATATAAATTCAGATAACGATCACATTCCACAATTCTGGCCCGCCTGGACGTATTTACACCGTCAATCAGGAGGCATAGTTTTAATCCTGTATTTAACCGGAATTTAACACAGCGGCCTGCCAGAGCGCCTGAGTGTGATAAAAATGTAAACAGAGGTAGAGGGTTATGCCCCAGAAGAGAGCGACACTTATTGGATTCATTGCCATTCTGCTGTGGAGCGCCATCGTAGGATTGATTAAAAGCGTGAGCGAAGGCTTTGGTCCCGTCGGCGGCGCAGCGCTGATCTATACCTGTAGTGCGGTGCTGTTGCTCTTTACCATCGGCTTTCCAAAGATCCGTCGCTTCCCGGTCAGCTACTTGATCCTCGGCAGCGTGCTGTTTGTCTGCTACGAGCTCTGTCTGTCGCTGTCGCTTGGATTTACCCACAGCGGTCGCCAGGCCATTGAGGTGGGTATGGTGAACTATCTCTGGCCGAGTATGACAATTCTGCTGTCGGTGATTGTTAACCGCCAGAGAACGAGCCTGTTAATTATCCCGGGTATTATTCTAGCCATTGCCGGAATAGGCTTTGTGCTGGGCGGTGACCAGGGCTTTTCATTTAGTGAAATGGCGAATAACGTGATGGATAATCCATTAAGTTACGGCCTGGCATTTAGCGGTGCCATTATCTGGGCAATATATTGCGTCGTAACGAAGATTATTGCTGAAGGGAATAA
Organism: Pseudescherichia sp.; assembly: GCF_032052675.1. Taxonomy (NCBI): domain Bacteria; kingdom Pseudomonadati; phylum Pseudomonadota; class Gammaproteobacteria; order Enterobacterales; family Enterobacteriaceae; genus Pseudescherichia; species Pseudescherichia sp. The sequence goes on from NZ_DAMBWA010000001.1 coordinate 6,943, forward strand.
CGGCATCACTCTGTTCTTTATTTTAACGGCGTTAACTCTGTGGACGAAATTCCTCTCATCGCCACAGCCTGAGTTTGTTATAAGCTGGCATGCAGGGATTAGCCTGCTGTTTGCCGCCATCGCTATGGGCTTTGGCTATGCTGCGTGGAATGTCGGCATCCTCCACGGCAACGTCACGGTGCTGGCCGCGGCGTCGTACTTTATCCCCATTATCTCAGCGGTGCTGGCGGCGTTTATGCTCCACTCCACTCTGACGGTCTCTTTCTGGCAGGGTACCGCCCTGGTCTGTCTGGGATCGCTGCTCTGCTGGTGGTCGACCCGCACCATAGCAGCAAAAAAGCTTTCTAATGAGGTGACATAATTTTTAAATAACAGGGAGTACGGGTTGTAACGTATTAATTATAAAAGTGTGGCAAGACCGATTATTTATTACGTGTGTTTTATCCGATTCGAATTTATCTGGCCTACATGAATTCCGTGCGCGTTGTAATAAAAGTTAATCTTTGACTTTTATTTAATAACGCCGTGGAAGACAGGAGTTACTATGTCAAATACCATTTCTGTTGAAGACGTACCGCTTAACCGCTTCCACCGGTTGCTTACCGTTCGCTCCGGCGGAGGATCGTTTGTTGATGGTTATGTTCTGAGTATTATCGGCATTGCCATGACGAAAGTGTCTCCCGCCCTGGGCTTAAGCGCCTTCTGGGAGGGGATGATCGCCGCCTCGGCGCTGATCGGCATCTTCTTTGGCGGCTTTATTGGCGGTGCTCTCACTGACCGCCTGGGCCGTCGCCTGCTCTACTTCGTCGGCCCGACGCTGTTTATCGTCTGCTCGCTGGCGCAATACTGGGTTCAGAGCGGTGAAATGCTCTTTGCCCTGCGCTTCCTCAACGGCGTCGCGGTAGGGATTGAGTACCCGGTCGCGACGGCTTTCCTGGTGGAGTTTCTGCCGAAGAAAAATCGCGGTCCCTGCCTCGCTACCTTAACCATCCTCTGGTTTGCCGGAGCAGCTACCGCCTATCTGGTGGGGGAAGCGCTCCTTAACTTTGGTGGCCCGGAGGCCTGGCGCCTGACCCTGGCCAGCACCGCTGTTATCGGCGCCCTGCTGTTCCTGGTGCGTCTGGGGACCCCGGAATCGCCGCGCTGGCTGATCGGTAAAGGCCGCCACGCCGAAGCGGAGGGGATTATTCGCCGCGTCTACGGCGCTGATTTTGGCCTGCAAAACCTGCCGGCACAGGCCGAGAGCAAAAACCTCTCCTTCGTTAACCTGCTGCACTCCGGCTACGGCAAGCGTATGGCCTTCGTCACCATTTTCTGGACCTGCTCGGTGATCCCGGTCTTCGCCGTCTACGCTTTTGCGCCGAAGGTGCTGGAGGCGCTGCACCTGAGCGGCGGCTGGGCTTCCTATGGCTCCATCGCCATTACCCTGCTGTTCGTGGTGGGCTGCATCATCGCGACCCGACTGGTAAACACCCTGGGACGCCGTAAGCTGCTGCTGCAGAGCTTCCTGTGGTCCGGGCTGGCGCTGCTGCTGCTGGGCCTGCTGCGGGATGGTCCGTCGATGATTATCCTACTGATGTTTGGTGCCTACGCCCTGTTTATCGGCGGCGCACAGGTATTGCAGCTGGTCTACCCGAACGAGATCTTCCCGACGGAGATCCGCGCCGGGGCGGTTGGCGTGGGTACCTCCCTGTCTCGCATTGGCGCAGCGGTAGGAACCTGGCTGGTGCCGGTCTCATTACAGACTCTGGGGATCGGTACAACGATGTATATCGCCGCCGCCATTACCTTTGTCGGGCTGATCGTCTCCTGGTTCCTTGCCCCTGAGACCAACGCCCGCAGCCTGGAAGAGGCCGCCGCGCTGGATGATGCGCAGCCGCGCAAAGCTCGCGCCACGGGGCAGATGCCGAAACGCAGCGTGCTGCAAAAGATGTAACAATTACGCCGGGCGGCGCGAGCTTGCCCGGCCTACAAACTCTTCTCCCTACTCCTTCACCAGCTTCTCTACCACCCTGCGCCGCTTTCTGAATGAGCTTGGCGTCTCACCGTACTGCTTACGAAACCAGGCAATAAGATGCGAGGCGTCGGAGAAGCCAGTCGCGGTAGCAATGGCGTTGATGCTGTTACTGGAGTCGGCCATCAGCTTGCGCGCCTGCTCCAGGCGCATCCGCCGCCAGTAGACGGCAGCCGAGTGGCCCGTGCACTTGGTAAAGATCAGGTTAAGCTGGCGGAAGGTCACCCCCGCAAACGCGGCCACGTCAGCCAGCGGCACCGGCGAATCCAGATGGTGGCGCATAAACTCGATCACCTTGCTCACCAGCTCGTTCTCATAGACGTCCGGCTGGCTGAGACTCTCTTTCTGCTTCGCCTTTGTGCCCGGCACGGCGGTATCATCCACCAGCAGGTATTTCAGCACCTTCTGGGCGCGCACCAGCCCGCAGTGGTGACGGATCAGATCTGCTGCCAGATCGATAGCGGTTCCGCCCGGGCAGGAGATGATGCCGCCATCCTTGATGTAGGTTTTATCGATCACCGGAATGGCTTTCGGAAAACGCATTTTAAACTCATCCCGGGTCGTAAAGTGGATCGCACAGTGACGGCCATCCAGCAATCCTGCACTGCCCGCAACAAACGCCCCGCTGCACAGGGTAACGATGGGAATATTGCGCGCATGCAGATCCCGCAGCGCCTGCAGCAGCCAGGCCGGAGGCTGACGCGTCTCCTCCAGCAGTCCCCCCGCGACTACGAAGTAGTCCCACTCCTTACTGAAATCGAGTTTCGCCGTGGGGGAGACCGGCAGGCCGCAGCTGGCGGTTACCGGCAGATCGTCGCAGGTCATCCACTCCCAGCGGCAGAAGATCTGGCGGCTGGAGAATGACTCATCCGCTGCAAAGCGCAGAGACTCCACCAGCCCCGCTACGGAGGCCAGCGTGAACTGTCTCATCAGCAGAAAACCGATGGTGAGATCGGGCTTCGGCTCAACGCTGCTGTCAGGGGCTATCCGGTGCGGCATCGTCATTAGGCTCCTGTAATCCGCTCAGCTTGCTCAGCAGGCGTTTCAGATCGGCAATATCCTGCGCATCCAGCCCGGCGGTAATGGTTCTCTCTGCGCGCTTCGCCTGCTCAATCATCCGCTCCAGCATCGCCTCGCCCGCCGCGGTCATCGAGACCAGCTTACGCCGACGGTTCGCGGGATCGGTCTGGACCTGCAGCAGGCCGCTTTTGCTCATTCGATCGATGACGTAAGTGCCCGTGGCTTTATCAAACCCGGCGCGGTTGCCGAGGGTTTGCTGATCGCAGGAGGTCTCCTCCTTCAGCACCACCAGAATGGCGTACTGCACCGCAGACAGACCGGTATCAACGTTTTGCGTCCAGCACAGCGTTGTGCGCTGTCCTGCGCGGCGCATCAGATGCATTAATGAACAGTCGCCATGCGGCCACAGGGGCGCGGCAACGATTGGGTCGCGATTCTCCGCCATCGACTCTCTTGACTCCTTCTCTTGACGCCGGAATAGCGGCAATCATATAGTTCGCACACAAACAGTTAGGACTCAAACTGTAACATAACGGCTCTACAACGGCTTAAGGAGAGCCAGATGAAATACTATAACGACTTAAGAAGCTATATCGATGCCCTCGACGCTATGGGTGACATTATGCACGTTACGCGCGCGGTAGACTGTGATTTTGAACCGAGCGCCATTACCCGCCGTAGCTATGAGATCCACTCCCCTGCGCCGCTGTTCCATAACGTTGCTGGGGCTGGATCCGGCCGCCAGCGGCCCGGAGATTGTCGAAGCGCTCTATGATGCACGCCTCGTTTGACCAGAGCTACCCGGAAGAGGTGCGTCAGCGGGTGCTTAAGCACTGGTAACGTTGCAAAAACACCCACCTGCCAGAGATGTATTGCAACCTTAAGGTTGTAAGCCTCACAACACCTTGCAATACATTTTAGCTGGAAGCACCACAATAAAACCGATAAGTTCCCGCCCTGCATTACCCTAGCAATATCAATCATTTAAGAAATGAATACATAACATTTTATGTATTCATTTCCAATATTTTGTTGGAGTTATTATGGGCCAGGATAAGGTATTTGCTCTGGAGAAGAGCGTGCAGGATTTTCGTTTTGATAACCAGGTTGCAGGGGTATTTGATGATATGGTCGACCGCTCCGTGCCCTTCTACCAGGAGATCCAGCGCATGGTGGGCGAGCTGGCCGCGGAGCACGTTACCGAGGGGAGCCAGCTTTACGATCTGGGATGCGCCACCGGTACAACCTTAGCCCTGCTGGACGGCGTGCTGCCGCAGAACGTTGCGTTTACCGGCATCGACAACTCTCCGGAGATGCTGGAGAAGTGCCGCAGCAAACTTACGCAGTTAAATTCGCCCCGTGAGATGCGTTTTCTCTGTCACGATCTGAAGCAGGGGCTCACCCCAGAGAACGCCTCGGTGGTGGCAATGATCCTGACGCTGATGTTTGTCCGTCCCATGCACCGCCGAGGGCTGCTGTCATCTATCTACGAGGGGCTTAACCCCGGCGGTGCGCTGATCCTGGTAGAGAAAGTCGTCTGTGACTCGCCGGATCTCAACAGACGCTTTATCAAGTATTACTACGATATGAAACGCCGCCACGGCTACAGCGAGCTGGAGATCAGCCAGAAGCGTGAGGCGCTGGAGAATGTGCTGATCCCCTATAGCGAAGGTGAGAATCGGCAGCTGCTTAGCGATATCGGCTTTCGTAGCGTAGAGGTCTTTTTCCGCTGGTATAACTTCTGCGCAATGGTGGCGATAAAATGAGGATCACCGTCGGCAACTTTCTCTTTCGTACCCGCAACGCCCTCTTCCCGCTGCTCTACCTAACGCTGTTTCTCGGTGGGCAGCACGTCAGCGAGAACGCTGTTGCCATGCTGGTCGCGGGCGCGGCTATCGCGCTGCTTGGGCAAGCGATCCGTATTTTAACCGTCGGGCTGGACTATATCGTGCGCGGCGGCCGTCAGCGCAAGGTCTATGCCGACAGCCTGGTACAAACCGGGCTGTTTGCCCACTGTCGCAATCCGCTCTATCTCGGCAACCTGCTGATGATTATCGGCTTCGGCGTTGCTGCCAATAATCCGTGGTATCTGGGGATCGCGATGCCGCTCTTTTTCCTCGGCTATGCCTGCATTATTACCGCAGAGGAGCACTATCTGCTGGGGCGCTTCGGCGACAGCTATCGGCACTACTGCGCCCAGACGCCGCGCCTGCTGCCGCGCGTAGCGGGCCTGTACCAGACGCTGGACACCTTTGCTTTTAACTGGCGGCGAGTGATCGTGAAGGAGTACACCACGCTCTGCATGACCCTGCTGGTGCTGGTGCTACTGGCCTCAAGGGCGCTCAACGTTGATGCCCGTGGCTGGCAGGTCTCCGGCGGCCTCATTGCCCTGATACTGTTGGCCTGTTTTGCCGTTCGCCTGCTGAAAAAATCCGGGCGGCTTCATGCCGGTCCGCTGCGCTAGCCCCTCTCTCCTCTTCGCCTGATTAGTGTCCCCCGCTCACTAGCGTATGCAAAAAGCGGGGGTAATCCCTGTTTCACCGCCTACTATTATTTATTGCACGTATAAAAACAACGCTATAGATGTGGAGGCAATTATGAGCAATCAGAGCAATGAGGCAGACAGAGGACCGTACGATTTCAGCGTAACCCGTCGGGTGCTGATTAAGGCCAGCGCGGCGTCTGCTGCGGCAGCGGCTATTTCCCCCTCCGTCGCGCTCAGCGCCGGGGAGCCTCCGGTCACGCCACCGCCTGAAACAGTGCCGGTCTCGTTCAAGGTCAACGGCGAGGTTCACCAGCTGGAGCTGGATACCCGTACTACCCTGCTGGATGCCCTGCGCGAGCATCTGCACCTCACCGGCAGCAAAAAAGGGTGCGATCACGGCCAGTGTGGAGCCTGTACCGTGATCGTCGACGGCCGCCGGATCAACGCCTGCCTTACCCTCGCCGTGATGCATCAGGATGCAGAGATCACGACTATCGAAGGACTGGGCACGCCGGATAACCTGCACCCGATGCAGGCCGCCTTTGTGAAACACGATGGCTTTCAGTGCGGCTACTGCACGCCAGGGCAGATCTGCTCCTCGGTGGCGGTACTGAAAGAGATTGAGGCAGGTATTCCCAGCCACGTGACCGTGGATCTGGTCTCCACGCCGCAGGCGACGCCGGATGAGATCCGCGAGCGAATGAGCGGCAATATCTGCCGCTGCGGGGCCTATGCCAATATCCTCGCCGCCATTGATGACGCTGCCGGAGGTCTGAAATCATGAAGGCGTTTACCTATGAGCGCGTCAACACCCCTGCCGAAGCGGCAGCCAGCGCCGGGCGCACGCCCCACGCTAAGTTTATCGCTGGCGGTACTAACCTGCTCGATCTGATGAAGCTGGAGATCGAAGCTCCGCTGCACCTGATCGATATCAACAGCCTGGCGCTGGATAAGATTGAACAGACCTCTGAAGGTGGTCTGCGCATCGGTGCCCTGGTGCGCAATACCGATCTGGCTGCCGATGAGCGGGTGCGCCGCGACTATGCCGTGCTCTCTCGGGCGCTACTGGCCGGGGCCTCCGGACAGCTGCGTAACCAGGCCACCACGGCGGGTAATCTGCTTCAGCGCACTCGCTGCCCCTACTTCTACGACACCAACCAACCCTGCAACAAGCGGCTTCCCGGCAGCGGCTGCGCGGCGCTGGAGGGGTTCAGCCGTCAGCATGCGGTGGTGGGCACCAGCAAAGCCTGCATCGCGACGCATCCCAGCGATATGGCCGTCGCCATGCGGCTGCTTGATGCGGTGGTAGAGACGGTGCGCCCGGATGGGCAGACGCGCGAGATCCCGATCGCTCAATTTTACCGTGCGCCGGGCAACACGCCGCACATCGAAACGAACCTTGCTCCTGGGGAGCTGATTACCGCCGTCACCCTGCCGCCGCCGGTGGGCGGCACCCATATCTACCGCAAGGTAAGGGATCGTGCCTCCTACGCCTTCGCGCTGGTCTCCGTCGCCGCCATCGTGCAGCAGGACGGCAGCGGTCGGGTGGCGTTGGGGGGCGTGGCTCACCAGCCGTGGCGGCGGGAGGATGCCGATGCGGCGGTGGCGCAAGGCGCACAGGCGGTCTATGACCGACTGTTTGCCGAGGCCCAGCCAACCCATGAAAACGCGTTTAAATTAACCCTGGCGAAGCGCACTATCGCCTCGGTGCTGGCAGAAGCGAGGGCATAAAGCGATGAAATTTGATAATCCCGCCACGGAAAACCCTATCGACCGCATGAAGGTGGTCGGCCGTCCGCACGATCGCATCGATGGCCCGCTGAAAACTACCGGCACCGCGCACTACGCCTACGAGTGGCATGACAAGGTGCCCAATGCCGCCTACGGCTACGTGGTCGGCGCGGGGATCGCGAAGGGGCGAATTAACAGCATTAACATCCAGGCCGCTCGCAGCGCACCCGGCGTGCTGGCGGTGGTCACCGCCGACAACGCGGGAAAACTGGGCAAGGGCGAAAAAAATACCGCCGTCCTGCTCGGCGGTCCGGCGATCCAGCACTATCACCAGGCCATCGCCGTCGTGGTGGCGGAGACCTTCGAGCAGGCACGTGCCGCAGCGGCGCTGATCGAGGTAGATTACCAGCGGGATCGGGGCGAATACGATTTAGCCGAAGTGAAACCCAGCGTGACCGCCCCGCAGGAGGATCAGCCCGACAGCGTGACCGGCGATTTCGCTACCGCCTTCGCCTCTTCTCCGGTCAAGCTCGACGCGACCTACACGACACCGGATCAGAGCCATATGGCGATGGAGCCGCACGCCTCTATGGCGGTCTGGGAGGGGGACAAACTCACCGTCTGGACCTCTAACCAGATGATTGACTGGTGCCGCTCTGACCTTGCGCTAACGCTGAATATCCCGAAAGAGAATATTCGGGTGCTGTCGCCCTACATTGGCGGTGGTTTTGGCGGCAAGCTGTTCTTGCGCAGCGATGCCTTGCTGGCCGCGCTCGGTGCACGGGCGGCGAAGCGTCCGGTGAAGGTGATGCTCTCCCGACCGCTGATCCCCAATAACACGACGCACCGTCCGGCGACTATTCAGCAGGTACGCATCGGCACCGACGAGGCCGGGCATATCACCGCCATCGCCCATGAGAGCTGGTCCGGCAACCTGCCCGAAGGCGAACCGGAGACCGCCGTGCAGCAGACGAATTTTCTCTATGCCGGAGCGAATCGCCACACCGGGCTACGGCTGGCGGAGCTGGATCTGCCGGAGGGGAACGCCATGCGCGCCCCTGGGGAAGCACCGGGCATGATGGTCCTCGAGATCGCCATCGACGAGATTGCCGAGAAGGCAGGTGTGGATCCGGTAGAGTTCCGCATCCTCAACGATACCCAGGTCGATCCCACTAACCCGGATCGCCCCTTCTCCCGCCGCCAGCTGGTGGAGTGTCTGCGTACCGGCGCTCAGCATTTTGGCTGGCAGCGCCGCCATCCAACGCCGGGGCAGATCCGCGAAGGTCGCTGGCTGGTGGGCATGGGGGTCGCAGCCGGTTTTCGTAACAACCTGGTGATGACCTCCGGGGCGCGCGTGCATCTCGACGCTCAGGGCATGCTCACCGTTGAGACCGACATGACCGATATCGGCACCGGCAGCTACACCATTATTGCCCAGACGGCCGCCGAGATGCTGGGCCTGCCGCTGGAGAAGGTGGTGGTGCAGCTGGGAGACTCCACCTTCCCGGTCTCTGCCGGGTCCGGCGGACAGTGGGGAGCCAACAGCTCCACGGCGGGGGTCTACGCCGCCTGCGTCAAGCTGCGCGAGGCGGTGGCAAATAAGCTGGGATTCGATCCGCAAAACGCGGTCTTTGCCGACGGCAGGATCAGCGTGGAGGAACGCAGCGCCCCGCTCACCGATGCCGGGGCGCTTAGCGCCGAAGATACCATCGAGTTTGGCGATCTGCAGGAGAAGTATCAGCAGTCCACCTTTGCCGCGCACTTTGTCGAAGTGGGGGTGGATATCGCTACCGGCGAGGTGCGGGTGCGCCGGATGCTGGCGGTGTGCGCCGCCGGGCGGATCCTCAACCCGAAAACGGCGCGTAGCCAGGTGATTGGGGCAATGACGATGGGCCTTGGCGCGGCGCTGATGGAAGAGCTGGCGGTGGATACCCGACTGGGCTACTTCGTCAACCACGATCTCGCTGCCTATGAGGTACCGGTACATGCCGATATCCCCGTTCATGAGGTGATTTTCCTCGACGATACCGATCCGGTGTCTTCACCAATGAAGGCTAAAGGGGTTGGCGAGCTGGGGCTGTGCGGCGTCAGCGCCGCTATTGCCAACGCGATCTACAACGCCACCGGCGTGCGGGTACGCGACTACCCTATTACACTCGACAAGCTGCTGCGCGGCCTGCCGGAAGCGATATAGGAGAGGGACGTGCTGCCACAACCTGTGCATATTGCAACCGAGCATGATCCCGCTGTTACCCCACAGCGGGCGTTTTTAACCGACGACAGCGTGGCGGTGCTGCGTTTCGCAACCCAGGCGCTGGCTTCCGGCATGGCGGCGGCGCTGATCGTGTTGACCGAGATCCGCGGCGGCGCGGCACGCCCCTTAGGGGCGCAGATGGCCGTACGCGAGGATGGCCTCTACTGCGGCTTTGTCTCCGGCGGCTGCGTTGAGGCCGCCGCTGCCTGGGAGGCGCTGGAGGCGATCAAATCCGGCGCGGATCGCACGGTCATCTACGGAGAGGGGTCGCCCTGGTTTGATATTGTCCTGCCCTGCGGGGGCGGGATTACCCTCAGCATCCACCCGCTCCGCTCGGCGCGCCCTCTGCTAGCGGTGCTGGCGGCGCTGGAGCGACGTCACTCTACGGCGCTTCGCTATAGTCCCCGCGCCCAGACGCTGCATATGGGTGCGTCTGACGAAGAGACAGGCTGGAAAGAGGATGAGTTTGTCATTCACTACCGTCCTGCAACGCGGGTGATTATCTTTGGCCGCTCCGTCGAGGCAGATATGGCGGCTAAACTCGCCGACGCAGCGGGATACGATGTGCATATTGACGATGGCTCCCGGCTGCGGACGCTCACTGCCCTGATCGATGCCCACACGGCGGTCATTTTCCTCTGGCACGATCTCGACCGGGAGCTACCCCTGCTGAGTGCCGCGCTGACCGCCACGCCCTTTTATATCGGCGCGCTGGGCAGTCGCCGCACGCATGAAAAACGGGTCCGCGCCCTGACCGAACGTGGTTTTCAGCCTGACCAGATTGCGCGGATCAAAGCCCCGATCGGCATCTTCCCCCAGGCGCGGGATGCCAGCTCGCTGGCGCTGTCGGTGTTGGCAGACGTGGCAGCCGCGCGCGGCCGGGGGGCTGAGTGACAGCCGCTCTGCCCACGGTGATTGTACTGGCTGCTGGACGGGGCGAGCGTTTTCTCGCCTCGGGGGCGGCAAGCCACAAGCTCGATACCCTGCTCAGCGGTAAATCCGTGCTCTCCCATACCCTTGCAGCGGTGCAATCCTCCGGCCTGCCGTGGCATCTTGTCCGGCCCGAAGGCGGCACCGGCGGCATGGGAGAGTCCATTGCGATGGGGGTGCAGGCAACGTCTGAGGCCGCAGGCTGGCTGATCCTACCCGGCGATCTGCCTCTCGTAGAGGCCGCCACGCTCCGGCGCGTTGCCGGAGCGCTGGTGGAGCAGCGCATTGTGGTGCCCCGCTTTCATCAGCAGTCGGGCCATCCGGTGGGATTCGGACGGCGCTATTTTCAGGCATTAGCCGCGCTGGAGGGCGACGTGGGTGCGGCGGCGATTGTGCGGCAAGCGAGGATCAGCGACAACATACAGGATCTGCCGGTAACAGACGACGGCATCATACGCGATGTCGATACGCTTGCCGATCTTGCTCTGGCGCAAGCACGGCTGCGTACCCGGCGGTGAAAAAGAGATCCGCCCTTGAGATACAGCAGGCTAAAATTGGTTTAATAAGAATATATGCACGTAAAGACCATATTTAACAATCTCTCCCCATCAGAAGGCGATTGAATTGTTATAAACTCAATGTAGAATCATCAGACTATGCTTAAGCTGTATTAATCCTTAATAGTCAGCGGCGGTCGGGTTTAATCATTTTTTCAGGGAAAGTTATAATGAAATTGCGAGGCCTGTTACTCCTTTTTATGGTCACTGTCGTTGTCGGCTGTAAAGCACCCCCGCCGAAAATGACGGACGATACGCTGGTGACCAGCCAGGTCAACGGCATCACGCTGACGCACCGCTATGCGGTCTCGCCACCCGCTACCTTTACGCCTGTCAATGAGCCCTACCGGGCGCTCTACCCCGGCTCGATCCTCAGCACGCCCTCCTACGGCGGTAAAGTCCTTGGCCAGCTGAAAAACGGCGAAACCTATACCGTTTTGGGCGAGGTGGATAACGCCTGGCTGGCCGTAGCCGAACAGGATAACGAGCAGCTGATTGGCTACGTGCCGCCGCGTGCGATGGTGAAAAGCGCCCTCTACGAGCAGACGCTAAAAAACGATCGCCGCCGTCCTAAGCGCGCCGCGAAAAAAGCGACCTGCGTGGCGGTGGATGACAGCAGCAAAGCATGCCAAAAAGGCGATAGCGGCACCTGGATTATTGATTAATTACTCTGGCTAACAAGGAATTATATGAAAGTCTGGCTTTCAGGTTTGGCGTTGCTTTTAGCATCCACAACCGTGTCGGCAGGGAATTATCGTATTGCCCAATCCCCCTCTCAGAAGCTGGATGTCTGGATAGACAACGTTAACGATAAATCGCCGCAAAGCTGGTGTTCTGCAAAATTACCGCTGCGCATTGTTGCCAGCGGTGATAAAGCGCCCTCGATTTTGACCACTTTTATGCCGCGCCTCGGCGCGCTGCTGGAGAGCCAGTGCAGCACTATCGGCCAGGTAAACTGGCAGATGGTCGACCCGGAAGGTGAATTGCTCGCCGAAGGCATCGCCACCAAAGAGAGCGAATGGGCCGTTGTCATTACGCCGCGCGCGGCTCAGTCTGCAGCCAATACCGTTCAGGCTCAGCAGCCCTCGCCGATTGCCGACCGCACGCCGTGGCTTGAGTTTACGTTACAGGATGGCTGCCACCTGCGTACCTTCTGGCAGGGTGATGCCAACGCCTCGGCGCTATTTATTCCGGCAAAGGCTAACGGCAAGTGCGAGCGCGGCGGCTGGCTGAACGGCCGCAGCGAAGTGATCCAGCATGGAAACAAGGGTGAAAAACGCGCGGTGATGACCTTCGTGCACGGCTTCCCGGTCAGCGGTCTGAGCGATAAAGCCAATGCTGACAGCCTGCTGATCACTAGCGTAAACAACGAACGGATGGTGGTAAGCAATAGCCTGGCTCCCCAGAGCTGGCTGATCCTGCCCTACGATCCGCAGCTCAACGGCTGGAAAAACAGCGGCACGGTGGCAGTAGAGGTGTCGCGGGATCAGGCGCTGGATGACGCTCGTCTGCAAACGCGGCTCGCCGAGGTGCGTAAAGTATGGTCCGCCTGGCTAGAGCCCGGCACCAGCCTGACGCTGCTTTTAATCGACAATCTGCATCCGCAGCTGCGGGATCCGGCGGCCGGAGCCTGGCGCACGCAAAAGTGATCCTGAAATACCTATTCTGAATAGCCGTCAGCTTTGAACAGAGATCCTCACATAATGACAGACAGCGACTACAATCCGAGCACACCCGACGCGCTGCCGCCGGGTTTTCGTTTCGATGAGCTAGAGATCCAGGACGTTATTCAAACCAGCCACACGGATATTCTCTATCATGCCCTGGACCGCGAACTTGAGCGTCCGGTCTTCATCAGAGAGTATATGCCCCGAGCGCTGACCCTGCGCGGTGAGGATATGCGCCTGGTGCTGCGGAGTAAACAGGACAGCGCCGCCTTTGCCGCCGGCCTGAATGCCTTTGTCCAGCAGGCCCGCCAGCTGGCACGCTTTACCCACCCCAACCTGATGCTGGTCCTGCGCTTCTGGCAGCACAACGATACCGCCTATATCCTGACGCCGCGCTACGACGGCATCACCCTGGCGGAGCTGCATCAGCAGCAGCCGGAGGTCATTAACGAAGCCTGGATTTTACAGCGGCTGCCTATGCTGTGCAGCGCGCTTGCCACCCTGCACCACGCGAACGAGCTGCACCGCAATATCTCCCTCAAGAGTATTCAAATTGAGGAGAGCGGCCAGCCGCTGCTGCTTGATGTTGCCGTTGCGCACGCCGCGACGGGCGAGCTTAGCGAGACCAGCAAGCTGCTGCTTCACCCTGGCTTTACTCCTCTTGAGCAGTACGCTGACGCCAGCGAGAACCTTATCGGACCGTGGACGGATATCTACGCATTGGGCGCGGTGCTCTATACGCTGATTACCGGCTCTCCGCCGCCCGCCAGCGTCGCGCGCAGCATTCAGGACAGCTGCACGCCGCTGGTAGAGAACCCACCGCCGGGCTACTCCCCTGCGCTGCTGCAGGCGGTCGATCGCGCCCTGGCGTTAAAGCCGGAGGATCGGCCCCAGAGCATCGCAGAGTTTGCTGCGCTGGCGGGAATTACGGTAGGTGACACCGGCCAGCTGCCTGCGGTGAAGAAAACCGGCACGATGCTCGTTCCGGTGGAGGAGCCCTCTGCCGTCGCTCCTACGCTGTGGCAGCGGTTTAAAACGCCCGCCCAGATTGCAGCCGGCGTGGTGGTGGGCATTATTGCCGGCGCGCTGATCTTTGGTTCATCGCATAGCGATAGCGAGACGGCGGTCGCGGCCTCCTCTGCCCAGCCCACCCCGGCGCCGGAGGCGAAGGTCGCCAGCGCGCCCGCCAGCGGACCTATCGCCCGGATCTACATTCGCATGAGCGATGCCGACAGGCTACAGGTGAACGGCAAGACGCAGGAGGTTGCCCCGGCGGCTAGCGGCTTTGCCTATCTCCAGCTGCCCGCCGGCAAGTATGAGTTTACCCTGCAGAACGGCAGCCAGCGCCGTAGCGAAACGCTGACGGTGGTTACGCCTGGCACCTGGCTAATTAATCCCCAGGGTTAAGAGGATAGTGCCCGGCGGCGCTTCCGCTTGCCGGGCCTACGATCTGACGTTTTCGTCGGCTGATTTTGGCGAAAAATGTTTGTAAGGGCGCAAATTTTTACTTCTGGTACTCCGGGCGTCGGATATTCGTCTACTGTTTTCAAAGGTTGATTACAGCGGGACGCTGTTCATTGCTAAGGAGAATAATAGATGAGAAGAAATTTATCGCGCCAACCCCGGACGCTGTTTTTTGCCATGCAGCTGGCACTGGGGGGCGCATTTCTCGCGTTGACTTCCGCACAGGCGCTGGCCGCCGAAGCTGAGAGCCAGACCCCGCCTCAATCTCCGGATATCCTGCTGGGTCCGCTGTTTGCCGACGTGCAGACCGCTAAGCTCTTCCCTGATCAGAAAACCTTCGCCGATGCCGTACCAAAAAGCGATCCCTACATGATCCTGGCCGACTACCGGATGCAGCGTAACCAGTCGGGCTTCGATCTGCGCCACTTTGTCGAGATGAACTTTACCCTGCCGGCTGAGAACGAGAAGTACGTTCCGCCTGCCGGGCAGACGCTGCGCCAGCATATCGACGGCCTGTGGACGGTGCTGACCCGCACCACCGACCGCACCAACAAGTGGGATTCGCTCCTGCCGCTGCCTGAGCCGTACGTGGTGCCGGGCGGCCGTTTCCGCGAGATCTACTACTGGGACAGCTACTTTACCATGCTCGGCCTGGCCGAAAGCGGCCACTGGGATAAAGTGGAGGATATGGTAGCGAACTTCGCCCATGAAATTGATGCCTGGGGCCATATCCCTAACGGTAACCGGACCTACTACCTCAGCCGCTCCCAGCCGCCGTTCTTTGCCTTTATGGTCGAGCTGCTGGCGAGCCACAAAGGTGATGACGCCCTGAAGACCTACCGCCCGCAGCTGGAGAAGGAGTACAGCTACTGGATGGAGGGGGCTGAAACCTTGCAGCCGGGACAGGCTAATAAGCGTGTGGTGAAGCTCGAGGATGGCTCTGTTCTCAACCGCTACTGGGACGATCGCGATACCCCACGTCCCGAGTCCTGGCTTGATGACGTGACCACCGCGAAGAACAATCCAAATCGCCCGGCGACGGAGATCTATCGCGATCTGCGCTCTGCTGCCGCCTCGGGCTGGGATTTCAGTTCGCGCTGGATGGACGATCCTAACCAGCTCGGCAGCATCCGCACCACCAGCATTGTACCGGTGGACCTCAACGCCCTGATGTTCAAAATGGAAAAAGTGCTGGCCCGAGCCAGCCAGGCCGCTGGCGACAGCGCCAAATCGAGCCAGTATGACGCAATGGCCAATGCCCGACAGAAAGGGATGGAGGCCAACCTGTGGAACGATAAAGAGGGCTGGTATGCAGATTACGATCTGAAGACCAAGCGCGTGCGTAGTCCGCTGACGGCGGCGGCGCTCTTCCCGCTGTATGTAAACGCAGCGGCGAAAGATCGGGCCGCTAAGGTTGCGGCTGCCGCTGAGGCCCACCTGCTTAAACCTGGCGGTATTGCCACTACGACCGTCAACAGCGGCCAGCAGTGGGACGCGCCGAACGGCTGGGCGCCGTTGCAGTGGGTTGCCACCGCCGGGCTGCAAAACTATGGCCAGGACAAGCTGGCGATGGACGTGACCTGGCGCTTCCTCTCCAACGTACAACATACTTACGATCGCGAGCAGAAGCTGGTGGAGAAGTATGATGTCAGCAGCACCGGCACCGGCGGTGGCGGCGGTGAATACCCGCTGCAGGATGGCTTCGGCTGGACTAACGGCGTTACGCTGATGATGCTGGATCAGGTCTGTCCGAAGGCGCAGCCGTGTGACAGCGTACCGAAAACGCAGCCTGCTGCGGCATCGGCTACGCCATCTACCGCCCAACAGCCTGCCCCGCAGAGCGAGCCTGAAGCGCAAAAAGTGGCCCAGTAAGCCTCTCCCCCGACCCGCTACCAAATCTGGTAGCGGGTCTTGCTCATCCCCGTAAAGAGCTTGTATACGCAAATATAAACAATAATAATTCGCGTTCCGCTTAAAAGAGTAGGATTGCGAATGAAAACAACATTAAAACGCTCTGTCTGGTTTTGCGCGTTGGGCATTGCCCTTCCCCATGCCGTTCTGGCTGAAGATACCGTTGTCGTTAGCGCTACCGCCCCCCAGTCGGCCACTGCGCCGACCCAGGGCTACACGGTGCAGAGCACGCGCGGCGCCACCAAAACCGATCAGCCGCTGATTGTCACCGGTCAGTCGGTATCGGTTGTCACCCGTCAGCAGATGGACGATCAGGGCGTGATGAACGTTAACCAGGCGCTGAGCTATACGCCGGGGGTCAACGCCAACTTTGGCGGCGGTGCAACGCGCTTCGACACCGTCTCGCTGCGGGGCTTCCACGGCGGCGACGTGGATAATATCTTCCTCGACGGCATGCGTCTGATGAGCGACGGCGGAAGCCACAGCGTATTGCAGATCGACCCGTGGTTTATTGAACGTATCGACGTGGTGAAGGGTCCCTCTTCCGCGCTGTATGGCCAGAGCGTGCCCGGCGGGCTGGTCAACCTAACCTCGAAGCGCCCGCAGTTTAAGTCCGAGGGCCATTTCCGCCTCTCCGGCGGCACGCAGAATACCAAGGGCGGCGCGTTTGATTACACTGATGCCATCAACGACCAGTGGGCGTTTCGCCTGATCGGCATGACCCGCAGCAGCGACACCCAGTATGACCATACCCGTGAAGAGCGCTACGCCCTCTCGCCGTCGCTGCTCTGGCAGCCAGACTCCGATACCAGCCTGCTGCTGCGGGCTTATCTGCAAAAAGATCCCTCCGGCGGCTACCACGGCTCGCTGCCAATGGACGGTACGCGCTTTGATCATAACGGTAAGCGGCTGTCCACCAGCACCAACGAGGGCGAGAGCGGAGACGGCTATCGCCGCCGGGAGCAGCTCTATAGCGTGGAGTTTGATCACCAGTTCAACGACGTCTGGTCGGTGCACTCCAGCGGCAGCTATACCCATGCCAACGTCGCCCTCGATCAGGTCTATCAGACCGGCTGGATCGATAACTCAGACAATCTGTCCCGGGGCTACAGCGGCTCGCGCGGCTCCCTTGACGCCTGGTCTACCGATAACCGCCTGCAGGCTGATTTTGCGACTGGCGATGTGACACATACCGTTATTCTCGGTGGGGAGTATCACCGCTACCGCAACGATCTCTGGACCGGTGCAGGTTCTGCCGCCCCGCTTAACCCCTTCACCGGCTATACGCCGCAGCATGGTTACACCGTCACCTATAACGATGACAATAATCGTCGCTACTACCAGGCGGGCGCCTATCTGCAGGACGAGATGGTGTGGAACCGCTGGCATCTGGATCTCTCCGGACGCTATGACCGCATCGTCTCCGAACAGGTCAGCGATACCTCTGGCACCGACAGCCGCCGCTCTGACGACCACATCAGCAGCCGCGCCTCTCTGCTCTATGCTTTTGAAAACGGCCTCTCACCTTATCTGAGCTACAGCCAGGCGATCACGCCGGCCTCGCTGCCGGGCGCAGATGGCACGCTGCTGAAGCCGACCACCGCCGAACAGTATGAAGCTGGCCTCAAGTTCCAGCCGCCGGGCACCTCGGATATCTACAGCATCGCTATCTATGACCTGACGCAGAAGGATGTGGCAACCCGCGATATTAATATCGCCACCGCTACCTACCTCCCCGCCGGGAAGTTGCACTCTCAGGGCGTAGAGATTGAAGCGCGCAACCAGCTGACGCCGCGCCTGAGCACGATTGCTGGCTATACGTGGAACCACCTGCGCTTCGAGGATTCGCTGGATGGCAACGAGTCGAATACGCCGCAGCTGACGCCGGATCAGATGGCTTCTCTCTGGGCGCACTACCAGTTTGATTACGGCTTAAGCGTGGGCGCAGGCGTGCGCTATATCGGCAAACAGTACGCCGACGATGCCAATACGGCGCGTCTGCCATCGGTTACGCTGTTTGATGCTTCGGTTAGAGCCGATCTCGGGGCCTGGTCGCCACAGCTGAAGGGCGCATTTGTGCAGGTTAACGCCAGCAACCTTGGCGATCGGGACTATATCTCAGGTTGCTACGGGACAAACAACTGCTACGTTGGTGCAGAGCGCAGCGTTCTCGCTACGGTGGGATATGATTTTTGATAGCGTAAGGTAAGAGAGATGCCAGCCGGCAACGTCGCCGGCTGGCATAGATCATTAGTTCCGACGTACCATCCGGTAGATAGCCAGAACCACAATCGCACCCACTACTGCGACGAGGAAACTTGGTAAATTGAAGCCTGTAACGTCACCGCCAACACCAAACATCGTTGCCAGCCAGCCACCGACCACGGCACCGACGATACCCAGAATAACGGTGATAATGAAACCACCCCCGTCACGCCCTGGCATGATGAACTTAGCGATAATACCGGCAATAAGGCCAAAAATAATCCACGCAATAATACCCATTTTGCGTTGTCTCCTTTTACATGGTTGCTTACTTTGCAGGCCCAAACGCCTGCACCGTAAATTGAGTATAGGCAATAGTTCCAAAAAAGGTTAAATGTCACAGACTTATTAATTTTTTTGTTGGTAAAAAAATTTACATTACGGCTTAAGTTCCCGCCCCGCGTGCCGATAAAACAACGAAGGGCTATCAGTTAGCAAGGAGCCATCCGGCGTGAGTAACTACAGTGAGCAGTTCCTAAAACAATCCCCGCTGGCCGTTTTAGGCGTACTGCGCGATCTGCACAAAGAGCAGGTGCCGATCTGTATTTCCTGGGGCAGCGGCCAGTTCATCAGCAAGATCCTTGATGCGGATCTCGACAGGCTGGTGATGGATCTCGGCAGTCAGGAGTATGAGAACAACGCGGTGCAGCGTGTCGACAGCGTCACCATTACCGCAGAGACCCGGGGGGCAAAAGTTGAATTTTCCGCCTCCGGATTAAGCATGGGCGATTACCAGGCGCTGCCAGCGTTTGTCACGCCGCTCCCTACTTCCCTGTGGTTCATTCAGCGCCGGGAATATTTTCGCATTAGCGCGCCGCTGCATCCGGCCTACTTCGGTAAGGCTACGCTGCCGGACAAGCGTCCCATGCGCTTTCGCCTGTATGACCTGTCGCTGGGCGGCATGGGGGCGCTGCTGGAGGGGGCAACCCCGGAGGGCGTTAAGGAGGGGCAGCGTTTCTCGCAGATTGAGTTGGATATGGGCGGCTGGGGACAGTTCTATTTTGATGCCCAGCTGATCTCCATCAGCGAGCGTAAGGTCGTGGACGGTAAGAACGACACCGTTACCACCCCACGCCTGAGCTTCCGTTTTTTGAATACTAACCCGGCGGTAGAACGCGAGCTCCAGCGGATCATCTTCTCGCTGGAGCGTGAAGCGCGCGAGCGGGCAAGTAAGGTGCGCTAACCCGCCTGCCTTGACTGACGGTAAGCATGGTGTACTTCGTAGGCCCGGTAAGCGTGAGCGCCACCGGGCGTTACTCTGCTGACGCTGCAATGCCGGGCGGCACTAAGTTTGCCCGGCCTACGTTAGGTATGGTGTGGTGAGTAGGCCCGACACATAAAAACGATTGCAGGTAATAATAGTATCTACATCGCATCCATCGCTTTCTGCACCTTCCAGATATAGCGGGGTGCCTGCGGCGCAGGATGGTTTTCGGCAACGTGTTCGACAAACTCATCTGCGTCCAGGTCGTTAATCTCGCTAATCGCCTTTTTGCGATCGGATGAGAAGGTCCGCAGCAGCGCACCTGCGCCATTGACGTAAGAGACCACCAGCGCGTACTGCATTACCTCTGGATCTTTGATACCGGCGAGAACGCCGTGTTCAAGAATGCTCAGGTAGGCTGTCCCCATTGAGATATTGCGCTCGGGGTTTTTCAGCTCGCTGGTAGAGGGTTGCCCGCTCCAGCCCATGTGCCGATACACCTCTCGTCCCGCGGTAGAGGCTTTAAGCTGCATCAGGCCCACGGCGTTGGATTTACTCACCAGCGTCGGATTTCCGCCGGACTCCACGGCAATAATAGCCGTCACCAGTCGCGGACTGACGCCCCACGCCGCCCCCGCTTTCTCGCTGATCGGCATCCACTGCATGGCCCGTTTGACCGGGACCTCCGGATCCCACGGCGGGTTTTTATAATCCTGTTTTGAACTACACCCTGCCAGCAGAACGACCAAAAAAGCAAACCATCTCAATTTCACACCAACAATCCTTTTACCGGGAGTTTAGATGACAATGACAATCCTAAGCGGCATGATAACCGTTTCATCTTCTATGTCAGCAAGGATTTGCCATGTCCCGGATTCATCTGATCGCCCCCTCTGGCTACTGCATCAATCAGACCGCTGCCTTCAGGGGCGTCGAACGTCTTGAGGCCGCAGGCCATCGTGTAGCCAACCAGCAGGTCATTACCCGCCGCGATCGACGATTTGCCGGCGATGATGCCGAGCGGCTAGCGGACCTCAACGGACTGGTTACGCTGACAGCAGAGAACACAATTGTGATGCCGGTACGCGGCGGCTACGGTGCCAGTCGCCTGCTGGAAAGGATCGACTGGCAGGGTCTGGCCGAGCGCCAGCGACGCGCGCCGCTGCTGATCTGCGGCCACAGCGACTTCACCGCCGTGCAGCTTGGCCTGCTGGCGACGGATAACGTTATCACCTTTAGCGGGCCGATGCTGGCGGGTAACTTTGGTGCGGAGGCGCTGGATACGTTTACGCAGGATCACTTCTGGCGCGCGCTGCGCAATGAGACCTTTACCGTGACGTGGGAAGGCGCGGGTCCGACGTGCGACGTGGAGGGAACGCTCTGGGGCGGCAATTTAGCAATGCTAATCTCGCTCATCGGCACACCGTGGCTGCCGGCCATAGAAAACGGCATTTTAGTTGTTGAGGATATTAACGAGCACCCCTTCCGGGTAGAGCGGATGCTGCTCCAGCTGCACCATGCAGGCATTCTGTCGCGCCAGAGGGCGCTGATCCTCGGCAGCTTCAGCCATAGCGCCCCTAACGACTACGATGCCGGGTTTGATCTTGCATCGATGATTGATTATTTACGCACGCGTCTGTCGATTCCCGTGGTCAGCGGCCTTGCCTTTGGCCATGAACAGCAAACGGTGACCCTGCCGTTGGGTGCACAGGCGCGCTTGCAGCATCAAGATTTTCATACGCAGCTTACCCTTAGCGGTCATCCTGTTTTACGTGAATAAAAATATCGTTTTTAGCCTCTATTAACACGCTGTTACCGCCGTGGATATGGTAATGTTTTAGAGGGTCGTGCCGCGCCATCTCTGGCGCGAGCGCCCTCGGCCCCGTTTGGGTGGTAATTGCATTTAGAGGAGAAAAGCGACATTGGAAGCTGAGGCGATCATCGGTCTTTTCATTTTGGGTTCAGTGCTTGTAACCTGCAGTATCTTATTAAGTTCTTTTTCATCACGCCTTGGTATTCCCATCCTGGTTATCTTTCTCGCCATCGGCATGCTGGCCGGTGTCGACGGCGTCGGCGGTATCCCTTTTGATAACTATCCGCTCGCCTACATGATCAGTAACCTCGCGCTGGCGATCATTCTGCTGGATGGCGGCATGCGCACCCAGGCCAGTTCATTTCGCGTCGCCCTTGGTCCGGCTCTGTCGCTGGCTACGGTCGGGGTACTGATCACCTCCGGCCTCACCGGCATGATGGCCGCCTGGCTGTTCAAGCTCGACATGATGGAAGGCCTGCTAATAGGCGCCATCGTTGGCTCGACCGATGCGGCGGCGGTCTTCTCCCTGCTGGGTGGTAAGGGGCTTAACGAGCGTGTCGGCTCGACGCTGGAGATTGAGTCCGGCAGCAACGATCCGATGGCCGTCTTTCTCACCATCACGCTGATAGATATGATCCAGCATCACCAGCTTGGGCTGGACTGGAAGTTTGCCCTGCATATCGTGCAGGAGTTTGGTCTCGGCGTGATTGTCGGTCTGGCGGGTGGCTACCTGCTGCAGCAGATGATCAACCGCATCGCGCTGCCTTCCGGGCTCTATCCGCTGCTGGCATTGAGCGGCGGCATTCTGATCTTTGCGGTCACAACGGCGATGGAGGGCAGCGGCATCCTCGCCGTTTACCTGTGCGGTTTTGTCCTCGGCAACCGCCCCATCCGTAACCGCTATACCATTCAGCAGAACTTCGACGGCCTGGCCTGGCTGGCCCAGATCGGCATGTTCCTCGTGCTGGGGCTGCTGGTCACCCCTTCCGACCTGCTGATGATTGCCGTTCCGGCCCTGCTGCTCTCGGCGTGGATGATCTTTATCGCCCGCCCGCTGTCGGTGTTTGCTGGCCTGCTGCCGTTCCGGGGGTTCAACCTGCGCGAGCGCATCTTCATTAGCTGGGTAGGATTGCGCGGCGCGGTGCCAATCATCCTCGCCGTATTCCCGATGATGGCAGGTCTCGACAATGCCCGGCTGTTCTTCAACGTCGCCTTCTTCGTGGTGCTGGTCTCCCTGCTGTTTCAGGGCACCTCCCTGGGCTGGGCAGCGAAGAAAGCCAAGGTAGTGGTGCCTCCGGTGGGCTGGCCCGAGTCGCGGGTCGGGCTGGACATTAGCCCCGAGAATGCGTGGGAGCAATTTATCTACCAGCTGAGCGCCGATAAGTGGTGCGTCGGTGCGGCGCTGCGCGATCTGCATATGCCGCCGGAGACGCGCATTGCAGCCCTGTTCCGCGGCAACGCGCTGCTCCATCCGACCGGCAGCACCCATCTGCGGGAAGGCGACGTGCTGTGCGTAATTGGCCGCGAGCGCGATCTGCCTGCGCTGGGCAAGCTGTTTAGCCACTCGCCGCCGGTAGCGCTGGATCAGCGCTTCTTTGGTGACTTTATTCTGGAGGCCAGCGCCAAGTTTGCCGACGTGGCGCTGATCTACGGCCTCGATCAGGGAATGGAGTATCCTGACAAACAGCAGACGCTGGGAGATATTGTGCAAAAGCTGATTGGTGCTGCACCGGTGGTCGGCGATCAGGTGGAGTTTGCCGGTATGATCTGGACGGTGGCAGAGAAAGAGGATAACGCCGTGCGTAAGGTCGGTGTTCGGGTCGCCGAGCACGAAAGCGAATAACAGCGTAGACCCGGCGCGCGCAACGCCGCCGGGCAAAAAGTTACGTTGTCACGATCATTGGGTCACAATTATTGCGTAACAACAGGAACGCGCGGTGCCAGGGCGCACATCAGCTCATACCCCACCGTACCTGCCGCGGCAGCGACGTCATCAATCTTGATTTCGCTGCCCCACAGCTCAACCGGCGTACCGATCCCAGCCTGCGGGCAGGGGGTCAGATCTACCGCCAGCATATCCATCGAGATCGTCCCGACAATCCCCGAACGCACACCGTCCACCAGCACCGGCGTGCCGTCAGGGGCATGGCGCGGATAGCCATCGGCATAGCCCGCCGCCACGATGCCGATCCGCTGCTCGCCGGTAGCCTGATAGCGCCCGCCGTAGCCCACACGATCGCCCCGCTTCAGGGTCTGCACGCCGATAATCTCACTGTGCAGGGTCATCACCGGCTTGATGCCGCTGGTCGCCACATCGTGCCACTGCCCGGAGGGCGATGCGCCATAGAGAATAATCCCCGGCCTGACCCAGTCAAAATGCGCTTCAGGATGCCAGAGCGTTGCCGCCGAGTTGGCGAGAGAGCGCGGACAGTTAAGTCCTTCCGCGGCCTGCTCTACCTGCGCCATTGCCTCTACGATGCCATCGGGTTTCTCCCCAGAGGCAAAGTGCGACATCAGCGTCATCTGGCCCACGTTTTTCATCGCCCGCAGCTGCTGCCATACTGAACATACCCGCTCCGGCATAAACCCCAGCCGGTTCATGCCGCTGTTGACCTTCAGGTAGATATCCAGCGGGGCGCTAAGGCGGGCATTTTGCAACGCCTTAAGCTGCCAGTTGCTATGGATGCTGGTAGTCAGGCGCAAGCTGTCCAGCAGCGGCAGCTCGTCGGCATGAAAGAACCCCTCCAGCAGCAGGATCGGCCCCTTCCAGCCGCGCTCGCGCAGCAGCACCGCCTCCTCGAGATTCAGCAGGGCAAAACCATCCGTGGTGCCCAGTGCGCGCCAGATGCGGTCGATTCCATGCCCGTAGGCGTTGGCTTTTACCACCGACCAGACCCGTGCCCCAGGCGCGGCGCGGCGAACAACCTGTAGATTATGCTGCAAGGCCGACAGATTAAGAGTGGCCTGAACAGGACGCGTCATGACTGCCCCTTATGTATTGTGTGCGCCGTGCAGATGGCTGGCCCGCGCGGGAGTAAAATCGGTGCTGTAGCGGGCTACGCCTAAATCATCGTGTGGAATAGCCGGTGAGCGGCCGGAAATCAGATCGCTGAGTAGCTGGCCCGAGCCGCAGGCCATCGTCCAGCCGAGGGTGCCGTGCCCGGTGTTGAGCCAGAGGTTTTTAAACGGCGTACGCCCTACCACCGGCGTGCCGTCCGGCGTCATCGGCCGTAGGCCGGTCCAGAAGGTTGCCTCCTCGACGCGGCCTCCGCGTGGGAAGAGATCGCGCACCACCATCTCCAGCGTCTCACGACGCGGTTGCAGCAGTTCGGTATTGAAGCCAACAATCTCTGCCATGCCGCCGACGCGGATGCGGTTATCGAAGCGGGTAATGGCAATTTTGTAGCTCTCATCAAGGATAGTCGATACCGGCGCACCGCTCTCTTCCGCAACAGGAATAGTAAGCGAGTAGCCTTTCAGGGGATAGACCGGAATATCGACGATGCCTTTCAGCATGGCGGTAGAGTATGAGCCAAAGGCCATGACGTAGGCATCAGCCTTGATCACCTCATCGCCACACTTCACGCCATAGATCTTCTCCCCCTCGTAGAGCAGGCGATCGACCGGCGTGTTGTAGCGAAACACCACGCCCGCCTGTTCGGCCATCAGCGCCAGACGCTGGGTAAAGAGCTGGCAGTCGCCGGTTTCGTCATTGGGCAGACGCAGGCCGCCGGTCAGCTTGTGCGCCACCTCGGCCAGGGCCGGCTCAACCTCCGCCAGACGGGCGGACTCCAGCAGCTGATAGGGAACGCCAGCCTCTTCCAGCACAGCGATATCCCGGGTCGCGTTCTCATACTGCTGTTCGGTACGGAAGAGCTGGAGCGTGCCCCCCTGTCGCCCCTCATACTCAATGCCGGTGCTGTCGCGCAGGGCCTTGAGGCAGTCGCGGCTGTACTCGGCCAGACGTACCATCCGTCCTTTGTTCTCCATATAGTGGCGGGTGTCACAGTTGCGCAGCATTTGCCACATCCATTTCAGCTGGAACGCCGTCCCGTCAAGGCCGATGGCCAGCGGGGCGTGCCGTTCAAACATCCACTTAATTGCCTTCAGCGGTACCCCCGGTGCGGCCCAGGGCGCGGCATAGCCTGGTGAGATCTGCCCGGCGTTGGCTGCGCTGGTTTGCAGCGCCGAGCCCGGCTCCCGTTCAATTACCGTTACCTCGTGCCCCGCCTGACTCAGATACCAGGCGCTGGTCACGCCCACGACGCCACTTCCCAGAACCACAACGCGCATAGCCACTCCCTATGAGTAAAACTGACGAGTTAAGAATAATCATTCGTTAAGAATAATCATCTGATTACAAATTGATAACTCAGATGAAAATGTTATTCAACATACGGCTTTTTTATGGTGACTTAACTCACATCTCTGCCTTCAGCTGGGGACGGGGACTATTTGGTATCTCCTGCTGACCCGCCCTGTAACGCAGCATAAAATAGCGCAAACTGCATACTGTCTCCCCTTTTTGCACGGTGTTATGGCGAAGAAAAAATTTCCCCGCCAGCCCGGTTTGCGGTGCGGTGATCTATGCTTGAATGGAGACTCTCCTGCAAGAGAGAGTCGCCAACAATGAGGGTGCGCTAATGGCTACGATTGACTCCATGAACAAGGACACCTCCCGTCTCAGCGATGGACCCGACTGGACATTCGAACTGCTTGATACCTACCTGGCCGAGATCGATCGGGTAGCCAAACTCTACCGGCTGGATACCTATCCCCACCAGATCGAAGTGATCACCTCTGAACAGATGATGGACGCCTACTCCAGCGTTGGGATGCCCATTAACTATACTCACTGGTCGTTTGGTAAAAAGTTTATCGAGACCGAGCGGCTCTATAAGCATGGGCAGCAGGGGCTGGCCTACGAGATCGTGATCAACTCCAACCCCTGTATCGCCTATCTGATGGAGGAGAACACCATTACCATGCAGGCGCTGGTGATGGCCCATGCCTGCTACGGGCACAACTCCTTCTTCAAAAATAACTACCTGTTCCGTAGCTGGACCGATGCCAGCTCCATTGTTGACTACCTGATTTTTGCCCGTAACTACATCACAGACTGCGAAGAGCGCTATGGCGTGGTCGAGGTTGAGAAGCTGCTCGACTCCTGCCATGCCCTGATGAACTACGGCGTCGATCGCTACAAACGGCCGCAGAAGATCTCCCTTCAGGAGGAGAAAGCGCGGCAGAAAAGCCGGGAAGAGTATCTGCAGAGTCAGGTGAATACCCTGTGGCGCACCCTGCCGAAGCGCGAGGAGGAGAAAACGGTAGCCGAGGCGCGCCGCTATCCTTCCGAGCCGCAGGAGAACCTGCTCTATTTCATGGAGAAAAATGCCCCGCTGCTGGAGCCGTGGCAGCGTGAGATTTTGCGCATCGTGCGTAAGGTGAGCCAGTATTTCTATCCGCAGAAACAGACTCAGGTGATGAATGAGGGCTGGGCGACCTTCTGGCACTACACCATCCTCAATCATCTCTACGATGAAGGCAAAGTGACCGATCGCTTTATGCTGGAGTTTCTCCATAGCCACACCAACGTGGTATTCCAGCCCCCCTACAACAGCCCGTGGTATAGCGGCATTAACCCTTATGCGCTGGGCTTCGCCATGTTCCAGGATATCAAACGGATCTGTCAGTCTCCCACCGAGGAGGATAGATATTGGTTCCCGGACATCGCTGGCTCCGACTGGCTGGAGACGCTGCACTTCGCCATGCGCGATTTTAAAGATGAGAGCTTTATCAGCCAGTTCCTCTCACCAAAGGTGATGCGTGACTTCCGCTTCTTTACCGTGCTGGATGACGATCGCAATAACTATCTGGAGATTGCCGCCATCCATAACGAAGACGGCTACCGTGAGATCCGGGCTAAGCTGTCGGCGCAGTATAATCTCAGCAACCTGGAGCCAAATATTCAGGTGT
Organism: Pseudescherichia sp.; assembly: GCF_032052675.1. Lineage (NCBI taxonomy): Bacteria > Pseudomonadati > Pseudomonadota > Gammaproteobacteria > Enterobacterales > Enterobacteriaceae > Pseudescherichia > Pseudescherichia sp. The sequence goes on from NZ_DAMBWA010000001.1 coordinate 34,234, forward strand.
GGAACGTCGATCTGCGTGGGGATCGCTCTTTGACCCTGCGCTATGTACCGCACAACCGTGCGCCGTTGGATAAGGGGCGCCGGGAGGTGCTGAAACACGTGCACCGCCTGTGGGGATTTGATGTGATGCTGGAGCAGCAGAACGAGGACGGCAGCGTGGAGCTGCTGGACCGCTGCCCGCCGCGGCAGAATAGCCTGTAACGCCTGCCCCTCTCCTGGCGGAGAGGGGATTTCTCTGTCTGTTTAACGCTATCGACCCTGGATCGCGAGATCGCCCGGCAGGTTTTTCTGCATCCGGTGCCAGATCTCCCCGCTGTCGCGTCCGTAGTGGCGCACAATCTCATAGACCTTGTCATGATCGCCGCGCTCGCACACTTCGCCTAGACGGTGGTAGAAGCCCAGCGCCAGACTGCGCGCTTCGGGGTTGGCAAAGTAGTGTCGCCCGATGCGGGTATAGAGTCCCTTCATGCCGTTGAGGATCAACCCGTAGATGGGGTTACCAGAGGCGAAGGCGAGGCCGCGGAAAATGTTGTAGTCCAGCTCGGCAAAGGCATCGGCGTGATCTTCTACTTCACGCGCGCGGGCCAGGACCTCCAGCGCCTCCTGCGGATGCTGACGGAAAGCCGTGCGAATGAAAATGGTCGCGATATTGGTACGCACCGAGAGCAGGTTATCGATCAGCTGGGGAACGCTCTCGTGATCGAGCCGGGCCAGCGTCTCAAGGATATTGAGACCTGATGTCTCCCAGAAGTTATTTACCTTGGTCGGCTTACCGTGCTGGATGGTCAGCCAGCCATCACGTGCCAGCCGCTGTAGTACCTCGCGCAACGTAGTACGCGTGACGCCAATCAGTTCGGAAAGTTCTCTTTCAGCTGGCAGGATCGTTCCCGGTGGAAAGCGATTATTCCAGATACTTTCAATGATGTACTCTTCCGCGAAACCCGCCGGGCTCTGCGCCTTTATGACCATAGAGAAATTTCCATTACACTGCGAAACAAAGAGACTCATCATACCAGAGCGAGGGGGCAGCAGATAGCACGAAACGGGAAGAAAAAGGGATCGGCGTTCTGTTTTTACGCTTTTCTTAAACGCCCATTTTTAGGGTATTGTGCTGGCCGTTTACCCATTGCCGCACTTTTGCACTTTCGTCCTTAAAGCCGCTTATTTCTCCTACTTTCACCCTCTTCTGAACCCTTTGTCATCTCAGGGTGAATTCGTTTACACTGCGATGTCTAGCATCTCCCAGGGAAATGATTATGTTACAATTTTTAAACAAGTGCTCTCACGGGCGCGGTGCCTGGTTACTTATGGCACTGACGGCGTTTGCGCTTGAGCTGGTGGCTTTATGGTTCCAGCATGTGATGCTGCTTAAACCGTGCGTTTTGTGTATTTATGAGCGTTGCGCGCTGTTTGGCGTGATGGGCGCTGGCCTGGTCGGCGCCATCGCGCCGAAGACGCCGCTGCGCTATGTGGCGATTGCAATCTGGCTCTACAGCGCGTGGCGCGGCATTCAGCTGGCGTGGGAGCATACGATGATCCAGCTGCACCCTAACCCCTTTATGACCTGCGACTTTGCCGCCCGTTTCCCGAGCTGGCTGCCGCTGGATAAGTGGCTGCCGCAGGTGTTTGTTGCCAGCGGCGACTGTGCCGAACGCCAGTGGTCGTTTCTGACGCTGGAGATGCCGCAGTGGCTGGTAGGGATCTTCATCGCCTACTTTGCTGTGGCCATCCTCGTGCTGATTGCCCAGGCGTTCAAACCGAAAAAACGCGATCTTTTTGGTCGTTAAGCGCCGGGCTTGTTGAGGATGTGATCCTCCCAGTTGCGTACCTCGGACTCCGTCACCGCAATGTGGCGGACCGAGATGCGCTCAGCGTGCATCGCCGCTTTTGAGCCGCTCCGCAGCGGATGCCAGAGCGGCAGCGCTTTCCCCTCCGCCAGCAGGCGATAAGCACAGGTTGGCGGCAGCCACTCAAAGGTCGGCAAATTCTCCCGCGTCAGCTTGATGCAGTCCGGTTCATACTCGAAGCGCCGCTCATAGTTACGGCACTGGCAGGTTTTGATATTAAGCTGGCGGCAGGCGACGTTGGTGAAGTAGATCTCGTCGGTGTCCTCATCCTGAAGCTTGTGCAGGCAGCACTGCCCGCAGCCGTCGCACAGCGACTCCCACTCGGCGTCGGTCATTTGCTCAAGGGTTTTGCTCTGCCAGAAAGGTGTATCGCTCATAAGGAAGTCCGCCGTGAAATTTCAGCTGCACCTTATAACCACTCTGGCACATTGATGCAAGTTTTGCCGCCTGATTGCTGCCGGAATCAAATAAAATAGAGGTGACTTCTGATTAAAAGTGCCAGAACAGAAACGGGCCGACAAACTGCACATTACTCACCGTAGGCCGGGCAAACGCAGTGCCACCCGGCATTACAGCATCAGCATGGGAACGCCCGGTGGCGCTACGCTTACCGGGCCTACAAAACGTGCACCATGCTAATTCGCAAGCCGGGCCTGCATCAGTGCCGCCCGGCACCCTTAATGAAAGGGTTTACAGCACGCGGGTGGTGAGGAACTGACCGTTAAAGCTTACTTCAAGCTCGTCACCGCTCTGCAGCGGGCCGACGCCCTCTGGCGTACCGGTAAGAATAACGTCCCCGGCACGCAGGGTGAAGTAGCGGCTCATGTAGGCAATCAGCGGCACAATCTTGTGGATCATGTCCGCCGTGGTGCCCTGCTGGCGCACCTCACCGTTAATCTTCAGCCCCAGCGGGGTCGCCTGCGGATCGCTCTTGAACTCTGCCGCCGGAATGAAGCCGGAAATGGGGCATGAGTTGTCGAAACCCTTGGCCTTCTCCCACGGCTGCCCGGCCTTCTTCATTTTGCCCTGGATATCGCGCAGGGTAAGATCCAGCGCCACGCCGTAGCCAGCAATTGCCTGCTGGACATGCTCTTCCGACGCCTGGCGCAGCGTGGCGCCAATCAGCACCGCCAGCTCAACCTCGTGGTGCACCGATCCCAACCCCTGTGGCAAGGCCAGCGGCTGACGGAGATCGCAGAGCGCGGTCTCCGGTTTAATAAACAGCACCGGCTCGTCCGGCGTGGCGCTGCCCATCTCTTGAATGTGCTTCGCATAGTTACTGCCAACGCAAACAACCTTACTGACGGGAAAATCTAACAGCGCACCCTGCCAGTTATGATGCTGATACATGTTACCCCCTGAGTAACCCTTTGAACGCGAGTGAAATTTGACTATCACCGCCGTATCAGGATTTGTCAATCTTCCCGCTGCTCTGGAGATGCTGCTTAAGGAGATCCTCCTGCGGCGGCGGCATTTGCAGATAATATCCCTGCGCCTGCAGCGCCTCTTTGACTTTCTGCAAATCGGCGTTGGCTAATTTTTTGCGCCCGTCGAGCGGCAGCAGCATGGTCATGACCGGCTGGCCAAAACTTTTCATTAAGGCTTCCGGGACGCGGGAAAAATCATCTTTTTTCTCGATATACAAATAGGTCTGGTCACGTTTAGCACTTCGGTAGATCACACAAAACATACTTTTACTCTTAATTAAGGGGAGGTGTCTTGCCTCAATATAGCGGGGACTATAACATGCCTGAGAGTCTTCGGAATATCACCCGCTGCGCGGGAGATAATAGCTAAATGAGTAAGGTCAGGATGTCAAACACGCCCATCGAGCTTAAAGGCAGTAGTTTTACCTTATCAGTGGTTCATTTGCATGATGCGAAACCCGAGGTTATTCGTCAGGCCTTAGAAGACAAAATCGCACAGGCTCCCGCTTTTTTACAGCATGCTCCCGTTGTTATTAACATTTCCGCGCTGGAAGAGGCGGTAAACTGGTCTGCCCTGCACAAGGCCATTGCCAGCACCGGTTTGCGTATAATTGGCGTCAGCGGCTGTAAACAGGCCGAGCTGAAGGCTGAAATTGACCGCGCCGGGCTACCGCTGCTGACGGAAGGCAAAGAAAAACAGCGCCAGCAGCCTGCCGCGCCTGCCGTTGAAGAGCCAGTCGTCGCGCCGATCACAAAAACACGCTTAATTGATGTTCCGGTTCGCTCCGGACAGAGAATCTATGCCCCGGGCTGCGATCTGATCGTTACCAGCCACGTCAGCGCGGGCGCAGAGCTGATCGCCGATGGCAATATTCATATCTACGGCATGATGCGTGGACGGGCGTTGGCGGGGGCCGGCGGCGACAGGGAAGCACAAATTTTTTGCACACATCTCACCGCGGAGCTGGTCTCAATCGCGGGAGAATACTGGCTGAGCGATCAAATCCCAGCCGAATATTATGGCAAAGCGGCACGCCTGCTCCTCGCGGATAACGCTTTGACTGTTCAACCATTGAATTAAGCCCTTATAACAAGGAACTCCTATGGCACGCATTATTGTTGTTACTTCGGGTAAAGGAGGTGTCGGTAAGACCACCTCCAGCGCGGCCATCGCGACTGGTTTGGCCCAGAAGGGAAAGAAAACCGTCGTTATCGACTTCGATATCGGCCTGCGTAACCTCGACCTGATCATGGGTTGTGAACGCCGGGTTGTCTATGATTTCGTTAACGTTATCCAGGGCGATGCAACGTTGAACCAGGCGCTGATCAGAGATAAGCGCACGGAGAGCCTCTATATTCTTCCCGCCTCCCAGACGCGCGACAAAGATGCGCTGACCCGCGAAGGCGTTGAGAAAGTGCTCGACGATCTGAAGAAGATGGATTTTGATTTCATCGTCTGCGACTCCCCTGCCGGAATTGAAACCGGCGCGCTGATGGCGCTCTACTTCGCAGATGAAGCCATCATTACCACCAACCCAGAGGTCTCCTCAGTACGCGATTCGGACCGCATCCTGGGCATTCTCTCTTCTAAGTCGCGCCGCGCCGAGAACGGTCAGGAGCCGATCAAAGAGCACCTGCTGCTGACGCGCTACAACCCGGGCCGCGTCAGCAAGGGGGACATGCTGAGCATGGAGGATGTGCTGGAGATCCTGCGCATCAAGCTGGTCGGGGTGATCCCGGAAGATCAGTCCGTGCTGCGCGCCTCTAACCAGGGCGAACCTGTGATCCTGGACGCGACATCAGACGCCGGTAAGGCGTATGCTGATACCGTGGATCGCCTGTTGGGAGAAGAACGCCCTTTCCGCTTCATCGAAGAAGAGAAGAAAGGTTTCCTCAAACGCCTGTTCGGAGGATAAATTATGGCATTACTTGACTTTTTTCTCTCACGAAAGAAGAGCACCGCTAACATAGCGAAAGAGCGACTGCAGATTATCGTGGCCGAGCGCCGCCGTAGCGATGCTGAGCCGCACTATTTGCCGCAGCTGCGCAAAGATATTCTCGAAGTCATTTGTAAGTATGTGCAGATCGATCCAGAAATGGTGACGGTACAGCTGGAGCAAAAAGATGGCGATATCTCTATTCTCGAGCTGAACGTTACCTTACCGGAAGCTGAAGAGACGAAATAACGTTTAACCGTTATCTCCTTCATTAAAAAGGCAGCCCGTTAAGCGCTGCCTTTTTTATTTATGCTTATTTACTGTGTTTATTTACAGTGACGGTTACGCTAGCGGGGAAATTCCAGCAGCAGAGCCTGCAGGCTCGACGCCATTAATTCACCGCGCCAGCCGGAGATAAGTTCCGGCAAGGTGGCAAAGGGTTTAATATTCCAGTGCCAGTTAAGCAGCTGATTTATTTGTCGACGCGACGCCAGCAGCTCGGCGCTTACCCCTTTTGCCACGCTTACCTCCTGCACCAGGGCCTTAATCGCCTTGAAGGCCCGGCGATAGCCCGGCATATCCAGCAGGTTCAGCAGCGGCTCCGGAAGCGCCTCCTCTGGCAGAGCCTGGGCCTGAGCGACCATCGCCAGCAGCGTTTTACCGTGGAAGCGGATCTCGCTCCCGGAGAGCCCAATGCTGTCCAGCTCGCCGAGGCTGCCCGGCATATAGCGCGCAACCGCCCACAGGTTCTCTTCCCGTACCACAAAGTTCACCGCCAGATCGCGTTCGCGCGCCTTGCGCAGACGCCACGCCGCCAGCAGCTGCAGGCAGGCCAGCTGACGGGTACGCAGCTGCCAGGCGTTGCTAATCTCGCGCCACGCCTCTTCCGGCGCCAGCACCTCCTGACGGCGTACCTGCATCAGGCGACACTCGTCCAGCGCGGCGGGCAACCAGCCTGCGGCCTCGGTCTCCGCCATCAGCTTGTGGGCGATGGGCAGCAGATACCAGACATCGGCTGCGGCGTAGTCGCACTGGCGCTCGGTCAGCGGACGCGCCAGCCAGTCGGTGCGGGATTCACTCTTATCCAGCGCCAGACCGGTATACTCCTCCACCATAGAGGCAAAGCCCCACGAAAGCGGGCGGCCGCTGAAAGCAGCAAGAATTTGGGTATCGATCAGCGGCTGCGGCAGCGCGCCAAACACGTTGAGGAAAACTTCCAGATCTTCACTGCCGGCGTGGAGAAACTTAGTCACCGCAGGATCCATCATTAGCTCGCGGAACGGTGCCCAGTCAGTGATCTCCAGCGGATCGATCAGCGAAACCTGCTGGCCGTCGTAAACCTGGATCAGGCCCAGCTGCGGATAGTAGGTGCGAGTGCGGACAAATTCGGTATCGATGGCAAGAGCCGGAAAGGCACGCGCCGCCTCGCTCATGGCCGCCAGCGCGTCGTTGGTGGTGATCATCTGGTAGTTCAAATCATACTCTCTTTGGTTTGCGCCCATAAAAAACGCCGGGCTAACCGGCGTTGGGCGACTCACTCGAAGCTTAGACCTTATTGTCTACTTTGCCGCGCGCTTCGTCACGTAATTCTCGCCGTAAAATTTTGCCGACGTTGGATTTCGGCAGCTCATCACGAAACTCCACCAGCTTCGGTACTTTATAGCCGGTCAGCTGACGGCGGCAGAAGGTAATGAGCGCCTCTTCGCTGAGGGACGGATCTTTTTTCACTACAAAGATTTTTACCTTTTCCCCGCTGCTGCTGGACGGCACGCCGACGGCGGCCACCTCCTGCACGCCAGGGTGCTGCATCACGACGTCTTCGATCTCATTAGGGTAGACGTTGAAGCCGGAGACCAGGATCATATCTTTTTTACGATCGACAATGCGCAGGAAGCCTTCGTCGTCCATGACCGCAATATCGCCGGTCATCAGCCAGCCATCCTTGATGATCTCGTCGGTAGCGTCAGGGCGCTGCCAGTAACCCAGCATCACCTGCGGCCCCTTCACGCACAGCTCGCCCGGGTCACCGTGCGGCACCTCCCTGCCCTCATCGTCAATCAGCTTCACCTCCGTAGAGGGCACCGGCAGGCCGATGCTGCCGCTATGGTAGTCGATATCGTGCGGGTTCACGCTGACCAGCGGAGAGCACTCCGTCAGGCCGTAGCCCTCGAGAAGATACTGCCCGGTAAGCTTCACCCAGCGCTCAGCGACCGCCTGCTGCACAGGCATCCCGCCACCTGCGGAGAGGTGCAGCGTAGAGAAATCGAGCTGCTGAAACTCTTTGTTGTTCAGCAGCGCGTTAAACAGGGTATTCACCCCGGTCATGGCGGTGAAGGGGTACTTCGCCAGCTCCTTCACCAGCCCTGGAATATCGCGCGGGTTGGTGATCAGCAGGTTCTGCCCGCCCAGCTCGATAAACAGCAGGCAGTTCATGGTCAGGGCGAAGATGTGGTACAGCGGCAGCGCGGTGACCACCAGCTCTTTTCCCCGGTGCAGCAGCGGCCCGTAGGTGGCGTTTACCTGCTCGAGATTAGCGAGCATGTTACGGTGGGTCAGCATCGCCCCTTTGGCCACGCCGGTGGTGCCGCCGGTGTACTGCAGGAAAGCGAGATCGTCCGCGACAATCTCCGGCTTGACGTACTGCATCCGATAGCCGTTATGCAGCGCCTGGCGAAACGAGATGGCATCCGGCAGATGATATTTTGGCACCAGTCGCTTGACGTATTTGACCACGAAGTTGACCAGCGTCCCCTTCGCCGCAGAGAGCTGATCGCCCATGCGGGTCAAAATCACGTGCTGCACCTGGGTTTTGTCTACCACCTTTTCAAGGGTGTGGGCAAAGTTAGAGACGATGACGATAGCCGCCGCGCCGCTGTCGTTGAGCTGATGCTCCAGCTCGCGCGGGGTATAGAGCGGGTTAACGTTGACCACCACCATACCGGCACGCAAAATACCAAACAGCGCCACCGGATACTGCAGCAGGTTGGGCATCATCAGCGCCACCCGATCCCCCTTCTTTAACCCCAGCCCCTGCTGGAGCCAGGCCGCAAAGGCGCGGCTGCGCTCTTCCAGCTTGCGGAAGGTCATGGTCTCGCCCATGTTGGTAAATGCCGGCTGGTCCGCGTAGCGCACCGTGGCAGTTTCGAAGAGTTCCACAAGGGATTGATAGCGATCGGGGTTGATATCCGCTGGCACGTCGGCGGGATAACGATTAAGCCAAACCTTCTTCAATGCATCACCTCTGAAATGAAAATTCGTCGTCATCGCAACTCCGCTTAATAAACATGCCGTTAACATTATATTAACTCATTGTACCAGTTTATTAATTGGCCGATTCACAGGTTGCGAAGCGCGTCACTCTTTTATTCTTGTTATGGTCCTAAAAAAGGAGAAACAGCGGATAGTCCGCTGTCTCTTCTTTTATTTAACAGAGAGTTACTCTGTTACGATGGTATGTACCGGTGCCGGACCGGAGTTATACCAGCCGTAACCACCATAGCCACCGTAACGCCAGGGATTCGGCCCCGGCCCCCAGTACCACGGGTCAATCGGCTGCGGCGGCAGCATCACCTGCTGCTGCAGATGCCAGCGCTTATAGCCACTCACCTTCATGACCATAAACTTGTAGGGGGTCTCGCCCACTTTACCCTGCTCAACGCCGCTAATAGTGCCGACCACGGTCACGTACTGGTTGCGAAAATCCACCGGATCGAGGAAGCCGTTCACGTCGGCATAGATACGCCCCCGGGACGCTTCACCGAGAACGGGACGCGCACCGCTGTCCAGCGGTACCGAGGCGATCTCCAGCCGGGTTTGTCCCTGGCGGTTCTCCATAGCGATGACTTTACCGCCGAAGCGTGCCTCCTGGCCGACATACAGCTCAGGCGCGTTCATCACCCGAACCAGATCCTGCTGCGGCGTCGGGCTGCTGCCTTTAATGGCGTCAGGCACCGAGACGCAGCCGCTCAGCGCTAAGGCGGCTAAGCCTGCCAGCAGCCAGCGCACGGACCTGCTTTGACCCACCTTTTGGGATACCTTCACTTACCACCTTCCTGCTATTTACATTATTACGTTATGTATATAGCTGAGATTCATTTTCTGCCCGGAAGTTTCTTCCAGGCCACCTCGTTGCGCAAATAAACCGGCTCCGCATGCTCCACGGCGACGGTACGCTGCTGGGCAAAAAGCTGGCAGGCGAGCGGGAGCATATCTTCCGCGGCAGGCAGCAGGATGCCGCCGTCGCTCAGCGTCAGCCCGCTCTCTTTGCCAAGATCCGGCCATGCTGGCCAGCCGGTGCCTACCGTGGCCCAGGCTCCGCTGAGCTGGGACAAACGCTCGCTGACCGCTTCCGGCTTCAGCACCGCCTCGCTCTCTTCGCCGTGCCAGATGCCCTGCTCGTCCCGCTGGTACTCAGCCCAGTAGACTTCGCCCATGCGGGCATCGATAGCGGCCAGTACGCGCGTTGCACCGGTTTTACGCCACGCGCCCTGCGCCATCGTAGCCAGCGTCGAGACGCCGATCATCGGCAGCTCGGCACCCAGCGCCAGACCCTGGGCGATGCCGATGCCAATCCGCACGCCGGTAAAGCTACCCGGCCCGCGGCCAAAGGCCAGCGCGTCGAGTTCGGCAAGGGTAACGCCGCTGTCGTTCAGCGTCTGCTGAACGAGGGGTAAAATACGTTGGGTATGTTCTCTTGGACAGAGTTCAAAGTGGGCAGAGGTCGTACCGTCATTCCACAGGGCAACGGAACAGGCCTCTGTGGCGGTATCAATAGCCAGAATTCGCATCGGTCTTCGCGCTCTCGGGGTGTTGATTCAATAAAATGGCGCGCATCTTAGCATACTCTGCGGCAAATTACTGCGTCGAGGTCCCGGCCAGGAATCGCACCGCGCGGGCGATATCCCGGGTGCGCGGCGTCGGCGGCAGACTGGCGAGGAAGGTGGCGCCATAGGGACGCATCACCAGCCGGTTGTCACAGATCACCAGCACGCCGCGATCGTCAATGTCGCGGATCAGGCGGCCTACCCCCTGCTTGAGGGTGATCACCGCGTCCGGCAGCTGGACATCGTCAAAGGGATCGCCCCCGCGCAGGCGGCAATCCTCCATCCGCGCCTTCAGGAGCGGATCTTCCGGTGAGGTAAAGGGCAGCTTGTCGATGATCACCAGCGACAGCGTATCGCCGCGCACGTCTACCCCCTCCCAGAAGCTGCTGGTCGCTACCAGCAGCGCATTACCGGCGGTGACAAACTGCTGTAACAGCTGGCCTTTGCTGGTCTCACCCTGTAACAGCACCGGCAGCGACAGGGTGGCGCGAAACTGCTCCGCCAGATCGCGCATCATGGCGTGGGAGGTACAGAGCATAAAGCAGCGGCCATTGTTGGCTTCGATCATCGGTCTGAGCATCGCCGCCAGCTGACGCGCCGCGCCGGGCTGGTTGGCCTGGGGCAGATTGCGCGGCACGCAGAGCAGCGCCTGACGGGCATAGTCAAACGGGCTGGGCAGCAGCATCGACTCTGCCGTTTCAATTCCGAGGCGGGAGGTGAAGTGGTGCAGATCGTCGTTTACCGAGAGCGTGGCCGAGGTAAAGATCCAGCTTCCCGGCTTCTGGGCCATCACCTCTTTGAATTTCTCCGCCACGGTGAGCGGCGTCAGGGCCAGGGTAAAGTGGCGGGAGGTGCACTCATACCAGTAGCTGAAGCCCGGCTGGTTGATCTCTTTCAGCCGCTTAAGGCGCGTGCGGTAGAGGGTAGCCCGTTCAAAGGCCGCGTCGAGCAGCGCCGAGCGGCCAAGAGAGAGCTTGGCCACGTCATAGCACAGCTCCAGCGCATCATCGAGCAGCAGCAGCGCGCGCTGGATGTGGCTGTCCGACAGCAGCTCGCGCAGGTTACCGCGATAGCCCGGCTCGCCCAGCTGTAAGCGAAAATCCTGCGCGCTCTGCGCCAGGCGATCCGCGCACTTCTGCAGCTGCTGGGTATCTTTAAGCTCGGTGCGGTAGGCAATGGTGAAATCCTTCGCCAGATCCAGCAGCTGACGGCTGGAGAGCGACTGGCCGAAGTACTGGCTGGCGATATCCGGCAGCTGGTGCGCTTCGTCGAAGATCATGACGTCGGCCTCAGGGATCAGCTCACCAAAGCCGCTCTCTTTCACCACCATATCAGCGAGAAAGAGATGGTGGTTGACCACGACCACGTCGGCATCCATCGCCTTCTTACGCGCCTTGACCACGAAGCAATCTTTATACATCGGGCAGTCGCTGCCGAGGCAGTTGTCGTTGGTGCTGGTGACCAGCGGCCAGGCCTGGGAGTCCTCCGCCACGCTGGCGCAGGTGCTGATGTCGCCGTCCAGCGTCTGGCTCGACCATGACCGCAGCAGGATGACGTCGCTGAGGATCTGCACCGGCAGATCGCCTCCGGCCAACGCCTGCTGCTCAAGGCGCTCAATGCAGAGATAGTTGGAGCGCCCCTTCAACAGCGCCAGACGGCCAGTGTACTCCAGCGCACGGGAGACGGTCGGCAGATCGCGGCTGTAGAGCTGATCCTGCAACGCTTTCGAGCCGGTAGAGATGATAACCTTCTTCCCGGCGCGCAGAGCCGGAGCCAGATAGGCGTAGGTTTTCCCCGTCCCCGTTCCGGCCTCTACCACCAGCGGCTGCGTATTGGCAATGGCGGCGCTCACCGCCTGGGCCATCTGCCGCTGCGGCTCACGCGGTTTAAACCCCGGTATCGCTTTCGCTAACTGCCCGTCTGTTGCAAAATCGTCCGTTACACTGTTCTCTGCCACGCCGCCCCCTGGTTATATCGCCAGTGATTATGTCAGGCGCGGGAATTTTTAGCTAGCCGAAGTCGTGACAGGATCGCCGCCCTGTGGCAGTCTTGGCCCTGCAAAAAAGCACTAGAGGAGTGAAAAGTGACAATTAAACGTATTGATGCCGAGGCCCGCTGGTCAGATGCGGTGATCCACAACCAGACGCTGTACTACACTGGCGTGCCGGAGAACCTTGAGGCCGACGCTGAGGCGCAAACCGCCAATACTCTGGCGCAGATTGATGCCGTGCTGGCGAAACAGGGCAGTGATAAAACGCGCATTCTCGATGCTACCATTTTCCTGGCCGATGCCAGCGACTTTGCGGCGATGAACCGCGCCTGGGATGCGTGGGTGGTAGCAGGCCATGCGCCGGTACGCTGCACCGTACAGGCGACGCTGATGAACCCGCAGTACCGGGTCGAAATTAAAATTATCGCGGCGGTCTAGGGTTACTCCTCTTCATCCTCATCTTCAAAGCGTGCCACGATCCGCTCCCCGGTGTGGCTGGCACGCAGCTCTTCGGCGACGACCGCGATCGCCTGTCCGCTGCTCATGCCTTCAGACATAAGCTGCTGAATACGCTCTACCGCCTGCTGCTGTTGCTCATGACTGAGCGAAGGTAAACCTGCAAACATTGTTAACTCCTGCTAGATTATCAGCGCTAATTATTTCACGCTGCCTGGTCGTTTGCCACCGATGAACACGCTTTCCCCTACCGTTGTTACCCTACCGTGGCGTGAAGACGCCGCCGAGTTCTGGTTTGCCCGTCTGAGCCACCTGCCGTGGGCGATGCTGCTGCACTCTGGCCATGCCGATCACCCCTATAGCCGCTTTGACATCCTGGTTGCCGATCCGCTGGGCACGCTGGTGACCCGCGGTGAGACCACGCGGGTGACGCTGGACGGGGCGGCGATCGCGTCGGCCGATCCGCTTGCGCTGCTCCAGCAGGCGCTGACGTCGCTGGGGCTGTCCGCCGAGGTGGATCCCAATTTTCCCTTCCAGGGCGGTGCGCTGGGGCTATTTGGCTACGATCTGGGGCGACGGTTTGAGAGCCTGCCCACGCTGGCAGCGGCCGATATCGCCCTGCCGGATATGGCGGTGGGGCTGTACGATTGGGCGCTGATTGTCGATCACCACAAAAAGCATGTTTCGCTGCTAAGCCATAGCGACGTCAACGCCCGTCTCAACTGGCTGGAGGCGCAGCAGGCGCCCGCTGCCGACGCGTTTTGCCTTACCTCCGGCTGGCGATCCAACATGAGTCCGGCGGAGTATGCCGATAAGTTTAGCCGCGTACAGGCGTATTTGCAGAGCGGTGACTGCTACCAGGTGAATCTGGCCCAGCGTTTTCAGGCGACGTATAAAGGCGATGAGTGGCAGGCGTTCACCCGCCTCAACGCCAGCAACCGCGCGCCGTTCAGCGCCTTCCTGCGTCTTGAAGACGGCGCAATTCTGAGCCTGTCGCCAGAGCGGTTTATCCATCTGGCTGAGGATCGGATCCAGACCCGGCCCATTAAGGGTACCCTACCCCGGCTGGCGGATCCGCAGGCCGATCGTCAGCAGGCGGAAAAGCTGGCTGCCTCGCCGAAGGATCGCGCTGAAAATCTGATGATCGTTGACCTGATGCGCAACGATATTGGCCGGGTGGCGGTGCCCGGCTCGGTGCGCGTCCCGGAGCTGTTTGTGGTGGAGCCCTTTCCTGCCGTGCACCATCTGGTCAGCACCGTCACCGCCCGCCTTCCCCCTTCGCAGCACGCCTGCGATCTGCTGCGGGCTGCCTTTCCCGGCGGCTCGATCACCGGCGCACCCAAGGTGCGGGCGATGCAGATTATTGATGAGCTGGAGCCGCAGCGGCGCAACGCCTGGTGCGGCAGCATTGGCTATATTAGCCTCTGCGGAACGATGGACACCAGCATCACCATCCGCACCCTGAGCGCCTGCAACGGTCAGCTCTACTGCTCCGCCGGGGGCGGCATCGTTGCCGATAGCGGATCCGGGGCGGAATATCAGGAAACCTTTGATAAAGTTAATCGTATTCTGCAACAGCTGGAGAGTTAACCGGTGGAGAGCCCTAACCTGAGCCTGGACGATTTTTTATCACGCTTTCAACTTTTGCGCCCGCAGGCCAGCGGCGCAAGCCTCAACAACCGTCAGGCGGCAGTGCTGATCCCGGTGGTGCGCCGTGAACAGCCGGGACTGCTGCTGACTCAGCGATCGGCACGCCTGCGTAAGCATGCGGGCCAGGTCGCCTTCCCCGGCGGCGCGGTAGACAGCAGCGATGCCTCTATTATTGCCGCCGCTCTGCGCGAAGCCGAGGAGGAGGTGGCCATCCCACCCGAATCGGTAGAGGTGATCGGCGTTCTGCCGCCGGTAGACAGCGTGACCGGCTTTCAGGTCACCCCGGTGGTGGGCATTATTCCGCCGGATCTGCACTACCACGCCAGCGAGGATGAGGTGGCGGCGGTGTTTGAGATGCCGCTGGCCGAGGCGCTGCGCCTTGGGCGTTATCACCCGCTGGATATCCACCGGCGCGGCAATGCGCATCGGGTGTGGCTTTCATGGTATCAGCATTACTTTGTCTGGGGCATGACGGCAGGCATAATTCGTGAGCTGGCCTTACAGATCGGCCTGAAACCCTGACTATACTTTACACAACGCCCTGGTGTTACCGGACGTGACCTGCCTCTCAGCATTAGTAAAATAGAGGTTGGCTATTAGTTTAATTCATGTGAATAGTTAAACCGATCCCGCGGTTCCCTCTTACACTATGCGCAATTATTACATCGTTGCCGGAGGGTCCGGCAACCCTGTCAGGAGTGTTAGCGTGATTAGTATATTCGACATGTTTAAGGTGGGGATTGGCCCCTCATCTTCCCATACTGTTGGGCCAATGAAGGCCGGAAAACAGTTCGTCGATGATCTGGTCGAAAAGGGATTGCTGGAGAGCGTCACCCGCGTGGCGGTGGATGTCTATGGCTCGCTGTCGCTGACCGGCCGCGGCCACCACACCGATATCGCCATTATTATGGGCCTGGCGGGTAACGAGCCGGCGACCGTCGATATCGATGCCATTCCCGCGTTTATTCGCGACGTAGAGACCCGCGGCCGCCTGCTGCTGGCCCACGGCCGTCACGAGGTCGATTTCCCTGCCGATAACGGCATGCGTTTCCAGAGCGATAACCTGCCGCTGCATGAGAACGGCATGTGCATTCATGCTTATCAGGGCGAGAAAGAGATCTACAGCAAAACCTACTACTCCATCGGCGGCGGGTTTATCGTCGATGAAGAGCATTTTGGTAAAGAGAGCACCCAGGCCGTCAGCGTGCCCTATCCGTTCAACTCTGCCCAGGCAATGCTGAACTGGTGTAAAGAGACCGGTCTCTCCCTCTCCGGCATGGTGATGCAGAACGAGCTGGCCCTGCATAGCAAAGAGGAGATTGCCGACTATTTTGCCCACGTCTGGCAGACGATGCAGGCCTGTATCGATCGCGGTATGAACACCGAAGGCGTGCTGCCTGGCCCACTGCGGGTGCCGCGTCGCGCCTCGGCCCTGCGCCGCCTGCTGGTCGCCAGCGACAAACACTCCAGCGATCCGATGGTTGTCGTTGACTGGGTTAACATGTTCGCGCTGGCGGTGAACGAAGAGAACGCCGCCGGTGGCCGCGTCGTGACTGCCCCAACCAACGGCGCATGCGGTATCGTGCCGGCGGTGCTGGCCTACTATGACCACTTTATCGAACCGGTTACCCCGGACATCTACACTCGCTACTTCCTGGCTGCGGGTGCTATCGGCACGCTTTATAAGATGAACGCCTCGATCTCTGGCGCAGAGGTGGGCTGCCAGGGTGAGGTCGGCGTCGCCTGCTCAATGGCGGCGGCGGGCCTTGCAGAGCTGATGGGCGCCAGCCCGGAGCAGGTCTGCGTGGCGGCAGAGATCGGCATGGAGCATAACCTGGGTCTGACCTGCGATCCGGTCGCCGGCCAGGTGCAGGTGCCGTGCATTGAGCGTAACGCTATTGCGTCGGTGAAGGCTATCAATGCCTCACGTATGGCGATGCGCCGCACCAGCGCGCCGCGCGTGTCGCTGGATAAGGTGATCGAAACCATGTATGAAACCGGCAAGGACATGAATGCCAAGTACCGCGAAACCTCCCGCGGCGGCCTGGCGATCAAGGTGCAGTGCGACTAATACGTTACCCGGCCCTTTCACCCGAAAGGGCTAATTATTTCCCTTTTTGATCCCGATTATTTTTTCCCCACTACACTTGCTGTGTTGCCGTTTGCTTTTTCGCCAACGGCCTCCTGGGGATCGTCGGGACATGCAAACAGCACAGCATATTATAAGAAGCTACCGTCGAAAGCGCGCCATCGTCTGCGTGGTTGTCGCGATCTTCACGCTTTTCCTGACCCTGGGTTCCCGCTACATTTCCGAACGCAACGCTAACCAGCAGCGGATCCTCTCTTTTACTAACCACGCGGTCTCCTCGCTGGATCGGATCCTGCTTCCCCTTGCCCAGGGCCGGGGGGTGCTTCTGCCGCTAGTGGGTCTGTCGTGCGGCGAGGCGCATCTGGCGCTACGAAAACAGGCCGCGACGATGCAAACCGTTCGCTCTATCGGCCTTATCAAGAACGGCATTCTCTACTGCTCCAGCATTTTCGGCTACCGCAACGTCCCTATCCATCAGCTTCAGCCCGCACTCCCCACCGCTCAGCCGCTGCTCTTGCTCACTACCGATAACTCTCTCCTGCATGGCAGCCCCATTCTTATCCAGTGGTTTCCGCTGACCCAGAACGGGCAGGACGGGGTGATGGAGGTGATCAATATCGATCTGCTTACCCGCCTGATGCTGGAGCCGCAGAAGCCGCTGATCACCGGCGCAAGCATCACGGTGGGCAACCGGCATCTGATCTACGGTGCCGGCGTCGTGGATAGCCTGCCGCCGCTGGTTAATGAGACGCGGTTCCAGCAGAGCTCGGAGCAGTTTCCCTTTATCGTCAGCGTCAAAGGCCCTGGCGCAGGCGAGCTGGCACTGCGACACCTTCCGTCCCAGCTGCCGCTGGCGGTTATTATCAGCCTGCTGATGGGCTATATTGCCTGGATTGTTACCGCCAACCGGATGAGCTTCTCGTGGGAGATCAACCTTGGCATGGCGGCGCATGAGTTTGAGCTTTTCTGCCAGCCGCTGCTCAACGCCACCACCCATCAGTGTGAGGGGGTGGAGATCCTGCTGCGCTGGAATAATCCGCGCCAGGGCTGGATCTCACCGGACGTTTTTATCCCCATTGCTGAAGAGCAGAATCTGATTGCGCCCCTGACGCGCTACGTGCTGGCAGAGACTCACCGCCAGCTGGCGCTCTTCCCGGCCAATAGCCAGTTCCATATCGGGATCAACGTCTCCGCCAGCCACTTCCGTGATGGCGCGCTCCTTAAGGATCTTAATCGCCTCTGGTTCCATGCCCATCCGGTTCAGCAGCTCACCATTGAGCTGACCGAGCGGGAAGCGATCACCGATATTGATTACCGGCTGGTGCGGGCGCTGCACCGCCGTGGAGTCAAGCTGGCCATTGATGACTTTGGCACCGGCAACACCTCGCTCTCGTGGCTGGAGAAGCTGCGTCCGGACGTGCTAAAGATCGATAAGTCCTATACCACGGCGGTGGGCACCGATGCGGTGAACTCGACGGTGACGGATATTATTATCGCGCTGGGTAGACGGCTGAAAATTGAGCTGATTGCGGAGGGCGTTGAGACCCCGCTGCAGGCGCAGCGTTTGCGCCAGCGCGGGGTAAAAATATTTCAGGGATTTCTCTACGCGAAGCCGATGCCGCTTAAAGATTTCCCATCGTGGCTGGCAGGCAGTACGCCGCCGCCAGCCACCTATAGCGGGCATGTGATGCCCATGACGCCGCTACGCTGAACGAGGCTACTCCTCTTCGTCGTCCTGTACCGGCTGCTCTTTAACAACCCGTACCAGATCGACCCGGTAGTCGTTCGCCTCAACCACGGTAATGGTTAACGGCGCAAGCTGCAGCACCTCGCCCGGCTTGGGAATTTGACCATTGATGGCAATGACCAGTCCCGCAACGGTAGCGATATCCTCTTCGTCGTTCACCAGGTTATCCATCCCCAGCGCATGCTGCAGCGCATGGAGATCGGTAGCGCCTTTTACCAGCCAGCCGTCACCGTCAATGACAATCTCCGGTGTCTCATCGGCGTCCGGGAACTCACCGGCAATGGCTTCCAGCACGTCGAGCGGCGTTACCAGACCCTGTACTACGCCGAACTCGTTGGTCACCATGACGAAGCTGCCCCGAGCGCGGCGCAGCACCGCCAGCAGCTTGATGGGATCCAGCGTTTCCGGTACTACGATGGCCGGGGAAGCCGAGGCGATAGCCGCCACGTCAACGCCCTCTTCCAGCGCCACCAGCAGCTCTTTTGCACGCACAATGCCGAGGACTTCATCCAGCTCGCCCCGGCATACCGGGAAGAGACTGTGCGGCGAGGAGAGCAGCTGCTGGCGAATCGCATCCACGTCGAGATTGGCGTCCACCCAGCTGATTTCGCCGCGCGGCGTCATGATGCTGCGCAGTGAGCGCGATGCCAGGGTCAGCACGCCGTTGATCATATAGCGTTCTTCATCGGCAAATGCCCCTTCGGGCACCGGAACCGGGGACTGATTATCCGGCTCGTGCTGAACCGCCGCCTGGCGGCGCCCCCCCATCAGACGCAGAATGGCGTCGGCGGTACGCGCCCGCAGCGGCAGCGTGGACTGGTGGCGAATAAAGTTGCGGCGCGCCACCTGGTTAAAGAACTCAATGATGATCGAGAAGCCGATCGCCGCGTAGAGGTAGCCTTTCGGAATATGGAAGCCAAAGCCTTCTGCCACCAGGCTCAGACCAATCATCAGCAGGAAGCTCAGGCAGAGCACCACCACCGTAGGGTGTTGGTTAACAAAGCGCGTCAGCGGCTTCGAAGCCAGCAGCATTACCGCCATCGCGATCACTACCGCTGCCATCATTACCGGGAGATGGTTCACCATCCCTACCGCCGTGATCACCGCATCAAGGGAGAAGACCGCATCAAGAATAACGATCTGCACCACGACCACCCAGAAGCTGGCGTACCCCTTACCTTGACCGCTGTCATGCTCGCGGTTCTCCAGGCGCTCGTGTAATTCTGTTGTCGCTTTGAAGAGTAAGAATATCCCCCCGAGCAGCATGATGAGATCGCGGCCAGAGAAGGTGAAATCCATGACCGAAAAGAGCGGCTGGGTCAGCGTTACCATCCAGGAGATAACGGAGAGCAGCGCCAGACGCATCACCAGCGCAAGGGAGAGGCCGATTAGCCTTGCCTTATCACGCTGTTTCGGTGGCAGTTTGTCGGCAAGGATGGCGATAAACACCAGGTTATCGATACCGAGTACGATTTCAAGTACGACAAGCGTCAACAATCCCACCCAGATTGAGGGATCCATTAAGAATTCCATGACGGGCTCCTGCTACAGGAATGACAAAACGGGGCCTTACAGCATGCAGGCGTGATGACAATAAATTGGGGGTTAATGCAGGCGCTGAGCGGCCTGAAGATAAACTGACGTCGGTGACGGTCCATACGGTGGGCAGCTGCCCTCTACTCCAGTGATTATAAACAGAAAGTAAACATAACAGAGGGAATTACGATTTTGCAAAGATTTACCTGAATTTGCATTTTCGAAGATATTTTGCGCAACAAAATTTCTTTTCTTTTTAAAGCTAAATTACGGATCTGAATCACATAAATTATTTTTTCACTATCTAAAATAATTCGCGAAGACTGGATTTTCTATGTCATCCCTCTCTGAATCGATTCGCTATGACGTAACGATTCACAATGCATCTGCTACGGATGTGTTCACGATAATAAAGGAGGTAGCAAGTGACCATTGCTATTGTGATAGGCACACATGGCTGGGCTGCGGAGCAGCTGATTAAAACAGCTGAAATGCTATTGGGCGAACAGGAGAACGTAGGCTGGATCGATTTCGTCCCGGGTGAAAACGCCGAAACGCTGATCGAAAAATATAACGCGCAGCTGGCGAAGCTCGACACCGGCCAGGGCGTGCTGTTTCTCGTCGATACGTGGGGCGGCAGCCCGTTTAACGCTGCCAGCCGTATTGTCGTCGATAAAGAGCACCATGAGGTCGTGGCCGGGGTCAATATCCCTATGCTGGTAGAGACCCTGATGGGCCGCGATGACGATCCGGCTTTTGACGATCTGGTGGCCGTCGCCGTTGAGGCGGGCCGTGAAGGCGTGAAGGCGCTGAAGGCACAGCCGGTGGAGAAGGCGCAGCCTGCCGCCGCTCCTGCTGCTGCCCCCAGGGCCGCCATACCGCAAAAACCGATGGGGCCGGAGGACTATATGACCATTGGCCTGGCGCGTATCGACGATCGCCTGATCCACGGCCAGGTGGCGACCCGCTGGACCAAAGAGACCAACGTTCAGCGCATTATAGTGGTGAGCGACGAAGTGGCGGCCGACACGGTACGCAAAACGCTGCTCACCCAGGTGGCCCCGCCCGGCGTTACCGCGCATGTGGTGGACGTTGCCAAGATGGTCCGCGTCTACAACAACCCCAAATACGCTGGCGAGCGTGTGATGCTGCTGTTCACTAATCCGACCGACGTGGTACGCCTCGTTGACGAGGGGGTGAAGATCACCTCTGTCAACATTGGGGGCATGGCCTTCCGCCAGGGCAAAACCCAGGTTAATAACGCCGTTTCGGTGGATGAACAGGATATCGCCGCGTTTAAGAAGCTCAACGCGCAGGGCATCGAACTGGAAGTGCGGAAAGTCTCCAGCGATCAACGCCTGAAAATGATGGATTTAATCAGCAAAGTGGCAAAGTAACCGGCACCCGCTGATCGAAGCTGTTTTTACACTTTAATCTGTAATGCTATAGGAGAAGTACAATGGAGATTACCACTCTTCAGATTGTGCTGGTGTTCATCGTTGCCTGTATTGCCGGTATGGAGTCGGTGCTGGATGAATTTCAGTTCCACCGCCCGCTGGTCGCCTGTACGCTGATCGGTATCGTGCTGGGTGATATGCAAAAAGGGATCATCATCGGCGGTACGCTGGAGATGATCGCCCTCGGCTGGATGAACATCGGTGCGGCGGTTGCGCCCGATGCCGCGCTGGCGTCCATCATCTCTACCGTGCTGGTTATCGCCGGTGGCCAGAGCATCGGGGCCGGTATTGCGCTGGCTATCCCGCTGGCAGCGGCCGGCCAGGTGCTGACCATTATCGTACGTACCATTACCGTGGCTTTCCAGCACGCAGCGGATAAGGCGGCCGAAAATGGCAACCTGACGGCACTCTCCTGGATCCACGTCTCTTCCCTGTTCCTGCAGGCGATGCGTATCGCTATCCCGGCGGTGATCGTTGCCTACTCTGTAGGGACCAGCGAAGTACAGGGGATGCTCAACGCGATTCCAGAAGTGGTGACCAGCGGCCTGAACATCGCCGGTGGCATGATCGTCGTTGTGGGTTATGCGATGGTTATCAACATGATGCGCGCGGGCTACCTGATGCCGTTCTTCTATCTGGGCTTCGTTACCGCCGCCTTCACCAACTTTAACCTGGTGGCACTGGGGGTGATCGGTGCCGTGATGGCCATTCTCTATATTCAGCTTAGCCCGAAATATAACCGCTCTGCGGGCGCGCCTGCTCAGGCTGCCGGTGCTAACGATCTCGATAACGAACTGGATTAACAGGTGAGCGACATGGTTGATGTAACAAAAACGACTTCCGAGAAAAAACTCACGGCTGGCGATATCCGCGGCGTGTTCATCCGCTCTAACCTCTTCCAGGGTTCATGGAACTTCGAGCGTATGCAGGCGCTGGGCTTCTGCTTCTCTATGGTCCCGGCTATCAAACGCCTCTATCCGGAGAATAACGAGGCGCGCCGCCAGGCGATCAAACGCCATCTGGAGTTCTTTAACACCCACCCTTACGTCGCTGCGCCGGTGCTTGGCGTTACCCTGGCAATGGAGGAGCAGCGTGCCAATGGGGCAGCGATCGACGATGGTGCGATCAACGGGATTAAAGTGGGTCTGATGGGGCCGCTGGCGGGCGTCGGCGACCCGATCTTCTGGGGTACCGTGCGTCCGGTGTTTGCTGCGCTTGGGGCGGGGATCGCCATGAGCGGCAGCCTGCTCGGTCCACTGCTGTTCTTTATTCTCTTTAACCTGGTACGCCTGGCGACCCGCTACTACGGTGTCGCCTACGGTTACCGTAAAGGCGTAGATATCGTTAAAGATATGGGCGGCGGCTTCCTGCAGAAGCTGACCGAGGGGGCGTCAATCCTCGGGCTGTTTGTCATGGGTGCGCTGGTAAACAAGTGGACGCATGTTAATATCCCGCTGGTGGTGTCGGAGATCACCGACCAGACCGGGAAGACCAATGTCACCACGGTGCAGACCATCCTTGACCAGCTGATGCCAGGCCTGGTGCCGCTGCTGCTGACCTTCGCCTGTATGTGGCTGCTGCGTAAGAAAGTGAACCCGCTGTGGATCATCGTTGGCTTTTTCGTCATCGGTATTGCGGGCTATGCCGTTGGCCTGCTCGGCCTGTAAGCGGTAGATGTGATGCCGGGGGCTCTACTGCCCCCGGTTTTTGTTTCTGGAGGATGAATGTCGTTAACGGATTATGTGCTGGTGCTGTGCGTGGCCGGGCTGCTGGCTTACGCTATCTATGACGAATTTGTTATGCCACGCCGTCACGGCGCTACGCTGCTCACCGTTCCCCTACTACGCCGCAGCCGCGCTGACAGCGTGATTTTCACCGGTCTGCTGGCCATCGTTATCTATAATAACGTCACTCATCATGGTGCCATTTTAACCACATGGTTATTATCTATGCTGGCGCTGGTGGTTATATATCTCTTCTGGATCCGCGCCCCGAAAATCATCTTTAAAGAAAAGGGGTTTTTCTTTGCGAATATCTGGATTGAATATGGGCGTATTAACGCGATGCAGCTATCGGAGGATGGCGTTCTGGTGGTGCAATTAGAGCAGCGGCGACTGCTGATCCGTGTACGAAATATCGACGATCTGGAGAAGATTTACAATATTATGGTTAAAATACAGTAATTTAAAATATAGCCATGACTATGTTTTTAATATTAACCGCTTTGAAACATAGCAATGGCTATATTATTCCTCGCGTAAGTCATCATCTTTTTTAACGTTATTTTTACTCTTCGATCTAAATGATAATCGCTATCAACAACCAAATGAAATAATGCACTTCGGTTATTGTTTTAGTTTATCAAAATATGTTAAGGTTGCGCCCGTCGTTGGGGAGTAGCCAATTTCCTGTTCCCGGAAATGTACGTGTCAACATACTCGTTGCAAAACGTGGCACGTACGGATCGAATAGCTAAGCCTGTTCGGTCAGGCGAGACCATAGACGCATCAACTGCTGATTACTGGGGGCAGTGATGTGTCATATGGATTTCCCGGTCAGGACGCTTGTATGAACCTATCCGCCACCCTTCTGCTCGCTTTTGGCATGTCGATGGATGCCTTTGCCGCCTCCATTGGTAAAGGTGCCACGCTGCACAAACCCAAATTTTCTGACGCCCTGCGCACCGGTTTGATCTTCGGCGTTATTGAGACGCTGACACCGTTGATTGGCTGGGGATTAGGTATGCTGGCCAGCCAGTTTGTGCTGGAGTGGAACCACTGGATTGCCTTCTTGCTGCTGGTATTTTTAGGTAGCCGAATGGTGCTGGAAGGCATGCGCTGCCAGCCTGATGAAGAGTCTGCACCCCTGCGCCGCCACGGCTTCTGGCTGCTGGTGACCACCGCCATCGCCACCAGCCTGGATGCTATGGCCGTCGGCGTCGGCCTGGCGTTCTTGCAGGTCAATATTATCACTACCGCCCTCGCCATCGGCTGCGCCACTCTGATCATGTCCACCCTCGGCATGATGATCGGCAAATTTATCGGTCCGCTGCTGGGCAAACGGGCCGAGATCCTCGGCGGCGTGGTGCTGATCGGTATTGGCATCCAGATCCTCTGGAGCCACTTCGCCCCTTAAGCGTCGCGCTGCCAGCACTGGATGCTGAAATCTGCCTCGCAGCTAAACTGCGCCATCTCCTGCAGCGTCTCCCACACCTGCGGCTTTGCCCGCCAGGCAAACGGCGTCATCTGCAACAGCGCCACGGCTTCGCTGCCGCTTAGCTTCATTCCATACCCCAGCGAGCGCTGCTCCCGCAGCGTGAACCCCTCTAGTTTTTCACTCTGCGGAGCGTGAAGCTGTACCTCATCATAGATAAGCCCCTTCAGCTCCACCAGATGCCGGGGCCCCGGCGCGGCGGTAATCACCCATCCTTCTGGTTTCACTACCCGCGCCAGCTCTTCGCCTTTACAGGGCGCATAGATGCGCACCACCGCATCCAGCGTTTGGGCATCAAACGGCAGGCGGTGGCTGGAGGCCACGCAGAACATCGCCTGTGGATAGCGCTTCGCGGCCGCACGCACCGCTGCCCTGGAGACGTCAAGACCGAAGGTCTCCGCCCCGTGCTGACGAGCGATCTCGGCGAAGGCGTGAGTGTAATATCCCTCTCCACAGCCGATATCCAACAGCGCGTCAGCCTTTGCAGGCAGGCGTGCATCCAGCAGTTCGCCTAGCGTCTGGCGCAGCGGCAGGTAGTGCCCGGCATCAAGAAAAGCGCGCCTGGCCTGCATCATCTCCGCGCTGTCGCCGGGATCGCGCGAACGCTTGTGCTGCACGGGCAGCAGGTTGACATACCCTTCTTTCGCTATATCAAACTGGTGCCGCTGCGGGCAGACATAGAATGTATCGGTACGCAGCAGCGGCGCGTGGCATAGCGGACAGGTGAAGGACATAGCAACTCCGGACAGAGAGAAAGGGCGAAAGTGTAACGCCAATTGCCGCTGCGGGAAATGCCTTAACGCAGCGGAGCCTCGCCGCCGTGGGAATTCAGTACAACTAAATGGCTTGAGTCGGGAGCCATGCCGTCTGGCCTGACATTTTGTGCTCGCAGGACGCTACCCATAATCTCACTGAACACGGGGGCCGACACGGCCCCGCCATAGTAAGCACCGTTTTGCGGATTGTTTATCACTACCGCCAGCGCATACTTAGGCTTGCTGGCAGGGGCAACGCCAGCGGTATAGGCTATATATTTATCAACATATTTGCCGTTCTCATCGATCTTCTTCGCGGTGCCCGTTTTCACCGCTACGCGGTAGTCGCGCACGGCGGCTTTGATCCCGCCCCCGCCCGGCAGAGCGACGCTCTCCATCATGTGCTCGACCTCATGCACAATCTCCTGCGGCATGATCTGTGTGCCCACTACCGGCGGATCGACGCGGGTAATGGAGAGCGGGCGCGCAAGCCCAAAGCTGCCGATGGTGGCATAGACGTGGGCCAGCTGCAGAGGGGTGACCATTAAGCCATAGCCAAACGCAAAGGTTGCACGATCGAGCTGACCCCAGTATCTGCGCACCGGCAATACGCCGCTGCTCTCCCCGGTCAGCCCCAGCCCTGTAGAGCTGCCAAAGCCGAACGCTTTATAGGTATCCAGCAGGCGCTGAATTGGCATCGCCAGCGACAGGCGGGACACCCCGGTATCACTCGATTTTTGCAGGATGCCGGTGAGGGTGAGCTCCGGGTAATATCCCACGTCGCGAATGCGGTGACCGTCGAGCGTATAGGGATGAGTATCTACCACGCTGTCAGGCTGAACGATGCCCTCCTTAAGGGCAGCCATCAGCACCATCGGCTTCACCGTCGACCCTGGTTCAAAGGTATCGCTAATGGCACGGTTGCGAAAGTCATCGAGCGTCGCGCCGCTGCGGTTGTTGGGGTTAAAGTCGGGGTAGCTGGCCATCGCCAGGATTTCACCGGTCTGGATACGCACCAGCACCGCGGCCCCCGATTCAGCTTTATTCCAGCTGACAGCGTTATCGAGTGCATCTTCAGTCAGGGTTTGCAGGCGTTTATCGATACTCAACATGAGCGTGTGCGCCGGGACGGCTGGCGTTTCAGTCATATTTTCAATGACGTGTCCGTGGCGATCTTTGCGCACCCGGCGCAGACCGGGCTTGCCGGTAAGCTGAGCGTTAAAACTTTTCTCAATACCTTCGATCCCCTGCCCGTCAACGTTGGTGAAGCCAAGCAGGTTAGCAGCAACGTGCCCGCTGGGATAAAAGCGGCGCGACTCATCTTGTAGATTGATACCCGGCAGGTTGAGGTTATCGATCCATTTTGCCTGCTGTGGGTCGAGCTGGCGGGCAAGGTAGATAAAACGGGACTTGGGATTATGGCGGATGCGATCGGCAATCTCGCTCAGCGGCATATGCAGCGCACTGGCCAGCGCCTGCCAGCGCGGGCTAATGCTCACCCCACCGCTGCTGTTGATGACTTTAGGATCGGCCCAGATCGCGCTGACCGGTACGCTTACCGCCAGCGGAAGCCCGTGACGATCGACGATCATCCCCCGGGGCGGCACTATCTTCTCTTCCCGAATCGATCGCATATCCTCCTCTTTGACCAGCTTTTCCGGCGAGATAACCTGGAGCCAGGCCGTGCGGCCCAGCAGCAGGCCCAGCGCGCAGATAATAGCCACGCAGAGTAAGGCAAAGCGTAGAGGGGTATAGTTACTGGAAAAAGAGTGCTTTTTCACCTTGACTCCTGAAACGGATTAACCCGCTGATTTGACAGGAAACAAGCTAAGAAAGGGAAAAAAGTGTGCTAATAACGGTATGGCTTTGCAACAAAAGACGAATGGGCGCTCTTACAGTAACATTTTGAAAAACAAGCATTAAAAAGCCCCGCACGCGGCGAGGCTTTTACGCTGACATTGATGCGCCAATGGCGCTCAAGCAGTGGAGGAAAATCAGATAGCAGTAACGTTAACCGCTGCTGGGCCTTTCTGGCCGTCCTGAATTTCGAACTCAACGTTCTGGCCTTCAGCCAGAGTTTTGAAGCCATTACCCTGGATTGCAGAGAAGTGTACGAACACGTCTTTGCTGCCGTCAGCAGGCGTAATGAAACCAAAGCCTTTAGACTCGTTGAACCACTTAACTTGACCTTTAATCTTTGCCATTTGCAAAATTCCTTAGAGTGTTTTCTTAGCCCGCAGGCATTGACCGAGATGAAACTGAGACATTACTGCATGAGGCACTAAATAAGGTTCGGCAGAGAAGCAGTATTCAACGACAACGTGTTTACTCAGAACTTCTATACTGATAATGCCACACATAAACAGAACTGTACCTCGTTTAACCTACACCGTGTTATCACATACAACGTTAATTATGGCAAGCCATTTTTAATGATGTCTGGATCTGTCGCACAAATTCAGCGGCAAGCAGAACAGCAGGTGTGCAACTAACCTAGCGCAGTCATGTCGTTTCGTCCAGCGTGAAGTTTACAATGGCTAAATAGAGCATGTAGTTAGCAATTTTTGTGCATTAGCTTACTGAAAAATCATGAGAATGGGTGAGTGTCATCGCCATTTTCACTCTGCACAGAAATGGGTAAGTTGACTACCGAATAATTGTTGTGCAATTAGTGCAACCACTGCACCAAAATAATGAAAGTTTAATGACACTGCATCAATTCAAAGCAATAAAAACGTTTCGCTAAAAATAATAGCGTTTATATAACCGCTTTAGGCTAGTCCGATCTCTTTAATAGTCGGAGCGTCGAGAGATAAATACTCACCTATTTTCAGGATCCTGAAGTTATCAGTTTGCGTTGCCGTCTCGTTTAATACCGCCGCCAGCTCGCGGGCCGGTTCGTCGATGGCTTCATCCGCCAGCTCAAAAACGCCCCAGTGAATAGGAAAAGCCAGCGGCTCGCCGATCTGCTGCCAGAGCGAAACCGCATGCTGCGGATCCATATGATGGACGGACATGAACCAGCGTGGGGCATAGGCGCCTACCGGCAGTGCAGCGACGTCGGGTCTACCCAGCCGCTCGGGGATCGCCAGCAGATCCGGCGTATAACCCGTATCGCCGGCAAACCAGAAGCGGTGCGCCCGGGACTCTATCACCCAACCACACCAAAGTGAGCGGTCCCTGTCCCACGGCGTACGCATGCTCCAGTGCTGGGCGGGTACGGCGCTTAGGGTCATTCCCTGGAAGGTAAAGCTCTGCCACCAGTCAAGCTCAACAACGTGGCGCACGCCGTGGCGGCGGCACCAGCGGCCCAGCCCGAGCGGGACAAATAGCGTGACGTCTGGAAAACGTTTTAGCAGCGCACGGATGGTGCGGGTATCGAGATGATCGTAGTGGTTATGCGAGATAAGGATAGCATCCAGCGCAGGCAGCTCGTTAACGCTCAGGGGGGCGGGACTTTTGCGCAGCGGCCCGCTAAAACGTACCGGGGAGGCGCGATTAAAGAAGAGCGGATCGGCCAGCAGATAGCAGCCGTCCAGACGAAGCAGCATGCTGGCATGGCCCAGCCACCAGACCCCATCCTCGCTGCCGCCTATTTCGGCGCGCTGCCACCACTGCTGAAGAAAACCGTCGTAGCCGCCTTCGGGAGGATGCGGAAGCCCGGCGGCGCGGCGCTCTTTTTGCCAGCGCTCAACGTCACCGGGTTGATGGCCGCCAGGGGTCAAATTACGAAACCCCTGGGGCGTATGGTGAGTCAGGGCCGAATTATACCAGGGATTTTTCCATGCCATCTCTCGCCCCCTTTTTCACTGCCGCTAGCGCTCAGCCACCAGGCGGATAAAATCGTCGCCGTCGGTTTGCACTTTTGCCCCAGCTTTCGCTTCCGGCTCGGCTTTCTCCGGCGCATTGGCATCACAAAGGCGACGCAGCAGCGCATTCTGTCGCTTTTGCTGATCCAGCAGCGCTTCAAGCAGTTCGATCTGCTCGTTAGCGCGGGAGCTGACCCGGTTAACAAAGAACCACAGCACCAGCCCAACGACCAGTACCACCAGAGAGATGACCAGGGACACAAGATTAAACGCGCCCGAATTCAGTACTTCGTTCATTACACTACCTCAATGTTGACGCGCTATCTTACCACTGGCATTAAGGAAGGGAATGTCTCTAAGCAAAAATGCCGCTACCAGGGGATAAATTTATTGATAACGCAAATACCACTGAAAAACTGTACGTCCTGATCGCACATCACATTGAGCATTTGGGTCCAGAGCATCAGGCAAATTACCAGAATGGCAATCACAAGCAGCCCCCGAAACTTTCTCACTCTTCTCTCCGAATCAACGTTTTATGCAGACAGGTTACTCCCGGGATATTAAACCGGAGCTAACTGTAACGCTATCTGACCGTTGAGGAAACCGCTGTGAAGGGAAATAGAGATGAAAACGCCGCGTCTGGCGCGGCGTTTACTATCAGAACGGGTAGTCGTTGTAGCCCATCTGCTCAGAGATCTTACGCGCTGCGGTATGCAGCATCTCAACATACTCATGCAGTCGCTCTTCAGAGAAGCGCAGCGTTGGGAAGGAGATGCTCAGGCCAGCGATCACGACGCCAAAGCGATCAAAGACCGGTACGCCGATGCAGCGCAGCCCCTCTTCCTGCTCTTCGTTATCTTCCCCATAGCCCTGTTCGCGGACCGTATCCAGGACCGGCAGCAGATCGTCAGTCGTGGTAATGGTGCGATCGGTGCTGCGCTTGTACTCAACGCCCTCAAGGATCTGTTTAACTTCCTCACGATCGCGCCAGGCCAGCAGTACTTTACCAATGGCGGTGCTGTAGAGTGGGTTGCGGCGGCCGATGCGGGAGTACATGCGCAGATTGTACATGGAGTCGATTTTATGGATGTAGACGATGCTGTCTTCATCCAGCGCGCCAAGGTGCACCGTCTCTTTAGTCAGGCGCGACAGCTCACGCATCTGGATATCAGCGCTGCGAATTAAATCAACGTTTTGCAGCGCGCGCGCGCCGAGTTCAAAGAGCTTGAGCGTCAGGGAGTACTTCTCCGACTCGCCCTCCTGAGCCACGTAGCCAAGAGATTTCATCGTCTGCAAAAAGCGGTAGACGGTGCTTTTTGACATCATCACACGCTGCGACAGTTCAGTAATGCCAATTTCCCGCTCTTCCCCGAGCGCCTGCAGAATGCCAAAGACCTTCAATACTGAAGAGACAGAATCTGGCTGCTTGTCCAAATCTGCGATTGCCATTAATCACCTCATCGCGAGTGTTTTATAAAATTTAGAATAGGTTTTTATTATAATTTCGTCGCGGGTCGGCCGCAATGCCAGTTTGTTAACTTCGTTACAAATCTGCGATATAAAAAGGCGGTTAGACTGGTAGAATCGTTACCACGATAATAATTTCAGCATAAACACATAATTACTATGAATAAACCCTTTACCGATGGCCTGCCGATACCGCAGCGCTACGGGGCAATACTGACCATCATCATTGGCATTGCAATGGCGGTGCTCGATGGCGTTATTACCAACGTGGCGCTGCCAACTATCGCCAGCGATCTGCATGTCTCCCCAGCGAGCTCGATCTGGGTTGTTAACGCCTATCAGATTGCCATTGTTATCTCTCTGCTCTCCTTTGCATTTTTGGGAGATATGTTTGGCTATCGGCGGGTTTATCAGTGCGGGCTGGCGTTCTTTACCGCCACCTCATTTCTCTGCGCCCTCTCCGACTCGCTCACCATGCTGACCCTGGCCCGTATCGCGCAGGGCTTTGGCGGCGCAGCGCTGATGAGCGTCAATACGGCGCTGATTCGCCTTATCTATCCTCAGCGCAGCCTGGGCCGGGGGATGGGCATCAACTCGTTTGTCGTGGCGGTCTCCTCTGCGGCTGGCCCTACCATCGCCGCAGCGATCCTGGCCGTAGGATCGTGGCAGTGGCTGTTTCTGATTAACGTACCGTTGGGGATTATCTCTCTGCTGCTGGCGATGCGCTATCTGCCCGCTAACCCACCGCGTCGCAGCACCACACGCTTCGATCTGCCCAGTGCAGTGATGAACGCCCTCACCTTTGGCCTGCTGATCCTGGCGCTTGGGGGCTTTGCGCAGGGGCAATCCCTGACGCTTATCGCTGTGGAAGGGGTTGCCATGCTGGTCATCGGCTATCTCTTTATACGTCGCCAGCTGGGGCTCCCGGTGCCGCTGCTGCCGGTGGATCTGCTGCGCATTCCGCTGTTTTCACTCTCCATTTGCACTTCAATCTGCTCATTCTGCGCCCAGATGCTGGCCCTGGTCTCGCTGCCCTTCTTCTTGCAAACCGTGCTGGGCCGCAGTGAAGTAGAGGCCGGTCTGCTTTTGACTCCGTGGCCGCTGGCCACAATGGTCATGGCACCGCTGGCGGGGTACCTGATTGAGCGGGTGCACGCCGGGCTGTTGGGCGCGGTGGGGCTCGCGGTAATGGCTGCCGGGTTGCTGGCGCTGGCGCTTTTGCCCGCCGCGCCGTCAGATATCGATATCATCTGGCGGATGATGCTGTGCGGCGCAGGCTTTGGGCTATTTCAGTCGCCCAATAACCACACCATTATCACCGCCGCCCCTCGCCAGCGCAGCGGCGGAGCCAGCGGCATGCTGGGCACCGCGCGCCTCCTCGGCCAGAGCATCGGGGCCGCACTGGTGGCGCTGATGTTTAATCTTTTTACCGATCACGCGACGCACGTTGCCCTGCTCTTCGCTGCCGTGCTGGCCGCCATCGCCGCTGCCGTCAGTGGACTGCGGATGACGCAGAAACCGCAGGCATAAAAAAAGCGCGTCATTTGACGCGCTTTTTATTACAACTGCTGGTGTTACTTAAGGTACTCACCGCTGCGCAGGGCTTCAATACGCTTATCCAGCGGCGGGTGGCTCATAAACAGCTCGCTCAGGGATTTTGATTTCCCGTTGATGCAGAAGGCCATCATCGTGCTAGCCTCCTGCGGCTCGTAGCTGGTTTTCAGACGCTGCAGAGCAGCAATCATCTTCTCGCGGCCCACCAGCTTGGCTGAACCGGCATCGGCATGAAATTCGCGATGACGGGAGAACCACATAGTGATAATGCTTGCCAGAATACCAAACACCAGCTCCAGCACCATCGACACGGCAAAGTAGATCAGCGGGTTGCCGTTGCTCTCTTCGCCCTCGTCGCGATTGCCACCCATAAAACCGGCGGCGATCTGCGCCAGAATACGCGAGATAAAGATAACAAAGGTGTTCACCACGCCCTGGATCAGGGTCATGGTCACCATGTCACCGTTCGCGATGTGGCTGATCTCGTGGGCAATAACCGCTTCAGCTTCGTCACGGCTCATGTTCTGCAACAGACCGGTACTCACCGCAACCAGCGACGCATCACGCCGTGCGCCGGTAGCAAAGGCGTTAATGTCCGGGGCGTGATAGATAGCAACCTGCGGCATCGCGATGCCCGCCTGCTGCGACTGCTGCGCCACGGTGTTCATCAGCCAGCGCTCCATATCGTTGCGCGGCTGCTCAATGACTTCCCCTCCGACCGACTTCAGGGCCATCCACTTCGACATTAACAGCGAAACGAACGAGCCGCCAAAACCAAACAGCAGCGCCATGATCAACAAGCCCTGAACGCTGCTCGACTGAATACCCGTCAGGCTGAGCACCAGCCCGAAGACCAGCATGACCGCCAGGTTCGTTAACAGGAAGAGCGCGATCCGCATCATAATTTTCTTTTAACCTCAACTTAACAAAACGCACTATGCGACTACCCACATCGTATGGGTATATTGACTATTTTCAAGCATAACCCGCGCGTAAGTTACCAGAAAGACACAACTTTACATTTTGACGCGGCAGGCTTACGCCGCGATACGCTTGTTAAAAAAACAGGCACAATCTCTTGTGCCTGTTGGGGTTTACTGTGCCTTAGCGGGCTGCGCTGGCGGACTCTCTTTCTCGATATGCGCCAGGTCGAGTGCTATATGCACTGTCTCATCGAGATAGGGATCCGGCTCCTGATAATCCTTCGGCAGATCCTCGAGCTTCTTCAGCATCGGCTTGCCTTCGCGTTTAAAGCGATCGTTCAGGCGAGCCAGGCGAATCGCATCGTCCTCTGCGTTCTCTTTCTCGCGCTGGGCAAGATTGAGCGAAATCAGGTTCCGTTTATCTTTCAGGGCATTAAAGCGAGCAATGTCCTTCAGGATGTACTGGAACTCCGGATCTTTAGCAATACGATCGTCATGCTCCTTAAGCAGCTCCGGCATAAACGGCGTCAGATCGCCAGACTTCACGTAGGTTGCGGCGTTGATGCTATCCCACGGCAGCGCATTATCTTCAAACTTCTCACCGGTTTCGGTCTCTTCATTGCCGGTCGGCATGATGATATCCGGCGTCACGCCCTTACGCTGCGTGCTGCCGCCGTTAACGCGGTAGAATTTCTGAATGGTGTACTGCACCGAACCCAGCGCCGGCCACTCAGGGCGCAGCATCTGATCGTAGATGCGGTTCAGGGAGCGATACTGCTGCACCGTGCCTTTACCAAAGGTCGGCTCGCCGACGATCAGCGCCCGACCATAGTCCTGCATAGCGGCAGCAAAGATCTCCGAGGCCGAGGCGCTAAAGCGATCAACCAGCACCACCAGCGGGCC
The DNA here is from genome assembly GCF_032052675.1 of Pseudescherichia sp. Lineage (NCBI taxonomy): Bacteria > Pseudomonadati > Pseudomonadota > Gammaproteobacteria > Enterobacterales > Enterobacteriaceae > Pseudescherichia > Pseudescherichia sp. Next base: position 67,819 of record NZ_DAMBWA010000001.1, read on the forward strand.
CTTATAGTAGACGACGCCGTCGGTATCGCTGTCTTCGCGCACCTTGCCGTTGTTATCTCGCACCTGCACCACCGGACCGGACGGAATAAACAGACCGGAGAGCGAGACCGCTTCGGTCAGCGCGCCGCCGCCGTTAGTGCGCAGGTCGATGATCACGCTGCTAACGTTCTGTTTTTCCAGTTTCTGCAGCTGCACCTTGACGTCATCCGTCAGGCCAACGTAGAAGCCTGGAATATCCAGCACGCCCACTTTCTCTTTGCCGACGGTTTTCACCGACATTTTCACGGCGCGATCTTCCAGGCGGATCCGCTCACGGGTCAGGGTCAGGATACGGGTTTTGGTCCCTTTACCGGCCGGCAGGATCTCAAGGCGTACCTTGCTCCCTTTCGGACCTTTGATCAGGGCAACAACGTCATCAAGACGCCAGCCAATAACATCCACCATGTTCTGGCCCGGCTGGCCGACGCCAACGATACGGTCGCCAACGCTTATCGCTTTGCTCTTCGCCGCCGGACCACCCGCCACCATTGAGTTGATCACGGTGTAGTCGTCGTCCATCTGCAGCACCGCCCCGATCCCCTCAAGAGAGAGGCTCATCTCGGTATTGAACTGCTCAGTGTTACGCGGAGAAAGATAGTTAGTGTGCGGGTCAATCTCATGAGCAAAGGCGGTCATCGCCAGAGAGAAGACATCTTCACTGTTGGTTTGCGCCAGACGGCGAATAGCAAACTTATAGCGACGGGTCAGGGTCTCGCGGATCTCTTTCTCATCCTTGCCGGTCAGCTTCAGGCTCAGCTCATCGAACTTCACCTTCGCATCCCACTGAGCGTTCATCTCCGCTTCGTCTTTCGGCCACGGCGCTTTGCTGCGATCAACGTTAAAGGTGTCGTTGCCGGTGAAATCCATCGGCCGCTCAAGCACCTTTAGCGCGTATTGATAGCGTTCAAACCGGCGCTTCTGGGCCAGGTTATAAAGCTCATAAAAGACGTCGAGTTTACCCGTGCGCAGTTCGTCGCCGAGCACGCTGCGCTTCGGCATAAACTTCTCAACGTCGCTTGCCAGCAGTACGTTATGGCTGTAATCCAGCAAATTTAAATAGCGATCGAAAATCTTGCCCGAAAACGCCTGATCGAGATCGAACTGGCGGTAATGGGAACGCGTGAAACGCGAGGTGACGCGCTCACTGACCGTTGCATGCTGGGTCTCTTCCTTAAGTACCGGAATCTGATCGGCACGCGTGATATCTTCAACGGCAAAGGCCTGCCCTGCGATCAGGAACAGGCCAGCCAACGCGGTGCGCTTAAACAAAGTGTTCATGCCAGGCTTGGCCTCCGTTTCAGAACAACAGATGTTCTGCGCGTACAATCATCGACATGCCTGAGGTCAGCTGTACACGAACACCGTCTTTGGTGATCTCCAGTACAGTGGCGTCCATTGCGTTGTTGCCCGCTTTCACCTTGAGGTTTTGACCCACATTCAGCGCAGTAATATCGGATACTGGCGTATGCTGTGGCTCATCACGCGGTGCGCGCTGAGGTTTCGCGGCAGGTTTGTCAGCGCGGGGTTTACGTTGCTCGTTGCCCTCTTTACGGCGCGGTGCAGGACGCGGTTTGCGCTCGCGGCGAGGCGCATCTTCCTGTTCGCCGGCCGCCGCAGCAGCTTCACGCTTTTTGGCCTGCTGTTCAGCACGCTGGGCCTGGACGCGGGCTTTCGCCTCTTCAAGCTGTTTGCGAGCGTGTTCAACATGCTGTTCATCCAGCACGCCGCTCGGATTGCCGTCCAGATCGACGCGAGTCGCCCCTGCTTTGATCCCATACAGGTAGCGCCAGCTTGAGGTGTAAAGACGCAGCGCAGAGCGAAGCTGAGTTTTGCTGAGGCTCATCTCTCCTTCAACGCGCTCTACCAGATCCTGAAAAATACCAATTTTCAGGGGGCGCGCTTCACCTTCTGCACTGAAACAGTGAGGAAAACGTTCGGCCAGAAAGGCGATAACTTCTTTACTGCTATTCAACTTAGGTTGATTTTCCATGAAATTTCCTGATTACAACGGACGTTGCCAACAAGCCGCAGGCATGAACAGGCGTCATTATAATGACCCCATCAGTAAATGCTACGTTATCCGTTGATTATACTGCGTCGCTCGCAAAGAATTTTTGATAATCGGTCGCTTCCAGCAGGCGTTCAAGGTGCGAAACCAGCTCGCGCAGCCCCTGTTCATCCTCGGTGGTGAAGCGCGAAAATACCGTGCTGTCGATATCCAGCACGCCAATAATCTTACCTTTTACCACCAGCGGCAGGACGATCTCTGAGTTGCTGGCGGCATCGCAGGCGATATGCCCGTCAAAGGCATGGACATCTTCCACACGCTGAACGCTATTTTGCGCTACTGCCGTACCACAGACGCCGCGGCCTACCGGAATGCGGACGCAGGCAATCTTGCCCTGGAACGGGCCTAACACCAGCGTATCGCCCTCCAGCAGGTAAAATCCGGCCCAGTTAACGCCCTCAAGGCGCTCAAACAGCAGCGCGCTGCTATTGGCGAGCGTCGCTAAAAAACTGGTTTCACCTGCCATCAATGCCTGAAAATCGCGGTTCAACTCCGCGTAAAATTCACTTTTGTTCATTATTCAATCACTTGTTGTCGTACGAAAAAAGGTAGCCTAGCCTATTAAAATAAGCATTAAATGCCTTCATGCTCAAGATAATCCATTCATGAGTTAAGATAGATTAATTCGAACCTATACCAAAATACGTCATGGCGCTGAAAACTCCAAAGTTAGTCACCGACAAGAAAATGGCAATTCGTGCTATTGGCGACCCTCTGCCACGTGCACATTATCAGCGCTGCCCGCAGTGCGATACGCTTTTTGCGCTGCCAATGATGAAATCACACGAAAGTGCTTACTGCCCGCGCTGTGATGCGAAGATCCGCGACGGCCGCGACTGGTCGCTCACCCGGCTTGGGGCGATGGCCATCACCATGCTGATGCTGATGCCCTTTGCCTGGGGTGAGCCGCTGCTGCACCTCTACCTGCTGGGGGTGCGCATCGATGCCAACCTGCTGATGGGGATCTGGCAGATGAGCTCGCAGGGCAATCCGCTTACCGCTGCAATGGTGTTATTTTGTACGGTGGGTGCGCCACTGGTGCTGGTGGCGGCCATCGCTTACCTCTGGTTTGGCAACCGGCTGGGGATGAACCTGCGCCCGGTGCTGCTGATGCTGGAGAGACTCAAGGAGTGGGTAATGCTGGATATCTACCTGATCGGCATCGGCGTTGCCTCGATAAAAGTTCAGGACTATGCGTATCTACAGCCGGGGGTAGGTCTGCTGGCCTTCGTCGCGCTGGTGATCCTAAGCATTCTGACGCTTATCCACCTCAATATTGAGCAGCTGTGGGAGCGTTTTTACCCTCAGCGCCCTGCCACGCGCCCGCACGAGGATCTGCGCGTCTGCCTGGGATGCCACTTCACCGGCCTGCCGGATCCGCGTGGACGCTGCCCCCGCTGCCATATTCCGCTGCGCTATCGCAGACGGCATAGTATTCAGAAGTGCTGGGCAGCGCTCATCGCCTCGATGGTGTTTTTGCTGCCGGCCAACCTGCTGCCTATTTCAGTTATCTATGTCAACGGTGCGCGCCAGGCGGACACGATTATGTCCGGGATTATGTCGCTGGCGAGCAGCAACATTGCCGTCGCGGGTATTGTTTTTATCGCCAGTATCCTGGTGCCGTTTACCAAAGTCATCGTCCTGTTTACACTGCTGGTCAGCATCCATTTTAAATGCGAGCAGGGGTTGCGCACCCGCCTGCTGCTATTGCGTTTCGTGACATGGATTGGCCGCTGGTCGATGCTCGATCTGTTTGTGATTTCAATAACGATGTCACTCATTAACCGCGACCAGCTTCTCGCGTTTACTATGGGTCCCGCTGCGTTTTATTTCGGCGCAGCGGTAATTTTGACTATTCTTGCTGTGGAATGGCTGGACAGCCGCTTACTTTGGGATGCACATGAGTCAGGAAACCCCCGCTTCGCCGACTGAAGCGCGCATTAAAACAAAACGTCGAATTTCGCCTTTCTGGCTGCTACCTGTTATCGCATTAATGATTGCTGGCTGGCTATTGTGGAGCAGCTATGAGGATCGCGGTAATACCATCACCATCGATTTCGTCTCGGCTGACGGCATCGTGGCCGGGCGTACGCCGGTGCGTTACCAGGGCGTTGAGGTGGGCACCGTGCAGGACATCCGCCTGAGCGAAAATCTCAATAAAATTGAGGTTAAGGCGAGCATTAAAGCCGATATGAAGGATGCCCTGCGTAACGATACGCAGTTCTGGCTGGTAACGCCGAAAGCGTCTCTGGCGGGGATCTCCGGGCTGGATGCGCTGGTTGGCGGCAACTATATTGGCATGATGCCTGGCAAGGGTGAGCCGCAGGATCACTTTACGGCTCTCGATACCCAGCCGAAGTATCGCCTCAGCAACGGCGAACTGATGATCCATCTCCACGCTCCCGATCTCGGCTCGCTGAGCAGCGGCTCGCTGGTCTACTTCCGTAAAATACCGGTCGGGCGCGTCTACGACTACTCGATCAATGCCAACAAGCAGGGCGTGACCATCGACGTGCTGATTGAGCGCCGCTTCACCAGCCTGGTGAAAAAAGGCAGCCGCTTCTGGAACGTCTCCGGCGTGAAGGCGGACGTCGGTCTGAGCGGCGCGAAGGTCGAACTGGAAAGCCTCGCCTCGCTGGTCAACGGGGCCATCGCCTTTGACTCGCCGGAAGCATCGAAACCCGCAGAGAGCGACGACGAGTTCGGCCTCTATAAAGATCTGGCCCATAGCCAGCGCGGGGTGATCGTGAAGCTCGCCCTGCCCGGTGGCGAAGGGCTGAAAGCGGGCTCTACCCCGCTGATGTACCAGGGGCTGGAGGTGGGCGAGCTAACCAGGCTCGATCTTAACCCCGGCGGCGCGGTGAGCGGGGAGATGACCGTTGACCCGAGCGTCGTTAACCTGCTGCGCTCTAATACGCGCATTGAGATGCGCAACCCTAAACTCTCTCTGAACAATGCCAGCGTCAGCTCGCTGCTTACCGGCACCACCCTTGAACTGGTACCAGGGGAAGGCGAGCCGCGGGATAACTTTGTGGTGCTGCCCGCGGATAAAACCCTGCTCCAGGAGCCGGGCGTCGTCACGCTGACCCTGACCGCGCCGGAGAGCTACGGCATCGACGCGGGCCAGCCCATCGTCCTGCATGGCGTGCAGATAGGCCAGGTGCTGGAGCGCAACCTCTCCGCGAAAGGCGTCTCTTTCGCAGTGGCTATCGATCCCCAGTATCGTGAGCTGGTGCAGGGCGACAGCAAGTTTGTGGTAAACAGCCGGGTAGACGTTAAAGTTGGCCTGGACGGGGTAGAGTTCCTTGCCGCCAGTGCCAACGAGTGGATCAGCGGTGGGATCCGCATTCTGCCGGGAACCGAAGGCGAGATAAAATCCACCTATCCGCTGTTCGCTAACATCGACAAGGCGATAGAGAACAGCCTCAGCGACCTGCCGACTACCACCCTGACGCTGACAGCCGAGAAGCTGCCGGACGTGCAGGCCGGTTCGGTGGTGCTCTACCGTAAGTTTGAGGTGGGCGAAGTGATCAACGTTCGCCCGCGCGCTAACGCATTTGATATTCAGCTGCACGTTAAGCCGGAGTATCAATCCCTTCTGACCCCCAACAGCGTCTTCTGGGCGGAAGGCGGCGCGAAAGTGCAGCTCAACGGCAGTGGGCTGACGGTGCAGGCCTCCCCGCTTGCCAGAGCCATTAAGGGGGCGGTGAGCTTTGATAACCTTAACGGCGCTAACGCCTCTACTCGCAAAGGCGACAAGCGGATCCTCTTCCCGTCAGAGACCGCCGCGCGTGCCGTAGGGGGCCAGATCAAACTGCACGCCTTTGATGCGGGCAAGCTTGCTCCCGGGATGCCGATTAAATACTTAGGTATTGATATCGGTCAGGTACAGGATCTGGAGCTGATCACCGAGCGTAACGAAGTGCAGGCTACCGCGGTGCTCTATCCAGAGTATGTCAATACCTTTGCCCGCAGCGGTACGCGCTTCTCGGTGATTACGCCGCAGATCTCCGCGGCCGGGGTTGAGCATCTGGATACTATTCTGCAGCCCTATATCAACGTTGAACCGGGCCGGGGTGGGACTGCCCGCCGGGAGTTTGAGCTGCAGGAAGCCACCATTGCGGACTCACGCTATGTCGACGGCCTGAGTATTGTGGTTGAGGCCCCTGAAGCAGGCGGGTTGAATATCGGCACACCGGTGCTGTTCCGCGGCATTGAGGTGGGTACGGTGACCGGCCTGACCCTGGGCACGCTGTCGGACCGGGTTATGGTGGGCCTGCGCATCAGCAAGCGCTTCCAGCATCTGGTACGTAATAACTCGGTGTTCTGGCTGGCCTCGGGCTACTCACTGGACTTTGGCCTGGTGGGCGGCGTCGTGAAAACCGGCACCTTCAACCAGTTCATCCGCGGCGGCATTGCTTTTGCTACTCCGCCAGGCATCCCGCTGGCACCGAAGGCGCAAACCGGCAAACACTTCCTGCTGCAGGATAGTGAGCCGAAAGAGTGGCGCACGTGGGGCACTGCCCTGCCGCGCTAAGCTCCTGCTCCGGCGTGCCTGCTGCGCCGGAGCGTTTTATGCTACACTGCGCCCCCTGTTTTATTGCTGGTGGTGTAATTCGTGGCTCACAACGCTGTCTATCTTCCTGAAGAATTTCTTGCGCAGATGCGTCTGGCTATGCCGGCGCATCTCTCTTTCGATGACTTTATTGCCGCCTGCCAGCGTCCGCTGCGCCGCAGCATTCGGGTCAACACGCTTAAAATTTCCGTGGCAGCGTTTCTGGACCTGGTCGCCCCCTATGGCTGGCAGCTGACGCCGGTTCCGTGGTGCGACGAGGGTTTCTGGATCGAGCGCGAAGATGAAGAGGCGCTGCCCCTTGGCAGCACTGCGGAGCACCTCAGCGGCCTGTTTTATATTCAGGAAGCCAGCTCAATGCTGCCGGTCAGCGCCCTCTTCGCTGACGGCAACACGCCTCAGCGAGTGATGGACGTTGCCGCCGCGCCGGGCTCAAAAACCACCCAGATCGCCGCGCGGATGGATAACGCCGGGGCGATTCTGGCCAATGAATTCTCTGCCAGCCGGGTAAAAGTGTTGCATGCCAACATCAGCCGCTGCGGGATCAGCAACGTTGCCCTGACCCACTTTGATGGCCGGGTATTTGGCGCGGCGCTGCCCGAAACCTTTGACGCCATCCTGTTGGATGCCCCCTGCTCTGGTGAAGGCGTAGTGCGCAAAGATCCCGATGCGCTGAAAAATTGGTCTGTTGCCAGCAATCTGGAGATCGCCGCCACCCAGCAGGAGCTGATCGACAGTGCGTTTCACGCCCTGCGGCCCGGCGGGACGCTGGTCTACTCTACCTGCACGTTAAACCAGGACGAGAACGAAGCCATTTGCCACTGGCTGAAAGCTCGCTATCCCGATGCGGTTGAGTTCCTGCCGCTGGGCGAGCTGTTTGTCGGTGCAACGCAGGCGTTGACCCCCGACGGTTTCCTGCACGTTTTTCCGCAGATCTTCGACTGCGAAGGGTTCTTCGTCGCGCGACTGCGTAAAACTGCCTCTGTCGATCCTCTGCCCGCACCTGGCTATAAGATGGGTAAATTCCCCTTCTCGCCCGTCAAAGGACGCGAGAGCGCACAGATAACCCAGGCCGCCGCGGCCTCTGGGCTACAGTGGAACGACACGTTACGCCTTTGGCAGCGCGATAAAGAACTATGGCTTTTCCCGGAGCAGATCGAAGCGTTGACCGGCAAAGTGCGCTTCTCACGCATCGGCATCAAGCTCGCCGAGACCCACAACAAAGGCTACCGCTGGCAGCACGAGGCGGTGATTGCCCTTGCCGGAACCGATAATCCGCTGGCCTTTGAGCTCAACCCTGCTGAAGCAGAAGAGTGGTATCGCGGGCGGGACATCTACCCACAGACGCCGGTTAAGCATGACGAAGCGATTGTGACATTTCAGGGGCAGCCTCTTGGCCTGGCAAAGAGAGTCGGCTCGCGTCTTAAGAACAGCTACCCTCGAGAGCTAGTACGCGACGGTCGTTTGTTCGCCAGCAAAGAGTAAGTCCGGAAAAAAAGCGCACGTTTTTACTGGCGGGATAGGTCATGTTGTACCAGGCTGAAAAATGGGGTGACTTTACTGGTCGTACCACATTTCGCAGATCAATGGAGAGCATTATGACAAAAACCAGCGTGCGCATTGGCCAATTTGAGATTGATGATGCTGAGCTGCAAGGCGATGGGCCAGGAGAGCGGACGTTACGCATTCCATGCAGCTCCGATCCCGATTTATGTATGCAACTTGATGCCTGGGATGCCGATACCAGTATCCCGGCGCTGCTTAACGGCGAACAATCCGTGTTGTACCGTGAGCACTACGATCAACAGACCGATACCTGGATACTGCGCCTCGGCTGATATCCATTGAACCCGCCGCCCGGCGGGTTATTTGTTCCTGGAATTTCCTCTCTTTACACCTATCCCCTACACTTAACCTAAGCGGTACGGAAGTGAGGATGGAATGGTCGCTCTGGTTCTCTTTATTTGCTACCTGGACGGTGGCTGCGATGACATTGTTATCGATGTATACAATACCGAACAGCAGTGCCTGGTCTCAATGGAGGAGCAGCGCATCCGCCACGGCGGCTGCTATCCGGTTGAGGACTTTGTTGACGGCTTCTGGCGTCCGGCTCAGGAGTTCAGCGATTTTTAACTTCCCCTAATATTAACCAAAAAAACGCTGGACGCCCGGCGGGTCGAATATGGTATGGTTAGCTCAGGAAACAGATAAAAAAAGACCGAATACGATTCCTGTATTCGGTCCAGGGAAATGGCTCTTGGGAGAGAGCCGTGCGCTAAAAGTTGGCATTAATGCAGGCTTAATACGCCTGGCACTTTAAGAATAGATGACAGCGCCAGCTTTTCCAGTCCACAGCCTCTGTGGCAGGAAAAAAAGAGTGATTGTCACGGCCGTAAGCAAAAAAACCGCAACGCTTCATCAGTGAAGCCTGCGGTTTTTTGTTATTAATCAATCTAGCGGAATTAGCAGAGCTTTTCGGCTCGCTCGATAAACGGAGCAAGGCTCATCTTCTCTCCAGGCTTCGCCGGATCGTCAATCTGAATAACAGAGATGGGTTGGCCGCTGTTCTGGCCTTTGGCGACCTGCTGCTCCGCAGCCTCATTGAGCGGATACTGCACCAGCGTGCTCGGGTTGATAGCAAACAGCGCATGACCGGGACGGCAGGTGAGCATCACCTCCTCACGGTTAAACGCCCAGTTCTCTTTACCCACATCTAAGCGGCTTACGGTGATCACCTGCGGCGCGGCTAGCGCACTGGCCGCACAGGTCAATAACAGAAGAGTGAGAATACTTTTTTTCATTTTTTCGCCAGTTATTCAAAAAGGTTCAAGTGTCGCAAACAGGCTGACCGTTGCCAGCACCACGATGCCGAGAACCACTTCAGCTTGTGTCATCCGGATAAACGCAGTGCGCGTCTGGATCCTCTGCAAACGAAAACGCGGTACCAGTACATACCGGTTTACCACAGCAATCGTCACCATTATCAGCACCAGCGCGCATTTGACCAACAGCAGGCGGCCATACAGGCTCTGCCACGGTAGCACCAAGCCCTGAATAAGAAGCGCGTTGATCGCTCCGGATAGTAAAACTCCCGCCACCGCCAGGTGCCCGTAACGGGAAAAGCGCATCAGACTGTTTATCGCCTGATCGCGTCTGTGCGCCGTCACCAGATGCATACAATACAGTACCGGCAGCAGGCCGCCAAACCATGCGGCGGCACAGAGTAGATGCACGGCGTAATTGACACGGGTGAATAGTCCCGTTGCGCCGTCGTACATTGCCGCATGGCCGGTATTCGCCAGCAGCAGCAGCTGGGCAGTGACCAGCAGCAACACCCGTCCCTGCTGATGCATGAAGCCCAGCAGTAGCGTTGCCAGCGCGAGAACAATCTGCCACAGCCAGACGCTGCCAAACTGGGTTTCGCTCACCGCCAGCCAGATATCCGGCTGCCAGACATCATGCCAGCCGTTGCCCATCATACCGCCCTGTAGGGCAAACATCAGCAATGCACAGACAAACGTCAGCGCCAGCGCGGCACGCTGCATGAACATAAAGCGTCGCTGCAACGTAGAGCGAATCGCCGGATCGGCAAGCCAGTGCGCAAAGGCGTTGCTGCCAAATACCAGCATCAGGGTCAGAAAATGGATGAACCGCAGGCTAACGTAGCAAAACGCGAGCATATTACTTTACGCTAAACCGGTAGCTGCCCTGCGTTTTACGCCCGTCAACGGAGACAACGTGCCACTCTACGGTATACTCACCAGGCGTGAGCGCCTGTTCGAGGGGCGCAATCAGCTGTGTTTTGTCGTTATCGTTACGTTTTACCGTCCCGATTTTTACCGTCTGCTGCTGCGATCCGGTCACTTTTACGCCGCTGAACTTAGGCTCAATACCCTCGGAAAAATTAAGGGTCAGCGCCTGCGGAGCGGCGGTTACGTTTGCATCGGCGGCGGGATACTGATGCTTCAGGTGAGCATGCGCGAAAACGGCAGGCGATGCGGCCACAGATGTGGCCAGCAGCAGCGCACGGCAGAGTGACTTAGCGGTAAAACCCATCGTTCTATTCCTTTTTGTTATGTGTATAGCACCAAGAATAACTCTGTATAATGTACGAGTCGAGTCTGTACAGGCGCGGGCTTGCCTTTCTGCGGCAGGCTTAGTAAGTTTGCGCCGTAAAACCGGGAGGACCTATGAAAACCAATCTAGCAACACTGCCTCAGGACGAGATGGACAAAGTCAACGTTGACCTGGCGGCGGCTGGCGTGGCCTTTAAAGAGCGCTACAATATGCCCGTTATCGCAGAGGTGGTAGAACGTGAACAGCCCGCTCACCTGCGCGACTGGTTTCGCGAGCGGCTGATTGCTCATCGTCTGGCATCCGTGTCGCTTTCACGTCTGCCGTATGAACCTAAGATCAAATAATCGAACCGGCTTCTGGAGAAGAGGATGTTACGCGTAATCGATACTGAAACCTGTGGCCTGCAGGGCGGCATCGTTGAGATTGCCTCGGTGGATGTCATCGACGGTCAGATTGTTAATCCGATGAGCCACCTTGTGCGTCCGGATCGTCCTATCAGCCACCAGGCGATGGCTATTCACCGTATCACCGAAGAGATGGTCGCCGATCAGCCGTGGATTGAAGAGATACTGCCGCACTATCTGGGCAGCAGCTGGTATGTGGCGCATAACGCCAGCTTCGATCGTCGTGTGCTGCCGGAGATGCCCGGAGAGTGGATCTGCACCATGAAGCTGGCCCGTCGTCTATGGCCGGGGATCCAGTACAGCAACATGGCGCTCTACAAGTCGCGTAAGCTGAATGTCCAGACGCCCCCAGGATTACATCACCACCGGGCGCTCTATGACTGCTATATCACCGCCGCGCTGCTGATTGACATCATGAACACATCTGGCTGGACGCCGGATCAAATGGCGACGATTACCGGTCGCCCTGCCCTGATGACCACCTTTACCTTCGGTAAGTATCGGGGCAAAGCGGTAGCAGAAATCGCCGACCGCGATCCGGGTTACCTGCGCTGGCTGTATAACAACCTTGAGCGTATGAGCCCCGAACTGCGGCTGACCTTAAAGCACTATCTTGATGAAAACTAATCTTGTCGAAAACTACTCTTTTTTGCCCGGCAGCGTACCCTGCGCCAGCGCAACCAGAAAAGCGAACTCCAGCGCGACGCCCTCATAGGATTTAAAGCGGCCCGACTTCCCACCGTGGCCCGCGTCCATATCTGTACAAAGCAGCAGCAGGTTGTCATCGGTTTTGGTGGCCCGCAGCTTCGCCACCCACTTAGCTGGCTCCCAATACTGAACCTGGGAGTCATGCAGACCGGTCGTCACCAGCAGGTGCGGGTAGGCCTGTGCGCTAACGTTGTCGTACGGGCTGTAGCCTTTCATGTAGCGGTAGTAGGCCTCATCCTGCGGGTTCCCCCACTCCTCAAACTCGCCGGTAGTTAACGGAATGGACTCATCAAGCATGGTGGTCACTACGTCGACAAAGGGCACCTGCGCGATGGCACCGTGGAACAACCCTGGGCGCTCATTAATTACCGTACCGATCAGCATCCCGCCCGCACTGCCGCCCATGCCATAGCAATAGCGTTTAGAGCCGTAACCCTGCGCCAGCAGCGCGTCACAGACGTCAATATAGTCGTTGAATGTATTTCTCTTCTTGAGGAACTTGCCCTCTTCATACCAGTGCTGGCCCAGCTCGCCGCCGCCGCGAATATGGGCGATGGCATAGACAAAGCCGCGATCCAGCAGGCTGAGGCGACTGCTGCTGAAGTCAGCATCAATACTGGTTCCATAGGAGCCGTAGCCGTAGACCAGCAGCGGGTTCTGCCCTTTTCGGAAGTGTTTTTGGTTATAGACCAGCGATACTGGAACCTCTACGCCGTCGCGCGCCTTGATCCATAGGTGTTCGCTGCGGTACTGGCTGGCATCAAAGCCGTGGACCTCTGTCTGCTTGAGCACCCGCCGCTCACCGGTATCCATATCAAGCTCAAACAGGGTGTCCGGCGTAGTCATTGAAGAGTAGCCGTAGCGCAAGCGTGAGGTTTCAGGCTCGGGATTATAGGCAAGCCAGGTCACATAGGCCGGATCGTCAAAGGCGATGCCGGTCACCTCGCGGGTTTTACGGTTGATCTGCCGCAGGCTGGTTAAGCCGCGCTGGCGCTCCTCCACCACCAGCCAGTCGGTAAACAGCGTAAAGCCCTCCAGCATGATGTGTTCCCGGGGCGGGATCAGCACTTCCCACTGCTTATCGTTGCGTACCTTGGTCCGATAGAGGCCAAAGTTTTTCCCCTCGCGGTTTGAGCGCAGGTAGAAGGTGTGCTGGTAGTGATCGAGATTGTACTCGTGGTCCTTACGCCGGGGCAGGAACATGATAGGTTGCGCATCCGGCAACTCCGCATCCAGCAGCAGGCATTCACTGGTGGTCGCGCTGGCGAGGTAGATAATCACGTAGTGCTGAGAGGTCGTCTTATGCAGACTGACGTAGAACGTCTCGTCCTTCTCCTCGTAAACCAGCTCATCCTGGCAGGCAGGCGTCCCGATGGTGTGTCGCCAGACCTGATAAGGGAGCAGCGTTTTGGCATGCTTGCGCACGTAGTAGAGGGTTTCGGAGTCGTTGATCCAGACAAAGTCCGGCGTGACGTTATCCAGCATCTCTGGATACCAGTTGCCGCTCTCAAGATTACGAAAGCGCAGACCGTACTGGCGACGAGAGAGATAATCTTCCGCCAGCGCCATGATTTTATTATCCGGCGACACGGCCAGCCCGCCGAGGGTATAGAACTCACTGTGAGCAGCGCGCTTGTTGGCATCCAGCAGCACCTGCCACTCATCCCACTCGCAGCTAAGCACCGACTGGCGCTGATAGATGGCATACTCGCATCCCGGCTCATAGACGTGCCGGTAACGGTAGCCGTTGCGGGTATAGGGGGCGGAGACTTCGCGCTGGGGAAGACGATCGACAATCTCTTTTAGCAGGCGATCCTGTAACGCCTGCTGGGAGGCCATCACGTCGCGCCCGTAGTCGTTCTCCTGGTGCAAATAGTCCAGGACATCCTGATCCGAACGCGTATCGTCGCGCAGCCAGTAGTAGTTGTCTGTTCGCGTATCGCCATGCAGGGTCATGACGTGCGGTACTGTTTTTGCTTTTGGTGGCATAGCGTTATCTTTTCAGTTTACACCCTATAAGGGTGGCAAAACCCACGCATGTTGCAAGCGAAACGCGCCACCACCGCGTATAAGCTAGCCTGGCAGCGCGCTTTTTTGCGCTTTAAGGTCCTGTTCAATGCCGTCGCGCACGTCCTGAGGGATCTTCAGCGCGTCACCGAGCGCGTTAAGATAGCTGCGCTCCATAAAGTGATCGATATCGATAGCGGCACAGCTGAGGAAGTAGAGCTCCAGCGCCTCCTCCTCGTTACGCACATCGCGGGCTAATCGTTGGGGATCGAGCGGCTGCTCGATGGCCTGCGCTACCAGCGCTCTGCCCTGCTCCTCAACGCCCGCCTCCCGCATCTGCAGGTCAATCGCTTCGCGCTCGCGGGCATCGATATGGCCATCGCTCTTCGCGGCAAAGACCAGCGCCAGGATCAAACGTTCAGTGCGCACATCCAGCGGCGAGCTCTGCTGACCAAACTGCGGCTCATCCTGATGCGTACTGCGCACGCGATCTTTGTATTTGTTCCACAGCACCGTGCCGGCAACGGCCCCGCCGCCCATTAGCAGCGCGCTGGTACCGTATTTCGTAAGCAGCTTGCGGGATGAAGAGTTAGAGACCAGCAGCCCCGCCAGACCACCCAGTGCGCCCGGCACCAGCAGCTTGCTGAGTCCCTGCCCGTCGCCCGATGAGGCGGATGCCCCTTTCTGGCCCAGCAGCGACTGTAGTTGATTCATCCAGTTAGTCATAGTTCCCCCCGATTATTCTGCGTCAAACCACAGAGTAAGCGAGGGGGTGTCAGGAAATGTCTAAGCTGGCTAAAGAAGCGAAAATGCGGCTTTGGTTAACGATGGGTATAGACGGCCTTACCGCCTTTGCAGTCAACCGCCACCTGATAGTGGATGTCGGTATTTTTACCGCGAACGGTCAGCGGAACGGTCCACTTATCGTCTTTACCGGTAATCTCTTTGACGTTGATCCAGGCAACAGGGTCGGCCTGCCCCAGCGTCTCCTGGTCGTCTGCCCAGCGCGCAATGCGGTTTTGCTGATAGTCGCGCTTGACGCTGGCGGCGATACCGGCGGCATCTAGCCCTTCACAGCTGGGAAACTTCACTGATTTATTATTGGCAGCCTGTACGCTAACGCTGCCGGCCAGCAGGGCCAGGCCGAGCAGTGATTCTAATTTGTTCATGCTTATCTCCTGTGCGCATAACCCACTCAAAGCATGGTACAAATTACCGGCAGCGCAAGCTGCTGTTAGGCTGCTTTAGTGCGCTTCGCCGTCGGCATATCCGTTACGGTATCGCTTTTCTCCGACGCCGCGTCAGGGTCAGGCAGCTTACCGGAGCGGAAGACCGCACTGAGGGTCTCTTTTTGCTCAGCCAGCCACAGCGCCATCTGCTCACGCTGCTCGTCATCAAACGCAACGGGTGCATTTACCAGCACGCCCTCCAGCACTTCCGCCAGATCGAGCATTTTGTCGTACGCATCGGCTTCCTTCTTGCTGGCAAAAGACATTTTTTCCTCACCTTCGCGGATTACCACGTATTTGACTTCAACCGCCATAATGCAGCCTCATTTACCTGTTTATTTATACAGTATAATAGTAAGCATTTCATGGGCGGATTGCAAGCCGAAAAAAGACACGCAAACGTTTTCGTGTATAATAGTCCGAAATTTTTAACCGGGTGGATAGTATGACTTTTTTAGGTACCGCGCTGCGTCCGGCAGCCACGCGTGTAATGCTGTTAGGCTCCGGTGAGCTGGGTAAAGAGGTAGCGATCGAGTGCCAGCGGCTTGGCATTGAAGTGATTGCGGTGGACCGCTATGCAGACGCCCCGGCGATGCACGTCGCTCATCGTTCCCACGTGATCAATATGCTGGACGGCGAGGCGTTAAAGACGATAGTGGCACTTGAAAAACCGGACTTTATCGTGCCGGAGATCGAAGCCATTGCTACGGATACGCTGCTGGAGCTTGAGTCCCAGGGCCAGCAGGTGGTGCCCTGCGCCCGCGCCGCAAAGCTGACCATGAACCGGGAGGGGATCCGCCGCCTGGCCGCGGAAGAGCTCAGCCTGCCTACCTCAACCTACCGCTTCGCCGACAGCGAAGCCGCGTTTAGAGAGGCAGTTGCTGCGCTCGGCCTGCCCTGCATTATTAAGCCGGTGATGAGCTCTTCCGGCAAGGGCCAGAGCTTTATTCGCAGTGCTGATGAGCTGCACGATGCCTGGCAGTACGCCCAGCTCGGCGGGCGCGCCGGAGCGGGACGCGTCATTGTTGAAGGCGTGGTGAAGTTTGACTTTGAAATTACACTCCTGACCGTGAGCGCCGTTGATGGAGTGCACTTCTGCGACCCCATCGGCCATCGCCAGGAGGATGGCGACTACCGCGAATCCTGGCAGCCGCAGCAGATGAGCGAGCTGGCCCTCTCCCGTGCCCAGGCTATCGCCCAGAAGGTGGTGCTGGCGCTGGGCGGCTATGGGCTGTTCGGCGTAGAGCTGTTTGTCTGCGGCGACGAGGTGATCTTCAGCGAGGTGTCGCCGCGCCCACACGATACCGGCATGGTCACGCTGATCTCTCAGGATCTCTCTGAGTTCGCTCTGCACGTTCGCGCCTTCCTCGGTCTGCCGATAGGCGGCGTGCGTCAGTATGGCCCGTCCGCTTCAGCGGTGATCCTGCCAGAGCTGAAGAGCGATAACGTAACCTTTGATAATGTGCAGTCTGCAGTAGGTGCGGGTCTACAGCTGCGCCTGTTCGGCAAGCCGGAGATTGACGGTACGCGGCGGTTAGGCGTGGCGTTAGCCACCGGTGAAAGCATAGAGGATGCGGTAGAGCGAGCGAAAAATGCCGCCGCCAGCGTACAGGTTGCAGGATAAAAAAACGGGCCATATGGCCCGTTTTTGTTGGCATTGCCCGGCGGCGCTTCGCTTGCGTGGACCTATGCTATTTACTGCTGCGCGCCTTCTACCGCTTCGCGAGCCAGTTTGGTGATGCGATCGTAGTCACCCGCTTCCAGCGCGTCAGCCGGTACCAGCCACGAGCCACCGATGCACAGCACGCTCTTCAGCGCCAGGTAGTCACGGTAGTTCGCCGGAGAGATACCGCCGGTCGGGCAGAAACGTACCTGCGAGAACGGGCCAGCAATCGCCTGCAGCGCTTTAGTACCGCCGTTAGCTTCCGCCGGGAAGAATTTAAACTCTTTCAGACCGTAGTCGAGACCCAGCATCAGTTCGGATACGGTGCTGATGCCTGGGATCAGCGGGATGGTGCCTTCGGTTGCCGCTTTCAGCAGCGGCTCGGTCAGGCCCGGGCTGATAGCAAACTGCGCGCCCGCTTCGGTCACTTCTGCCAGCTGCTGCGGGTTCAGTACCGTACCGGCACCAATAATTGCTTCCGGAACTTCTTTCGCAATGGCGCGGATTGCATCCATAGCGCAAGCGGTACGCAGAGTGACTTCCAGCACGCGAACGCCACCGGCCACCAGGGCTTTCGCCATCGGTACAGCGTGTTCCAGCTTGTTCACCACGATAACCGGTACAACAGGACCCGTTTTCAGGATTGCTTCAGCACTCGTTTTCCAGTTTTTCATCAGAGTTTTTCTCTCGCCCGATCTAAAAAAGTAATCAGTTTAAAAAGTGATACAGGTTGCGCCCTGCTCCGCACCGGAGAGTTTTTCACGCAGTGCGCTAAACATTTCGCGGCCAGTACCGACACGCGCGCTACTCAGGTCAGGAATATGCGGCTGACGTGCAGCAAGCTCGGTTTCATCCACCAGCAGAGTGAGCTCCCCTGTCTGTCCATTAACGCGGATGATATCGCCCTCGCGTACCTTTGCCAGCAACCCGCCGTCATACGCTTCTGGTGTCACATGGATCGCCGACGGTACTTTACCTGATGCGCCGGAGAGCCGTCCATCGGTGACTAATGCGATTTTGAAACGGCGGTCCAATAATACACCAAGTGGCGGCATCAGTTTATGTAATTCTGGCATGCCGTTCGCTTTTGGCCCTTGATGTCGGACAACAACCACGCAGTCACGGTCAAGCAGACCGGCTTCAAACGCCGGTAGCACGTCGTGCTGGCTCTCGAAAATGACCGCAGGCGCCTCAACGACCTGGTTCTCTACCGGAACGGCGGAGGTTTTCATTACCGCGCGTCCCAGGTTGCCGCTAAGCACTTTCGTGCCGCCGTGATGCGAGAACGGCTTGTCGATAGAGGCAATGATATCGCTGTCCAGCGAGGCGCTGGCTCCTTCGCGCCAGTCCAGCTCGCCCTCGTTCAACCACGGCTCAAGGGTGTAGCGTGACAGTCCGTGACCGACCACAGTATGCACATCCTCATGCAGCAGACCGCCCTTCAGCAGCTCGCGCATCAGTACCGGCACACCGCCTGCGGCCTGGAAGTGGTTGATATCCGCCGGACCGTTCGGGTAGAGACGCGCCATCAGGGGAACCACCTCGGAGAGTTCAGAGAAGTCATCCCAGTTAATGATGATACCCGCAGCGCGGGCCATCGCTACCAGGTGCATGGTGTGGTTAGTCGAGCCGCCGGTCGCCAGCAGAGCGACGATGCCGTTGACCACGACCTTCTCATCAATCATTTTGCCGAGAGGCATCCACGCGTTGCCGTTGCCGGTCAGGCGCGTCACCTGACGTGCGGCGGCGACGGTCAGCGCTTCACGCAGCGGCGCCTCAGGGTGGACAAATGACGAGCCGGGGAGCTGCATGCCCATGAATTCAATGACCATCTGGTTGGTATTGGCCGTACCATAGAAGGTGCAGGTGCCTGGTGCATGGTATGACGCCGCCTCGGACTCCAGCAGCGCCATGCGGTCAACTTTACCTTCGGCATAGAGCTGGCGGATCCGCACCTTCTCTTTGTTTGGCAGACCGCTGGCCATTGGTCCTGACGGGACGAAGACCGCCGGCAGATGCCCAAACGACAGCGCGGCCATCGCCAGGCCCGGAACGATTTTATCGCAGACGCCGAGGTAGAGCGCACCGTCAAACATATTGTGCGACAGGCCGACCGCGGCGGACATGGCAATCACTTCCCGGCTGAGGAGGGAGAGCTCCATCCCGTCCTGGCCCTGGGTCACGCCATCGCACATAGCCGGAACGCCGCCTGCGACCTGGCCGACGGCGTTCACCGAGTGCAGGGCTTTACGGATAATGTCAGGGTAGCGTTCATAGGGCTGGTGCGCGGAGAGCATATCATTGTAGGAGGTGATAATGGCGACGTTGTTACGCAGCATGCTTTTCAGCGAGGCCTTATCCTCCGGCTGACAGGCGGCAAACCCGTGGGCCAGGTTACCGCAGGCTAGCGATGAGCGGTGGACGGTGCTGCTTTTCGCCTGTTCGATGCGGGCAAGGTAGGCGCTGCGGGTGGCATGAGAACGATCGATAATACGCTTTGTTACCCGTAACAATGTCGAGTTCATAAAGGCTCCTGAAAATGAGGTGTCCCGGACGGCAGTATCGTGAAGAAAGTGATATTACGTAAACCACTCATCCGCCGCAGGCCGGAGGCAAAATCGCTTCAGCCAGTGTAATAAAAAAAGCGTGACGGGTGAATCCAGGGCAAGCGCAAAAGAGTAAAAATTGTGCGGGAATCTGTGTTAGATCATGTTACCGGTAAAATAGGAGGGCGATAAACAAAAAAACGGCCCCGCAGGGCCGCTTGATACTGGCAGAGTTATTTACTCAAATTCGTTCCAGGAACGGCCATCGCGGGTGATCATCGCCACCGACGCAACCGGTCCCCAGGTCCCGGCCTGGTAAGGCTTCGGTGACTCGTTATCCATTGCCCAGGCTTCGGTAATGGAGTCGACCCATTTCCACGCCTCTTCCACCTCATCGCGACGCACAAACAGCGCCTGGATGCCGCGCATCGTCTCCAGCAGCAGACGCTCGTAAGCATCGGCCAGATGGGTCTCGTTAAAGGTCTCAGAGTAGCTCAGATCCAGCTTGGTGGTTTGCAGGTTGTGCTTGTGATCGAGGCCCGGAACTTTGTTAAGGATCTGGATATCCACGCCCTCGTCCGGCTGCAGGCGGATGGTGAGCTTGTTCTGGGGCAGATCCTGCCAGGACTCTTTGAACAGGTTCAGCGGCGGGGTCTTAAAGTAGACCACGACTTCGGAGCATTTGGTTGGCAGACGCTTGCCTGTACGCAGGTAGAACGGTACATCGGCCCAGCGCCAGTCATCGATATCCACGCGGATCGCCACGAAGGTTTCCGTGTTGCTGGTTTTGTTTGCGCCCTCTTCCTCCAGGTAGCCCGGCACCTTTTTGCCCTGGGCAAAACCTGCAGTGTACTGACCGCGCACGGTTTTTTCACGCACGTTCGAGCGGTCAATACGGCGCAGAGATTTCAGCACCTTCACTTTTGCATCACGAATGCTGTCCGCGGAGAGATCCGACGGCGGCGACATGGCGATCATGCAGAGAACCTGTAACAGATGGTTCTGGATCATGTCGCGCATCTGCCCGGCCTGGTCGAAATAGCCCCAGCGGCCTTCGATACCCACCTCTTCCGCCACGGTGATCTCCACGTGGTCGATGGTGCGGTTGTCCCAGTTGTTAACGAACAGGGAGTTAGCAAAGCGCAGCGCCAGCAGGTTGAGCACCGTCTCCTTACCGAGGTAGTGGTCGATACGGTAGACCTGACACTCCTCAAAATACTCGCCCACCTGATCGTTGATTTCGCGGGATGTATCGAGTGAGGTGCCCAGCGGCTTCTCCATCACCACGCGCGCTGGCTTGGCGTTGAGCTTTGCCTCGCCCAGCCCTTTGCAGATAGCGCCAAAGGTGCTTGGCGGCATAGCAAAGTAGTTGATGGTGACGCGGTTTTTCTGATCGAGCATGTCACCGAGGCGGGTAAACGCGGCGGTATCGTTGACGTCAAGGTTACAGAAATCGAGGCGTCCGCTGAGCGTATCCCAGAGGCTTTCATCGATTTTCTCTTTCATGAAGGTGTCGAGCGCTTCACGCACGATTTCGGTGTACTTCTCTTTATCCCAGTCCGCACGTCCAACCCCAAGGATACGCGTCTCTGGGTGGATCTGGCCTGCTTTTTCAAGTTGATACAGGGAAGGCAGCAATTTCCGGCGTGCAAGATCGCCTTTCGCGCCGAAAATGACCAGGTCACATGCCTGGGCTGTTTGCGTTACCGCCATGTCATTCTCCTCAGTTGGCTGTCCTGGTACTTTCGCCAGGGCATAGCTGTAATTTTATTACACTGCACTGTACTGCTTTTACGTAAATCCCGAAACCGTTACCGCTTATCCTCCCGTGCGCTTTCGCTCAGGCGGCTAAAAAATGGGTTAATCGCCCTGAAAAGTCAGGGAATTTGTCTTGAATCGAGTAGCTAAAATTCGACTCTGATCAAGTAATGAAAAAAAACAACACATTTTCCCGCTGTTGTTTACCTTTCCTGGCCCCACAAGGGTAATATCGACTGAAACGCAGCACAATTTCATCCGCTAGTGAAATTGATTTTAGCCATGAGCGCCCCGTTAATAATGAACATGCTGGAAAAAATTCAGTCTCAGCTGGAACACCTTAGCAAATCCGAACGAAAAGTGGCGGAAGTCATACTCACCTCGCCGGACCAGGCCATTCACTCCAGCATCGCTGCGCTGGCGCAGGAGGCCGGGGTCAGCGAACCTACGGTAAACCGCTTCTGCCGCAGCATGGAAACCCGCGGCTTTCCCGATTTTAAGCTGCACCTGGCCCAGAGCTTAGCTAACGGCACGCCCTATGTTAATCGCAATGTCGATGAAGATGACAGCGTTGAGGCCTATACCGGTAAAATATTTGAGTCGGCGATGGCCAGCCTGGATCATGTTCGTCAGTCGCTGGATATGCCAGCCGTTAACCGCGCCGTCGACCTGCTGACCCAGGCAAAGAAGATCGCCTTCTTTGGCCTTGGCTCCTCGGCGGCAGTTGCCCATGACGCCATGAACAAATTCTTCCGCTTCAACGTGCCGGTGGTCTACACCGATGACATCGTCCTGCAGCGCATGAGCTGTATGAACTGCAATGAAGATGATGTGGTGGTGCTCATCTCCCACACCGGCCGGACCAAAAGCCTGGTGGAGCTGGCGCAGCTGGCCCGCGAGAGCGATGCAATGGTCATTGCCATCACCTCGGCGGGAACGCCGCTGGCTCGGGAAGCGACGCTGGCGATCACTCTGGACGTGCCGGAGGATACCGACATCTATATGCCGATGGTCTCGCGTCTGGCCCAGCTTACGGTTATTGACGTGCTGGCGACGGGCTTTACTCTGCGTCGGGGGGCAAAATTCAGAGATAACTTGAAGCGAGTCAAGGAAGCGCTTAAGGAATCGCGTTTTGATAAGGAGCTCCTGACCGGGAGCGATAAACATTAAAATTTTATAACAGCGTTGTAATTCATTACGGCATTCGGTTAAGTTTTTGATTTGCCAAATCGGCGCCCAGAACTGCCGAATTCATATTCACGCAACACCTGGTTGTTTCAGTCAACGGAGTAATACATGTCCAGAAGGCTTCGCAGAACTAAAATCGTTACCACCCTGGGTCCAGCTACCGACCGCGATAATAACCTTGAAAAGATCATCGCTGCTGGTGCTAACGTGGTACGTATGAACTTCTCCCACGGCACGCCAGAAGATCATAAGCTGCGTGCAGATAAAGTGCGCGAGATTGCGGCAAAACTGGGACGTCATGTTGCTATTCTTGGGGACCTGCAGGGTCCAAAAATTCGTGTGTCGACCTTCAAAGAGGGAAAAGTGTTCCTCAACGTTGGCGATAAGTTCCTGCTTGATGCCAATCTTGGTAAAGGTGAAGGCGATAAAGAGCGCGTCGGCATCGACTATAAAGGCCTGCCTGCGGACGTGGTTCCTGGCGACATTCTGCTGCTCGACGACGGTCGTGTGCAGCTGAAGGTGATTGAAGTTCAGGGCATGAAGGTGTTCACCGAGGTGACCGTTGGCGGTCCGCTGTCGAACAACAAAGGGATCAACAAGCTGGGCGGCGGTCTCTCCGCCGAGGCGCTGACCGATAAAGACAAGGCCGATATCATCACCGCCGCGCAGATTGGCGTTGACTACCTGGCCGTCTCCTTCCCGCGCTGTGGGGAAGACCTGAACTACGCCCGTCGTCTGGCGCGCGATGCAGGCTGCGATGCCAAAATCGTCGCCAAGGTTGAGCGTGCGGAAGCCGTTTGCGATCAGGATGCGATGGACGATGTGATCCTCGCCTCTGACGTCGTGATGGTTGCCCGTGGCGACCTCGGCGTTGAGATTGGCGACCCGGAGCTGGTGGGCATTCAGAAGGCGCTGATCCGCCGCGCACGCCAGCTTAACCGCTCCGTGATCACCGCTACCCAGATGATGGAGTCGATGATCACCAACCCGATGCCAACCCGCGCCGAAGTGATGGACGTGGCCAACGCCGTACTGGATGGGACCGATGCCGTGATGCTCTCTGCTGAAACCGCCGCCGGCCAATATCCGGCAGAGACCGTGGCTGCGATGGCCCGCGTCTGCCTGGGTGCGGAGAAGATCCCAAGCATCAACGTCTCCAAGCACCGCCTCGATATCCAGTTCGAAAACGTGGAAGAGGCGATTGCGATGTCTGCGATGTATGCCGCGAACCATTTGAAGGGCGTTACCGCCATCATCACCATGACCGAATCGGGCCGCACCGCGCTAATGACCTCGCGCATCAGCTCTGGTCTGCCGATCTTCGCCATGTCGCGCCATGAACGTACCCTGAACCTTACCGCGCTCTACCGTGGCGTCACCCCGGTCTACTTCGACAGCAACAACGATGGCGTAGTCGCCGCGCATGATGCGGTCAACCTGCTGCGGGATAAAGGCTACCTGGTCTCGGGCGATCTGGTTATCGTCACCCAGGGCGATGTAATGGGCACCATTGGCACCACTAATACCACCCGCATCCTGACCGTGGATTAAGGTTCACGTATTCCCCGGTGGCGCTGCGCTTACCGGGGCTACGATATGTGTAGTAGGCCGGGTAAGCGAAGCGCCACCCGGCTTTTACCCGCCATCAAGCGTATTCCCCTATTTCCTGAACAGCTCTTTGCGCTTGTACGGCTCCTGCTCGCCAGGTTTGCGCGTCTTAAGCAGCTTTAAAATCCAGGTGTACTGCTCCGGGTGCGGCCCGACAAAGATCTCCACCTCTTCATTCATCCGTCTGGCGAGGGTGTTATCATCGGCATCCAGCAGATCGTCCATTGGCGGTCTCACCAGAATGGTCAGGCGATGGGTTTTACCATCATAGACCGGAAACAGCGGCACGACGCGGGCGCGGCAGACCTTCATCAGGCGACCAATGGCCGGCAGCGTTGCTTTATAGGTGGCAAAGAAGTCGACGAACTCACTCTGCTCCGGGCCGTGGTCCTGATCGGGCAGGTAGTATCCCCAGTAGCCCTGGCGCACCGAGTGGATAAAAGGTTTGATGCCGTCGTTGCGCGCGTGCAGGCGACCGCCAAAACGACGGCGCACTCGGTTCCAGACGTAGTCGAAAACCTTGTTGCCCTGGTTGTGGAACATCGCAGCCATCGTCTGCCCCTGGGAAGCCATCAGCATCGCCGGAATGTCTACTCCCCAACCGTGCGGCACCAGAAAGATCACGTTCTCACCGTTGCGCTGCATCTCATCAATAATCTCTCTACCCTGCCACTCTACGCGCCCGGCAACTTTTTCCGGGCCGCGAATCGCCAGTTCGGCCATCATCACCATCGCCTGAGGGGCGGTCGCGAACATCTCATCAACGATCGCCTCCCGCTCGGCTACGCTCTTCTCCGGGAAGCAGTAGAGGAGGTTAATTTGTGCCCGGCGACGGGCGCTTTTACCCAGTCGGCCGCCGAAACGCCCCAGCTTGCCTAGCAGCGGATCGCGCACTGATGCTGGCACAAGCGCCACGCCAGCTAGCGCAAGAACCCCCAGCCACGCTCCCCAGTAGCGCGGCAGCAGGAACTCCTTTTCAAACTGGGGAATGTATTCACTGTTATTTTTTTTCGTTTCCATGCATCTTCCGGGAGCCGATAGACTCGGGTCAGAGAAATAATCAGATATCAGTTAACGTGATAGTTTAGCGAGACGTCTGGCTTCACACAAAAGAAAAAGCCGGTGCCCTTGGGCGACCGGCTTTAGTAGCTCTCCTGCTGGGCAAACTAGTCGAAGCGCAGCTGGGGCATAACCTCTTTCACCTGCGCCAGGTAGTCGCGGCGATCGCTGCCGGTCAGCCCTTCGGTACGCGGCAGCTTCGCCGTTAACGGGTTGACCGCCTGCTGGTTGATCCATACTTCATAGTGCAGATGCGGGCCGGTTGAGCGACCGGTATTACCGGAAAGCGCAATACGATCGCCCCGCTTCACCTTCTGGCCATCTTTCACCAGCAGCTTACGCAGGTGCATATAGCGCGTGGTGTAAGTGCGACCGTGACGAATCGCTACGTAGTAGCCTGCGGCGCCGCTGCGTTTAGCCGTGACCACTTCGCCATCGCCCACCGCCAGCACCGGCGTGCCCTGCGGCATGGCAAAATCCACGCCTTTGTGCGGAGCCACGCGGCCGGTCACCGGATTCAGACGGCGCGGGTTGAAGTTTGACGATACGCGGAACTGTTTGGAGGTAGGGAAACGCATAAAGCCTTTCGCCAGACCGGTGCCGTTACGATCGTAGAATTTGCCATCTTCAGCACGGATAGCGTAGTAATCTTTACCGTCCGAACGCAGACGCACCCCAAGCAGCTGGCTCTGCTCGCGTTTGCCGTCGAGCATCTCCCGCGACATCAGCACCGAGAACTCATCGCCCTTTTTCAGCTTGCGAAGGTCCACCTGCCACTGCATGGCTTTGATGACGGCGCTAATCTCACCGCTGTTGAGGCCCGCTTCTTTGGCGCTGGCAACGAAGCTGCTGCCGACCGCGCCTTTCAGCGTCGTGTTAACCCAGTCACCCTGCTGAACTTCACTGCTCATCTTGAACGCGCCGCTCTCGGTGCGATCGTAGGTGCGGGTTTCGCGGCGCGACATCTCCCAGGTTAAACGCTGCAGATCGCCATCGGCGGTGAGCGTCCAGGAGAGTTGCTGACCGATCTTCAAGTTACGCAGCTCTTTATCGGTGCTGGCGAGCTGGGTGACGTCCCCCATATCCATGCCGTACTGGGTCAGGATGCTGCTGAGCGTATCGCCGGTAGAGACAACGTACTCATGCACGCCCGCCTCGTTGCCGGTTTTATCATCCAGCTCATCCTGGGGGATATCTTCAACTTCATCAGGCATCGACTGATCGATAGGCTCACTGGCCTCCGGAAGCAGCGAACGGATCTCGCTCTTCTCCAGCTCAATGGCCTTCACAATCGGGGCAGATTCGGGGTGGTAGACGTAGGGCCGCCAGACGGCGACCGCTAATGTGAGAACAGTAAGCGACCCCAGCATGACGCGATGGGGTCGGGGCAAATTGTTAAATGCCAGGGCGACAGAGCGGGCTATCTGTTGCACGTATTCACTTCCTCGTTAATCTCCTTTCAGGCAGCTCGCATACTGGTTTGAGAGTTGTTTCAAAAATTGCGCGTAGCTGGTTTTACTCAGCGCAATATTGGTGCCCAGAGGATCTAAGGTCCCCATTCGCACAGATGTTCCTCTCGCAACAGATTCTACGACCGCTGGCCTGAACTGTGGCTCAGCAAAAACGCAGGTTGCTTTTTGCTCAACTAACTGTGTTCTGATGTCATGTAAACGCTGCGCACCGGGCTGAATTTCAGGGTTAACGGTGAAATGGCCGAGCGGCGTCAGACCATAGTGTTTTTCGTAGTAGCCATAGGCGTCATGAAAAACGAAATACCCTTTCCCCTTCACGGGTGCGAGCTCAGTGCCGACCTGCTTATCGGTTTCGGCCAATTGTGCCTCAAAATCGCGCAGGTTGGCGTCAAGCTTGGCTCGACTTTGCGGCATAACTTCCACTAATTTTTGATGGATTGCAACCGCAGCCAGGCGTGCTACCTCCGGTGACATCCAAATGTGCATGTTATACTCGCCATGATGGTGATGTTCATCACCGTTTTCCCCGTGGTGGTCATAGCCGTCATGCTCATCTTCGTCATGATCGCTGCCTTTCATCAGCAGCGGTTTTACGTCTGGCAGCTCGCCAATCGCCAGCTGTTTCTGCGCCGGAAGCTGCTGGGTTGGCTTCTGCATGAAGGCTTCCATGTCCGGCCCGACCCAAACCACTAAGTCCGCGCTTTGTAAGCGTTTTACATCCGAAGGGCGCAATGAGTAATCATGCTCAGACGCGCCGTCAGGCAGTAAGACTTCTGTCTTAGTCACACCGTCGGTAATGGCCGCGGTGATGAAGCCCAGAGGCTTAAGCGAAGCGACAACGGCCGCGTTGGCGGGAGAGAGTGTTATGCTCATCAGAGCGGTGGAGATTGCAGCGCAAAGAAGCGTATTTTTATGTAACATAATGCGACTAATCATCGTAATAAGTGGGTGGAATGTGATATTATAACATTCTATGACTTGTGCAAGCCCTTAAACACTATGACAAATCTTGTTTCGCTGGAAAACGTATCCGTCTCCTTCGGTCAACGCCGCGTCCTGTCTGACATTTCGCTGGTGCTAAGCCCTGGAAAAATTTTAACCCTGCTGGGTCCAAACGGAGCGGGAAAATCGACCCTCGTGCGCGTGGTGCTTGGCCTTGTAGCAGCCGATTCCGGGACAATCAAGCGCGACAAGGCGCTGCGCATTGGCTATGTTCCGCAGAAGCTACATCTGGATGCCACCCTGCCCCTGACCGTTAGCCGTTTTTTGCGCCTGCGTCCGGGTACGCGTAAGGACGAGATCCTCCCCGCCCTGAAACGTGTTCAGGCCGGCCATCTCATTGATGCCCCGATGCAAAAACTCTCCGGCGGCGAGACCCAGCGCGTGCTGCTGGCTCGCGCCCTGCTCAACTCGCCGCAGCTGCTGGTGCTGGATGAACCCACCCAGGGCGTAGACGTCAACGGCCAGGTGGCGCTGTACGATCTGATTGACCAGCTGCGTCGGGAGCTTAACTGCGCCGTACTGATGGTTTCTCACGATCTGCATCTGGTGATGGCAAAAACTGACGAGGTGCTGTGCCTGAACCACCATATCTGCTGCTCCGGTACGCCAGAAGTGGTGGCTATGCACCCGCAGTTTATCTCCATGTTCGGGCCGCGCGGCGCAGAACAGCTGGGTATCTATCGCCATAACCATAACCATCGCCATGATTTACAGGGCCGTATCGTACTGCGCCGGGGAAATGGAAACTCATGATTGAACTTCTTCTGCCCGGCTGGCTGGCCGGGATGATGCTGGCCTGTGCCGCAGGCCCGCTGGGCTCCTTTGTGGTCTGGCGTCGGATGTCCTACTTCGGCGATACGCTCGCCCATGCCTCGCTGCTCGGCGTTGCCTTTGGTCTGCTGCTGAACGTCAACCCGTTTTATGCGGTCATTGTCGTCACGCTGCTGCTTGCCGGCGGGCTGGTGTGGCTGGAGAAGCGCCCGCACCTGGCGATCGATACCCTGTTGGGTATCATGGCGCACAGCGCCCTGTCGCTGGGTCTGGTGGTGGTGAGCCTGATGTCCAATATTCGCGTCGACCTGATGGCCTACCTGTTTGGCGATCTGCTGGCGGTAACGCCGGACGATCTGATCATCCTCGGCGTGGGGGTGGCGATTGTGCTTGGCATTCTGCTCTGGCAGTGGCGCAGCCTGCTGTCGATGACCATCAGCCCGGATCTGGCCTTTGTTGACGGAGTGAAACTGCAGCGGGTGAAGCTGCTGCTGATGCTGGTGACTGCCCTGACGATTGGCGTAGCGATGAAGTTTGTCGGGGCGCTGATTATCACTTCGCTGCTGATTATCCCTGCTGCCACCGCCCGCCGTTTTGCTCGTACGCCGGAGCAGATGGCCGGGATTGCCGTAGTGGCAGGAATGCTCGCGGTAACCGGCGGCCTGACTTTCTCAGCATTCTATGACACGCCAGCAGGTCCTTCGGTCGTACTCTGCGCCGCGGTGCTGTTTATCTTCAGCATGATGAAGAAACCGGCGCAGTAATCAATTTCCCCGGTGGCGCGTCGCTTACCGGGGCTACAATACCTGCGCCATGTCTTATGGCATCTCCGGCGGCGTAATACCGAAGTGGTTCCAGGCTCTCACCGTCGCCATCCGTCCGCGCGGGGTGCGCTGTAAAAAGCCCTGCTGGATCAGGAACGGCTCCAGCACGTCTTCAATGGTCTCACGCTCTTCGCCGATGGCCGCCGCAAGGTTATCCAGCCCTACCGGGCCGCCAAAGAACTTATCGATCACCGCCAGCAGCAGCTTGCGGTCCATGTAGTCAAAGCCCTCGGCGTCGACGTTGAGCATATCCAGTGCCTGGGCGGCCACGTCGGCGGAAATGGTTCCGTCATGCTTCACCTCGGAGAAGTCGCGCACGCGCCGCAGCAGACGGTTGGCAATACGCGGCGTCCCCCGGGAGCGGCGGGCCACTTCCAGCGCACCCTCCTCGCTCATCTCCAGCCCCATAAAGCGCGCGCTGCGCCCGACGATATGCTGCAAATCGGCGACCTGGTAAAACTCCAGGCGCTGCACGATGCCGAAGCGGTCGCGCAGGGGCGAAGTCAGAGAGCCCGCGCGGGTAGTGGCGCCAATCAGCGTAAAGGGCGGCAGGTCGATTTTAATTGAACGCGCCGCCGGGCCTTCACCGATCATGATATCCAGCTGGTAATCTTCCATAGCCGGATAGAGCACCTCTTCCACCACCGGTGACAGACGGTGGATCTCATCGATAAACAGCACGTCGTGCGGCTCGAGGTTGGTCAGCATCGCGGCGAGATCTCCCGCCTTCTCCAGCACCGGGCCAGAGGTAGTGCGCAGGTTAACGCCCATCTCGTTGGCGACAATGTTGGCGAGAGTGGTTTTCCCCAGGCCTGGCGGGCCGAAGATCAGTAGATGATCGAGCGCATCGCCACGCAGCTTCGCCGCCTGGATGAAAATCTCCATCTGGGAGCGCACCTGCGGCTGGCCAATGTATTCGTCGAGCAGCTTAGGACGGATCGCGCGATCGATGACCTCTTCCTGGGTAACGCTGCCTGCTGATACCAGGCGGTCTGCTTCTATCATCCTTTACCTCACATCGCGGCGCGAAGCGCTTCACGAATAAGTGTTTCACTGCTGGCATCCGGGCGTGCCAGCTTACTGACCATGCGGCTGGCTTCCTGAGGCTTATAGCCCAGCGCCACCAGCGCAGCAACCGCTTCCTGCTCGGCGTCGTCTGCCGACGGGCCCGCGGGCGACGTCAGCACCAGATCCGCCGCCGGCGTAAAGAGATCGCCATGCAGGCCTTTGAAGCGGTCTTTCATCTCGACAATCAGGCGCTCGGCGGTCTTTTTGCCGATGCCGGGCAGCTTCACCAGCGCGGCGGGCTCTTCACGCTCCACGGCGTTGACAAACTGCTGGGCCGACATCCCGGAGAGGATCGCCAGCGCCAGCTTCGGCCCGACGCCGTTGGTTTTAATCAGCTCTTTAAACAGGGTTCGCTCCTGTTTGTTGTTAAAGCCGTACAGCAGCTGGGCATCTTCACGCACCACAAAGTGGGTGAAGACAATCGCTTCCTGCCCAGCATCCGGTAGCTCATAGAAGCAGGTCATCGGCATATGCACTTCATAGCCAACGCCGTTGGTCTCCAGCAGTACCAGCGGGGGTTGTTTCTCGACAATAATGCCTCTGAGTCTGCCTATCACGTTTCGCTCCTGCGCTATCGGCTAAAATTTTCTCTATGATATAAAAAAGGCTGGATACATATCCAGCCTCTTTTTTATTTAACGTAACCGCCCTCGCGCAAGATTGAGTCGGGTTTCACTCATCTGCATAGCGTTTTGGCTGACGTGGCAGTGGGTAATAGCAATGGCCAGCGCATCCGCGGCGTCCGCCTGGGGATTGGCGGGCAGCTTGAGCAGGGTGCGCACCATGTGCTGTACCTGGCTCTTCTCCGCGCTGCCGATGCCGACCACCGTCTGCTTCACCTGGCGGGCGGCATATTCAAAGACCGGCAGATCCTGGTTTACCGCCGCCACAATCGCCACCCCGCGTGCCTGCCCGAGCTTAAGCGCCGAGTCGGCGTTTTTCGCCATAAAGACCTGCTCAATGGCGAAAAAATCGGGCTGAAACTGGGTGATGATCTCCGACACGCCCGCGTAGATGAGCTTCAGGCGCGACGGGAGATCGTCAACCTTGGTGCGGATACAGCCGCTGCCAAGGTAGGTGAGCTGTCTGCCGACCTGGCGGATCACGCCGTAGCCGGTGATGCGTGAGCCGGGATCAATACCGAGAATGATTGACACCACGCACCTCCTGTTTTACGGATTCAGACTGCATCATTCGAGGGTTGCTGCAACCTCGTCAGAGATCTCACCGTTGTGGTAGACCTCCTGCACGTCATCGCAATCTTCCAGCATGTCGATCAGGCGCAGCAGCTTCGGCGCGGTCTCGGCATCCATATCCGCCTTGGTGGACGGGATCATCGACACTTCAGCGTTGTCCGCTTTCAGGCCAGCGGCCTCCAGCGCATCACGCACCGCGCCCATCTCTTCCCATGCGGTGTAGACGTCGATTGCGCCGTCGTCATAGGTCACCACATCTTCCGCACCCGCTTCCAGCGCGGCTTCCATGATGGCATCTTCATCGCCCTGCTCGAAGGAGATCACCCCTTTCTTGCTGAACAGATAGGCAACGGAGCCGTCGGTACCGAGGTTGCCACCGGTTTTGGTGAACGCATGGCGAACTTCAGCAACGGTACGGTTACGGTTGTCAGAGAGGCACTCGACCATTACCGCCGTGCCGCCAGGACCGTAACCTTCATAAATGATGGTCTCCATGTTCGCGTCTTCATCACCGCCCACGCCACGGGCAATGGCACGGTTCAGGGTATCGCGGGTCATGTTATTGGAGAGCGCTTTATCGATTGCTGCACGCAGACGGGGGTTGGAACCGGCATCGCCGCCGCCCAGACGCGCCGCCGTTACCAGCTCACGAATAATTTTGGTAAAGATCTTACCGCGTTTGGCATCCTGTGCCGCTTTGCGGTGTTTGGTGTTGGCCCATTTACTGTGACCTGCCATAAAAAATTCTCCAAAAGCGCCTTCTCAGGCGGCGTTAATTACAAACTCTTCAATCGCCTGCCGGTTGCTCCACGACTTGGTCATAAGGGCGGCATCCGCCGCATCGACCCAGCGGTAGGTCAGGTGCTCAGTGAACACAATCTCCCGCTCGTGAGGCAGCGCAAGACAGAACCACGATTCCGTGTTGCGCTCAATACCCGGCGCATAGCGATGACGTAAATGCATAAAAATTTCAAACTCAACCGTGCGCTGACAGTCGATCAAGGTCAGCTGCTCTGCTGCAACGTCGATGGCGACCTCTTCCTTTACTTCACGCGCGGCGGCCTGCAGCGCGGTTTCCCCCTCTTCAAGGCTGCCGGTAACCGACTGCCAAAAAGCGGGATCGTCGCGCCGTTGTAGCATCAGCACCCGTTTCGTGTCCTGGGCGTAGATCACGACAAGAACAGAGACCGGACACTTAAATGCCATTAGCTATTCTCAGCCTTTTTGATCACTTCGATACCCAGCTCGGTCAGCGCGGCCTGGTTGGCGAAGCTTGGCGCTTCGGTCATCAGGCAGGCGGCAGCGGTGGTTTTCGGGAAGGCGATCACGTCACGAATGTTATCGGTGCCGGTCAGCAGCATGGTCAGGCGATCGAGACCGAAGGCCAGGCCTGCGTGCGGCGGCGTACCGTACTTCAGGGCGTCGAGCAGGAAGCCGAACTTCTCGCGCTGCTCCTGCTCGGTAATGCCGAGGATGCCAAACACCGTCTGCTGCATTTCACCGCGGTGAATACGCACTGAACCGCCGCCCACTTCATAGCCGTTGATGACCATATCGTAGGCGTTAGCGATAGCCGTTTCCGGCGCGGCCTTCAGCTCTTCCGGGGTCATGTTGCTCGGAGCAGTGAACGGGTGGTGCATCGCGGTCAGGCCGCCTTCGCCATCCTCTTCGAACATCGGGAAGTCGATCACCCACAGCGGCGCCCACTTCGTCTCGTCGGTGATGCTCAGATCTTTACCCAGCTTCAGGCGCAGCGCGCCCATCGCGTCGGCAACCACTTTGCGGTTGTCAGCGCCGAAGAAGATCATGTCGCCATCCTGCGCGCCGGTACGCTCCAGAATCGCGTCGATGATCTCAGCGTTCAGGAACTTCGCCACCGGGCTGGTGATGCCTTCCAGGCCCTTCGCACGCTCGGTGACCTTAATATAGGCCAGCCCTTTCGCGCCGTAGATCTTAATAAAGTTGCCGTAGTCGTCAATCTGCTTACGGCTCAGGGCCGCACCGCCCGGCACGCGCAGGGCAGCCACGCGGCCTTTGGCGTCGTTGGCCGGACCAGCAAATACGGCGAACTCAACGCTTTTCAGCAGGTCGGCAACGTCCACCAGCTCCATCGGGTTACGCAGGTCTGGCTTGTCAGAGCCGTAGCGGCGCTCGGCCTCGGCAAAGGTCATCACCGGGAAGTCGCCCAGGTCCACGTTGATAGTGGCCTGCCACAGCTGACGCACCAGGGCTTCCATCACCTCACGCACCTGCGGTGCGGTCATGAAGGAGGTCTCAACGTCGATCTGGGTAAATTCAGGCTGACGATCCGCACGCAGGTCTTCATCGCGGAAGCATTTTACGATCTGGTAGTAGCGGTCAAAGCCGGACATCATCAGCAGCTGCTTAAACAGCTGCGGGGACTGCGGCAGGGCGTAGAATTTGCCCTTGTGCACGCGGCTTGGAACCAGATAGTCACGCGCCCCTTCCGGGGTGGCCTTGGTCAGCATCGGCGTTTCGATGTCGAGGAAGCCGTGATCGTCCATGAAACGACGCACGAAGCTGGTGATCTTCGCGCGGGTTTTCAGGCGGTTGGCCATCTCCGGGCGACGCAGATCCAGATAGCGGTACTTGAGACGCGCCTCTTCGGTGTTGACGTGGTTAGAGTCGAGCGGCAGCGACTCTGAACGGTTGATGATGGTCAGATCGGAGGCCAGCACTTCAATCTCGCCGGTAGCCATATCGCTGTTGATATTTTTATCGTCACGGCGGCGCACGGTGCCGGTGACCTGGATGCAGAACTCATTACGCAGTTCAGAGGCCAGCTTTAACGCATCTGCGCGATCCGGATCGAAGAACACCTGCACGATACCTTCACGATCGCGCATATCGATAAAGATCAGGCTGCCGAGATCGCGGCGGCGGTTGACCCAACCACACAGAGTCACCTGCTGCCCCTCGTGGGACAGTCGAAGCTGTCCGCAATATTCTGTACGCATGAGATATCCCTTAACTTAGCCGCAGGCCGTTTGTCGCCTGCCTTGCAGCCACGACGACGCAGCGCGAGCTGAATGTCACAACTGGATGAAAAAAAGGGGGCTATTATACTGGAAATTCTTCCAGACGATAAGAGCCAGACCACGCAGACGGGCGATTGCTGCCCGCAAATTAGGGTCTCTCACAAAAATTAACAAAATTTGTGCCCCGGGTTAACGCCGTTTACGCTTACTGTATGGGCAAAATAACGCATATAACAGGAGCTAACATGCCAGAACTTAACGCGAAAACAACTGCCCTTGTGGTTATCGATCTTCAGGAGGGCATTCTGCCGTTTGCTGGCGGTCCGCATACGGCGGATGAGGTTGTTGGGCGCGCCGCTCGGCTGGCGGAGAAGTTTCGTGCAAGCGGCGCACCGGTAGTGATGGTACGCGTGGGCTGGTCGGCGGACTTCGCCGAGGCGCTCAAGCAGCCCGTCGACGCCCCCATCGGCGGCCATGCCCTGCCGCCAGAGTGGTGGCACTATCCAGTGGCGCTGGGCAAGCGCGACGGTGATATCGAAGTGACTAAACGCCAGTGGGGCGCCTTCTACGGCACCGATCTGGAGCTACAGCTGCGCCGCCGGGGGATCGACACCATCGTGCTGTGCGGTATCTCCACCAATATCGGCGTTGAGTCCACCGCCCGCAACGCCTGGGAGCTGGGCTTTAACCTGATCGTAGTGGAAGACGCCTGCAGCGCCGCCAGCAGCGAACAGCACCAGGGCAGCTTCACGCATATCTTCCCGCGCATTGGCCGGGTGCGCAGCACCGAAGAGATCCTTACCGCACTATGATCTATATTGGCCTCCCGCAGTGGTCGCACCCGAAGTGGGTGCGCCTTGGCATCACCGATCTCGAAGCGTATGCCCGCCACTTTAACTGCGTGGAGGGCAACACTACGCTGTATGCTCTGCCGAAGGCCGATATCGTTGCCCGCTGGCACGCCCAGACCAGCGATAGCTTTCGCTTCTGCTTTAAGTTTCCGGCAACCATTTCCCACCAGGCGCGGCTGCGCCAGTGCAGCGATCTCACCGAGGCGTTTTTTAGCCGTATGGCTCCGCTGGCGGAACGGATTGGCCAGTACTGGCTCCAGCTGCCCGCCTCCTTTGCACCGCAGGATCTGCCCGCTCTGTGGGCGTTCCTCGACGCCCTGCCTGCGGATTTCCGCTACGGCGTTGAGGTGCGTCATCAGGCATTTTTCGCCAAGGGCGACGCGGAGATGCAGCTCAACCGGGGCCTGCATGCGCGCGGCGTTAACCGCGTGATCCTCGACAGCCGTCCGGTACACAGCGCCCTTCCCCGCAGCGAAGCGGTGATCGAAGCCCAGCGCAAGAAGCCTGTGGTGCCGGTTCACGCCGTGGTCACGGCGCAGCATCCAATGGTGCGCTTTATCGGCAGCGACGACATGGCGCAGAACAGCGCCCTGTTCGCCGTCTGGCTGGAGAAGCTCGCCCTGTGGGAGCAGAGCACCACGCCCTATCTTTTCCTGCACACGCCGGATATTGCCGAAGCGCCGGTGCTGGTTGATACCCTGTGGGCAGCGCTGCGGCGCGCCGTGCCCTCCGTGGGGCCTGCGCCGTCAATTCCGCAACAAACTTCTCTTTTCTGACGCAGGCGCTATCATAGAGGCGTACCCTTTCCGGGCTTAAATGGAGTTTCTATGGTAAGCGCGCTGTATGCCGTGCTGGGTGTTCTGCTGCTGATTAAGTTCTCTTTTGACGTTGTGCGCCTGCGTATGCAGTATCGGGTATCGTATGGCGATGGCGGGTTTAGCGAGCTACAGACCGCGATCCGCATTCACGGTAATGCGGTGGAGTATCTTCCCGGCGGCCTGATCCTGCTGCTGTTTATGGAGATGAACGGCGCGGAAACCTGGATGGTGCACGTCTGCGGGCTGCTGCTGATTGCGGGTCGCCTGATGCACTACTACGGTTTGCATCACCAGCTGATGCGCTGGCGGCGGTCCGGCATGAGCGCGACCTGGTGTTCGCTGGTGCTGATGGTGCTGGCAAACCTCTGGTTCATGCCCTGGGAGTTGGTTTTCTCTGTGCATTAGCGCACAATACGCCACTTTTGTTTTCTCGGATTTTTACGTTATGTCTCACCGCGACACGCTTTTCTCTGCGCCTATCGCCAGCCTGGGTGACTGGACATTCGATGAACGGGTAGCCGAAGTCTTCCCGGACATGATCCAGCGCTCCGTTCCCGGCTACTCCAACATTATCTCCATGATCGGCATGCTGGCGGAGCGTTTCGTACAGCCCGCTACCCAGGTCTACGATCTGGGCTGCTCGCTGGGCGCGGCCACGCTCTCCGTGCGCCGTAACATTGCCCATCCAGGCTGTAAAATTATTGCCGTGGATAACTCGCCGGCGATGGTTGAACGCTGCCGCCGCCATATTGACGCCTACAAAGCGCCAACGCCGGTTGAGGTGATTGAGGGCGATATTCGCCATATCCGCATTGAGAACGCGTCGCTGGTGGTGCTGAACTTTACCCTGCAATTTATCGAGCCAGCTGAACGCCAGGCGCTGCTGGATAACATCTATCAGGGGCTGAATCCGGGCGGCGCGCTGGTGCTGTCGGAGAAATTCAGCTTCGAAGATGCCACTACCGGCGAGCTGCTTTTCAACATGCACCACGATTTTAAACGTGCCAACGGCTACAGCGAGCTGGAGATCAGCCAGAAGCGCAGCATGCTGGAGAACGTGATGCTCACCGACTCTGTAGAGACGCACAAGGCCCGCCTGCGCCAGGCCGGGTTCGAGCACAGCGAACTCTGGTTCCAGTGCTTTAACTTTGGTTCGCTGGTGGCGCTAAAAGCAGGAGAGCCGGCATGATCGAGTTCGGTGACTTCTATCAGCAGATTGCCAAAAGCCCCCTCGCCCACTGGCTGGAGACCCTGCCCGCGCAGATTGCGACCTGGCAGCGCGGTGCCCTGCACGGCCAGTTTAAGCAGTGGACCAACGCGGTAGAGTTTCTGCCGGAGATGCAGCCGCACCGGCTTGATCTGCTTCATAGCGTGACGGCGGAGAGCGAAACGCCGCTCACTCCGGGCCAGATTAAGCGCATCGATACGCTGCTGCGTAACCTGATGCCGTGGCGTAAGGGGCCGTTCTCGCTTTATGGCGTGGACATCGATACCGAGTGGCGCTCCGACTGGAAGTGGGAGCGCGTGCTACCGCACCTCTCCGATCTGACCGGGCGCACGATCCTTGACGTGGGCTGTGGCAGCGGCTATCACCTGTGGCGAATGGTGGGCGCGGGCGCACATCTGGCGGTGGGAATCGATCCGACTCAGCTGTTCCTTTGCCAGTTCGAGGCGGTGCGCAAGCTGCTGGGCGGCGACCAGCGGGCGCATCTGCTGCCGCTGGGTATTGAGCAGCTTCCGGCGCTGAACGCGTTTGACACGGTCTTCTCAATGGGCGTGCTCTATCATCGCCGCTCCCCGCTGGAGCACCTATGGCAGCTTAAGGATCAGCTGGTGAGCGAAGGTGAGCTGGTGCTGGAGACGCTGGTGGTCGAAGGTGATGAACGCACGGTGCTGATCCCCGGCGATCGCTATGCCCAGATGCGCAACGTCTACTTCATCCCCTCCGCGCTGGCGCTGAAAAACTGGCTGGAGAAGTGCGGCTTTGTTGATGTACGCATCGTTGACGTCTGCCAGACTACCACCGAGGAGCAGCGCCGCACCGACTGGATGATCACCGAGTCGCTGGCAGAGTTCCTCGATCCTAATGATCCAAACAAGACCGTTGAGGGCTACCCGGCCCCGCTGCGTGCGGTGTTGATTGCGAAGAAGCCGTAACGCGTTAATCAATACAGTTGTAGTTGTAGCCCCGGTAAGCGCAGCGCCACCGGGGAAAACGCCTGATGGCGCTGCGCTTATCAGGCCTACACGCGCTACGAAACTTCTGCAATTTTTGCAAAAAAATGGCCCCTGTTGAAATGGCAGGGGCCTGGTACAAAGCAAGCATCATATTGGGCGACATGATGTGCGGTAAAAAAGGGTCAGAACGCACGATGACGGGTCATCATCGCTTTCATTTCCGCTACAATTTCACCGTCCACGCAATAGCGCAGATACTCATCCGACTGCGCGTCAGATGACATCGACAATCCCTGTTGACGGTAACGCATGGGCGACGGGGTCCACATTCCTGCGGAGCTGTGCACCTCCTCCACCCCTGCATCCAGAAACAGTTGCAGGTTGCTGGTTCGAACACCAGCACCAGCCATAATGATTGGAGCACCGGATCGTGCTTTTAGTTCCGTAATTAATGAAAGTCCTTTTTCCGCTGACGCCTTTTGCCCTGAGGTGAGGATACGCGAAACGCCAAGATCGACTAGTTTATCAACGGCTTCCAGCGGGTTTCTGCACATATCAAAGGCGCGATGAAAAGTCACCGCCATCTCCTGTGCAGCCTGCATTATTTGCTGCATACGGGGCATATCGACACCGCCGTCCTCATCCAGCACCCCGATAACCATGCCAGGAAAGCCAAGCGCTTCTATCAGCCTGACGTCGTCAAGCATGGCGCTGAATTCGTCATCGGTATAGCAGAAGTCACCCCCGCGCGGGCGGATAATCGGGTGCACGGGGATCGTCACCGTCTCGCGCACCAGCCGCAGGACGCCGTGTGAGGGGGTCAACCCGCCCTCTTTCGGTGCCGCACAAAGCTCAATGCGATCGGCCCCGTTGAGCTGTGCGGTCTCAGCGCTCGCCTGGCTATAACAGCAGATCTCCAGCAGAGCCATTTTCTTCCTCCTCTGTTCTATGCGCCGTTTTCGCTCGCCACGATCGCCTCGATTGACCAGGGGTGAAACTTCACCGTTACCGTGCCATCGGTCACGGCAAGCGTGGGGTTAGGCAGGCGCTCGTGCTCCCCTTTTGGCGAGCTGGTTTTAACGACGATCCCCGGCTGGCGTAGCCCCTCATCCGCCAGCAGCGCCAGCGCCCGGGCATTAAGGGTCTCCGGCTCGCCGGGGAGCACGATCTCGATATGC
Organism: Pseudescherichia sp.; assembly: GCF_032052675.1. Classification (NCBI taxonomy): domain Bacteria; kingdom Pseudomonadati; phylum Pseudomonadota; class Gammaproteobacteria; order Enterobacterales; family Enterobacteriaceae; genus Pseudescherichia; species Pseudescherichia sp. The sequence goes on from NZ_DAMBWA010000001.1 coordinate 107,103, forward strand.
TCCCAGCCTTCATGCGGGTAGCGTTTTTCGCCCGGCCACGGCAGCTCTACCACCGTAAAGCACCAGTGCGCCACCGTCACAGGCTGGTGCAGCTTAAACAGGCAGATCGGCCGACCGTTAATAATGTTTTCCGAGAGCAGCGTGCCGCACTGCTCAAAGCCGCGACGCCAGCGCTCGGCCGTCGTATTCTGGTGGCAGCGCAGCGAAATGTGATCGGCTTCCAGAGACGCGATATCCAGCCCCAGCCGGGTGGCAAGTTCTGTTAACGCTTTCGTAAAACGCGGGAGATCCGCAAAAATATCATGCAATTCGTCAATGGTCTGCCAGTCAGCCATGTTTAACGCCCTCATTTGTCACAAAGCCGCTAATTTACCCTGTTGTCGGACGCTCACCAAACGGCGATTGCCCCCGTTGGCAAATGAATGATTATTCACGATTAGCTTGCCGGTTATTTGCGCAAAACCCGCGTCCCGACAGGGCTGACGGCAGCAGGCAATTGCAGTATACTCCCGGCTTTACTTATCAACACCCGGACGCAGGCGGCTTTTTGCGCGCTGCGTCGTTAACGTAAGGTATCCCGGTGAATATTCAGGCACTTCTCTCAGAAAAAGTCAGTCAGGCACTGATTGCCGCAGGCGCGCCTGCGGATTGCGAGCCGCAGGTTCGTCAGTCAGCAAAAGTACAGTTTGGTGACTACCAGGCCAATGGCGTGATGGCGGTTGCAAAAAAACTGGGCATGCCCCCGCGACAGGTTGCTGAGCAGGTTCTGACTCACCTCGACCTCAACGGCATTGCCAGCAAGGTTGAGATCGCCGGGCCAGGCTTTATCAATATCTTCCTCGATCCGGCATTTCTGGCCGAGCACGTCAACCAGGCGCTGACCTCCGATCGTCTGGGCCTCTCCCGCCCGGAGCCGCAGACCATCGTGGTTGACTACTCTGCCCCGAACGTGGCCAAAGAGATGCACGTCGGCCATCTGCGCTCGACCATCATCGGCGACGCCTCCGTGCGTACCCTGGAGCTGCTGGGTCACAACGTGATCCGCGCCAACCACGTCGGCGACTGGGGCACCCAGTTTGGGATGCTGATTGCGTTCCTGGAGCTTAAGCAGCAGGAGAACGCGGGTGAGATGGCGCTGGCGGACCTCGAAGCGTTCTATCGCGAAGCGAAAAAGCATTACGACGAAGATGAAGCCTTTGCCGAGCGCGCCCGTGGCTACGTGGTGAAACTCCAGGGTGGCGACGAGTACTGCCGTCAGATGTGGCGCAAGCTGGTGGATATCACTATGGCGCAGAACCAGACCAACTACGATCGTCTGAACGTGACGCTGACCAGCAAGGATGTGATGGGTGAAAGCCTCTATAACCCGATGCTGCCGGGCATCGTGGCCGACCTGAAGGCCAAAGGGCTGGCGGTAGAGAGCGAAGGCGCGACCGTGGTCTTCCTCGATGAGTACAAAAATAAAGAGGGTGAGCCGATGGGCGTCATCATCCAGAAAAAGGATGGCGGCTACCTCTACACCACGACCGATATCGCCTGTGCCAAGTACCGCTTTGAGACGCTGCATGCCGATCGCGTGCTTTACTACATCGACTCCCGTCAGCACCAGCACCTGATGCAGGCGTGGACCATCGTGCGCAAAGCGGGCTACGTGCCGGAGAGCGTGCCGCTGGAGCACCACATGTTCGGCATGATGCTGGGCAAAGACGGCAAGCCGTTCAAAACCCGCGCGGGCGGTACTGTGAAGCTCGCCGATCTGCTGGACGAGGCGCTGGAGCGCGCCCGCCGTCTGGTGGCGGAGAAGAACCCGGATATGCCTGCCGACGAGCTGGAAAAGCTGGCTAATGCGGTGGGTATCGGCGCGGTGAAGTATGCGGATCTCTCTAAAAACCGCACCACCGACTACATCTTCGACTGGGATAACATGCTGGCCTTTGAGGGCAATACCGCGCCGTACATGCAGTATGCTTACACCCGCGTGCTCTCCGTATTCCGTAAAGCGGAAATTGACGAGAGCGTGCTGGCCAGTGCCAACGTGGTGATTACTGAAGATCGCGAGGCCCAGCTGGCGGCGCGTCTGCTGCAGTTTGAAGAGACGCTGAACGTGGTCGCGCGGGAAGGTACGCCGCATGTGATGTGCAGCTACCTCTACGATCTGGCTGGCCTCTTCTCTGGCTTCTACGAGCACTGCCCGATCCTGACTGCTGAGAGCGACGAGACGCGCCTGAGCCGTCTGAAGCTGGCGCAGCTGACCGCCAAAACGCTGAAAACGGGTCTGGACACTCTCGGTATCGAAACCGTCGAACGGATGTAAAGAGCATTAAAGGTTCCTGTAGCCCCGGTTAGCGCAGCGCCACCGGGGAAAACGCCTGATGGCGCTTCGCTTATCAGGCCTACAGGAGCGGCAAACCTTAGAAGTATTTCCGCAGGTACTCGGTCAAACAGAGTATCGCCATCGCCTGGCCATACGGCATCGAGGTGAGCGGAATGTTGCGGTAGAAATCCAGGTTAGACCCCATCCCGGTGCCGAAGGAGGTTTGCAGCAGCTCTCCCTCCGGCGAAATGTTATTCACAATCCCCTTAATCGCTTTATCCGCGACCTCAGCATACTCTGGCTCGACATAGCGCTTGCGCACCGCTTTCAAAATACCGTAGGCGAACCCGGCAGTGGCCGACGCCTCAAGGTAGGAGTGCGGATCGTCGAGCAGGGTATGCCACAGGCCGCTGTCATCCTGACACGTCGCCAGGGCGGCGATCTGCGCATTCAGCACCTGTACCAGGTAGCGACGTACGGCGTTATTTTCCGGCAGATCCACCAGCTCGAGGAAGTCCGGGATCACAATGGTCAGCCAGCTGTTGCCCCGCGCCCAGCGCGCCTGAGCAAAGTTGTGGTTGCCCTCGTAGCTCCAGCCGTGGAACCAGAGACCGGTCTGGCGATCCATCAGGTTCTGCACGTGCAGCAGGAACTGATACACCGCCTCTTCGACATACTCCGGGCGATTAAGCAGCTTGCCGATTTTCGCCAGCGGCAGCACGGTCATCATCAGCGTATCGTCCCACATCTGCTGGTGGTTCTCTTCCGCCAGGGTGATGTGCTGCATCCCGCCGTGCGTGGTGCGTGGCATCTCGTTCATCGCCCATTCGGCCCAGCTCTCAAGCCACGGCAGGTAAGACGGATTGCGGGTCTCCTCATAGCGATACGCCAGGGTCAGGAACGGCGCCATCGTGTTGACGTTTTTAGTGGTGGCGCCCTCGGCAAAGCGATCCGCGAACCAGCTATCAATGATCTCCCGCATCGTCTCATCGCCGGTCTGGCGATAGTATTGATACATGCCGTACAGCCCTACGCCGTGCGTCCACTCCCAGCCCGCCCAGCCTTTGGTATCAATGACGCGCCCGTCGTCTAGTCGCAGTAAAAACTCACCGGATGCATCCTGAATATTGACCAGGTTATGGGTCACCTTCTGGATCAGTGCCTTCAGCTCATCACGGGCAATAAAGCGCGCCGGTTGACAGAGTAAAGGGCTATGTTTGACAGGATAAACAATCATTTACTTAACCTCTTGCGTATTGAATTCATGTCCGGGGCGATCTTTCAGCGACGGCGCCGCAGGCTTGTTACGATTCAGATAGCCGATATTATTGTTGCCCCACAGCGACTCGTAAGGCATTCCCGCCAGCATCTCAACGGTGGCCCGCGCCTGCGGGGTGACGGTCTCTGGCATCACGCGGCCAGAGTGGCGCATTTTTACCGTCTCTTCCCGCAGCACGCTGTGAGTTCTCAGATTCAACTTAAAGCGCAGCGATACCAGGAAACCGCAGAGCAGCACCGCCACCGTACCGAAGCAGAGGATCATCAGAATGGTGTGGCTGACCGACTCCGGCTGCGTTTTCTGACCGGAGACGAAGCCGGAGGCCTGCATGACGATCCCTACCAGCATCACCGCCCCGGCCTGGGAGGCTTTACGAGTCAGGGTCATGATGCCAGCGAAGATCCCTTCCCGACGCTGACCGGTGATCACTTCATCTACATCGGAGATATAGGTGTAGGTATTCCACGGCACGTAGTTAATGCCCCCGCGACCGAGCCCCGCCACGGCGGAGACCAGCAGCAGCAGGGAGTAGATGTCGCTGAGACCTGCATAGTAGAGCACGGCGTAGGAGATGGAGCTTAAGCCAAACAGCGTGACCACCATCCGGTAGGACGGCGCGGGTCCAAAGCGGATGCAGAGCGGGATCATGGCGATAACGGCGATGAACTGGAAGATAGCCATCGTGCCGAGCAGGTTAGAGGCCAGCGACGCCTCCTGCATCAGGACGAAGACAACGTAGTAGGTAAAGACGGCGTTGAAGACGTCCTGGGCAATATAGCCCCCGAGGTACATACCCAGATGCTGACGGAAGATTTTAATGCGCAGAGTAGAACTCAGCTCAACGAACAGGCGGCTCATGCTCTGCCGGAAGGTCAGGTGTTTCTTCTCCTCTTCGGCACGCAGGGCAGCTTCGGTCCACTCTTCACGGGGGCGCTCCCAGGTGAAGAACCAGACGAAGGTCAGCATCAGGGCGCAGAGCACCGAGAAGACCAGGCTGGCATAGAAGAAGGAGACCGGGTTGTCTTTGCCAAAGTGGGTCAGCAGGATCCCCGGCAGGAACGAGGCGAGGATCGCTGACATCTGCGCCATGCCGATACGCGCCCCGGAGAACTTGGTCTTCTGTTTGAAGTCGTCGGTCATCTCCGGTACCAGCGTCTCGTAGGGGACGAGGATCATGGTGTAGACGATATCGAACAGCAGGTAGGTGAGCAGGTAGTACCAGAAGCCCATGTCGCCGACCCACATAATGGAGTAGCTAAAGACGCACGGGATGCCGAGCATGATAAAGAACTTACGGCGGCCAAAGCGCTTGCCCAGCCAGGTCGAGCCGAAGTTATCGGTCAGGAAACCCATCAGCGGACTGACGACCGCATCCAGCACCCTTGCGGTAGCGAAGATGAAGGTCGCCTCGATAGGCGTTAAACCACAAAACGTTGTGTAGAAGTAGAGGAGCCACGCAGCGGTCAGCGCTGTCGTCCCGGCCCCCAAAAAGTCACCGGATCCATAGGCGAGATAGTTCGCCAGTCCAATTTTACGTGTTTTCATTGCCGCCAACCCTTTTTGTTTTGGGAGTACTTACACGGCTAAAGTAAGAGGATGCGCTCAGAGAAACCTTTCTGTTTCTGCCACTGCGCTGCCGCGATTGGCAAAAATACAAAGAGTCTCACTACGTGCGTCACTGATTTATAAAACAGTGTTTCTCTTGCATCAAAAGGCGGGGTCAAAAATTGAGAGCCAGCCATCATAATCCCATCGAAAAGGATGATGACTGGCGAAGAATGAAGCGCTTAGCGGTAGTTGACGATGACCTCATTGCGGCTGACCTTCAGCGCTGGCAGCAGGCGTCCGCCGCCAGGTACTTCCCAGATAAAGCGCAGTGGCTCAGCGGCGGGAATGCCGTTGAAGGCGTGGGTCGTGCCACTCGCTCCGTCCAGCTCCGTGCAGCGGATCTGCGAGCAGAGACGCACCCGCAGCCCGGCCGGGGTTGGGCCGTTAAGCTCGTAGCGCCACGCCACCAGCGTCATCAGCCCGGAGACGGGCTGAGAGGAGGCCAGCGGCCGGGACGAGATCGACTCTCCCCGATGGTTAAGGGTGATGCCGATGCTGCTTGCCTGCCATGCCCCCTCACCTGCCGCGTGGGCCAGTAGCGGCAGCGCCAGCAGAAGACCTGACAATCTACGCACTATTTACCTCCGATGGTGGCGGTCATGCGGATGTTGCGATTGTCTGACAGCTCCATATTGGAGAGCACCACCAGCTGCGTCAGGCTGCGGCGCAGGAAGCGCGACAGCAGCGGACGCAGGGCGTGGTTCACCAGCAGCACCGGCGGCGCGCCCAGCATCTCCTGACGGGCCAGCGCCTCCTGGGTCTGGGCCAGCAGGCGATCCGCCAGTCCCGGCTCCAGGCCACCGCCGCCCTGCAGGGCCTGCAGCAGCAGACGCTCAAGCGGCGTATCGAGACCAATCACCTGTACTTCGCCGCTGCCCGGGAACCACTGCTGGGTGATCGCCCGGCCCAGCGCCACGCGCACCACGGCGGTCAGCTCGTGCGGATCGCTCTGGATCGGCGCATGCTCGGCCAGGGTCTCCAGAATGGTACGCATATCGCGAATCGGTACTTTCTCATCCAGCAGGTTCTGCAATACCTTATGCAGCGTGGTGAGAGTGACCACGCCCGGCACCAGATCTTCAGTAAGCTTCGGCATCTCCTGACTCACGCGATCCAGCAGCTGCTGCGCCTCCTGACGGCCAAACAGCTCGGAAGCAAACTGGCCAATCAGATGGTTAAGATGGGTCGCCACCACGGTGCTCGCCTCCACCACGGTATAGCCCTGGATCTGCGCCTGCTCTTTCAGGGCGCTTTCGATCCAGATCGCCGCCAGGCCAAAGGCCGGATCCACCGTCTGCTCGCCAGGCAGAGTGCCTGCCGCCGTGCCGGGGTTGATCGCCAGCCAGCGGCCTGGATAGGCCTCGCCGCTGCCGATCTCGACGCCCTTCATCAGAATACGGTAGCGCGCCGGAGGCAGGTCCATATTGTCACGAATGTGCACCACTGGCGGCAGGAAGCCCATATCCTGAGCAAACTTCTTACGAATACTGCGGATACGCCCGAGCAGCTCACCGTCCTGCTGGAAATCCACCATCGGGATCAGGCGGTAACCGACCTCCATGCCGAGGGAGTCCTCCAGCTGGACGTCGTTCCAGGTGGCCTCAACGGCCTGATTGTTCTCCGGCAGCTTGATTGGCGCAGCCTCAACCGGGGCTTTCTGTTCACGCCCGCGCAGCCACCAGGCAAGGCCCAGCAGCGCGGCCGTGAAGAGCAGGAAAACAAAGTTTGGCATGCCGGGCACCAGGCCCAGCAGACCGAGTACGGCGGCGCTCAGCAGCATGACGCGCGGGTTGCTAAAGAGCTGGCCCACCATCTGCTGGCCCACGTCCTGATCGGTCGCGACGCGGGTCACGATCACGCCCGCTGCGGTGGAGATCACCAGCGCCGGGATCTGCGCGACCAGCCCGTCACCGATGGTCAGCAGGGTATAGCTCTCCGCCGCATGGCCCATGTCCATGCCGTGCTGCAGAACGCCCACCAGCAGGCCGCCGATGACGTTAATCACCATGATCAGAATGCCCGCGATGGCATCGCCGCGCACAAACTTACTCGCACCGTCCATTGAGCCGTAGAAGTCGGCCTCCTGGGTCACTTCCGAGCGGCGTTTTTTGGCTTCGTCTTCACCAATCAGGCCCGCGTTGAGGTCAGCATCGATCGCCATCTGCTTGCCTGGCATCCCGTCGAGGACAAAGCGCGCGCCGACTTCAGCGATACGCCCAGCACCCTTGGTGATAACCATAAAGTTGATGATCACGAGGATAACAAACACCACGATACCGATGGCAAAGTTACCGCCAACGAGGAAGTGGCCGAAAGCTTCAACCACCTTCCCCGCCGCCGCGCCGCCGGTATGCCCCTCCATCAGGATAATACGGGTAGAGGCGACGTTCAGCGCCAGCCGCAGCAGGGTAGTAAACAGCAGAATGGTTGGGAACGCGGCGAACTCCAGCGTGCGCTGGGTAAACATCGCTACCAGCAGCACCATGATGGAGAGCGCGATGTTAAAGGTAAACAGCAGGTCAAGGATGAACGCCGGGAGCGGCAGCACCATCATCGACAGGATAAGCAGAATCAGTATCGGTCCAGCAAGAATCTGCCATTGACCTGATTTCATGTTGCCAGGCAGGCGCAACATCGTCACCAGATTATTCATCAGTGTCCTTCTCGTCGTTCATAAAATCCAGTGCTTCAGGCACCGGAAGATTGGCGGGTTTCACCGGCGCTTGCCCACCAGCGAGCTTCCAGCGTTTGAGCTGCCATACCCACGCCAGCACTTCGGCTACCGCCGCATAGAGCTGGCCCGGGATCTGCTGACCAACGTCGGCATGGCGGTAGAGTGCACGCGCCAGCGGCGGCGCTTCCAGCATGGGAATTCGGTTTTCAGCGGCAATTTCACGAATGCGCAACGCCACCAGCCCGGCCCCTTTGGCCAGCACCTTCGGCGCACTCATCTTGTTCTCGTCGTACAGCAGTGCCACGGCGTAGTGCGTCGGGTTGGTCACTACCACGTTGGCCTTCGGCACGTCCGCCATCATGCGACGGCGAGCGGCGGCGCGCTGCATCTGGCGAATACGCCCTTTCACGTGCGGGTCGCCTTCGCTCTGCTTGTGTTCATCGCGGATATCCTGGCGGGACATGCGCAGCTTTTTGATATGGCTGTAGATCTGCCAAATCACGTCAAAGCCCACCATCGGAATGATGCCCAGCACCACCAGCAGCACGCAGAGTCCCACCAGGTTGAGGGCGTTGCTCATGGCGGTCAGCGGGGACTCGCTCATCAGGCGCATCATCTCCGGCCACTTATGGGTCAGGTAGAGGCCCGCCACGCCGCCCATCAGCACGGCCTTCAGGACCGCTTTAACCAGCTCCGCGCCAACCTGGGCGGAGAAGAGACGCTTCAGGCCGCTGAGCGGATTGAGCTTAGAGAACTGGAACTGCAGCGATTTGCCGCTAAGCACCAGGCCGCCTAGCAGTATCGGGGCGATAAGCGCCACCAGTACCACGCCGGTAATGAGCGGTAACAAGGCGATCATCGCCTCTTTGATCAGCAGGACGGTTTGGCCGAGGATCAGATGGGGATCGTTGACGATACCGTGGTCAAAGCGGAGGCCGGACGTGAGCAGTCCCGCCAGCCTGCGGGCGAGCGACTCCCCCCCAATCCAGATCACACAGATGCCGACCACTAAGATCAGTAGCGATGTCAGCTCTTTGGAGCGGGGAACCTGCCCCTCCTCACGCGCCTTCTCTAGTCGGTGGGGTGTGGGGGCCTCTGTTTTGTCCTCGTTGTCTTCTTCAGCCACGAGCAAAATTCCGCTGATACAATTTTGTATCATGATGCCTGAGACAAGCCTGAACAATGGGCGAATAAACGAGGCTAAAAGGCGGCTTTTCGTCGTTACGTGCAATTTAGTATGTAAGCGAGCCCCCGCTCTTTGCGAGACTGATCGAAATCAGACGAAAAGCAGAGCGGCGAGGTAGCATCGCTTAAACGCATTTGCTAGCCTAAACCCCTTACTATTAAGAGGGTTTTTTATGCAGTGGTCACTGTTATTGAATAGCAAACGTAGAAAAGATAAACCGAAACAAAAAGACACCGCACAGCCATCGCAGGACACTTCTTCCTCTGAATGGCGACAGGAGATCGAGCGTGATTTTGATCGCCTCTTATTCGCTGCGCCGACTCGTCGTCTGGCCGATAAAACGCAGGTTTACCCTCTCGATCGTAACGATAGTGTGCGTACGCGCTTGACGCATTCACATGAAGTCGCCAACTTTGCCCGCGGCATTGGAATGCGACTGGCTTTTGGTCTGAAAGAATCGGTTTTTGGCAGTTTACCCACGGGCCTCTGCGTTGAGCGTGACGTCCCTGCTCTGCTGGCTGCTATTGGGTTAGCGCACGATCTCGGTAACCCACCCTTCGGTCATCAAGGCGAAGCGGCTATGCGAGCCTGGTACAAACGCCATTTGAAGGATGACGTAGAAAAGATTACAAAAATCAGTAACCCTGCTATTTTTGAAGACTTTTTTAAATTTGACGGTAATTCTCAGACGTTCAGGTTAGTGACCAAGCTTCAGATTCTTAACGATACGTATGGTTTGAATTTGACCTATGCCACGCTTGCCGCATTAATCAAATATCCGCGGTCCTCGTATACAACCTTGCCGGGAAAATGGAAAAAGCACGGATATTTTTATTCTGAAGCGCGCGTTGTCGAGGATGTCTGGAACGAAACCGGGCTAGCCGAAGGTGCGCGCCATCCCTTTACCTGGCTGATGGAAGCCTGTGATGATATCGCGTACTCTGTTCTGGACGCAGAGGATACAGTCAAAAAAGGTCTCGCCTCCTATCATGATCTTATCGATCATCTCAAATGCTGGAGCGGTGGTGAAGACGCTCTGATTAACGAGGTGGTTGAGCAAACCGAGAAAAAGAATAGCGAATATAAAGAGCAGCAGCGCGAGCTAACCCCGGCTGAAATTAACGATATGAACATGCAGATGTTTCGCGTCAAATCAACGATTGCCCTTGTGAATAGCGTAGTAGAGTCTTTTACCCAGCGTATCGACGAACTAATGAGCCATGCGTGTTCAATGACGGATCTTATCAACGAGAGCCGTGCCAAAGCACTGTGTGAGGCACTCAAAGATTTTGATAGAACGCGTGGCTATCGTCACCCCTCCGTGCTCAAACTTGAACTGGAAGGTTCTAACTATATTCAGAGCCTGATGGACATGTTGTGGGTTGGCATTCATGGACACAAAACAAAACGCGAGCGAAAAGAAGAAGAACGTTGCGTAATCGCGCCGCGTAACGAATATCTCTCTGAAACACCCTTTGGCCGCTACGCCTATGGTCGTATTTCAGAAAACTATCGTCGTATTTTTGAAGATGAAAAAAACGTGCTGCCGGTGCTCTACAAAGAAGCGCAGCTGCTTTCCGATGCTATCTCTGGCATGACCGATAACTATTTGATACGGCTTCATGATGAGCTAAAATCCCTTTATGAGTATGAACGTAGCCAAAACGCGTTATGCCCTCAAGCAGCGCGTTGATAATTTCTTTGCTTCCGGAGAGGAACAGCGGGCGGCCCGGGCGTTGATTGACGCGGTTGCCGCTCAACATCGAGCATGGATTTTTGGTGGCATGCTCCGGGACATTGGCCTTTTTGGACGTGATGGATTTACGTCTGATATCGATATCGTGTTCGCTGGCGAACGTGAGGATTTGCTACACCTGCTCTCCCACTTTCATATGGAACATTTTGCAACCAATAAACTTGGCGGCATACGTTTTCGCTATCGCTCATTGGATTTTGACATCTGGTGTCTCAGCGATACCTGGGCTTTTAAAGAGAACATTATCCCATTAGATGATGTGGAGAGCCTGCTTCACACCACGCTTATGTCGTGGGACGCGGTGCTTTACGATGTGCATCGCGGTGAAATTCTCACGCCGGAAAACTATCTGCACGATTTGAATAACGGCTACCTTGAGCTGGTACTGGATGCCACGCCAAACGAAACCGGGTCGGTCGTGAAAATTTTACGTACTATCTATAACAAGCGGGTGAAAACGCTGGGGCCAGACCTGAGTAAGTTCTTACAGAAAGCCCTATTGCGCTATAGCTACTCTGCATTGCAACATTATGAGCTGGCGCATTACGACATCAGCAGTTTTAACGTTACTGACTACGGTTGTCTGCTGAGATGTTTACAAGAAACAGACGTGGGTGCTCGCGTTGATGTGACGCGCCTGCGTATGCGCTAAGACACATTAGTTACTACACTATAGCCCGCCCCCCTTTACCAGCAGAGGCGGGCTTTTGATCAGAAGCCGAGGCTGTCCAGCAGGTCGTCGACCTGGTCCTGGCTCGCCACGACGCCCGCTTTGGTGGTGTCGAGCTGCGGTCCGTTGAGCAGGCTTTCGTTCTCGCGCTTTGGCCGCGCTGACGGCTCCGGCATGTTATCCAGCAGCACCATCAGCAGCTGACGTTCAATCTCCTGGATCACATCCATCATGCGCTTGATCACCTGACCGGTCAGGTCCTGGAAATCCTGCGCCATCATGATGTCCAGCAGCTGGGCATTGGTGAAGCTGGTGTGGCCCGGCACGTCGCCAAGATACTGGCGGGTGTCTTTCACCAGCTCTTTGGCATCAGTCAGCTCAATCGGGTTTTCAAACCATGCGTCCCAGCGCTTGGTCAGCGATTTCGCGCCGCTCTCCATCGCATCCTGATGCGGCTGCGAGGCTTCAACGCTGTTTAGCGCACGTTCGGCGGCCTGGGCAGTCATCTGCACCACGTAGTCCAGACGATCGCGGGCATCGGGGATCGCTTCCGCCGCTTCGGCAATCGCCTGGTCAAGGCCCAGCTCGCGCAGGCTGTCGCGCAGCATACGCGTCAGGCTGCCGATACGGGCGATTATGTCTCCGGGCGTATGCTCATCCGAAGGTTTAATTTGCGGTTGCATCATCATCATCCGGTCCTCACATGCCGAGTTTCTCGAAGATCTTACCGAGTTTCTCTTCCAGGGTTGCTGCCGTGAACGGCTTCACCACGTAGCCACTGGCTCCCGCCTGCGCGGCCGCAATGATGTTCTCTTTCTTCGCTTCTGCGGTCACCATCAGCACCGGCAGAGAAGCCATTGCGCTATTGCCGCGAATGGTCTTCAGCAGCTCCAGACCGTCCATGTTCGGCATGTTCCAGTCGGAGATAACGAAGCCAAAGCCGCCCGCCTGAAGCTTGTTCAGCGCGTCAACGCCGTCCTCTGCCTCTTCTACGTTATTGAAACCCAGCTCTTTCAGCAGGTTGCGCACGATGCGACGCATGGTGGAAAAGTCATCCACAACCAGAAACTTGAGCTCTTTGTCCGCCATAAAACTACACTCCTCGTTAAATACGTATTGCCTGTCCGGCACTGATTTTTGCCAGCATCTGCTGGCTTACCTGGCTAAGATCGACCACTTCGCTTACGCCACCCATATTGATAGCTTCGCGCGGCATGCCGAACACCACACAACTTGCTTCATTTTGCGCAATGGTCCAGGCGCCCGCCTGGTGCATTGCTAACATGCCGGCCGCGCCATCGTTGCCCATGCCGGTAAGGATCACCCCCACGGCGTTGCGCCCCGCGTGTTTCGCGACCGAATGAAACAGCACGTCTACCGCCGGACGATGCCGGTTAACCGGCGGTCCGTCGTGAATCTTGATCTGATAGTTTGCCCCGCTGCGCGCCAGCTCCATGTGCTTATCGCCAGGGGCGATATAGGCATGGCCCGGCAGCACACGCTCGCCATCTTCCGCCTCTTTAACGCTGATCTGGCACAGCTTGTTTAACCGCTCAGCGAAGGAACGGGTAAAGCCCGGCGGCATATGCTGGGTAATAAGAATACCGGGACTGGAGAGCGGCAATGGCTGGAGTACATGGCGAATTGCCTCTGTTCCGCCGGTTGAAGCGCCGATTGCCAGCAGTTTTTCCGAGCTCAGCAGCGGTCCCGCCTTCAGGGTTGCCGGGGCGGAGACCGGCGTGTGCGCCGTCAGCCTGGCCCGCGATGCAGTTCGTACCTTCTCAGCAATCATTTCGCTATAGGCGAGCATCCCCTCGCGGATCCCCAGCTGCGGCTTGGTGACAAAGTCAATCGCCCCCAGCTCCAGCGCGCGCAGGGTGACCTCAGATCCTTTCCCCGTCAGGGAGGAGACCATTACCACCGGCATGGGCCGCAGACGCATCAGCTTCTCAAGAAAGTCGAGGCCATCCATGCGCGGCATTTCAACGTCCAGCGTCAGGACATCCGGATTGTATTTCTTGATCAAATCCCGCGCGACCAGCGGATCCGGCGCGGTAGCCACCATCTCCATATCACTGTGGCTGTTGATAATCTCCGTCATGATCTGACGCATCAGCGCTGAATCATCAACAGACAGTACCCTGATTTTACTCATGCTTTATCCTTACTCAGCGCATAAACCGTCTGCCCACGCAGGGTAAACTCGCGCACAAGGTTGCTGAAATTCTCCGAATGCCCGGCAAACAGCAGTCCATCGGGCTTAAGCATTGGGGCAAAGCGACGCAAAATGTCCTGCTGCGTCGTTTTATCAAAATAGATCATCACGTTACGGCAAAAAATAGCGTCGAACGGGCCCGGCACGTTGTACTGCTTGTCCAGCAGGTTGAGCGACTGGAAGTCGACGAAGTTCGCCAGCTCCTGGCGCACCCGCACCAGGCCCGCGTGCGGGCCCGTACCGCGCATAAAGTAGCGCTGCAGCTGCTGGGGGGAGAGCGTTTTCAGCTCGTCCAGACGGTAGATGCCGCTGCGGGCTTTCTCCAGCACCTCGGTGTCGATATCGCTGGCGATCACTTTCCAGCGCCCCTGCACCATCCCCAGCGCATCCGCCAGGGTAATGGCGAGCGAGTAGGGCTCTTCGCCGGTGGACGCAGCGGCGCTCCAGACGCGGTACTCACCGCTGTGCTTGCGGGCGTGATCGGCCAGCACCGGGAAGTGATGGGCTTCGCGGAAGAAGGCGGTCAGGTTAGTGGTCAGCGAGTTGATAAATGCCTGCCACTCGGCGCTGCTCTGGTTCGCTTCCAGCATGCTCAGGTAGCGGCCAAAATCATCCAGCCCCAGCGTGCGCAGACGGCGAACCAGCCTGTTGTAGACCATGTCTCGCTTATGGTCAGCCAGCACGATCCCCGCACGCTGGTAAATCAATTGACATATCCGACGAAAATGCGCATCGGACAGCGCAAGGCGCTGAGGGAACTGCATAGTTAATGACGTTTGCCCGTTGGGCAGTGGTGATGTCATAGCGCCTTCTCAATTACTTTCAGGATAGTGCCGGCACAGCCCTGGGCGGTGCCACGTCGGGTTGACCGATTTGCTCATCTAACTTAAATACCGCAACCTGGGACGTAAGACGGTCCGCCTGGTGCGCTAACTGTTCGGTTGCCGCGGCAGCCTCCTCTACCAGAGAGGCGTTCTGCTGCGTAACCTGATCCATCTGGCTGACCGCCAGCGCGACCTGCTCAATACCCCGGCGCTGCTCATCGGAGGCGGAAGCAATTTCGCCCATAATGTCATTGACCTGGGTGACGGAGCGGACGATGTCCGTCATGGTCTGTGCCGCCGTATCCACCAGGGCGGAACCCTGCTGCACGCGAGCAACGGAGTCTTCGATTAACCCTTTGATCTCTTTCGCCGCCTGGGCGCTACGGCTTGCAAGGTTGCGCACTTCGCCGGCGACAACGGCAAAGCCACGCCCCTGCTCGCCCGCCCGCGCGGCCTCAACGGCGGCGTTCAGCGCGAGGATATTAGTCTGGAAGGCAATGCCGTCGATCACGCTAATAATGTCGCCAATTTTCTGCGAGCTGGTGGCGATATCATGCATGGTGTCGGAGACCCGCGAGGTCTGCTCCCCACCCTTTCTCGCGGTTTCTGCTGCGCCGTGAGAGAGCACCGACGCCTGACGCGCGTTGTCCGCGTTTTGGGCCACCGTCGCGGTGAGCTGCTCCATGCTGGCGGCGGTTTCGGCCAGCGACGCCGCCTGCTGCTCGGTGCGCGCCGAGAGATCGTTATTACCCGCGGCAATTTCTGAGATGCCGGTGTGCATCGACACGCTGCCTTCGCGCACGTTGGCTACCGTGGCGCGCAGCGCGGTCTGCATCTTTTTCAGGCTGGCGAAAATGGCCGAGATTTCGTTGCGGCCATAGACCGAGATCGGCCGCGCCAGATCACCCCCGGCGATGCTGTCAAAGTGGCTGCTGATGATCGCCAGCGGCTGCACGATCATTCTGCGCGACCAGAACAGCCCGGCTGAGATCAACGCCGCAGCCAGAATCAACACGGTAATAAAGGTTGCCGCCGACATGTGGTAGTTAGTGCGGCTACCTGCCGTCGCGGTCTCAACAAAGCGATCGATATAGTGCTGCCAGGCGGTAAAGGTCGCCTCAAACGCATCCTGGGACTGCTGCACCGGCGCGGTCATAAAATCAGAGAGCTGGTTGTTTTCCAGCCAGGTTGCCTGATGCTCTAAATCGCTCATCCAGGTGCTGTAGGTAGTCTTGGCCTGCGTCTTGAGCTTCTCCCCCTCCGGTGAGATCGCTTCGATCGACTCAAACTCTTTGAGCTGGACGGTGGCGAGCTGCAGGTTGCTGCGCGCGGAACTCATCAGCCCTTTGATCTCATCCGGCGGATAGCTTAAGGCGGTCAGCGTGCCGGCCTTATTCAGCGAGGTGCTGGTCTGCAATAAAACGGCGCGCATCTGGGCTAGCGTATTGCGCTGGTGGTTGCTCTTTTCAACCTGCTCCAGATGCTGGAAACCATCGCGGAAGGCCCAGAAAGAGAGGCCGTTGCTTCCCACCAGCAACAGACCGCAAACAATCAGTAAGATAAACAGTGTGGTCGAGATACGAATACGATTAAACATCTACGCTCCCATCAGGCGGCTAACGCCGCAATATCAATACGATCAAAAAGTTTCCCAGTTATCATCCTGTCCGGTACTGAGCTGACGTCTGCTAGCCGGGGCGGAGACGGACTCCCCGCCTGGCGAGCGGCGCTGCGCCGGGTTTTCAGGGACGGCGGCAAGGCGGAAAGCAGAGACCGCCTGCGTGAGTCGACTGGCCTGTTCTTCTAATGCTGCGGCTGCGGCCGCAGACTCTTC
This sequence comes from Pseudescherichia sp., assembly GCF_032052675.1. Taxonomy (NCBI): domain Bacteria; kingdom Pseudomonadati; phylum Pseudomonadota; class Gammaproteobacteria; order Enterobacterales; family Enterobacteriaceae; genus Pseudescherichia; species Pseudescherichia sp. The sequence goes on from NZ_DAMBWA010000001.1 coordinate 123,463, forward strand.
TACCAGCGACGCGTTCTGCTGTGTCACTCTGTCCATCTCCGATACCGCCAGCGCCACCTGGTCGATGCCCTTGCTCTGCTCATCAGAAGCAGAGGCAATCTCGCCCATAATGTCGGTCACCCGGGTTACCGCATTGACGATATCGTTCATGGTCTCCCCGGCGCTCTCTACCAGCACCGAGCCGGTATCCACGCGCGAGACGGAATCTTCAATTAACGCTTTGATCTCTTTGGCAGCGTTAGCGCTGCGGCTGGCAAGGTTACGCACCTCACCGGCAACCACAGCAAAGCCACGCCCCTGTTCGCCCGCACGGGCAGCCTCTACGGCGGCGTTGAGCGCCAGGATATTGGTCTGGAAAGCGATGCCGTCGATCACGCTAGTGATATCGGCGATTTTCTTCGAGCTGGCGGCGATGTCGTGCATGGTTTTCACCACGCCGTCCACTACCTTGCCCCCGCGTCCGGCGGTCTCGGAGGCGCTAAGCGCCAGCTGCGAGGCCTGACGGGCATTGTCGGCGTTCTGCTTCACGGTGGCGGTGAGCTGCTCCATGCTGGCCGCGGTCTGCTCCAGCGCGGAGGCCTGCTGCTCGGTGCGGGAGGAGAGATCGTTATTACCGGCGGCAATTTCGCTGGTGCCGCTGTGGATCGCATCCGATCCCCGGCGCACGTTGGTGACGGTGTCGATTAGCGAACGCTGCATATGCTCCACGCTGTCCGCCAGCTCGGTAATTTCGTTTTTCCCGTCTATGACCAGCGTCTGGGTGAGATCCCCGCTGGCGATGTCGCGGATGTGGCGGATCACGTTGGCCAGTGGATTAAGGAGGATATGGCGTATGCCGTACCATACCGCGGCCAGCACAATGACCAGTGCCAGGGCGAGGATCGCCATCTGCCACTGGGCGAAACGGTAGTCTTGAGTGCTCTGGGTAAAGGCGTTGAGGTACAGCTCGCTGCTGAGCTGGGCGTACTGCCCCAGCGCATCGCCCATTGCGTTCTGCATTCCCTGGGTAGGCTGGGCGAAAAAGGCGTCCATATTGCCGCTCTCCAGGAACTGGATCAGCTCGGTGAGCGCGGCACTGTAGGTGCGGTACTTGTCATCAAGCTGCTGGCTAACCTGTGCCATCGCCGGCACGGTCGGCAGCGCTTTGTAGGCCTCGTAGTGTTTTGCCGCATCGGCGAGCGAGGTGTGCGCGCTCTTCAGCAGATCGTTTTTGGCACTGCTCTGCTGATTCGACGGATCCATCATCATCCGCGCGGAGGAACGGCTAAGGTTGATGCGCGTCTGCAGCATCAGCTCCCAGGTTTTAGTCAGCTCGGTCTGCTGCTGGCGAAGATCGTTAGCGTCAGCAAAGCTCTGCTGATTCTGTTTCAGCGACGAAAACAGCAGCCCACCGGATACCAGCTGGAGAAGTGCAAAAATGACCAGCATCATCATCAGCATTGTGACAACGCGGATACGATTCAACATGCAACACCTTATTGATGACTTATTAACGGTGTTATCGGCATGTGTGGTGGGAACTTTACATTTGCGAAAGGGAAATAATCCGCTACGCGCCTGGCTGATTAAAAGGCGATATCCACCACCACCGTATCGCTGTAGTTGCTGTAGGTCCTCTATGCCGGGCGGCGCTACGCTTGCCCAGCCTACAAACCGCGCCGGACCGTAGGCCCGTGCAAGCGTAGTGCCGCCGGGCAATAAGCGTGTCAAATTGGCTTAACTGACAAGCATTATTACGTCGCCTGCTGATTAAAAGGCGATATCCACCACCACCGTATCGCTGTAGGTTCCGGCCGGAGGCGTCGCCTGGTTGGTTAATACCCGGGCCGTATAGTTATAGGTACGCACCAGGCCGTTGGCGCTGAGCAGTGAGGAGGCGCTGCTGGCCCAGCGTTCGGTGCCGCTGCTGCCCCAGCGCTCGCTGGTGCTGCCTTTGTAGATCTCATAGCTCAGGCGATTATTGCCGGAAGCCATATTACGCACGCTGCCGTTGGCGTTGCTGCCGTTGTTGATCCCCACGCTATAGACGCTGCCTTTGGTGCAGGTCACCGCGACGCCCTGCGCCACCGCCGGGAAGTTTTTAACCAGCGGCGCGCTGCCGAAGTTGACGTTTGGCGCAGTGATAGTGATGCAGTCATTGGTTATGCTGATGGTCGCCGTGACGGCAACGGGTACGGTGCCAGTCTGCCACGAGCCGCAGCCGCCAAGCAGACCCAGCGAGCAGATGTTATAGGTAACGTTGAGGTTAAAGGTGGCCTGGTACTGGCCCGCCGCCACGGTCTGCCCGGAGAGGGTGCGAAAATAGATCGGCAGGACAATGCGTCGGGTATTCAGCAGATCGAGCAGCGCGTTTCCGCTCCAGGTATAGCTGCCGCCGATGAGCGCCTCACTGTTGTTATTGCACCCTGCAGCCCCGCACAGCCGCACCGGGATGGTATCGGCGCTGGCCGGGTTATCCACCCGACGTAGGATCGCCCGGTTGCTGACCGCGGCGCTCGCACTGCTCAGCTGCATAGTTATCGCGTTACCCGTTAACAGGTTAAGCAGCACGGCGTCACACTGCACCGTCAGGCTGCCGCTGATCTCCTGCTCGGTGCTATTAAGCGCAAACGAGGTGACGGTCCCAAAGACGGCGTTGGTGGGCGTCACCGTACAGGCTGCCCACGCCAGCGGGCTGCATCCCATCAGCAGCAGAAAAAGCAGAATAGCGCGGCGCATCAGCGTCTCTCCTCACAGGTAAGCGGCCCGTAGGTCTGTAATTTATGTTCAGGGTTTGCGCCAATCGCCAGACGGGCAAAGCAGGTGCGGTTATCTGGCGTGGTCACCCGCAGGGCGTTCACGTCGCTGAGATTTTCCAGAAAGGCGATGCCGTCATAGCCCACCGGCGTGGGAGATCGCCCCTCCCGATAGACCTGGCTGCCCACCGGCAGGGCGTGCCCCTCGGCATCGTGCAGGATCACGCTGGCGACCCGCTCCTGCTCCATCGGGAACTCCACCAGGTAACCGCTCTGGCGACGCAGGGCTACGCGCCGCTCGGTCTCTTTCAGGCGCGTATCCGCCGGCAGGTTAAGGGTATTGATGCTGTAGCTGGCGGGATAGTATGCCGAGACGCCGCTCACCAGCAGATAGCCTTTATCATTGGTCTTGCCCACCGGCTGGTTTTCATAGCTTACCGGCACGTTGGCATTGCCCCCGGTGCTGACCACCACAAAGGCGTCGTTGATCTTGTTAGCCGCAAAGAGCTGGCCGTCCATCAGCACCAGCGAACCCAGCGCTTCGCCCCACCAGGTCATCATCCCGCGCTCGCCGTAGCCGCCCCCCTGGAGTTCCACGCTGTTATTGCGCCAGTTTAGCGTCGCCTGCTGATAGTTGTCCGACTGCGGCTGGCGGGCGAAGGCCATATTCCAGCCGAAGCCGCCATCGGTAGGCATGGCATGGTTATAGTTGATACGCTGGCTGGTGCCCGCATCCGGGGTTTTCTCCACGCTGATAGCCGCACTGTCCCGCTCGCCAATAGGGATCTGCAGCGACATCGCAAAGGTCCAGTCGTCCCGCTGCTTATCGTGGCTGGCCGCCAGGTAGAGGCTGCTGCTGCCCCACAGGTTGCGGCTCCAGGAGAGATTCAGCAGCTCGGTCTTCTGGTTATCAAAACTGCGCACGCCAATCCAGGCCGCGCCGACGTTGCCATAGTCGCCCATATTAAAGGTCAGCGAATATTGATCGCTATTACGGCTCAGGGTCGCCAGCGGCTGGCGGTCGTCATCGTAAACGATGGTCTGATCGTAGAGGGCCAGGTTGCCGAACCCGCGCTCGCGGCGAGTGTGCTGGGTGGCGATGCTGAAGGTGCTGGTGCTGTACTGGTAACCCCAGTTGAACTGGCTGCCGCTGTTACCCCGCATCCGGCTCTCCGTCCACGATGAGTTAACCACCCCGTACTGGCCCAGCTTCACCACCCCGCCCGCGCCACCGAGGGTTAACTCCTCTGCGGCTTCGCCGTGGCCCTCAAAGGTAAAGTAGTCGGTCACGCCGTAGCGCAGCGAGCCGCTGCCCGCCGCCGGACCGTAGTTAAAATCATCAATGCCGTAGTTACGGCGCAGGCTGCCGAGAGTGACTGCGCCATCGGTGATGCCGCTCTTCAGCACGTCGCTCGAGACATAGAACGGCAGCGTGGTGCTGACCTGGCGTCCCAGCGCGTCGGTGGTGACCAGCACCGCATCCCCCGCCCCGTTGATGTAGGGCAGATTGGTCAGGGTAAAGGGGCCGGGCTGCAGCTGGGTGGATCCGGCCCGGTAGCCGTTGATAAAGACGTCGACCGCCGTCGGCACCGCCGCTTCGCCGGTAAACGCTGGCAGCGGCCAGGTGACCAGATCCGGGCGCAGCGAGAAGTCGCGCCCATAGCGGATCCCGCCCATCCGCACGCTGCTGCTCCAGTTCAGCGAGTCGGAGATGACGTCCCCCAGCTGCCACTCGGTGGCATCATCCTCATTGGTGAACAGCAGCGTGGTGTCGTAGCGGGTATAACCCTGGTTTTGCCCGGCGGTGCCGGAGAGGTACTCCCGCAGCGTGCCGGTGGAGGAGAACACCGCGTTGCTGTCGAAATAGCGAAACTCATGCCAAAGGGAAGCCTGGCTACCTGCATGCTCGGTGCTGCTGGTATAGACATCGTAGTTTAACAGCGCCCCCCGGCCATAGAGCGGTTTGACGCGCGCTGTTTCGCCGCTAAAAGAGGTGGCCCGATCGCCAACCCACTCCCGGGGAACGAACAGCAGCAGCCGCTGACGATTGCTGTCATATTCGGTACGCACGTCGGCCAGCGTCGAGAGGTCGACGTCTCCAGGCGGGAGATGCTCAGCGGGGATCCCGGCCCGCTGCAGATCGCGGCTGGCGACAATATAGTTCCCCTGACGCCGCGTGACGGGCACCACCAGCTCGGTATCGTAGTAGTTAACTACCAGCGAGAGGTGAAAAACCGCCTGGGCGTTGATGGCCTGCGCATCCGGCGGCGGCGGCAGGGCATCATCCCCCTCCTCTGCCAGCGCATCCGTTACTCCCCCCAGCAGCACCATCAGCGGCAGGATCAGTTTGCGGGAGACGACTGCCATTGAGTATCCCTGGCATTAATCGTCGCCGTCATGGTCGTCGGATTGCTAAGACCTGATGGAAGCGGCCAGCTACGCGCGCCGCCTGGCAGCACGTATCCCAGCAGGCCGTCTGCCAGCTCGCGCCGCTGGCTGCCCTGCTGCACGCTAACCTGGCTCAGGCGCACGTGCACATCGCTGCGGTTGCGTACCTCCAGCGCCGGTTTCCCTCCTTCGCGGATCACCCGCCAGCTCAGGTCACGCGTATTCACCAACGCATGGTTTGCCCCCTCGGTGGTGGTCTCTACGCCCTGACCGTAAACAAAGAGAGGAATGGAGTAGCGCATCTGGATCTTCAGGCCGATCTGCGGAGAATCTCCGCTAGCGGGCTGGGGGATCTCATCCACGATGATCCGGTAGCCTTGCTCAATACCGGCGGGAACCTGGGTCTGCTTAATCAGACGAATAAGCTGCTTGCCGCCCTTATCGATCCGCACAATGGGCGGGCTGGCGACCACGTCCTGCTGGGCCTGATAGCGTTCATGGCCGCCCTCCTGGGTCCAGCGCATGATGCGCACCTGCATCGTCGTTGGCGTATTCCCCTGATTCTGGATCCACAGCTCCGTTGCTTTTGCATCGGCGGCCAGCCAGGGATCGATCGGCCAGAGTAAAATGGTGGCTGCCGCCTGTGCCTGCTGCGTCATACCCGTTAGCGCCAGCAGGGCACCTGCTATTAGGCTCCGACCCATAATGGTTTTCATGATCCTTCTCCCTGTATGACCTTACCAGGACAACGTTACGGTCAGTTGATCGGTATAATTTCCTGCGGGGCTAAACCCCGTGAGCTGCGCCGCGCCAAACAGCGTCAGCGCGATATTGTTGCTATCGCTATAGGTGACCGAAAACGACTGGTTAACACCAATTTCCGTATTGGCCGCCAGCGTGCTGCTGCGATAGAGCCGATATGGCACCTGCTCTGTTCCTCCGCTGCGCTGCATGTTTCGCACGGTGCCGTAGTGAAGACCGCCGTTGATGCTCATGCTTAACGCCACTCCAGGGGTGCAGGCGAGAGAGAGCGCGCTGTTGGGCACAAAGCTGGTCGTGACCTGACCGCTCGCCACGCCGCTGCGACTCCCGAAGTCCAGAGAGCCGAGCAGGCCGCCGCTGCCGCTGACTACCGAGCATCCTGCCGCAATGGTTGCTCCAACCTGAAATGACTGGGTGCTGACCGTCAGCGCGGTGGCGCTCCCTGACCACCCCAGCAACCCCAAACCGAAGACGATGCGCAGCATACTTCGGCCAGGCGCCAGGCGCGTGTCGACTCCCTCAGGCTTCATTGCGCTGACGTCAGTAGATCACGCTCACGTTTATCGTATCGGAGTAGGTCCCTGGGACCACGGTCACGCTGTTACCCCCACCCTGAATACGGCCAAAGAGAGTGTAGTTATTCACCCCTCCGGCAGTGGAAGCAACCGGCAGCGGAGCGTTGTTGGCAATAACGTTACTAAAACCGCTGTCGCTGTAGAGGCTGTAGGCTACGCCCTGAGTTGCATTAGCAGTGTTAATTAAATAGCGCGCCGGCGTGCCTGGGGTACCTACCACCGTAGCGGGGGCAACGGTATTGGTGGTGCCGGTGATCTGCACGGTATAGGTGTCGGTGGTGCACTGGATCGCGAAGCTGTTGCCGCCGTTGGCACCTGTGAGCTGCGTGGTGAGCTCGGAGAAGGTGGCGGGATGGGTACCAAAGTCCAGCGAGCCGAAGTTAATACCGCTCTGATTCGGCGAGCCGTTGATCAGGCAGCCGTTGGTCAGGGTCAGCGTTGCGTTGATGGTCCCACTGCTGGTTACCGCATGGGCAGAGTGTCCGGCCAGTGCCAGCGCACCGCTTGCCAAAACAAGGAGAGTTTTTCTGTTCATGTTGTCGCCTCTGTGAAAAAGCAGGATTAACAGAAATTTAGCTTACGAGGTTGCAAACAACCACCCTGTAAAGGCCTACTCAAACTATCGGCGTATTGACATAAAATTGCATTATCTTTCAATGAATTAACATTATTAACAGCTCGTAACAAAGTGAAACGTGAATGATATATTCATTATCACGTGCTCTACTTCACAATATATTGTCTGATGTTTCATTGGCGGTTTTAGCCAAACTTAAATGTTATTAATGGGTAATGGCGGAGTGCAGTGCAAGGGGGGAAAAAAAACGCTCCCGCGGAGGGGAGCGTTGAAGGGTATCAGGCAACGTGGGCCGCGGCGCTATCCAGCAGGGCCATCTCTTCGCTGTTCAGCAGCTTCTCGATGTTGACCAGGATCAGCATGCGGTCACCCAGCGCGCCGAGGCCAGTGAGATATTCCGTTGACAGGGTAACGGCAAACTCCGGCGCAGGACGGATCTGATCGGACGCCAGCGACAGCACGTCAGAGACGCCGTCGACCACAATCCCGACCACGCGCTGCCCCAGATTGAGCACGATCACCACGGTGTTATCGTTATACTCCACGTCCTGCTGGCTGAATTTCACCCGCAGATCGACGATGGGTACAATCACACCGCGCAGGTTCGTTACCCCTTTAATAAAGTCCGGGGTGTTAGCAATACGGGTTACCTGATCGTAACCGCGGATCTCCTGCACTTTCAGGATATCGATGCCGTACTCTTCATCGCCTAAAGTGAATACCAGAAATTCCTGACCCGATGGCTCACCAGCCAGTTTCGTTACATTACTCATACCGGTCATATTTTTACCTTTTTAACTAAATCAGGCGGCTGTGTGCGCCACACGTTGCTCACGGTTTAATCCCTGTAACGCCGAAACATCGACGATCAGCGCCACGCTGCCATCGCCGAGGATAGTTGCAGCGGAGATGCCCGGCACCTTGCGGTAGTTGCTTTCGAGGTTCTTCACGACAACCTGGTGCTGACCAATCAGCTGATCCACCAGCAGCGCGTAGCGGCGGCCTGCGCTCTGTAGGATCACCACGATGCCTTTCGTCGCCTCGGTTTTCGCGCCGTCGACGTCAAAGACCTTCCACAGCTCGACCAGCGGCAGATATTCGCCGCGCACTTCAAGCACGCGCTCGCCGCCTGCCAGCGGGTGCAGATCCTCTTCACGCGGCTGCAGGGACTCCATCACTGCATTCAGCGGCAGAATAAAGACCTCGTCGCTCACCTTCACCGACATACCGTCGAGGATCGCCAGCGTCAGCGGCAGCAGAATGCGGATGGTTGTGCCCGCGCCCTGCTTCGACTGGATCTCAACGTGGCCGCCCATCTCCTGGATGTTACGTTTCACCACGTCCATGCCCACGCCGCGGCCGGAGACGTCCGTCACCTGCTCTGCGGTGGAGAAGCCCGGGGCGAAGATCAGCATGCCGACCTCTTCATCGGTCATGTTTTCATGCACCGCCATCCCCTGCGATACCGCTTTCGCCAGAATGCGCTCGCGGTTGAGGCCTGCGCCGTCGTCGATCACTTCGATGCAGATATTACCGCCCTGATGCTCAGCGGAGAGCGTCAGGTTACCGACCGGGGATTTCCCAGCGGCGACGCGGGTATCCGGCAGTTCAATGCCGTGGTCGAGGCTGTTACGCACCAGGTGCGTTAACGGATCGATAATGCGCTCGATCAGGCTCTTATCCAGTTCGGTAGAGCTGCCCAGCAGCGTCAGCTCGATCTGCTTGTTGAGCTTGCTCGCCAGATCGCGCACCAGACGCGGGAAGCGGCTGAAGACGTACTCCATCGGCATCATACGGATAGACATCACCGACTCTTGCAGATCGCGGGCGTTACGCTGCAGCTGGCCCATGCTGGTGATGAGATCGCCATGATTGACCGGATCCAGCTCGTTGGAACGCTGGGCCAGCATCGACTGGGTGATCACCAGCTCGCCCACCAGGTTGATCAGCTGGTCAACTTTCTCAACGGCCACGCGGATGCTGGTGGACTCGCTGGCGCGGGCCGGCTTTTCTGCACGCTCCTGACGGGCGGCAGGCTGCTCGCGCGGCGCGCTTTGTGCAACCGGCGCAGCGGCCACCGGCTGAGCGACCGGAGCCGGGGCGACAGGAGCGGCCTCGCTGGCGGTAACCGCGGCTGACGCCTTGGTAAAGCTAATCTGATCCGGCTCGATGACGAAGCAGAGCACGGCAATCAGATCGTCCTCGCTCACGCCGCCTTCCAGCGTCGCGCTCAACGTATCCGCGCCTTTTACCACGTCGCTGAGGGTTGCCAGGTTTTTCAGCTCGTCTTCCAGCAGGTTGACTTCGCTCTCTTTCAGGCGCGACAGGACAATGCGCAGCTTGCCGTCATTAGCAGCCGCAGGTGCGGCGGCAGGCGCGGTATCAGCGACGGCCTGGACATTATCTACAACGGTCAGCCTGGCCCCACCGGCCGCAGCGGCAGGCACTTCGCCTTTCGCTTCCAGCGCCAGCTGGCGCAGCGCATTGCAGATATATTCAAAGCTGGCGGCATCCGGCTCTTGCGAGCTTTTATAGGCGTCGAGCTGTTCCTGCATAATATCTTTGGTTTCCAAAAACAGGTTGATAATATCGGTATTGAGTTGCATCTCTCCGCGCCGGGCCTCATCCAGCAGGTTTTCCATCAGGTGCGTGGTCTCCTGCAAAATGGTAAAGCCAAACGTGCCAGCGCCCCCCTTTATGGAGTGGGCCGCACGAAAGATGGCGTTGAGCTGCTCTGAATCCGGCGCTTCCGGCACCAGATCCAGCAGGTGTTGCTCCATGTCGGCTAACAGCTCGTCAGCTTCATCAAAAAATGTCTGATAAAAATCGCTAATATCCATGCTCACGCTATCACCTCGGATCGGGTTGTGGCGATGTGGGAACGGTCGCCTGAGGCTGTGCCCCCGGCTGTTGTAATACACTTACCGGCTCGTTTTGGCTTTCGGCGTTTTCGTGCAGAATTGCCTGTTCTGCTTGTTTATTCAGCACTAAGAGACTGATACGACGGTTAACGGCGTCATCCGCGCCCTTGTCACTTACGCGCATGGTGGCAGCCATGCCGACCACGCGCAGCACTTTACCGTCGTCCAGCCCACCGGCGACCAGCTCCCGCCGCGAGGCGTTGGCACGATCGGCAGAGAGCTCCCAGTTGCTGTAGCCGCGTTCGCCGTTGGCGTACGGGAAGTCATCGGTATGACCGGAGAGGCTAATACGGTTCGGAATGTTGTTTAGCACCGGCGCAATAGCGCGCAAAATATCGCGCATATAGGGTTCAACCTCGGCGCTACCGGTTTTAAACATCGGTCGGTTCTGGCTGTCGATAATCTGGATACGCAGCCCCTCCTGCACCAGGTCGATCTTCAGGTGCGGACGCAGCGCCCGCAGCTTTGGATCGGCCTCGATCAGCTGGTCGAGATCGCCGCGCAGCTTGCTCAGGCGAGTCTGCTCCATTTTCTGGCGCAGCTCTTCCACGTTGGGCTGGCGCTGCACCTCCCCCTTCTGCTGGGTGACGTCATCGCCGCCGCCAGGAATTGGGCTGTCGCTGTTGGAGATCCGCGGGCCGCCGGCAATAGAGGTCGCCAACGGGGTACGGAAATACTCCGCAATCTGGATCAGCTCCTTCGGACTGGAGATAGAGATCAGCCACATCACGAGGAAGAACGCCATCATTGCCGTCATAAAATCGGCGTAGGCGATCTTCCAGGATCCGTGCGAGCCGCCTCCGTGTCCCTTATGCTTGCGCCGTTTTACAACGACAATAGGATGGGCCTGGTTTTTCATGCGTCCTCAGTCGTCGTCTGCTGGTTTGGGTTACGTACCGCCCGGACGTGCTCATCCAGTTCCATAAAGGACGGACGCTCGCTGGAGTAGAGGGTTTTGCGGCCAAACTCAACGGCAATCGGTGGCGCATAGCCGTTCAGGTTGGAGAGCAGCGTGATCTTCACGCACTGCATCATCTTGGTGGTTTCCGCGCTTTTCTGGCGCAGCACGGTCGCCAGCGGGGAGATAAAGCCGTAGGCCAGCAGAATACCGAGGAAGGTCCCTACCATCGCATGGGCGATCAGAGCGCCCAGCTCGGCCGCCGGGCGATCCGCCGAGGCCAGCGCATGGACTACCCCCATAACCGCTGCAACGATACCGAACGCGGGCAGCGAGTCGCCAACCATTGCCAGGCTGTTTGCCGGCACTTCGGCTTCGCTTTCATGCGTCTCGATCTCTTCATCCATCAGCGCTTCGATCTCGAAGGTGTTCATATTGCCGCTGATGATCAGACGCAGATAGTCGACGATAAATTCCAGCATCACCGGATCGGCAAGGATCCGCGGATAGTTGGCAAAAATTTCGCTCTCTTTTGGATTCTCGATGTCGCGCTCAAGGGAGAACATCCCCTGCTGGCGCGACTTGGCCATCAGGCGATAGAGCAACGCCAGCAGATCCATATAGACAGCTTTTGTGTATTTGGAGCGACGAAACAGCAGCGGAAGCGCCTTAAGCGTTCCTTTGATCGCTTTGCCGTTGTTGCCCACAATAAACGCACCCACGCCCGCGCCGCCGATAATAATCAGCTCAGCCGGTTGATAAAGTGCCCCAAGGTGTCCGCCGGTCATCATGTAACCGCCAAAGACTGTACCGAGAACAACAAGGTAACCTAATAAGATCAGCACGACATCATCCTTCCGCTGTTGACTAAGGCAAGGAAAAACAGAGTGAGGGTTTAACCCAACGGGGAGGCAAAAAAAAGCAGCGGTAATTGCTTACCGCTGCTGGAGTGTTACCCACGCCGTTACGTTAAACAGCCTGTTTGATCTGTTCATCCAGCAGTTGTGGAATAATATCGGCAGCTTCCAGGGAAAGTTTACGTCTTTTTACGGCCCTGGACGGCGGCTGGCACAAACTGCAGGCAAAACTCCCGACAGGCTGATGAGCATGGGTAATAAAATTCCCACCGCAGCAGTTGCAGCTGGAGAGTTCAAGCATACCGCTTTCCACAAAACGGACTAATGTCCATGCACGCGTCAGGGCTAATAGTGGCCCCTCTTCCGGCTGCGGGCACTGCTCCAGATAGAGTCGATAGGCTTTAATAACCGCGTCAACGCCGCTGCAAAGGCCCGTTTTCAACAAAAATTGCCAGGCGTTGCAGAACATTGAGGCGTGAATATTCTGTTCCCACGTCATAAACCAGTCGGTTGAAAAAGGGAGCATCCCTTTCGGCGGCGGGCTACCACGAAGTTCTTTATAGAGTTTGATGAGGCGGCCACGGCTGAGCTGCGTTTCGCTTTCCAGCATTTGCAAACGCGCGCCCAGCGTAATCAGTTCCATCGCGAGTTGAATATCACGCGCTTCCTGGACAATGCTCTTTTCGGTCATTATTAAGCCCTTTTCTTCCGGGACGCTGCGTCAGCACCCTGATTGCTCTCATTGAGCAAACGCGTTGAGAGCAAAATACCGGTATGGACCTGCTGCAGGTCGTCTACACGGGACTCCTGGGTCAGACGGGTAATGGTCTGATGACTGTCAAAACGGAACTGACAGATTAGCTGATTGGTTTCAGCTAATTTCACCATCTGCGGAAGTGATAATTCACCCAAGGTGGAAGCCATCTCTTCGTTAATGCCCAGGCGGAACATCGCTGAAGCTTTGTCTTGACTAATCAAACGCTGTGCGAGCAGTAAATATGACAAGTTGATGTCATAGATATGTTTCAGCAACTCGGATGTATGCATTTTTCCCATCCAGAATAACCAACTAGTATCTTATGCGGCCAGGCCGCACCCCGTGATGTCGCCGGGAAAAAAACCCGGTATTAAAAAAGATAAGGCGAAATGCATCGTTTGAACTTAGTTGTTTAACGTGACGGCGATCGCATTGTTCTGCCACCTCTCTCCGTTACGCTTTCAATCAATTCTTACAATTTACTAAGATTTTTCTTAAAGCGACGCAACTGTACTCGCGACCCGTAGGACATACAATTGGCTCCGGTGAATAATTTGAAAATAATGTGATCTACGTCACATAATTTACGTGAATATTATAAAGAAATCCATACTTTCGACTTAGTGATTGTTCAATTTTTATACTATCAGGCGCCTTTTCTATTCCTTTTCGACGAATAGTCATGCAGTTTTATGTGTTAACTGATGACCAGTCATCAGACCTCGGACTTTTTGCCAGCCACACTCGACTAATGAGCGCAGTAAGAGTGGGGTGATTATATTAAACATATAAAAATCAAAACATTAAAGCAGGGCTAAACTGATTCAATAAACTTGTAAAATGATTGCGAATTTGTTAACCGTTAGTAAATAAGAAACAACAGCGCCCTATAAAATAGGCTTAATTTCCATTAAGTCTTTAAATTTTGTTAACATATCCGTAAGTGACGCGATTCCTTGCGATGGAATAATTAATGAATATTTATGATAATGTTCACAGCTTTGTCACACTTTTTCGGTTGCAACTTTTTTAAGAAGAAGGTAAAGATACGTCAAGGGTTCATTCTCCATTAAGGAGCGAGATATGAGCTATTCTCATCTTTTGGTCGCGATTGCCGTCAATTCAGAAAGTCATCTGCTGCTGAAAAAAGCAGTCTCCATTGCCCGTCCCTACCAGGCACGCATCAGCTTGCTTACCCTGGCCAACGATCCTGAAATGTATAATCAGTTTGCTGCGCCTATGATGGAAAATTTGCGCGATCTCATGCAGGAGGAGACGCAGCAGTTTATGCATCAATTAGCTGCGCAGGCAGATTATCCTATTGCTGAAACGATTATTGCTTCGGGCGCGCTCAGTGAAAATATTGTTCATCTTTGTGAGCGTGATGGGATCGATCTGGTTATTTATGGTAACCATAATCAGCGCTATTTTTCGCGGGCGGCCTGTTCGGCTAAAGGCGTGGTAGGAGCATGTAAGGTTGACGTGCTGCTGGTACCGCTAGGAGAGGAGTAGCGCCCCCGCCGCAGCGGGAGCGTCAGCGTGTTTACGCCAGCTTGGGGAAGGTCGCCACGTTATTCTGCAGAAGGGTCTCTGCATTACGAGGCGCTATACGCTTTAAATCGGCAATAAACCTCTCCTGCCAGTGATGAATATCATTTTTTCTGATCACATCCATCATGTCGGCGTGGCGAGAAATACGCTCCGCCAGCGGCATGGTTAGCGCCCGGTTCATGGCATTAGCCACATCGTCACGGTCGTAAGGGTTGACGATCAGGGCGGAGGTAAGCTCGTTAGCCGCACCGGCAAACTTAGAGAGCACCAGTACGCCTGGGTTAGCCGGATCCTGCGCGGCCACATACTCCTTCGCAACGAGGTTCATCCCGTCACGCAACGGGGTCACCAAGCCAACGTCGGCATAACGGAACACCTTCATCAGCAGCTTACGATCAAAGTGCTGGTTGAGATAGTAGAGCGGCGTCCACCCTAGCTGACCATATTTACCGTTGATGCGTCCCGCTTCGGTCTCCAGCTGATGACGAATATCCTGATAGGCCTGAACTTCGCCGCGCGAAGTAGGTGCAATCTGCGTATAGCGGATCTTACCGTGGTGCTGCGGGAACTTCTCCAGCAGAGTTTCATAGGCATGGAAACGTTCCGGCAGGCCCTTAGAGTAGTCCAACCGCTCAACGGAGAAGATATTTTTCACGTTTTTCAGCTCGGCTTTGAGCTGTGCCAGCTTCGGTGGCAGCGGGCCTGCGGCCTGCTGAGCGATCTCTTCCGGTTCAATCCCGATAGGATAGACCTCAGTACGGAAGGTTTTGCCCCATGCGGTATGGGTCTTATCGCCCCGGGCGGTTAATCGCGTCTGGCTTGAGAGGCTATCCAGGAACGACACTCTATCGCTCTCGGTCTGGAAGCCCAGCAGATCGTAGTCGCACAGCTGCTCCAGCAGCTCAGCATGCGGCGGCAGCGCGTTAAAGATTTCCGGCGTCGGGAATGGAATGTGCAGGAAGAAGCCAATCTGGTTATTCACGCCGCGCTGGCGCAGCTCGTTGGCGAACGGCAGCAGATGATAGTCGTGGATCCAGAGGATGTCATCCTCTTCAAGCAGAGGAACCAGCTTGTCCGCGAGCAGTGCGTTTACGCGCTGATAGCCCTCCCAGGCCTCGCGCTGAAACTTCACTAAATCAAGACGGTAGTGAAAAGCAGGCCACAGCACGGCATTGGAAAACTGGCTGTAGTACTCATCATAATCCTGCTCGCTGAGATTAAATGAGGCCCAAGTGATATTGCCCCGCGTCACCTTCTTTAGCGGCTGATCTTCGTTACCAATTTCACCGCTCCAGCCAAACCAGAGGCCGCCCGTTCCCTTCAGTGCGCCCATAATGCCGACGGCCAGTCCACCGGCGCTTGATTTCTTATCATCCGGCGGTGCGATACGATTAGATACTACGACTAAGCGACTCATAGCCATCTCTCCTGTTAGTTAATGCCATTTCTTCTTGTTGTTGGTGGTCAGTAATATTTTCGAGCCATTGATGAACGTCCGCGACACTTTCCAGTCGATACTGCGCCTGCGTTGCGCCAATACCAACCTTTACGGATACGCCATCAAGGCGATTCACAACCTTGAAGCCTGCCTCGTCAGTGAGGTCGTCTCCGAGGAAAACAGGTGTACGTCCAATAAAAGGCGTCTCCTGCATGAATGCTTCTACTGCTGCTCCTTTATTGATACCACGCGGTTTTAGCTCTACCACGCATTTACCCGGCTGGAGGGCTAAATTCGGATATTTCTCCTCCATCTCCTTCGCCAGCGCATAAATAGCCTCTTCATGATGAACGGCCTGACGATAGTGCAGCGCAAACGCCATCCCCTTCGCCTCAAGCTCCGTCCCCTTAAGGGGATCAAGCGCCGTAATCAGCTCCAGCTCCATCTGCTTAACCTGATCCTCTGGCAGTGCGATCTCGTGGGTTTTTCCCTGGTAGTCGCGTCGCTGTGCGCCATGCACGCCAGCAAGAGGGAAATGCAGCGGGGAGGCAATGGCATCGAGCTCTTTCATAGAGCGGCCCGATACCAGCGCCACCGCGCCCTGATTCATTTCGGCCAGACGTTTGAGCAGGGTAAGTACCCCGGCGGGAATAAAGACCTGATCGGGACGAGGTTTGATTTCGGCGAGGGTTCCGTCGAGGTCAAAGAAGTAAGCATAGTTTGCGGAAAGTACAGGCGGTACAGCTAACTGGTCAGCCACCCTGGTCTCCTCCTTTCTGGTTTCGATGCCGCGTTCACGACCATCTCTCATTATCATTAGCCATGTAAGTATAGACAGTGTCGCGCGCCTCGCCATTTTAAAGCAAAGAAACCAGCCGCAATTGCGGCTGGCTGAGAGGTAAAAACGATTAAAAAAGAGGCCGTTCGGTGAGATGGCGAGCGTCAGACGGTGCGTTTCGCCTTCTGTTTGTAACGGTCGAAGATGACCGCCGCCAGCAGGATCAGGCCGCGTACAACGTACTGCGAGAAGGGGGAGATATTCAGCAGGTTCATCGCGTTCTCTACGGTACCGAGGATCAGGATCCCCGCCACAACATACGAGATTTTTCCGATGCCGCCCTTGAGAGAGACTCCGCCAAGCACGCAGGCAGAAATCACGATCAGTTCATAACCAATGGAGGTCATCGGCTGGCCGCTGGTCATACGCGACGCCAGAATAATCCCGGCTGCGGCCGACACCAGTCCGGAGAGCACAAAGATAATGATTTTTGTACGTACCACCGGTACCCCTGCCAGGCGAGCCGCCTCTTCGTTGCCCCCAATCGCCAACGTATTGCGGCCAAAGGTGGTTCGGTTGAGCAGGAAACCAAAGACGATCAGGCAGGCCACGGTCAGCCAGATGGGTGCAGGCAGGCCGAGCCAGTTGGTATAGCCGAGGGTGAAGAAACGCTCATCTTCAATACCCACCGCTTTACCGTCAGAGATGATATAGGCCAGGCCGCGCACGATCTGCATCGTCGCAAGGGTGGTGATCAGGGCGTTGATCTTCAGTTTGGCAATGACGAAGCCGTTAACCAGGCCGCTCAGCACGCCCAGCATCAGGCCTGCAAAGACGCCGATCCACAGGCTTTCCGTCATGTTAATGACCACCGCCGTGGTAACGCCAGCGCAGGCGATGACCGAGGCGACCGAGAGGTCAAAGTCGCCGGAGGCCAGGCAGAAGAGCATACCGCAGGCCACCATGCCCGACATCGAGATGGCGAGCCCTAGCCCCTTCATATTGACGAAGCTGGCAAAGTTAGGCACAAACAGGGCGCAGCCGATAAACAGTACGGCAAAGACCACCAGCATGCCGTAGTGATCCCAGATACGCCCCAGACTGAACGGCGACTTTCCTGCGCCGGAGCTTGTTACTGATGACATCATACTCTCCTTACTCAGGCAACAGCCTGACTCACTTTAGGCATGGCAAGGCTTAACGCCTGTTTTTCGTCTGCTTCGCCGTGCAGCAGCTCGCCGGCGATCTCCCCTTCACGCATCACCAGGATGCGGTCGGCGACGCCGAGCACTTCCGGCAGGTCGCTGGAGGCAAACAGTACCGCTACGCCGCGAGACGCGAGGGCGTAGATGACGTTGTAGATCTCATGCTTGGCGCCCACGTCTATACCGCGCGTCGGCTCATCGAGCAAAATGACCTTCATCTCCTCTGAGAGCCAGCGGCCAAGGATCGCCTTCTGCTGGTTCCCGCCGGAGAGGTTCATAATCAGCTGCTCAGCACCGGGCGTTTTGATATTGAGGGAGCGAATATGGTGGTCGGCGTTTTCCACCTCCCAGCCGTCGTTGATCAGGCATCCGGCGCGGACAGCCTTGCGCCGGGCGCTGATGTTAATGTTGTCACGCACAGAGTGAACGGGAATGATGCCTTCGGCTTTGCGATCCTCAGGACAGAGCATCATCCCGGCGCGAATGGCGTGGGCAGGCTTCTGGATATCCAGCGGCTTGCCGTCAATGAATAGCTGGCCTGCGGTAATGCGCGTGCCGCCAAACAGCCCTTTCATCAGCTCGCTGCGCCCGGCGCCCACAAGCCCGAACAGGCCGACGATTTCGCCGCGCCTCACCGAGAAGCTAACGGGATGGCGCACGCCGGGGGCTTTTACGCCTTCCAGACGCAGCATCTCCGCCCCGTACTCCCGCGGTTGCCAGCCATAAATATCGCCGAGATCGCGCCCGACCATCGCCTGCACCAACGAGTCATGGTTGACCTGCTGCATATCGTCAAAGGTGCGCACGTAGCGTCCATCTTTAAAGACGGTGATGGCGTCGCTAAGGGCAAAAATCTCCTCCATGCGGTGGGAGACATAGAGGATCACTCGCCCCTCGTTGCGCAGCTCGCGTATCACGCGAAACAGGTTGTCGATCTCCCGCGCCGAGAGCGAGCTGGTAGGCTCATCAAAGGCGATGACTTTCGCGTTACGCGCCAGCGCCTTGGCAATCTCAACCATCTGCCACTGGCCGATGGAGAGGTACTTCAGCGGCGTCTGCGGATCGATATCCAGACCAAGATGTTCCAGCTGGAGCCGAGCCTCATAGTTAAGCAGCGAGCGATTGACCAGCCCACCCTTCTGCGGCAGCTGGCCGAGATAGATATTTTCCGCGACGGTCATCTCTGGAACCAGATGCAGCTCCTGGTAGATGATCGCCACCCCGGCATTCAGCGCGGCGGTGGTGTCGGCAAAGCTGACCTCTTGCCCCTGCAGCACCAGCGTTCCGCCAGTGGGGGCATAGTTGCCGCTCAGAATTTTCAACAGCGTCGATTTACCCGCGCCGTTCTCTCCCATCAGGGCGTGCACCTGGCCGGCATAGCAGTCGAAGCTAATGTCGCTCAGGGCCTTAACGCCGGGGAAGGTTTTGCTAATACCACGGAAAGAGAGATATGGAGTTGACTGTTGCATAACGTCTCCGTGACGCATTTATGGTACGACTGGCCCTTCACCGGGCGACAAAGCCTACGGTGAAGAGCGCAACCAACGGCGTGAATTACTTCACGCCTAGCCCTTTCTTCGCTAACTCTTCTTTAAAGTTGTCGCGGGTGATCAGCACCACGTCGGTAACGGCAGTGAATTTCGGCGGTTCGACCCCTTTTTCCACCCAGTTGTAGAGCATTTCACTGGTTTTATAGCCGTGAACGTCCGGGCTTGGCAGCAGCGAGCCGTAGAAACCGGTGGCCTGCGCTTTGGACAGTTCGCTAACGGCGTCGACGCCGTTGATACCAATACCGATCACGTCGGCCGCTTTGAAGCCCTGCCCTTCCGTGGCGCGCACGCCACCGAGCACGGTGTTATCATTCATGCCGACCACCAGCCAGTGTTTCACCTCTGGATGCTGTACCAGCAGAGAGTTGCCGGCATCGAACGCGCCGGGAATATCGTTTGATTTGGTTGGGACCTGATAGATCTGTTTCTCCGGGAAGCCAGCCGCTTTCAGCGCATCCATTGAGCCGGAGGTGCGGCGACGGGCGGTATCCAGCTCGTTGGCGGTGATCGCCATGACGCCGGTCTCTTTCACATCCCAGCCGCGTTTTTGCATCTCTTTATACAGCTCCTGCCCCTGGCGAGCGCCAATCTCGCTGGCGGCCATCATGACCAGCGGTACGCTCTCCATCGGCTGGCCTTTGGCGTTGACGAACTGATCGTCCACGGCAATGACCTTCATGTCATATCCACGTGCTTTGGCAACAATCGCTGAACCCAGCTTAGGATCCGGGGTACAGATAACGAACCCTTTCGCCCCGCTGGCGGCCAGGCTATCGATGGCGTTCAGCGTTTTTTCACCGTCCGGCACGGCGATTTTAATAACCTCAAAGCCTAAATCTTTGCCTGCTTTATCAGCAAACTTCCATTCTGTCTGGAACCACGGCTCTTCCGGCTGTTTAACCAGAAAACCGAGCTTCATATTTTCGGCGATAGCGGATTGTGACATAACGGCAGCTAAACCAATGGCCGCCAGCGCTTTAGTGAATTTGTGCATGGTTAACTCCAGCTTTAACGCTTTTTTATGTAAGGTATGAGAGTTTATTAGCTGTCTAATCAGCCTTAAAACAAGGCATTAGCACACGTCTATCAGGAGATGCTATTGCTGGAGTAGTTTTAGCGGGAAATTAATCCTCCATAGGAGAGCGCCATCACACCGCAGAATTACAGTAAAAGCGTGCATAAATTCAGCGAATATCTTCATAAGAATTGGCGTATTTGTCAGACAAATGCGGAGGGGTGTAGCAGAATTATCCATCAGGCCAGCCAGCTTATCCTTGTGGCCTGAGGAGTGTTTTGTCGTGCTGAGAAACTAGAGGGGATAGTAGATATGATCCGCGTGGTCACGTACCGGGGCATCATCACCTAAAAGACGCGCTGAGACGGCAAAGGCAAAATCGAATACCCGGCCTAATCCCTTGCCGCTAATCAGGTTGCCATCCTCTACGACGGCAGCGTCGACATAGTGGCCGTCGGTCACGGTTTCAAACAGATCGCCCGAACAGACGTAACGCCGCCCTTTCAGCAGGCCGTTGCCTCCCAGTACCCGTGCGGCTGCCGAGCAGATAGGACAGATAAGCTTTTCCGCTTCATCATGACGGGTCACAAAGGCGATAACTTCAGCGCTGGCCGCAAGGTTAACGCTCCCCTCCGGACCGCCCGGCAGCACAACGGCATCGTAAAGCGTATTCAGGCGCTCGCTTAACGTAGCGTCGGCTACCATAGGAATCGCGTGGTAGCTCACCACCGCGCGGGACGTAGTGCAGGCCAGCGTTTCTACATCAATGTGCAACCGGCGCAGTATATCAATGGTGACTATGGCTTCCGCCTCTTCAAAACCGGGGGCCAGCAGCACGGCAACTCTTTTCATCTCCAACTCCTTCATATTAAACGAAACCCTCTATGAGATACATTCAAGCATGAATGTAACCCTCTATTTTCATTAAGATTATTCGTTTATGACGTTGAAAAGTGTCTGGCGGATCACATTTGTCAGATGAATAAATCTTTACGATCGTCTTATCGACGCAGTAAGGCTGACATTCATCGCAGCCTCGTCCAGGACAGAAGGAGGTCATTATGGCGACTATCGGCATGGCACAAAAACTCAACTCGCAGGTTAATCTTGAGTTTCAGGCATCTAATCTCTGCCTCTCGCTCAGTGAGTGGTGCTGTGAGCACGATCTACCGGGTTCGGCAACCTTCCTGCGCGCGCAGGCGCAAGAGAAAGTAAACCTTATGATGCGCGTATTCGACTTTATGAAGCGCGCCGGTGCCTATCCTATTGTGAAAGCGCGGGAAAATCCGCCTGAACACTTTAACTCTTTAGAAGAGCTGTTTCAGAAAGCGTTTGAGGAGTACAACGTGCGGCGGGAAATGCTGGCGCAGCTGAGCGAAGAAGCTAAAGCGGTAAAGGATGAAAAGACCCTTAATTTTTTGCGCGAGCTGGAAAAAGCAGAGCAGCAGGATGGTCTCCTGCTGCAGCTGTTGATTGGAGAGATTCATCGCTCTTTGCGTGACGGGAAAAATATCACCCAGACCGACCGGGCGCTGCTTAACGTAGTGAACTGCCGTAAACACTGATCGTTTATCGCTGCTCTTTCTGGCGGGATCCTCTCCCGCCAGGCCCCTACCGTCCGGACCCTACCCCAACGCCTCCAACAATAAAGAAAACCTCCGTTTGAAAATAACAAAACAAAGGTTTACTTTATTTGCCTGTATTCACGCTTTAGTGTGTTTCTTCCTGCGGTGTAAACTTCAGCTCAATTAAGGCAATGGCTTTCTGAATAGCGCGCCGGGTAACCGGGTCCGCCGCTGCCGGATGGGCAGTGAAATCGATGGTTTTAAGCTGGTTAGCCATCTTCTCACGCACCTCAACCGGGGCGATAACGTCAATGACATCGAGGATCTGTTTAATCACCAGCTGGCACGCCACAACGTCGGACACCAGCTCCTGATCGGCGCTAAGATTTTGAGACATAGTTACTCCTGATTTCCAGAAACAAAAAAACCTGCCGTAGCAGGTTTTTTATCACAGCAACTTTATTAAAACATAGCGCCCGGCGGTACGTCTTTAAAAGTCTTGCAATAGGTTTCAAAAATGCTTTTCAGGATCTTGCGCAATTTCATGTTGTGCTCCGGCTGTTTTGTTGTGCAGGTGTTACTTGTCTATGGGCGTATAATATGACTTGCATCACAAAAATCAACCAGTTTGTGATGAATATCACATCAATTCATCAACACCTTTTTTAGATTTGTTAATAAATCGTTGAATAATCCGCAAGTTACGCAGTTTCATTTTTTTTAATTATTATAATTTTTTTTGAAATGGCAGACCAAAAATGAGTGAAAATACCCTCCCGGAGAAAGCGCGGGGCGTCTCGCCTGCTGCGCTGCTGGTGGCCGGGGCCTTTTTTATGGAGTTTCTCGACGGGACGGTGATAGCGACTGCCCTGCCGGATATGGCAAAGAGTTTTGGCGTCGACGCGGTGGCGCTGAACATCGGTATCAGTGCCTATCTCATTACCCTTGCAGTACTGATCCCCGCCAGCGGCTGGATTGCCGATCGCTTCGGTGCGCGTAAGGTCTTCACCACCGCGCTGGCGATCTTTACCCTCGCCTCGGTATTCTGCGGCCTCTCCACCAGCGTAGAGATGTTTGTAGCGATGCGCATTTTGCAGGGCATGGGCGGCGCGCTAATGGTACCCGTCGGCAGGCTGGCCGTATTGCGTACGACGCCTAAACACCTGCTGATCACCGCCATCGCCACCCTGACCTGGCCCGCGCTGGTGGCGCCCATTATCGGCCCGCCTCTGGGTGGCTTCATCACCCGCTACGCCGACTGGCGCTGGATCTTCTTTATCAACGTGCCGATTGGCCTGCTGGCGATCGCTCTGGCGCTGCGCATCATTCCCGATATTCGCGATGACGAACGCCGCCCGTTCGACCTGGCTGGCTTTCTTTCCACCTCGGTGGCGATGGTCAGCCTGATGTGCGCGATGGAGATGCTGGGAGGTGAACAGCAGCAGGGAGCGTGGACGCTCGGCCTGCTGGCGCTGGGCACTGCGACCCTAGTCTACGCGCTACGCCATTTTCAGCGTGCCCGTTGGCCGATGATCCGCCTCGATGCCATGCAGGTGCCCACCTTTCGCGTTACCATGTATGGCGGATCGCTGTTTCGCGCCTCGATCAGCGCGGTGCCGTTTCTGCTGCCGCTGATGTTCCAGGTCGGCTTTGGTATGGATCCGTTTCATGCCGGGCTGTTGGTGTTGGCGGTCTTCGTGGGTAACCTGACGATTAAGCCCGCCACCACGCCGCTGATCCGCTGGCTCGGTTTTAAAAAGCTGCTGCTGATTAACGGTGCGTTGAACGTGCTGGCCCTGCTGGCCTGCGCCTTTATCACGCCGACGACGTCGGTATGGGTGATTTTTGTCGTGCTCTATCTGGGCGGCGTCTTTCGCTCGGTGCAGTTTACCGGCGTCAGCACTCTCGCCTTCGCCGATGTCCCCTCAGCACAGATGAGCTATGCCAATACCCTGTTCAGCACGGCTACCCAGCTGGCGGTTGGGCTGGGCATTACGCTCGGGGCTATCGGTATACGACTGGGAGAGAAGGTCAGCGACTGGCTGGCGCTTAGCGGCGTGCCAGGCATCAGCTTCCGGCTGGCATTTGTGTTTATCGCGCTGATCTGTCTGGTAGGAATGGCCGATACGTTCAGGCTGGCGAAAGATGCGGGCAGCGCGGTGTCGACAAAGAGACGTTAACTTCTGGCCGGGTCAGCGTCGCGCTGCCCGGCACAGGAGGAATCAGGCAAGCACTTCGCGAACGAACGCTTCGATCTCTTTATCCTGGCAGTGTTCAAAGAAGCACTGCTGGAAACGCTGGCCGGAGACGGCGGTTTTCACTAGCTCAGGGTCGATAGCACGCAGGGTGTCGAGATAGTTATCTTTTACCACTGCCGCTTTCACCTGGTTGAGGATCCCGGCGTTACGCACCTGTGGCTCTTTACGCTCTGGCGGATAGCCTTCACCTTTACGGCCGGTAAAGGCTTTTTCAAAGATAAAACGTACGTTCAGCTCTGCACCCCAGCCGAAGCCTTTAGCGAAAGGCAGCGCCAGCGCATTGCCGTTGTTGATTTGAGCAAACAGGAAGGCATCGGCCGGATCGATACAGTAGCCGCAGTTCACCCCTGGGTGAATATTCAGCGACATCAGCGCACCCTGCCCGGTGCCGCAGCCGGCGATCACAAAATCTACCGCCTTTGAGTTCAGCAGAATGCTGGCCATAATGCCCAGATGAATATAGGTCAGGTGATGATCGTTCTCATCGCTCATCCCAACGTTGAAAACCGGGAAGCCTTTATCATCAGCGACGGTTTTCAGCTCTTTGAGGATGATGGCATTTTTGGCAGCCTGGCTATTTTCCATCATCAGTGCAATTTTCATTATCTCTTCTCCTGAATGCGTTGCGGGGGATCCCATCATAAAGGGCTAATCAGCTTAAACCTTACTACCTGTCAAACATACTTTCAAATTTAATGAAAAAACGTTTTAATAAGTTGAGAGGCGGTCACAGTTTTGTTTAAGCCTGCCTGCCGTTGCGATTAGAGAAGCAGGAATCTTTGGCTATTCCGGGCATTGCCTGGCAAAGCAGGCTGTAGGATGAGAACATCGAAACTGAATCAGAGCGTTTGCATGAAGAGACTACTCCTTGCCGCCTCGCTGATGCTGCTTGCGGGATGCACTATCACGAAGGAACCTGAAGTCACCGACGTTAACCCGGCAACGGGCCTGGTGCGTCTGCACTTCAACGAGACGATGTTGCAGAAGGCACGCTATGACGACTACACCACCCAGGGAACGGCTAATCGCCAGTGCCAACAGATGGGCTATGCCACCGCGATAGCGTTTGGCCAGCCGATTAAAACCTGTAGCGTCATCAGCGGATCGCTGTGCCTGAACGAAACCGTCACTCTCCAGTACCAGTGTCAGGGCCATGCGGTGAACTACTCCCCGGCTGGCGTCTACTATTAATAAATATTGCCAGCGCTATACCGCTGGCAAATAATAAAAGCAACGATTCTCATTTATATATATTAATAAGCGCCAATGCGTGTTATTCCCATTCGTATTTTTAATAAATAACTTTTTTATTTTACCTTTTGCAAATAATTAAATAACAAATTATAGTGGCGACACGTAACCCTTCCCTGCCTGTTATGGAATAACGCCATGCTTAAAAATGAAATGATTGAACAGCTCAATGAGCAGATGAATCTTGAACTCTACTCCTCTCTGCTTTATCAGCAGATGAGCGCCTGGTGTAGCTATAACAGCTTTGAAGGAGCTGCTGCGTTTCTGCGTCGCCACGCGCAGGAGGAGATGACCCATATGCAGCGCCTGTTTGATTACCTGACCGATACCGGCAGCCTGCCGCGCATTAACGCGATCCCGACGCCCTTCGCTGAGTATGCCTCGCTGGACGAGCTGTTTCTTGCTACCTACGAACATGAGCAGCTGATCAGTCGTCAGATTAATGCCCTTGCCCATTTCGCGATGACCACTCAAGATTATCCGACCTTTAATTTCCTGCAGTGGTTTGTGGCCGAGCAGCACGAAGAAGAGAAATTATTTAAATCGGTAATCGATAAACTCTCCCTGGCCGGTAAAAGCGGCGAAGGTCTCTACTTTATTGATAAAGAGCTCTCTACGCTCGACGCACAAAATTAATTAT
Organism: Pseudescherichia sp.; assembly: GCF_032052675.1. NCBI lineage: Bacteria > Pseudomonadati > Pseudomonadota > Gammaproteobacteria > Enterobacterales > Enterobacteriaceae > Pseudescherichia > Pseudescherichia sp. The sequence goes on from NZ_DAMBWA010000001.1 coordinate 149,184, forward strand.
CTGGCGGTGCCCTGCGCCGCCATAATAACTTCCGACTTGCTATAACTATCTTATTCTCCTGCCCCTGCGTAATACATCATCAAAAATCGTATTGTTATCTTTACACTGCTTGTAACGGTGGTTTGACGTCAACGCCGTTTTGCCTTACTCTGCGCCGCACAATTTTGGTGCGCAGTTCAGGTGTAAAGAGAAGCGTGAAGAACAGGACTTTTGGCAGTATGTTTATCGTTGCCGGGACCACGATTGGTGCCGGTATGCTGGCGATGCCGCTGGCCGCCGCTGGCGTCGGTTTTGGCGTAACGCTGGCGTTACTATTTTGCCTGTGGGGGCTTATGTGTTACACCGCCCTGCTGCTGCTGGAGGTATATCAGCACGTTCCGGCCGATACCGGCCTCGGCACGCTGGCCCGCCGCTATCTCGGGCGCTACGGTCAGTGGGCGACGGGTTTTAGCATGCTGTTTTTAATGTATGCCCTGACGGCGGCCTACATGAGCGGCGCAGGCGAGCTGCTGGCCTCCAGCCTGAGCGAGTGGTTGAACCTCTCCGTTTCACCTGCTTCCGGCGTACTGCTGTTTACTCTTGTTGCTGGCGGCGTAGTCTGCATTGGCACTTCGCTGGTAGATCTCTTCAACCGTTTTCTGTTTAGCGCCAAGCTGATCTTCCTGATTGTGATGCTGGCGCTGCTGATGCCCCACGTGCATAAGGTAAATCTCCTGACGCTGCCACTGGAGAAGGGGCTAGCGCTCTCTGCTATCCCGGTGATCTTTACCTCTTTTGGTTTTCATGGCAGCGTGCCGAGCATCGTTAGCTACATGAACGGCAACGTGCAGAAGCTGCGCTGGGTGTTTATCACCGGCAGCGCTATTCCGCTGGTGGCCTATATCTTCTGGCAGTTGGCGACGCTGGGCAGCATCGACTCCACGACTTTCTTTGGTCTGATGGCAAACAGCGCCGGGCTTAACGGCCTGCTGCAGGCCCTGCGCGACGTCGTGGCCTCACCACACGTGGAGCTGGCGGTGCACCTGTTTGCCGATCTGGCGCTGGCGACGTCGTTTCTGGGGGTGACTCTGGGGCTGTTTGACTACCTGGCCGATCTCTTCAATCGACGTAACAATGCGGCAGGCAGGCTGCAGACCGGGGCGATTACTTTCCTGCCGCCGCTGGCCTTTGCCCTCTTCTATCCCCGCGGTTTTGTCATGGCGCTGGGGTATGCAGGCGTAGCGCTGGCCGTGCTGGCGCTGTTAATTCCGTCTCTGCTGGCGTGGCAGAGCCGCAAGCATACGCCGCAGGCGGGATACCGCGTTCGGGGCGGAAAACCGGCGCTGCTGCTGGTGCTCTTCTGCGGCGTGGCGGTGATTGCGATTCAGTGTGGTATTGCAGCGGGACTGCTGCCAGAGGTGGGTTAGAGAAGTGAGCTCAACGTAGGCCGGGCAAACGCAGTGCCGCCCGGCGTTACGGTGTCAGCCTGGTTACGCCCGGTGGCGCTATGCTTACCGGGCCTACAATAAGGGTATCAGTGCAGGCAGCACTGCTTATATTTTTTGCCGCTGCCGCACGGACAGGGATCGTTGCGTCCCACCTTATCACCGTTGACTATCGGCTGTTTTACCGGACGCTCCTGCTGATTGTCAGCCCAGTAGTCAAACAGCGCCAGCGCAGCGGGCTTCAACGCCTCGACGCTCGCCTCAAAGGCTTCCGGCGTCATCTCCTCTACGCGGGTAAAGTTCTCCTCTTTACCGTGCAGGGCAATGGCCTCCAGCGCGGGCTGTAACGACTCCGGCAGCGAGGACCAGTCGCTAAGCGCCACACCGCGCATATAGCCGAAGCACCACTCCTCTACGATGCTCAGATCCTGGCCTTCAATAGTCCGGGTGCCAAACAGCGGCTCAAACTGATCAGGGTAATCGGCAAGACGCTCGGCGATATCGTTCATATGCTGGAAAGAGAGGGTCATAAAGCGTTCCATCTCTTTTTCAGAGGACCAGCGTGGAACATGGTTTGCTCCACCCCAGATAGCCACCAGCCACTCGCTCGGCTCGATCTCCGTCGGCGCGCTCAGCACCGCGGTAAGCAGGCCATCCAGCTCCGCAACGTCGACAATGGACGCCTCGTTGCCGTACTTGGCCAGCACGTCATCCAGCCACTCCAGCTCATTTTCATTCAGCGGTCCGGTTTTCATCATTCACTACCTCAGTTTGGGGCGGGCGTATATATAATAGACGACTGCAGATCGCAGACACAAAAAAACCACCCGTGGGTGGTGTGACGATACTGCTTATTGCTTTGATTATTCTGCTAATTTCTAATGGTACCCGGCGCGGGAGTTGAACCCGCACTGTCTCACAGCCGAGGGATTTAAAATCCCTCTTTTAACACATAAAAAAACAATAAGTTAGTTCATCTTTCCCTAAGATTACGGCCCGTATCATATCAGGTTTGGTGCGCGATGACATTTTTATACGTGCCAGAGCAGAACTAATAATTTTGCTGCATAGTGAGATCGCTGCCCTGGTTAGTATAAATATCCCACTCCCCGACCTGCGGCCGCGTGACGCACAGAACCGGGCGCCCTGCACCGGGCGAAACGGCAATTTTATTAATTTTTCGGTCCAGCTCATGTAGCGAATGCACCTCAACCGGATCGACCTCGGCACAGGTAAATTCGTTACTGCTCATTGGCCAGCGGCTGGCTGGTAATGGCGGAGCAAATAGCAACCAGACAAAAAAAACTGTGATAGTAATCCATAGAAAAACAAATACTTTTGCACCAATGAATATTTCATCGCCTACAAATCCACACTTAATGAGTGGGCAAATTACCAGCAATAACCGTACTATTAAAATTGATATTACAGATCAATCGCGCCCGATCGATCGTTCAAAACGATCGATGGCACATCGGCCAAGGGAAAAGGCAGAGAAGAGAACCAGGCATGAACGAGATGAGGTATACAAATCGCAGGCACAAAAAAACCACCCGTAGGTGGTTTGACGACACTGCTTATTGCTTTGATTATTCTGCTAATTTCCAATGGTACCCGGAGCGGGACTTGAACCCGCACAGCCTTACAGCCGAGGGATTTTAAATCCCTTGTGTCTACCGATTTCACCATCCGGGCTCGGGAGGAAATTGGAGGCGCGTTCCGGAGTCGAACCGGACTAGACGGATTTGCAATCCGCTACATAACCGCTTTGCTAACGCGCCTTAAATCTTTGTCTTGCGACTCGCATTCGCTATTGCCAATGCTCATAATTTGGAGCGGGAAACGAGACTCGAACTCGCGACCCCGACCTTGGCAAGGTCGTGCTCTACCAACTGAGCTATTCCCGCTTATCAGGTGATAACGCTAATCACTTGATTTTACTCTCATCTGGCAAGCTGCGCCGCCGTCTGATGCGATGCATTCTACTTACCTGACGCACTGAGTCAACGATATTTTTAAAAACCAGGATCGTTTGCTGAAAATTAAGCCGAAACGATCACTGTTCCAGCAGATCGCCTCGGGCAGCATTTAAATACTGGAACATGGACCACAGCGTCAGCACCGCCGCAACCCATAGCAGGCCAATTCCCGCCCACTCTACCCAGGCGTTCGGCCGCCACAGCATCCACACCAGCGAGGCCATCTGCGCAGTGGTTTTGACTTTCCCTATCCACGATACCGCTACGCTGCTGCGCTTGCCCAGCTCCGCCATCCATTCGCGCAGAGCGGAGATGATGATCTCCCGCGCAATCATGGTCGCGGCAGGCAGCGTCACCCACCAGGTGTGGTAGTGCTCAGCCACCAGCACCATAGCGATGGCTACCATCACCTTATCCGCCACCGGATCGAGAAACGCGCCGAAACGGGTGCTCTGGTTCCAGCGACGGGCCAGGTAGCCGTCAAACCAGTCCGTCACTGCGGCGACGAGAAAGATTAGCGCACATGCGAAGGGAGCCCAGACCACCGGCAGGTAAAACGCCAGCACAAAGAACGGGATCAGGATGACACGAAAAAGCGTGAGCAACGTTGGGATATTAAATCGCATAGTGGCAGGTAACTGTCTGTTGTCAGTAAAAATTAGCCCTATGTTGCTACAGAGCCCTCAATGTTTCAACGAGTAGAAGATCTTTTCTGCCAACCCCTGCGAAATACCCGGTACTTTTGCGATATCCTCAACGCTGGCGTTGAGTAAACCCTGCAAGCCTCCCATGTATTTCAGCAGCATCTGGCGGCGCTTCGGCCCGACCCCTTCAATGGTCTCCAGGGTACTGGTATTTTTCACCTTCGCGCGTTTTTTACGGTGTCCGCTAATGGCGTGATTGTGCGACTCATCGCGAATATGCTGGATCACATGCAGCGCCGGTGAGTCTGGCGGCAGGTTAAAGCCCTCTCCTTCAGGTTCGAAGAAGAGCGTCTCCAGTCCGGCCTTACGGTCGGTGCCTTTCGCCACGCCCAGCAGCAGCGGATGATGTTTATCCCAGGGAACGTCCAGCTCGGCAAAGACCGACTTCGCCTGACCCAGCTGCCCCTTGCCGCCGTCGATTAAGATCACGTCTGGCACCTTGCTCTCTTCAATGGCCTTACCGTAACGACGACGCAGCACCTGGTTCATGGCGGCATAGTCATCGCCTGGCGTAATGCCGGTAATATTGTACCGACGGTACTCCGCGCGCAGCGGCCCGTTGGCGTCAAACACGACACAGGAGGCCACGGTCTGCTCGCCCATCGTATGGCTGATGTCAAAACACTCCATGCGCCGCACCGCTGGCAGCTTCAACAGGGTGGCCAGCGCCACCAGACGTTGGCTAACCGTTGACTGCTGGGAGAGCTTGGTGCTGAGCGCCGTGGCAGCGTTGGTACGGGCCAGCTTCAGGTAGCGCGCCCGGTCACCGCGCGGTTTCGTCTGCACGTTAACGCGGCGGCCTGCCAGCTCGGAGAGCGAGTCGGCCAGCAGCGTTTTGTCGTTCAGATCGAAGTCGAGCAGGATCTCGCCCGGCAGGGTGCGCATCTGGCTGCCCTGCAGGTAGAACTGACCGACAAAGGTTTCCACCACTTCGCCAAGTTCGGTGCCGCCCGGCACCTTCGGGAAGTAGCTACGGCTGCCCAATACCTTGCCCTGGCGAATAAAGAGCACGTGCACGCAGGCCATACCGGCATCAAACGACACGCCAATGACGTCGAGATCGTCGCCGGTGTTAGAGACAAACTGCTTCTCGGTGACGCGGCGTACGGCCTGGATCTGATCGCGAATGCGCGCCGCCTCTTCGAAGTCAAGATCGCGGCTGGCCTTCTCCATACGTTCAATCAGCAGGTTGAGGACCTGATCGTCTTTACCCGCCAGGAAGAGGCGCACGTAGTTAACCTGCTGGGCATACTCCTCCTCGCTAACCAGCCCCTCAACGCACGGCCCAAGGCAGCGACCAATCTGGTACTGTAAGCAGGGACGGGAGCGGTTGCGGTAGACGCTGTTTTCACACTGGCGGATAGGGAATATCTTTTGCAGCAGCGCAAGCGTCTCACGTACCGCATAGCCGTTAGGGAACGGCCCAAAATACTCCCCTTTCGCGTGCTTGGCTCCCCGATGCGTCGCCAGACGCGGGTGGGTATCACCGCTGAGAAAGATAAACGGGTAGGATTTATCGTCGCGCAGCAGCACGTTGTACCGGGGCTGGTACAGCTTAATATAGTTATGCTCAAGCAACAGCGCTTCCGTTTCCGTATGGGTTACCGTCACGTCGATCTGCTGGATCTGAGAGACCAGCGCTTCGGTTTTTCGTGAGGCAAGATTGCTACGGAAGTAGCTGGACAGGCGCTTCTTGAGATCTTTGGCTTTACCGACGTAGATAACAGTACCGCCGGCGTCATACATGCGGTAGACACCGGGTTTACTGGTAACCGTACTCAGAAAGGCTTTTGAATCAAAAACATCACTCACTGACTTGTTAACGTCTCCGCATTACACAGACCATGACGAATGGCCAGGTGGGTCAACTCTACGTCACCGTGTATGTTCAATTTACTGAACATACGGTAGCGATAGCTGTTCACCGTCTTCGGACTGAGATTCAACTGTTCGGAGATCTCATTCACTTTTTGGCCTTTGGTTATCATCAGCATAATCTGCAATTCGCGTTCAGACAAACTGGCAAAGGGAGATTCGGCTTTCTCCGGCTCAATCTGACTGAGGGCCATCTGCTGGGCAATGTCTGATGCAATATAGCGTTGGCCCGCATAAACAGCGCGAATAGCGTTAACCATCTCTTTTGGGGCAGCACCCTTGCTGAGGTAGCCTGACGCGCCCGCCTGCATCACTTTCGCAGGTAACGGGTTTTCAGTGTGAACGGTCAGCATAATCACTCTGGTATCAGCCGTGGATCGCGCGATTTTACGCGTCGCCTCCAGACCACCAATACCGGGCATGTTCATATCCATCAGCACCACATCCACAGGATGAGTACGGCACCATTTTACGGCATCTTCGCCGCAACAGACCTCGCCGGAAACTTTTATGCCTTTAATATCTTCCAGAATGCGTCGTATCCCTGCGCGCACCAGCTCGTGGTCATCAACAAGAAGAACGTTGATCAAAGCAAATCTCCAAAAAGGGATAACGCGACTGACAGTACAGTCGCTCTATATTAGCGTTATTTTGGCTAAAACTAAAAGATTAAATGCGATGCGTACGATTTCGTTCGCACTTCTGGAAATAAAGCTATACAAAACGTGGAAAGACCCCGTCTCGCTTGGATTTTAAACACGTGTTTAAAATACCACTTTTCAGCAGGTTATAGGTGTGAATATTATTTTAGCATTGTAAAAAGCCCATTTTCCTTTGTAACAATGATTAACGGCTTTTATACCTCTTTTAAACATATACGCTGGGCTATAAATTAGAGCAAATCGTAATAACATACTATTTACGTGCACACTTGTATGGCGATCAAAAAACAACCAGTGCTATTTTCTGTAGCGCTTGTGCTATACTCCGCCGCCTTTACATTCACGGGCGCGCATAGGCGCTGTAACATATCGAGGAAAAATAGATGAGCACTCCTGACTTTTCTACTGCGGAAAACAACCAACAACTGGCTCAGGAAGTCTCCTGCCTGAAAGCGATGGTCACCCTGATGCTGCAGGCGCTGGGCCAGGCGGATGCTGGTCGCATCATCCTGAAAATGGAGAAACAGATCGCACAGATGGAAAATGAAGCGCAGGCTGATGTATTTGCCAATACGGTTAAGCAGATTAAACAAGGCTACCGTCAGTGAGAGATACCGGCTGGCAGGCTGTCAGCCGGTAGTGCGTTCGGCACGCGAAACGCAGGTGGCGCTCATATAAATCCGGTCGCCGCCGCATAGCAGGCAATCTGCGTTTTATTCGGTGCGTTAAACTTCTTCTGCATGTTTTTCTGGTGAAAATTCACCGTGTTTTCAGAAATCGACAGGATCATGGCGATCTCCGCCGACGTCTTCCCTTCCGCTGTCCACTTGAGAATTTCACACTCACGCTTGCTGAATTTCATCTCCGGCGACATCACCATCTCCTCTTCCAGACGTGAGAGCGTCACCAGGCTCAGCTGCACCAGCAGTTGCAGAGAGAGTTCAATCTCATCGGCGCTTAAGCTTTTACCCCGTACCGAGGTTTTTGATACGGACAAGAAACCGTTCGCGCGGTTAGGCAGCATCAGACACTGGGTATACCCTTTGCGTAATCCATGATCGCGTGCGGCATCCCACATTGTCTGCGCATCCTGAAACAGGCGATCGTTCCAGGGCAGATGGCCCTGAATAAAGTTATCCGGCTTCAGGACAGGATCAACAGTAAAGTAGTTCTCTGCGCAATAATGCGCTCTCCACCGTTCAGGGTAGGAGGTCTCCAGAAACGTTTTTGGCCGGGTGAAAGGCACTGGGTGGCGAACGCATAAAGAGTAGTAGTCAAATTCCAGCCGCTGCGTCTGGCGCTCCAGCTCTTTATAGACCTCATCTGCTGCTGTCATCTCACTAAAACGCCGCAGCATGTCCCTTCGCCATGTGAAAAAATCAATATCCTGCATACTGACCGCGAAAACCCCGTTCGTTATATATTTATTATGTATGTATAAAACTATCACATAAATCTTATTTCTAGATCCAAATTATCCGACTGGTGGGAAATTAACTGAATTTATATACCAACCGAAGCGAGATTAACGGGAGAAATGGCGGGTTATTAGCTGGGGATGTAGAACCGACGGCGCCGCAGCGCTCACCGCCGATAATGCCGGTGAGCGCATTTGCGGAACGTTACTGCATGAGAAATTTTTCAAGAAACTGACGGGTTCTCGGCTGCTGAGGCTGGGTAAACAGCGTTTTAGCAGGCCCCTGCTCCACTATCCGGCCCTGATCCATAAAGATTGCCCTATCGGCTACGTCCCGGGCAAAGCTCATCTCATGGGTCACGATGACCATAGTGCGTTTCTCCTGCGCCAGCTGGCGAATGGTGCTAAGGACCTCTCCCACCAGCTCAGGATCCAGCGCCGAAGTAGGCTCATCAAAGAGGATCACGTCCGGGCGCATCGCCAGCGCACGGGCAATGGCGACGCGCTGCTGCTGTCCGCCAGAGAGCCGTTTCGGGTAGCTGGTCTCCTTGCCGCTCAACCCTACTTTGGCAAGCAGCTCCCGGGCGCGCGTCTCGGCCTCGGCTTTCGCTTCCCCCTTCACAATCACCGGTCCCTCAATGATATTTTCCAGCACCGTGCGGTGGGGAAAGAGATTAAAGCTCTGAAAGACAAAGCCAACGTGCTGACGCAGCTGGCGGATCTGCCCTTTCTGCTGGCTTAACGCCCGCGCCGTATCGATGGTGATGGTACCGACGCGGATGCTGCCGCTCTCCGGGTGCTCCAGCAGGTTAATACTGCGCAGCAGCGTTGTTTTTCCCGAGCCGCTGGGGCCGATGATCGCGACCACCTCCCCTTCGTTGACCTCTAAATCAATGCCGTGCAGCACCGTCTGGCCGTGAAATTTCTTCACCAGGTTTTTTACTTCAATCGCACTCATTTCGGATCGCGCTCCTGACGGTTAAGCTGGTTTTCGAAATAGTTCTGCAACGCCGAGAGTACCGTGGCCATCACCCAGTAGATCAGGGAGGCGGCAAGGTACATGGTAAAGACCTCCAGCGTTCGGGAGGTGATCAGCTGCGCCTGACGGAACAGCTCCGGCACCTGGATTGTCGCTGCCAGCGAGGTATCTTTTACCAGGCTGATGAAGCTGTTGCTGAGCGGCGGCAGCGCCACTCTGGCCGCCTGGGGCAGAATCGCCCGCCGCAGGGTTTGCCACGGCGTCATGCCGATACTGGCCGCGGCCTCCCACTGCCCCTTATCGATCGAGGAGATAGCGGCGCGCAGCGTTTCAGAGGTATAGGCCGCCGTATTGAGCGACAGACCGATCATGGCCGCCGGGATGGGATCCAGCTCAATGCCAAACTGCGGCAGGCCGTAGTAGATCATAAACAGCTGGGCAATCAGCGGCGTGCCGCGAAATATAGAGATATAGAAACGTGCCAGCCAGCGTACCGGCGCAATGGCCGACATCCGCATCAGGGCCAGCACAAAGCCGAGCAGCAGGCCAAAGAACATCCCGCCGATACTAAGCTGTAACGTGAAGACTGCCCCCCGCAGCAGGTACGGTAGGGACTCTATCACCAGTTGAATACTCTCTTGCATTATGTTTTTTCTGCCTGAAGGTTAAACATGAGGATGGTAGGCAAAGAGCGCAGGCGCGCCGCCGGTATGGATAAACAGGATCGGCCCCTGATCCTTAAAGCGGTTCTGGTTAATGCCATCGATCAGCCCGGCCATTGCCTTACCGGTATAGACCGGATCGAGCAGAATACCCTCAAGGCGAGCCAGCAGCTTGATAGCCTCCATGCCCTCCTCGTTTGGCGTACCGTAGCCGGGCGCAAAGTAGTCATCCCACAGCACGATGTCAGCCTTCGCCTCAACCTCAAGCTCGCGGGCTACGGCCTGCTGAAGCGCAACCACTTTCGGCTTCTGCTCGTCACGCTTGCGGGAGACGGTAACGCCAATCAGCTCCGCCTCGGGCATCAGCTGCTCAAGGCCAACCGCCAGCCCGGCGTGTGTCCCGGCGCTGCCGGAGGCCACGACGATTGAAGAGAGCGCCACCGCCCCTTCACACTGCTGGGCAATCTCCAGGGCGCTCTCCACGTAGCCCAGCGCACCCAGCGCGTTCGAGCCACCGACCGGAATGACATAAGGGCGAAAGCCCTGGGCTTCAATACGCGTCGCCAGCTCACCTAGCTGCGCGACTGGATCGGTCAGGGCATCGCACATCTCTACCTGAGCATTAAAGAGATCCAGCAGCAGCCGGTTGCCGTTAGTGAGATAGTTCTCTGCCCGCGTAGCGATAGGGTTCTCCAGCAGCGCCACGCAGTGCAGGCCAAGCTTCGCCGCCACGGCGGCGGTCTGACGGACATGGTTGGACTGGATCGCCCCGGCGGTGATCAGCGTGTCCGCCCCCTCTCGCAGCGCGTCGGCGGCGAGGAACTCCAGCTTGCGCAGCTTATTGCCTCCGAGCGCCATCGGGGTGACGTCATCGCGTTTGATATAGATTTCACGCCCCAGATAGTCAGAGAAGCGCGGCAGGTACTCCAGCGGCGTCGGCGCGCCAATAAATTCGAGGCGCGGAAAGCGGGTCAGGTTCTGCAAAGACATAGGGCCTCCGGTGGCCAATAGTAAACATGCTGCTGTTAATTATGTACCTTTAGCGGCAGAAATAAAAAAGGCGCCTCAATAAGCGCCTTTTTACCGCCGGTGAACGTTACTTCGTTACGTCAGCACCGAACCATTTTTCTGACAGAGCCTTCAGGCTACCATCTTTCTGCATGGCGGCAATCGCCTCGTCAACCGCCTTCAGCAGGTCCTGGTTGTCTTTACGCAGCGCCACGCCCGCTTCCTGACGGGAGAACGGCTCGCCTGCTACCGCCAGCGTATCCTTGGTCTTTTTCACCAGATCCAGCGCCGCCAGACGATCCACCAGAATGGCGTCGATACGGCCTACGCGCAGATCCTGATATTTGGTCGGGTCATCATCATAGGTGCGGATATCCACGCCCTGGACGTTCTTGCGCAGCCACTCTTCATAGTTGGTGCCCAGTCCCACACCGACCTTTTTACCCTTCAGATCGGCAGCGGTTTTGATCCCGCTCTCATTGCCCTTCTTCACCAGCGCCTGAATACCGGAGACGGTGTAAGGGGTAGAGAAATCATACTTCTTCTTACGCTCGTCGGAGATCGTCACCTGGTTGATCACGACGTCGATGCGCTTGGAGTCCAGCGAGGCCAGCATACCGTCCCACTTAGTTGGCTTCAGCGAGGCTTTTACGCCAAGATGTTTTGCCAGTTCGTTAGCGAACTCGACTTCGAAGCCGGTAAGCTTGCCGTCATCACCCTGATAGCTGAACGGCGGATAGGTGCCTTCCAGCCCCACCAGCAGCGTGCCGCGCTCTTTGACTTTATTCAGCAGCCCTTCATCAGCGAAGGATTTCGCGCTTACACCTGCCATCAGCGCAACAGCCATCACACCCATCAGCGCCTGACGACCCAAAAGTGCTAATTTCATAGTTACCCCGAATATGATAATTGGTTGGTAGCAGTGTAAGGTGCTGACCCACAAGGTACAAACACCTGTACGCTACATATTATTCACTTTTAATATATATCAGAAGTTGCGCCGGAAGCGATTTTCTGACTGGCCATAAAGTGCGCCTGGGCTTTGAATTGCGCATACTTGCGCAGGGCGATTCGGTAGTTATTGGTGCTGGTGGTGGGCAGCCACGGCTCCAGAACTTCATCCAGAAAACCGTCTTCTAGCTGGTCGGGAGTAATACGGTGGGCGGTTAGATGGTTGCCAAGACGGCGCAGGCGTACGACATACTCACGTACCGTGCCGTGGCTCATTTCGGTTTGCTCAAACAGATACTGTTTAAAGCCAATAATATCAAAAAAGTCGCTCTGCTCTTTGCAATGCAGATCGCCGCAGAAGCGGCACAGGGCGACCCACTCTTTCTGCTCCTGCTCCCAGCCCGCTTCGTCCAGCAGCGTATCGAGGCGCGAGATAGCAATTTTATTGACGATTTCGCCCCGGCGCACCAGCGTGATGCGGTCGAGCAGTTTATGGCAATGGGCGCAATGCGTCTGGCTGTGTTTAAAGTCTTTCAGGTAGCGGCTTAATGGCCGTCTTTTTACTTGCAGCACCGTCATGATAACTCCTGGTTGTCAATACGTTGTGCGACATCGTTCAGGCAGCACTCATTGCTGCCTATAACTTACCCAGTTTGGTACGTAAGCGTTTAATAGCCTGGCTATGGAGCTGGCTTACCCGCGACTCTCCAACGTCCAGCACCGCGCCGATCTCTTTGAGATTCAGCTCTTCCTGGTAGTAGAGCGTCAATACCAGCTGCTCACGCTCCGGCAAGGCTTCGATCGCCTCCATCACGCGATGGCGGAGATTGCTCTCCAGCAGCTGATGTAACGGGTTCTCCTGCTGGTGATCGTCGGTCACCAGCTCAATGCTATCGCCATGCTCTTCACGCCACTCGTCATAGGAGAAGAGTTGGCTATTATTGGTGTCGAGCAACATCTGACGATACTCTTCCACAGAAATATTGAGCCGCTGCGCAACCTCGGTTTCCGTTGCGTTACGGCCTAACTCCTGCTCCAGCTGCCCCATCGCCTGCGTCACTTCGCGGGCGTTACGCCGGACGCTACGTGGCACCCAATCGCGGCTGCGCAACTCGTCCAGCATGGCCCCACGAATACGCTGCACTGCGTAAGTGGTAAATGCCGTTCCTTGCAGAGCGTCGTATCGGTCAACTGCATTCAATAACCCGATACCGCCCGCCTGTAGCAGATCGTCCAGTTCCACACTCGCCGGCAAGCGCACCTGCAGGCGCAATGCTTCGTGACGCACTAGCGGTACATAACGTTGCCACAGCGAGTGTTTATCCATTACACCTTCAGCGGTATAGAGTGTATTCACGATAAACAGCCCTGCGTTAAATGAGTTATCGGCATGATTATCCGATTCTGGAGGGGTTTTAATCGGGTGAATAGTGGGTGAAATGGGGGGTTATTTGGGGTTATAGGTGAGCAGGCATAAAAAAACCCCGCCGGAGCGGGGTTTAGGCAAGCGATGCGAATTAACGCAGCAGGGACAGTACGTTCTGAGTTGTCTGGTTAGCCTGCGCTAGAACAGAGGTACCTGCCTGTTGCAGGATCTGAGCACGAGACATGTTAGATACTTCAGTTGCGTAGTCAGCGTCTTCGATACGGCTACGAGCAGAAGACAGGTTGTTTACAGTATTGCCCAGGTTAGTGATGGTAGAATCGAAACGGTTCTGTACCGCACCCAAGTCAGAACGCAGAGCATCAACTTGTGCGAGAGCTTTATCTAAAGCTTTTAATGGATCACTAGTTTTATCACTTGAAGTTTGAGCATCGGTCGTAATTTTACCCTCTGCATCTTTATAGGCTGCTTTTCCCGAACCATTAGTGATCGAACCATCATCTTGAACATAATATGTTGCAACATTAGAATTTGTAAGTGCGCCGTCACCTTTGGTGTAAACTTGCAGACCACCAACAGTTTCTGTTACTGCACCAGCTGCACTAATTGAATAATCAGTACCAGTTGCGAAATCTACAGTAAGTGCATTATTTTTAACTGCACTGGTCAAAGAATCTGAACTGATAAACGCTTTATCAACTTTAACACTACCAGCATTCGCAGGATCTGCTGTACCGGAGAAAGTAAATGTACTTCCATCAGCTGTTTTAATTGTTGAAGCTACAGCATTACCAGTTGCTCCCCCAACGTTGTTATTCTGTAATTTTTCAAGAGTTGCTTGCCCTAATGAATCTGAACCATTTTTGGTTAAATTACCAGTTGTATCCAAGTACAGTGCTGATCCATCATCAGCTGCAGTGATTTTACCATCAGAACCAATGGTTACATTCTGAGCAGAACCATCAATAGTGATAGTAGCTGACGCAGTATCTCCAGCCTTGGGAGCGATGTATTTCTGTACTTGATCGTAGGTTGCAGTAGAACCTGCTGTTGAGAATGAATAGTTTTTCTTATCTGCATCGTAATTATAAGTGGTTGAGGCAGAAGAAAAGCCATTGTCGATACTAGAGGTTACTTTGTCATTAGTTTTGAGCTTATCTAATACATCTGCAGTTGTAGAATTTTTATAACCCGCATCACCAGTATAAGTTTTACCTGCATCGGCTGTTGTAAAACCAGCAGCTTTAAGATCTGCAGTTGAAGCAACGCTATTAGCAACACCACCCTTACCATTCACGTTGAAACCATCCAGGCCCAGAGTTTTGGAGGTGATCTCTTTCAGGTCGATAGAGATAGTTTCACCATCGTTTGCGCCAACCTGGATTTTCAAAGAACTGTCAGAAGCCAGCACTTTTACGCCGTTGAACTGAGTCTGACCGGACACGCGGTCGATTTCGCTCAGACGCTGGCCAATTTCATTCTGGATTGAATCCAGGTCAGACTGGGAGTTGGTACCGTTAGTTGCCTGCACAGACAGCTCACGAACACGCTGCAGGTTGTTGTTGATCTCAGACAGTGCGCCTTCAGTGGTCTGCGCAATAGAGATACCGTCGTTGGCGTTACGGGAAGCCTGAGTCAGGCCTTTAATGTTAGAGGTGAAGCGGTTAGCAATCGCCTGGCCCGCAGCGTCATCTTTAGCGCTGTTGATACGCAGACCAGAAGACAGGCGTTCGATGGCGGAGCTCAAAGAAGACTGGGATTTGTTCAGGTTGTTCTGGGTCAACAGCGACAGGCTGTTTGTATTGATAACTGATGCCATGATTTTTTCCTTATCAGTTTATATCTTAATGTTGATGGGCCGTTGCCCACGGTTTCTCACCGTAACCAAGGTATCGGCACTTCAAAATCGAACTTTAGGAGATTTTCATTTTTTTCCACGCTATTTTTTAAGCTCTGAAAAGCCGCTTCATCGCACCACTATTCCCTCCATTATATTTCTATAAATTTTACTAAACTCTGCCTGAACATTGCCGATACCGTGCTTAACCACTGTTTGCAATATTAAAGGAACATGCATGGCTTCTATTTCATCTTTAGGTGTTGGATCGAACCTGCCGCTAGACACGCTACTGACGAATCTGGAAACAGCCGAGAAAGCGCGTTTGACGCCGATTACTCAGCAACAAAGCAGCTACTCATCAAAGCTGACGGCTTTTGGCACGCTTAAAAGCTCTTTGGAAAAATTCCAGACGGCAAACACAGCCTTAAATGATGCTTCGCTTTTTAAAAGCACAGTGGCGACCAGTTCCAGTACAGATTTGACCGTAAGCACCGCGGCAGGCGCGGCACCGGGCACCTATAAAATCAACGTCACCCAACTGGCGCAGGCGCAGTCGTTGCGCACGACCGCGACGGTGGCGAATACCAAAGATGCGCTGGGGGATACCAGTGCCGAAGAGCGCACCCTAGTTATTAAGCAGGACGGTAAAGAAAAACCGCTTGAGATTAAACTGACCAAAGATCAGACCTCGCTGTCGAGCCTGCGTGACGCCATCAACAATGCAAACGGCGGCGTTTCTGCCAGCATTGTGAAACTTAAAGACGACGATTATCAGCTGGTTCTAACGTCAACTGAAACCGGCGTAACCAATAAAATGAGTGTTTCTGTCACCGGCGACAGTAAGTTGAATGAGCTACTTAGCTACAACAATGCAGATGCAGCTAGCTCCGGCATGACGCAGATTGTCGAAGCCAAAGATGCAGAACTGACGGTTAACGGCATTGACATCGTTCGCAGCAGCAACACGGTGACGGATGCGCCGGAAGGTCTGACGCTGAATCTGACCAAAGTTGCCAGCGATACCACAGTCACCGTCAGCCAGAGCAATGATAAAGCGACCTCAGCCATTACAGCTTGGGTCAATGCATATAACTCGCTGGTCGATACTATCGGCACGTTGACTAAATACACTTCAGTTGATGCGGGAACGGATGCGCAGGATACCAGTAATGGTGCACTGCTTGGTGACAGCTCGGTGCGTACTATTCAGACCGGCATCCGCGCGCAGTTTTCTACTAGCATCAGCAGCGGGAGCTTCCAGACGCTGTCACAGATGGGCGTGACTCAGGATCCCTCTACCGGCAAGCTGAAGATTGATAACGATAAGCTCAGCACCGCGCTGAAAACAGGCTCGGTCGATGTTCAGGCGCTGCTGGTGGGTGACGGTAAAGAAACGGGCGTGACGACCAAAATCAGTAAGCTGGTTGAAGGCTATCTGGCCGATGACGGCATTATCGATAGTGCTCAGGACAGTATCAACACCACGCTGAAAAGACTGACGAAGCAGTACCTTTCCGTTAGTGCCAGTATCGACGACACGGTTGCACGCTATAAGACGCAGTTTACGCAATTAGATTCGCTGATGAGTAAGCTTAACAACACCAGCACTTATCTAACTCAGCAGTTCTCATCAAGCAGCTCTTCATAACACGAGGTTGATATGTATACGGCGGGTACCAAAGCCTACGCGCAAATCGGTGTAGAAAGCGCCGCGATGAGCGCCAGTCCACACCAGCTCATCGTCATGCTTTTCGACGGTGCGCATAGCGCGCTCGTACGTGGGCGTCTATTTATGCAGTCTGGCGAAATGGTTGCCAAAGGCGAAGCACTCAGCAAAGCCATCAATATTATTGATAACGGCCTGAAGGCCGGGCTGGATCAGGAAAAAGGCGGCGAAGTCGCCACCAATTTATCATCATTGTATGACTATATGATCCGTCGCCTGCTCCAGGCAAATCTACATAATGACAGTCAAGCAATTGAAGAGGTCGAAGGCTTACTGAGCAATATTGCCGATGCCTGGAAACAGATCTCCCCTCAGCAAGCCGTTCAGGAGTCTATTTGATGTCTCTGCATGTGAAGTTGATTAGCCGTTGGCAGCGCGTTGTGCTGCTTAGCCAGTCGCTGTTGGAACTTGCCCAGCGTGGCGAGTGGGATCTTCTTCTAGAACAGGAAGTTACCTATTTGCAAAGTATTGAGGCAGTGATGAAAACACAAACTCCACAAGAAATGCAGCAAAGCATACAGGATTTAGTGGCCAGCTATCTAAAACAGACGCTGGAAAATGAGGCGTTATTAAAGCAACTCCTTGGGCGACGTCTTGATGAATTAAGTTTGCTAATTAGTCAGTCTACTCGCCAGCAGTCCCTTAATAACACCTACGGACGTCTTTCCGGTATGCTTCTTGTACCGGAATCCGGTACACCCGCACGATAAATTTCGCGTGAGTTATACTCCAGAAGTCATATAAATGACTTCTGGAGCATGGTCGATGAAAAACCCCACCTTATTGCAATGCTTTCACTGGTACTATCCGGAAGGCGGTAAACTCTGGCCGGAAGTGGCCGAGCGTGCGTCTGGTTTTAATGATATTGGCATTAACATGGTCTGGCTGCCCCCCGCTTATAAAGCGGCAACGGGAGGGTATTCGGTCGGCTATGACACCTACGATCTCTTTGATCTGGGCGAGTTCGATCAAAAAGGCACGGTTCCTACTAAATACGGTGATAAAGCACAGCTGCTGGCGGCTATCGGCGCGCTGAAGGAGAACGGCATCGCCGTACTGCTCGACGTGGTAGTTAACCATAAGATGGGGGCCGATGAAAAAGAGTCGATCTCTGTTAATCGGGTAAATGAACACGATCGTAACCAAATCGATGATGAGGAGATCGCCTGCGAAGCCTGGACGCGCTACACCTTCCCCGCTCGTGAAGGAAAATATTCTAAGTTTATCTGGGACCACAAGTGTTTTAGCGGCGTCGATCATATCGAAAATCCCGACGAAGACGGCATATTCAAAATTGTTAACGATTACACCGGCGATGGCTGGAACGATCAGGTCGACGAAGAGCTGGGTAACTTCGACTATCTGATGGGATCCAATATCGACTTTCGCAACCGGGCGGTCACGGAGGAGATCAAATACTGGGCGCGTTGGGTAATGGAGCAGACCCAGTGCGACGGCTTCCGCCTTGATGCCGTTAAGCATATCCCGGCGTGGTTCTATAAGGAGTGGATCAACCACGTGCAGGAAGTGGCGCCAAAGCCGCTCTTTATCGTCGCTGAATATTGGTCCCATGAGGTCGATCGCCTTCAGCAGTATATCGATCAGGTAGATGGCAATACGATGCTGTTCGATGCGCCGCTGCAGATGAATTTTCATCAGGCTTCGCTGCAGGGCCGTGACTACGACATGAGCCAGATTTTCACCGGCACGCTGGTGGAGGCCGATCCCTTCCATGCCGTCACCCTGGTCACCAACCACGACACCCAGCCGCTACAGGCGCTGGAGGCACCGGTGGAATCCTGGTTTAAGCCGCTGGCCTACGCCCTGATCCTGCTACGGGAAAACGGTGTGCCGTCGGTGTTCTATCCGGATCTCTACGGCGCAAGCTATGACGATACCGGCGGCGACGGCGAAACCTACCACATCGACATGCCGATTATCGAACAGCTTGACCAGATGATCCTGGCTCGTCAGCGTTTCGCCCACGGCGTACAGACCCTGTGGTTCGATCACCCGAACTGCATCGCCTTTAGCCGGAGCGGAACCGAAGAGGATCCGGGCTGCGTCGTCGTGCTTTCCAACGGTGACGATGGAGAGAAAACGCTGGAGCTAGGGGAAAACTACGGCAATAAGATGTGGCGCGACTACCTCGGCAATCGCGAAGAGACCGTCAGCACCGACGAAAACGGTACGGGCACCTTCACCTGCAACGGCGGCAGCGTCAGCGTGTGGGTGTTGGAAGAGGTGCTGTAACGTAATACGCTGAGCGAGGCGACTCGCTCAGCGTTGTTACTTACGGCAGCGGCGTAGGCAGCGGGCTTTTCGCCAGCACATCAGCACACTCAGCGGTTGGGCGATCGACCCGCTTCAAGGTCATGCCTGCATACTCCAGCATGGCACCATCCCGCTCTACCGAGTAAACCTCGACCTTCTGCGTCACGTTATAAAAATCATCCCCACGCAGCGTCAGCTTGCCTGGGAGGGCAATTACGCGCTGCCACTGGCGGCAGTCCAGCGTATCCCCGGCGGGGGTCACCACCAGGCTGGCAATCGCCTCCGGGCTTACCAGCTTGCTTTGCGGCCCGGCTGACTGCCAGTACCCGGCCAGATCCGCTGGCGCGGGGTGCTTAACCACCTCGTTATAGTTATCAATCTGTGCACAGCCGGTCAGTGCCAGCAGTGCGCTAAAAATCGCTACTTTTTTCATCTAATGTCCTGCCTGCGAAGAAAAAAATATTCTGGCATTAAAGCGCCACGCCCGCCAGCGATAACCTTCGCGAGTTTAATTGATCTGCACCGTATAAATGCCATTTACCGCTGGGCAAAAGTACCGTTCCGTGTAGGATCGCGGTTCCGCTTTACAACATAAACCTTCTGAGTTCAGAGGCTACTACCATGTCCTGGCAACACTTCAAACAGCGCTGGCTGATTACCTTTTGGGCCCCCCTGCCCGCCGTTATCGCCGCTGGCATTCTCTCAACCTACTATTTTGGTATCACCGGCACCTTCTGGGCCGTCACCGGGGAATTTACCCGCTGGGGCGGTCAGCTACTGCAGTTAGTGGGCGTTCATACAGAAAACTGGGGCTACTACAAGCTGATCCATCTGGAGGGCACGCCGCTAACCCGCATCGACGGCATGATGATCATCGGCATGTTTGGTGGCTGTTTTGCCGCCGCGCTGTGGGCGAATAACGTCAAGCTGCGACTGCCCCGCAGCCGTATCCGTATCTTTCAAGCCATTGTTGGCGGCATCATTGCCGGATTTGGCGCGCGCCTGGCGATGGGCTGTAACCTGGCCGCGTTTTTCACCGGCATTCCGCAGTTTTCGCTCCATGCCTGGTTCTTTGCGCTGGCCACAGCGGTGGGCAGCTGGTTTGGTGCGCGCGTTACCCTGCTGCCGTTTTTCCGTATTCCGGTAAAAATGCAGAAGGTCTCTGCCGCCTCGCCGCTGACGCAGCAGCCTGACCGGGCGCGACGTCGCTTTCGCCTCGGCATGCTGGTGTTTGTCGGTATGCTGGGTTGGGCGCTGCTCACGGCAATGAATCAGCCTAAGCTCGGTCTCGCCATGCTGTTCGGCGTCGGCTTTGGTCTGCTGATTGAGCGAGCGCAGATCTGCTTCACCTCTGCCTTCCGCGATATGTGGATCACCGGCCGAACCCATATGGCGAAGGCCATTATCCTCGGAATGGCGGTGAGCGCCATCGGTATCTTCAGCTATGTCCAGCTGGGGGTTGAAGCCAAAATTATGTGGGCTGGCCCCAACGCCGTGATTGGCGGGCTGCTCTTCGGCTTCGGGATTGTACTGGCGGGCGGGTGTGAAACCGGCTGGATGTACCGCGCCGTTGAGGGCCAGGTGCACTACTGGTGGGTGGGACTGGGTAACGTCATCGGCTCGACGCTGCTGGCCTATTTCTGGGACGATCTGGCCCCGTCGCTGGCCACCCGCTGGGATAAGGTGAATCTGTTGAACACCTTCGGTCCGCTCGGAGGATTACTGGTCACCTACGGCCTGCTGCTTGCCGCCCTGCTGCTGGTCGTGGCGTGGGAGAAACATTTCTTCAAACGCGCCGCCACGCTGGCGGTTAAGGAAGCAGTATGAAGACGAGTGTTCCGGATTATCGCCTGGATATGGTAGGCGAACCTTGTCCCTACCCTGCCGTTGCCACGCTGGAGGCAATGCCGCAGTTGAAAAAGGGTGAGATATTAGAGGTGGTAAGCGACTGCCCGCAATCGATTAATAACATTCCGTTGGACGCGCGCAATCATGGCTATACCGTGCTGGGTATCCAGCAGGATGGGCCAACGATTCGTTATTTAATTCAGAAGTAGAGCGGTGAGAGCCGATCGTAGGCCGGGTAAGCGCAGCGCCACCCGGCGAGTGCAGTCATGTCGGGCGGCGACTGATGCCTGGCCCGACCTGCACAGCTACGAACGCTATTTTACTGCGGAATACGCAGCACCTGGCCCGGATAGATTTTTTCCGGGCTTTTCAGCATCGGTTTGTTCGCTTCAAAGATCTTATTGTACTGGTTAGCGTCGCCGTATACCTGTTTAGAGATAGCGCTCAGGGTATCACCGGATTTCACCGTATAGAACTGGCTCTCTTTAGCAGGCGTATCGGTAGCAGCAGTGGCCTTAACGTTGTCGGCTACGCTGGCAATACCGGAGATGTTACCTACCGCCACCAGAATCTTCTCTTTGGCTTCCTGGCTCAGGCCTTCACCCGTTACGGTAGCCTGACCGTCGGCAACCTGCACGTTCACCTTATCGGCATCTGGGATCCCGGTTTTGCTTAGATGCTCTTGCACCTTTTTCGCCTGCTCATCCTTGTCGTCATGCCCGGACACGGCGTCCCACAGCTTTTCGCCTGCTTCTTTTACAAAATTGAATAGACCCATTTTCAGCTCCTTACCGTTAAGTTAAGACTCTGAAAGTGTAGCAGAGGTCAGGGCAAGCGGCTGACGTAAGCGTGATTTAGGGAAGTTCTGACTATCAGAGAAAGCCGTCAACCTGATTTAACAAGCGCAGCGGAGCCTACAATTTTATATTCATCGACACCCAGTCGGGAACCTAAAGGTGACGTCTGCTGCTTTAATTGAATTCATCATGATGTAGATCTTACAAATTTGCCCGTTATACTGGTCGTTATCGCATAAAATGCGCATACGCCGAGGCTAGATAAAATTTTTAATGACAGGTGATCACATTCAGTACAGCAACGACGCGGAATGCTATGCAATTAGTAAAGAGGCCGGGTTTTGGTTCTCCTTTCGCCCAAATAAGCTGAAATCAGAGGATATGCAATGGCTTAAAGACCTTGATGTCAGCATGAATATTTACATGGTTTGCAGTAGATTTCGCGATCACGGTCTGTATTTTGATTTGTACGACTGTATCCCTCTCGAACAATTGAAGTCAGACGTTATAAACGTTCATAAATTAGGAGAGTAATGTTAGCAACGAGCAGGAATTCTGAAGTGCTTTACAGTATTTTGATTGAGCATCTCATGTGAGAATAATAAAACCACCCGTAGGCGGTTTAGGTTCACCAGCTCGTCAGAACTTCGGGGCCATTCCATACTTGGGCGACTTGATATTAGCCGCCCAGATTTTAATGTCCTTCTGAATGACAGCCGTAAAGTCTGACTTCAGGTGTCTGACTAAAGCATTAACCTTATCAGCGTCATCGACAATGTAATGCTCAATTTTATTATTATCCACCGGTACACACTTATAAGCAGCAGGCACTATGGTGTTGTTTATTCTTAGCGGCGGGTTAGTTTTTGAACATCCTCCATTAGACATATACGAAATAGTAAGATTGGCTGTTTTATAGCCAGCCTGAGCAATGCTTATCATCACAGGATTGTCGTCAACAGTTTGCGTGATGTCATATAAAACCCGATCTTTCTCATACCAGGTGTTGAGCTCACGCTCCTGCCAGGCTGCGTTGCTGTGTGCAGAAAACAACAGCAAAAAGCTGCTGATCACTTTTAAGGTTTTCATAGTTAGGTTGTTGTTAATTAAGGCGCAACAATCATTACAAGATGTAACGGTGCAAATCAACAACCTAAGGAAAATCCTACTAACTTTAGTGATACGCATGATGGAATGTGTCAGCTGGGGCCAACCCTAACTTCATCGCCACGTAAATAGTACATGCTTATGCTGAGACGGTTTATAAGGTTTATAAGGTTTATGAGAAATGGATGTCGGATATTAACCAAGAACAGATTGCCATTCTGAGCCAGAAATTATCTGAGTTTGCCCCACCCATGTCCCATTGGTTCTTTTTAGTTATATTAATCTGGTAATACCTTAAGCAGCCTACACCTGCATCGCCATCACATCCTGATACGCCGACACCAGCTTGTTACGCACCTGGATCCCCATCTGCAGCGACACGGATGACTTCTGCAGATCGGTCATCACGTCGTTCAGGGCAACGCCCGGCTCGCCGAGGGTGAATTTTTCAGCCTGGGTGCGCGCGGCGTTCTGCGTATCGCTGATGCGATCCAGTGCGGCGTGCAGCTGGCCTGCGAAGCTAACGGTGGACTCGGCATCAACGCTCTGGTTTTTTGCCACGCCGGCCGTGGCCTGCAGCTGGCTGATGACGCCTTCAATCCCCTGAATGGACATGATTTTACCCCTACATGATTTGACTGGCGACGAGATTACCAGCTTGTCAATAAGATGATGGCGGTAAATAGCGACAAAAAACCAGGTTATTTGACCCATAGAAAATCGCGAATCATCAAATAATGGCACGGCCATCAACATGGAACTTTTGTCGTGTTTGCCGACCCGGGAGTCCGTTTTGCTTCATTACACGAATAATGCCGTCCACCCAGAGTTACGAGGTGTGCAATGAGTGCGACAGCAACCGCATCACAGAATAAATCTCTCGAGTGGATGAACCGCCTGCGCGCGAATCCCAGAATTCCCCTGCTTATCGCTGGTGCCGCCGCCATCGCTATCATCGTTGCTATGGTGCTGTGGGCGAAACAGCCGGACTATCGCGTCCTCTATAGCAACGTCTCCGACCAGGACGGCGGCGCGATTGTGACCCAGCTGACGCAGATGAATATTCCCTACCGCTTCTCGGAAACCGGTGGCGCGATTGAAGTGCCAGCGGATAAGGTGCATGAGCTGCGCCTGCGCCTGGCCCAGCTGGGGCTGCCGAAAGGCGGCGCGGTGGGCTTTGAGCTGCTGGACCAGGAGAAGTTTGGTATCAGCCAGTTTAGCGAACAGGTCAACTACCAGCGTGCGCTGGAGGGCGAACTGGCCCGGACTATCGAAACCCTCGGGCCGGTGAAATCAGCCCGTGTTCACCTCGCCATGCCTAAGCCGTCGCTATTCGTGCGCGAACAAAAATCCCCGTCGGCCTCCGTTACCGTCAACCTCGCTCCGGGCCGCGCAATGGACGAAGGCCAGATCAGCGCCGTGGTTCATTTGGTTTCCAGCGCCGTTGCGGGCCTGCCGCCAGGGAACGTTACCCTGGTCGACCAGAGCGGTCGCCTGCTGACCCAGTCCAATACCAGCGGTCGCGATCTCAACGATGCCCAGCTGAAGTATGCCGCCGACGTCGAAGGCCGCGTGCAGCGCCGCATTGAGGCGATCCTCTCCCCTATCGTCGGGAATGGCAACGTCCATGCACAGGTTAACGCCCAGATCGACTTTGATAATAAAGAGCAGACCGAAGAGCAGTATCATCCGAACGGCAATCCGTCCGAAGCCGTGATGCGCTCCCGCCAGCTGAACGAAAGCGAGCAGGTGGGCGGCCCCTATCCGGGCGGCGTGCCGGGCGCGCTCTCTAACCAGCCTGCGCCAGCCAATAATGCGCCGATCACCGCGAATGCGCCGCAGAACGGCCAGCAGAACCAGAATGCGCAGCAGACAACGACCAGCACGGCAAACAGCGCCGGTCCGCGTAACACGCAGCGCAACGAAACCACTAACTATGAAGTCGATCGCACCATTCGCCACACCAAAATGAACGTGGGTGATGTGCAGCGCCTCTCCGTTGCCGTGGTGGTGAACTATCGCACTCTGGCCGATGGCAAACCGCTGCCGTTGAATGCCGATCAGCTGAAGCAGATTGAAGACCTGACCCGCGAAGCGATGGGCTACTCCCAGCAGCGCGGCGATACCCTCAACGTGGTGAACTCCCAGTTCAACGCCACCGATGAGAGCGCAGGCGAGCTGCCGTTCTGGCAACAGCAGGCCTTTATCGATCAGCTGATGACCGCCGGTCGCTGGCTGCTGGTGCTGATTGTTGCCTGGATCCTGTGGCGTAAGGCCGTCCGTCCGCAGCTGGTACGTCGCGAAGAGGAGCGCAAAGCGCTGCTCGAGAATGCGCAGACCCGTCAGATGCCGGAAGAGGAAGCGGTGGAGGTTCGCCTCAGCAAAGATGAGCAGACGCAGCAGCGCCGCGCTAACCAGCGTCTGAGCGCCGAGGTGATGAGCCAGCGTATTCGCGAAATGTCAGATAACGATCCGCGCGTTGTGGCGCTGGTCATCCGCCAGTGGATGAGTGGTGAAGAGAATGAGTAACCTTACCGGAACGGAAAAGAGCGTCATCCTGCTGATGACCATTGGCGAAGACCGCGCGGCAGAGGTGTTCAAGCACCTCTCCCAGCGCGAGGTTCAGCACCTGAGTACCGCGATGGCCGGCGTGCGCCAGATCTCCAACAAGCAGCTGACCGACGTTCTGCAGGAGTTTGAGCAGGAGGCAGAGCAGTTCGCCGCGCTCAATATCAACGCCAACGACTACCTGCGTTCGGTGCTGGTGAAAGCGCTTGGCGAAGAGCGTGCAGCCAGCCTGCTGGAAGATATTCTCGAGACGCGCGATACCTCCAGCGGTATCGAGACGCTCAACTTTATGGAGCCGCAGACCGCTGCCGATCTTATCCGCGACGAGCATCCGCAGATTATCGCCACCATCCTTGTGCATCTTAAACGCGGCCAGGCGGCGGATATTCTCGCCCTCTTCGATGAGCGTCTGCGTCATGACGTCATGCTGCGTATCGCCACCTTCGGCGGTGTCCAGCCGGCGGCGCTGGCGGAGCTGACCGAAGTGCTCAACAGCCTGCTCGACGGCCAGAACCTCAAGCGCAGCAAAATGGGCGGCGTAAGAACGGCGGCAGAGATCATCAACCTGATGAAGACCCAGCAGGAAGAGGCCGTTATTACCGCGGTGCGCGAATTCGACGGCGAGCTGGCACAGAAAATTATCGACGAGATGTTCCTGTTCGAAAACCTCTCCGAGGTGGACGACCGCAGCATCCAGCGCCTGCTGCAGGAAGTGGATTCCGAATCCCTGCTTATCGCGCTCAAAGGCTCCGAACAGCCGCTGCGCGAGAAGTTCCTGCGCAACATGTCTCAGCGTGCGGCAGATATCCTGCGCGACGACCTTGCCAACCGTGGGCCGGTGCGTCTCTCCCAGGTGGAGAACGAGCAGAAAGCGATCCTGCTTATCGTCCGTCGTCTGGCAGAGACCGGCGAGATGGTAATCGGCAGCGGCGAGGATACCTATGTCTAACGAACTGCCGTGGAAAATCTGGACGCCGGAAGATCTGGCGATGCCGGTGAGCGAGTTCGTTCCGGCGGTGGCGCAAAGCGATAGCGATGATGCCCCGCAGGAGAGCGAAGAGATCGTTTTAACCGACGAGCAGAAGCAACAGCAGCAGCTGGCGCAGCTGCAGATCCAGGCCCACGAGCAGGGGTACAGCGCCGGTCTTGCCGAAGGCCGGCAGGCTGGTCACAGCCAGGGGTATCAGGAGGGGCTGGCCAAAGGCCTTGAGCAGGGTCTCGCCCAGGCCCAGCAGCAGCAGGCGCCGATCCATGCCCGAATGCAGCAGCTGGCGAGCGAGTTCCAGTACAGTCTCGACGCGCTGGACAGCGTGATCGCCTCTCGTCTGATGCAGATGGCGCTGGAGGCGGCGCGCCAGATCATTGGCCAGACGCCGAGCGTGGATAACACCGCCCTGATTAAACAGATCCAGCAGCTGCTTCAGCAGGAGCCGCTGTTTAACGGCAAGCCACAGCTGCGCGTCCATCCGGACGATCTTCAGCGTGTGGAAGATATGGTGGGCGCGACGCTGAGTCTGCACGGCTGGCGTCTGCGCGGCGATCCAACCCTCCACCCGGGCGGGTGCAAAGTCTCCGCTGACGAGGGCGATCTGGATGCCAGCGTCGCTACCCGCTGGCAGGAACTGTGTCGCCTGGCCGCGCCGGGAGTGATCTAATGACTGCGCGCCTGACCCGCTGGCTCACCACGCTAGACAACTTTGAGAACAAAATGGCGCAGCTGCCCGCGGTACGCCGCTACGGGCGGCTAACCCGCGCCACCGGGCTGGTACTGGAGGCGACCGGCCTGCAGCTGCCGCTGGGGGCAACCTGCGTTATAGAGCGCCAGGAGAGCGGCGAGACCCGGGAAGTAGAGAGCGAAGTGGTGGGCTTCAACGGCCAGCGCCTCTTCCTGATGCCGCTTGAAGAGGTAGAAGGCATTCTGCCCGGCGCGCGCGTCTATGCCCGCAGCGCCACCGGCGACGGCTTGCACAGCGGAAAACAGCTGCCGTTAGGTCCGGCGCTGCTGGGCCGGGTGCTGGACGGCGCGGGCAAACCGCTGGATGGCCTGCCCTCCCCTGATACCACTGAAACCGGGGCGCTGATCACCCAGCCGTTCAACCCGTTGCAGCGTACCCCTATTGAGCATGTGCTGGATACCGGCGTGCGGCCGATCAACGCCCTGTTAACCGTCGGCCGCGGCCAGCGTATGGGTCTGTTTGCCGGTTCCGGCGTCGGAAAGAGCGTGCTGCTGGGCATGATGGCGCGCTACACCCAGGCCGACGTGATTGTCGTCGGACTGATTGGTGAACGTGGCCGTGAAGTAAAAGATTTTATCGAGAATATCCTTGGCGCAGAGGGTCGCGCCCGCTCGGTGGTGATCGCCGCCCCGGCGGATGTCTCGCCGCTGCTGCGTATGCAGGGTGCGGCCTACGCCACGCGCATTGCGGAAGATTTCCGCGATCGCGGCCAGCACGTGCTGCTGATTATGGACTCCCTGACCCGCTACGCGATGGCGCAGCGTGAAATCGCCCTGGCGATTGGCGAGCCGCCGGCGACCAAGGGTTACCCGCCCTCGGTATTTGCCAAACTGCCAGCGCTGGTAGAGCGCGCCGGTAACGGCACCCACGGCGGCGGATCGATAACCGCCTTCTATACCGTGCTGACCGAAGGGGATGACCAGCAGGATCCTATCGCCGACTCCGCCCGCGCCATTCTTGACGGTCACATTGTGCTGTCGCGTCGGCTGGCGGAAGCGGGCCACTATCCGGCTATCGATATCGAGGCCTCTATCAGCCGTGCCATGACCGCGTTAATCAGCGAGCAGCACTACGCCAGGGTCAGACATTTCAAACAGCTGCTCTCCAGCTTCCAGCGCAACCGCGATCTGGTCAGCGTGGGCGCCTATGCCCGGGGCAGCGATCCGATGCTGGATAAAGCCATCGCCCTGTGGCCGCAGCTGGAAGCCTATTTGCAGCAGGGTATTTTTGAACGCGCCGGATGGGAAGAGTCCATCCAGGGCTTAGAGCTTATTTTCCCGACGGTGTAACAGAAGAGTGGGAGGGCGACGATCGTGACGCAGAATAGCGCATTAACGACGCTAAAGGATCTGGCTGAAAAAGCGGTGGATGACGCAGCAATACGCCTCGGCGAGATGCGCCGGGGATGTCAGCAGGCGGAAGAGCAGCTCAAGATGCTGATGGACTATCAGAATGAGTATCGCAATAACCTCAACACGGATATGACCCAGGGCATTGGCAGCCAGCGCTGGCAAAACTACCAGCAGTTTATCTCCACGCTGGAGAAAGCCATCGAGCAGCACCGCCAGCAGCTGATGCAGTGGACCACGAAAGTCGAACAGGCGCTGAACGCCTGGCGAGAGAAGAAACAACGTTTGCAGGCGTGGCAAACCCTGCAGGATCGGCAAACCAGCGCCGCCCTGCTGGCAGAGAACCGCCTCGATCAGAAAAAAATGGATGAGTTCGCCCAGCGCGCTTCAATGAGGAAACCAGAGTGATCACTTTGCCAAAACTGCTTGTCACCGATGCCGATACCGCCAGCGGCCTGCAAACAGGTAAAGCAGCGACGGGCGCAGAAGACTTTCTTGCCCTGCTGTCGGGCGCGCTAACCGGCACCCAGACGTCAGGTGAGGAGGCCCCCCTTACGCTTAACGATCTGCGCGCGGCAGGGACAACGCTACAGCAGAGCCTGCTAAAAGGCGGCGCGGATGAGACCGATACCCGCTCCCCGGCGCAACAGCTGGCCGCCCTGCTCACCCGGACGCCAGCGGGCAATGCGCCTGCAACGGCTGCTAAAGCGAGCGAAACGGAAGATGTCACCCAGACCAGCGCGCCGTTACAGAGCGAAGCGCAGGCTATTTTAGCCAGCCTGACCGGCGGCTTGAAGGGGATCGCCTCGCCCGCGGCTGCGACTCAGGCACAGCCGACCGCAACTGCCGCTGCCGCAGATGACGACACGAGCAGCGATCTCAGCGAAGAGGAGCTGGCCGGGCTGAGCGCGCTGCTGGCGATGCTGCCGCATCAGCAAACGGCCACCGCCGCCGTGCCGAAGAGCGACACCGCAGCGTCCGCCTCGTCGGTGACCGCTCCCGCTGGCCGCGGCCCGGATCTCGCCTCTCTCACCCGTGAGCCTGTGTTAGCTCCGGCGGCACAGGATGACACTGAAGGCGAGCGCTTTGCCGCTGTCGTTGACGGCAACGCGCAAACCAGCCAGCTGACCACCGCCGCGCCGCTGAAAAGCGCCCCGGAGACCGCCGTGCAGGCAGTGAATACCAGCGTCAGCGTCGCCCCTGCGGTGACCACCGCCGCCCCGGCCCAGGCCAGCGCCCCGGTTGCTGCCCCGGTAATTAGCGCCCCACTCGGCAGCAGCGAGTGGCAGCAGACCATCAGCCAGAATATCACCCTGTTTACTAAGCAGGGCCAGCAGAGCGCCGAGCTGCGCCTGCATCCGGAAGATTTAGGTCAGGTGCAGATTAGCCTGAAGATTGACGACAACCAGGCCCAGCTACAGATGGTCTCCCAGCACAGCCACGTGCGTGCCGCGCTGGAAGCCGCGCTGCCGGTGCTGCGCACCCAGCTGGCAGAAAACGGCATTCAGCTTGGCCAGAGCAGCATCAGCAGCGAAAGCTCCGCTGGACAGCAGCAGTCGTTTTCCCAGCAGCAACAGGCCTCGCGCTCCGGCCACGGCGGCACGTTTGCCGCTGACGAAGAGGATGGATTGATCGCTCCAGCGAGCCTGCAATCACTCGCTCGCGGCAACGGTGCGGTAGACATCTTTGCCTAAACGCAAAAGGTAGCATGATTATCCCCGTCTTTTCCGCCCTTTGACGGACGCAGGACACGGGATAATCAGCCTATAAGCAGTACCGAAACAGGAAGCACGTAACAGATGACTGACGCCGCAATTAGCAAAAAGAAGAAACGCTCAATCTGGATCCCGCTGTTGGTTTTGATCACGCTCGCCGCGTGCGCCACCGCCGGCTATAGCTACTGGCGCATGCACCAGCAGCCAGGTGAAGAGGTGAAAGCCGAAGCGCCGCCGCCGCCCGCCCCGGTCTTTTTCGCGCTGGATACCTTTACCGTTAACCTGGGCGAAGCCGATCGCGTCTTTTACGTCGGCATTACCCTGCGCCTGAAGGACGAAGCCACGCGTGCTCGCCTGAGCGAGTACCTGCCGGAAGTGCGTAGCCGCCTGCTGCTGCTCTTCTCCCGTCAGGATGCCACGCAGCTGGCGAGCGACGAAGGCAAGCGCCAGCTAGTGACCGCCATTAAAGAGACGCTCTCTCCGCCGTTAGTCCCTGGCCAGCCAAAGCAGGAAGTGACTGACGTTCTCTATACAGCTTTCATTTTGCGGTAAAGACATGGGCGATAGCATTCTTTCACAGGCCGAAATCGATGCGCTGCTGAACGGCGACAGCGAACAGAGCGATGCTCCGCAGCCCGGCAAAGGCGGCGAGAGTGATATTCGTCCTTACGATCCCAATACCCAGCGCCGCGTGGTGCGTGAACGCCTGCAGGCGCTGGAGATTATTAACGAACGTTTCGCGCGCCAGTTCCGTATGGGACTGTTTAACCTGCTGCGCCGCAGCCCGGACATTACCGTGGGGGCGATCCGCATTCAGCCCTATCATGAGTTCGCGCGTAACCTACCGGTGCCGACCAACCTTAACCTGATCCACCTGAAGCCGCTGCGTGGCACCGGGCTGTTTGTCTTCTCGCCAAGCCTGGTATTCATTGCCGTGGATAACCTGTTCGGCGGCGATGGCCGCTTCCCGACCAAGGTGGAGGGACGCGAATTTACCCATACCGAGCAGCGGGTGATCAACCGCATGCTGAAGCTGGCGCTGGAAGGCTACAGCGACGCATGGAAGGCGATCCACCCCCTGGACGTTGAGTATGTCCGTTCGGAGATGCAGGTGAAGTTTACCAACATCACCACCTCGCCGAACGATATCGTCGTCAATACCCCTTTCCACGTGGAGATTGGTAACCTGACCGGCGAGTTTAATATCTGTCTGCCCTTCAGCATGATTGAGCCGCTGCGCGAGACGCTGGTTAACCCGCCGCTGGAGAACTCCCGCAACGAGGATCAGAACTGGCGCGATAACCTGGTTCGCCAGGTGCAGCACTCGGAGCTGGAGCTGATTGCCAATTTCGGCGATGTCCCGCTGCGCCTGTCGCAGATCCTGAAGCTACAACCCGGCGACGTTCTGCCGATCGAAAAACCCGATCGCATCATCGCCCACGTAGACGGTGTCCCGGTGCTCACCAGCCAGTACGGCACCATCAACGGCCAGTATGCCCTGCGCGTTGAACATTTGATCAACCCGATTTTGAATTCGCTGAATGAGGAACAGCCCAAATGAGTGATATGAACAATCCGTCCGATGAGAACAGCATGGCAATGGACGATCTGTGGGCTGACGCGTTGAACGAACAAAAAACCACTACCAGCAGCAAAAGCACCACCGACTCGGTGTTTCAGCAGTTTGGCGGCGGTGACGTAAGCGGCACCCTGCAGGATATCGACCTGATTATGGATATCCCGGTAAAGCTGACCGTTGAGC
The DNA here is from genome assembly GCF_032052675.1 of Pseudescherichia sp. NCBI lineage: Bacteria > Pseudomonadati > Pseudomonadota > Gammaproteobacteria > Enterobacterales > Enterobacteriaceae > Pseudescherichia > Pseudescherichia sp. Next base: position 180,951 of record NZ_DAMBWA010000001.1, read on the forward strand.
TGGGCCGGACCCGCATGACCATTAAAGAGCTGCTGCGTCTGACCCAGGGGTCGGTGGTAGCGCTGGACGGTCTCGCCGGTGAGCCGCTGGACATTCTGATCAACGGCTATCTGATTGCCCAGGGTGAAGTCGTGGTGGTTGCCGATAAGTACGGCGTACGTATTACCGATATCATCACGCCGTCCGAGCGTATGCGTCGTCTGAGCCGCTAAGCATGAAAACCCAGGCTACCGTTGTCCAGCCCGCTGCCGTATCCGGATCTCCGCTGGTGCAGGTCAGCGGCGCGCTGCTGGGCATTATTGCCCTGATCCTTGCGGCAGCCTGGCTGGCGAAGCGGATGGGCTTTGGCGGTAAAACTGCCAGCGCCCGTGGCCTGAAGGTGAGCGCCAGCACGACCGTTGGCCCGCGCGAGCGGGTGATTATCGTTGACGTCGACGATGCGCGGCTGGTGCTGGGTGTGACACCGTCACAAATCAGCCTGCTGCACACGCTTCCCCCTGCGCCGCCAGTCAGCGACGTGCCGAAAGAGAACACTCCGGATTTCCAGGCCGTGTTAAAGAATTTGATTAAGCGTTCCGGGAGATACTGATGCGCCGTTTGTTACCTCTTGCGCTGGCTGGCTTAGTGCTGGTTGCGCCCAGCGCCTTTGCCCAGCTTCCCGGATTAGTCAGCCAGCCGCTGGCCAACGGTGGCCAAAGCTGGTCCCTGCCGGTGCAGACCCTGGTGTTTATCACCTCGCTGACCTTCCTGCCCGCTATTCTGCTGATGATGACCAGCTTTACCCGCATCATCATCGTTTTTGGCCTGCTGCGTAACGCGCTGGGCACGCCCTCTGCGCCGCCTAACCAGGTGCTGCTTGGCCTCGCGCTGTTCCTGACCTTTTTTATTATGTCCCCGGTGATCGATAAGATTTACACCGAGGCCTACCAGCCGTTTAGCGAAAGCAAAATCTCTATCGACGTGGCGCTGGAGAAAGGCGCGCAGCCGCTGAGAGAGTTCATGATGCGCCAGACGCGGGAGGCCGACCTGGCTCTGTTTGCCCGCCTGGCGAACAGCGGACCGCTGCCAGGACCGGAAGCGGTACCGATGCGTATTCTGCTCCCGGCCTACGTCACCAGCGAGCTGAAGACGGCGTTTCAGATTGGCTTTACTATCTTTATTCCGTTCTTGATCATTGACCTGGTGATTGCCAGTGTGCTGATGGCGCTGGGGATGATGATGGTTCCTCCCGCCACCATCGCCCTGCCGTTTAAGCTGATGCTGTTCGTGCTGGTGGATGGCTGGCAGCTGCTGGTCGGCTCGCTGGCGCAGAGCTTTTACAGTTAAGGATCGCGGAAATGACACCAGAATCGGTCATGATGATGGGCACCGAGGCGATGAAGATCGCCCTGATGGTGGCCGCCCCCCTGCTGCTGGTTGCTCTGGTAACCGGTCTGGTGATCAGTATTCTCCAGGCCGCCACGCAGATTAACGAGATGACGCTGTCGTTTATCCCTAAAATTATCGCCGTATTCGTCGCTATTATCGTTGCCGGCCCGTGGATGCTTAACCTGCTGCTGGACTATATGCGTTCGCTGTTCAGCAATATTCCTTATATTATTGGATAAGTAACCCTTATGGTGTCGGTAACCAGCGATCAGTGGCTCCAGTGGCTGAGCCTCTATTTTTGGCCGCTGCTGCGCGTGCTGGCCCTGATCTCAACCGCGCCGATCCTCAGCGAGCGTAGCGTTCCCAAACGGGTCAAGCTCGGGCTGGGTTTTATTATTACCATCGTCATTGCCCCCTCCCTGCCCGCGACCAACGTACCGATCTTCTCCGGCGACGCCCTGTGGCTGGCGCTGCAGCAGATCCTCATTGGCATTGCGCTGGGCTTTACCATGCAGTTCGCCTTTGCTGCTATACGCACCGCTGGGGAGCTGATTGGGCTGCAGATGGGCCTCTCCTTTGCCACCTTCTTCGATCCCGGCAGCAATCTCAACATGCCCGTGCTGGCGCGCTTTATGGATATGCTGGCTCTGCTGCTGTTTCTGACCTTTAACGGCCATCTGTGGCTAATTTCGATGCTGGTAGATACGTTCCATACCCTGCCTATCGGTGGCGATCCGGTGAACAGCAACGCCTTCCTGGCGCTAACCCGTGCAGGGGGACTGATATTCCTTAACGGCCTGATGCTGGCGCTGCCGGTCATTACCCTGCTGCTGACGCTTAACCTCTCCCTTGGGCTGCTAAACCGAATGGCTCCCCAGCTCTCTATCTTCTCGGTGGGTTTCCCGATCACCCTGGGCGTGGGTATCGTCCTGATGGCGGCCCTGATGCCGCTCATTGCTCCCTTCTGTGAACACCTGTTTAGCGAAATCTTTAACCTGCTGGCGGATATCATTAGCGAATTGCCCCAGGCGTTCAGCCCCTAATTTTTGCAGGGATTTTATTGAGGATATTCCTAAAAAGGAATTTCACTAATACCCGCCAGGATATACGGGGCGCGGTTTATTTGTTTTTATGATTATCACAGATCCGAAAGTTTACTTTACTTTAAGATGTTTCCTGGCAAATTATACCTAACTTTACGGGATAGTGTGTTCGCCTGAAAGTCCTGTCCTGCTCATAGGTTTTCAGAATATTTTCATCCGTTTTACTGTTATGAGGCTCTCAGGCAGGTGGTGAATTATCGTTACGCATTGAGTGAGGGTATGCCATGTCAACGATTATTATGGATTTATGCAGCTATACCCGGTTGGGATTAACCGGATATCTGGCAAGTCGAGGGGTAAAAAAACGAGATATCAAAGACGTATCCAGCGTCAGCGAGCTCGGTTCTGCATGCGAGGCCTGGCGGCCTGCGGTGGTGTTTATTAATGAAGACTGCTTCATCCACGATCTCGAACAGAGTCAGCATATTAAGCAAATCATTAATCAGCATCCAAAGACGTTGTTTATTGTCTTTATGGCCATAGCGAATATCCATTTTGATGAATACCTGCTGGTGCGCAAAAACTTATTAATTAGTTCTAAATCGATTAAACCTGAATCGCTGGATGAGTTTCTCGCAGACTATCTGAATAAAGAGGCGAAGGGCCAAAAAGGGATTAACCTCCCTACACTATCGTTAAGCCGTACTGAATCCAGTATGCTACGAATGTGGATGTCGGGACAGGGAACGATTCAGATCTCCGATCAAATGAATATTAAAGCCAAAACGGTATCATCACATAAGGGAAATATTAAAAGAAAAATAAAAACGCATAATAAGCAAGTGATCTACCACGTCGTACGCCTGACGGATTACGTCACCAGCGGCATCTTCGTGAATATGCGTTAAGAGGGCAAGCAGGCACTTACCCTCCCGGGCATGAGGGTGGTGACAACGTTACTCCTGCATCTCCACGAATACCCCGTCCGGATGCCCTTTTTCATTAAAAAACCAGATGCCGAGCGGGTAATCTTCAAGCGAAACCAGATACATTGTCCCTTCATTAAACTCTTCAATCGCGAGTACGACACCCGGGCGTCGTGGTCCCCCGTCCGTTTTAACTGTAACCCGATCGTTAACCTTCATTGTTTTCCTCCTGTCGTAGTTTTGCCAGTGTAGAACAAAACACGCGCGCTGACAGCGCCTGCGTGGTGATTGCTGCTTTTCTCTACCGTCTATACTTAAGGAAACGGCCTGTGGAGTCACGCGTATGAAAACCAGCCATGAGAAAACGTTGAACGACGCTGAAGTGGAGGCGCTACTGGCCTCAATAGATGGCAGCAGCCCTGAGCAAAACGCCACGATTTCTATGCAGCATAGCGAAGAGCGGACCGTAGCCAACGCCTGGGAGATGGATATTCACGACAGCAGCGTGGCAGAGCTGAACCGCTAAAAAGAAAAAATCCCGGTCTGGGGAGACCGGGATAAAGCTTGCGTTTGCAAGAAGCACTTGAAAATTCGTTACACCAGGAAATCTGATGCGGATATGAATGTATATGCAAATTATTTGCGGGACAAGATAATATTCATCAACCTAATTATTATTTTGCTTAACTGTTTTACGACTAATGCATGAGAAGCCAGACGGCATCGCCTTTAGCGGGCTATTGAAATCTGGTATTTGCAGTGCATGTTTATTAATTTGAGACTTTTCTTACCATCCCGTTGCGCTAGCAAAGGAGCTGACCATGCCCGGCCTTAACGATACGCTGCTGGTATTTACTGATATCGACGGTACGTTGCTTGATAGTCATACCCATGAGTGGCAGCCCGCTGAGGCCTGGCTGACCCGCCTGCGCCAGCGTGAGATACCCGTTATCCTGTGCAGCAGCATGACGGCGGCTGAGACCCTGGCGATCCAGAAAATGGTTGGATTACAGGGTCAGCCGTTTATTGCCGAGAACGGTGCAGTTATCCAGCTCGATACGCGCTGGGAGGCGCATAAAAACGCCCCGCGAATGATTAACGGCGTGAGCCACGATCAGATTATGACCGTCCTGACGCCGCTGCGGGAAAATGAGGGCTACAAATTCACCACCTTTAGCGATCTTGAGGTTCCCGTTCTGGTTGAATTAACCGGTTATACGCCTGCCCAGGCGAGCCTGGCCCGCCTGCATGAAGCCTCGGAGACGCTGATCTGGCGCGAGAGCGACGAGCGGCTGGCCAAATTTGAGGCCGACCTGACCCGCTTTGGCCTGCGCCTTGTTCAAGGGGCGCGCTACTGGCACGTCATTGACCAACGCGGTGGTAAGGATCAGGCGGTGAACTGGCTGACACGCCAGTACTGCGAGCACGAAGGCAAGCAGTATACGACGCTCGGCTTGGGGGATGGTCCTAACGATGCCCCAATGTTGGACAACGTCGATTTTGCCATCGTCGTGAAAGGATTTAATCGTGACGGCGTGACGCTACGCCACGATGAGCCATCCCGGGTCTATCGAACCACCCAGACCGGCCCCGCTGGCTGGCGGGAAGGTCTGGATCATCTGTTTGGCTCTTCCTGAGCAGGCTCTTCAGCGCAAACACGGTTGCGTCCACCCCGCTTGGCCAGATAGAGCCGTCTATCTGCCACCATCTGTAGATATTCGAAGACATAACTCTCGCTCGGCTCAGCGCTGCTGACGCCCAGCGAGGCGCTAATGCGCACCGTCTGACTATTGTGAACGAGGATCTCTTTACGGCTGATACGCTCCCGTATTCGCTCCGCAACGCGCTGCGCCTGCAGCAGCGTGCTTCCCGGCAGAACAATACAGAACTCCTCCCCGCCGACGCGGCCAGCCAGATCTTCACCCTGAATAGAGCCGCCGATCAGACGCGCGGCCTGGGTCAGAACTAAATCCCCCGCCTGATGGCCGTAGCGATCGTTAACGCTTTTAAAATGATCGAGATCGAGCTGGATCACCGAGAACGGTCGTTGCTGGAGCTGGCACTGCTCAGCCAGCGCTTTTGCCCGCTCAAATAGTGCGCCGCGATTGAGCAGGCGTGTTAAGGGATCGTGCCATGCCTGCCACTGCAGTGAGTGCTGCATCGCATACATATTGTTTACCATGCGGCGGATAACCACCCACGAGCTGAGCAGCATAGCGGTAAAGAGCAGCCACAGCAGCGCCAATGCAATGGTGATAGTGCCAAAATCCCCCTGTAAGCCTTCGCGCAGGGTATGGATGCGCAGCAGCAGCCCATCGAAGTGATCAAGCTTCTGCCAGACGACAAAGGTTGGCCCGAGACGCAGGCTGCCGCTATTGCTTTGCGCGATGGCCTGTATCAGCCTCTGCCGCTGCTCCTGGGTAAACGCACGCGGCTGCACGCCCGCAGGCAAGGAAGACGCTACACGTTCAAGCGCGTTATTGTAGAGCTGATACTCACCCTGCTCTTCATCCCTGAGTGCCTCCTCCAGCAGCTGTTTTACCGAGGAGAAGGAGTAGTCAATCGCCAGCACGCCATACCAGTATTGGGCATAGTCCAGCGGCACGCTAACCGTGACGAGCGACTCCTGCTGACCAGCATGCTGTTCAGAGGTAAACCAGCGCACGCCGCGAAAACGGTTGGCGTGGTTAGACTGCCCGGTAAACCAGGGCTGTGTCAGCAGGCTCTCATAACGCGCCACGCTCTCTGCCGACACGGCGGCGGGCTGCGAGGAGAGGAAAAAGCCAGCGCGTGAAACATACCAGGCATGTTTAGGCATCGCAGGTATTGCCGTGGCGAGACGCATGATATAGCCAACCTCCAGCGCGGCGGTCATCTCATTATGCATCTGCGGATCGTCCCGACTCAGCAGAGGATGACGGGCGACAAAGGCATCAGAGACGCCGGTGATCGGCAGCGTGCGCCGCTGATCAACGCTGATACGCCAGAAAGGCTGGTGACGCTGTTGGGCAAACTCAACCTGCACGTTCTCCAGCACTTCAGAGGCCAGCGGCGTCTGCACCGCTGCCCTCATCGCATTGCGAAAGAAGAGCAGCGCGTTAACGCCGATCTCCATCTGCCGATCGAGCGCGCTGGAGACCTTATCGAGGGTGTTACGCTGGGTCGCCGCGTAGGCATCCTCCAGTACCACGACCTCGCGCCAGGTCAGCAGCGTTGAGCTAACCAGCACAATCACAAAACAGAGATTAACGACCCGAGCGGGTACGAGATACCTGCGAATGCTATTCAACCGTGATGAGCCTGCGGCAGCGGTAGAGAGTGGCACGACGTCTCCATGATAGTTGCTGAAGTTATCCAGTCATTACAATCCACATTATCGGCACGCCGCCGTCAGACTTCATATCGGGCCAGAGCAGAGAACTAGTGAGCGGCTCCGCGCAGGCGCGAAATGCCTTTCACCAGCCCAACGACAATCAGGCCAATAATAAAGCCGAGCACCAGGTTGGCCAGCGTCGGCAACGTCGCGGCGACTACCGCGCCCTGCTCTGCGGCAAAATGCTCGATGGCATGATGCAGGGGCGCAATGCCGTGAACCACAATGCCTCCGCCCACCAGAAACATCGCCAGCGTGCCGACGATCGACAGCGTTTTCATTAACCAGGGCGCAACCACCAGCAGCACTTTACCGAAGGCTTTTGCCAGCGCACCGGGCCGTTCAACCAGCCAGTACCCCATATCGTCCAGCTTAACGATGATCCCTACCAGGCCATAGACCCCGATAGTCACCAGCACGGCGATGCCCGACAGCACCAGCACCTGGTTGAGCAGAGGCGCATCGGCCACGATACCCAGCGTGATGGCGACAATCTCTGCCGAGAGGATAAAGTCGGTGCGAATGGCCCCTTTAACCTTATCGCGCTCGTACTGCTTAGGATCCTGCTTAGCGATGGCGTTGAGCCGCTGCTGGGCCTGCTGGGGATCCTCTTTATGCTTGCGTGCATGCAGGCTGTGCAGCACCTTCTCCACCCCTTCAAAGCAGAGAAACGCCCCGCCGACCATCAGCAGCGGTGTAATGGCCCACGGAATAAAGGCGCTGATCAGCAGCGCCAACGGGACCAGAATCACCTTGTTAAGCAGTGAGCCTTTAGCCACGCTCCACACCACTGGCAGCTCGCGGTTGGCCCGCACGCCGGAAACCTGCTGGGCGTTGAGAGAGAGATCGTCACCCAGCACGCCTGCGGTCTTTTTGGCCGCCAGTTTGCCCATCAGTGAAATGTCGTCGAGCAACGTGGCAATATCGTCCAGTAAGGTTAATAAACTACTTCCTGCCAAAATACACATCCTTCTATAACTGCTGATAATAGAAAGATTATGGAGCATAAATGCCCATCGCGTAAATTTATCCTTAACGTCAACAAATCTTTAACATTGTAAGCACAAATAATTGCTCGCCAGTCTGATTGTTTTGGCGTTTACTCTATGCGTCATTTCATTTTTGTCGTGAGGGAGTATGCGTTTCAGGCAGCTTTTACCGCTTATTGGTGCGCTTTTTGCGCTCTATATTATTTGGGGTTCCACCTACTTTGCGATTCGCATCGGCGTCGAGAGCTGGCCGCCGTTGATGATGGCCGGGGTGCGCTTTTTCTCGGCCGGGCTCTTGCTGCTGGCTTTTTTACTCATTACTGGCCATCGCCTGCCCGCCTTGCGCCCGCTGCTCAACGCGGCGCTCATTGGGGTGCTGCTGCTGGCGGTGGGTAACGGCATGGTGACGGTTGCCGAGCACCAGAATGTCCCGTCCGGCATTGCCGCCGTGGTAGTAGCCACCGTTCCGCTCTTTACCCTCTGCTTTAGCCATTTTTTTGGCATCGCCACGCGCAAGCTGGAGTGGTTCGGCATCGCCATCGGCCTGTCAGGCATTGTTCTGCTTAACAGTGGCGGTAACCTGAGCGGCAATCCGTGGGGGGCAGGCATGATCCTCATCGGCTCCCTGAGCTGGGCGTTCGGCTCTGTCCTTGGCTCGCGCATCGAGCTACCCAGTGGGATGATGGCCGGTGCCATTGAGATGCTCGCCGCAGGCGTGGTGCTGCTGGCCGCCTCGGGACTGACCGGGGAACGACTTACGGCTATGCCTACGGTGTCTGGACTACTGGCCGTTAGCTATCTCGCTATTTTCGGTTCAATTATCGCCATTAACGCCTATATGTTCCTGATCCGTAATACGTCGCCTGCGGTGGCCACCAGCTATGCCTACGTCAATCCTGTCGTGGCGGTGCTGCTAGGAACAGGATTTGCTGGCGAAAGTCTCTCCCCTGTTGAGTGGCTGGCCCTGGGGATCATCATTCTGGCGGTGGTGCTGGTGACGCTGGGTAAATACCTGCTGCCTGCCCGGCCAACCGTTACGCCCTGTCAGGCAGAGAAGTAACCAGGCCACTGGCCTGAATACCACGAGTGTCGATCTGCGCGGCCGATCCGCCGCTGCAGATCCACTCTTCAAGCCGCTCGCTGAGCGCCGCATCGCTTAGCCTGGCCCTACCCCGGATAGCGCACTCCCAGACAACCAGCACCCGCCAGCCCTCCGCCAGCAGCCGGGCGCAATCACGCCTATCGCGTTCGACGTTTTTGCCAATCTTCTCCAGCCAAAATTCAGTACGGGTGGCCGGTACCTTAAAGAGATAGCAATCATGATGATGCCAGAAGCAGCCGTGGGTAAAGATCACGCAGCGGTAGTCATCAACGACAAAATCGGGCCTGCCGGGAAGTGCCGCATCCTGGACGCGAAACGCCAACCCGCACTCGGTAAGCAGCGCGGCAAGCCGTTTTTCAATCGCCGTATCCCGGGTACCGATGGCACGCATATTTTTGCTGCGCGTGGCTCTGTCGTGTACATCTGCCATGCTCTCCCCTCTTTGCGATTAACCTCTGTTTAAGGGCGTAATAATTTTAGCATTCAGTCCAATAGAGGACAGATTTTTTTAGGTTGCTATGAGATTATTCTTGCCGTTATTAATCCAAAATGTAATTCAGGTATTACCCTCACTCTTCTCGACACCCTTTTGCTCAGCCTTCTCAAGCTGAGCTTTTTTTTGCCCCTGCAAAACCCATTTACTAAATTAATAAAAGCCCATCAAATATACAGTAAAAATATATTAAACATAACCCATAAAAATAAGTTAGATGCAATCCATTCACACCATAAATAATAATAACTCAAGAAACGTTTGGCAATAAATAATACCATTTGCTTACATCATTTTTTTAAAAATAAATGAACTTAATCGCTAGTATCAGGATTGTAATTCGGGTATTTCACAACCACTTACATAAACTATAATTCATAGGACATGGATAATGAAAAGAAAAGTATTGGCAATGATTGTCCCGGCCTTATTAGCCGCGGGCGCAGCACATGCAGCAGAAATTTATAACCAGAATGGTAATAAGCTCGATCTGTACGGTAAAGTCGACGGGCTACACTACTTCTCTGATAACAGCAGCGTTGATGGCGATCAGACCTATGTCCGTATGGGCTTCAAAGGCGAAACCCAGATCTCTGACCAACTGGTAGGTTACGGCCAGTGGGAATACAACGTACAGGCTAACAACACCGAAACCAGCGGCAACCAGAGCTGGACCCGTCTGGCCTTTGCTGGCCTGAAAGCAGGCGATGCCGGTTCCTTTGACTATGGCCGCAACTACGGCGTGCTGTACGACGTAGAAGCCTGGACCGATATGCTGCCTGAGTTCGGTGGCGACAGCTACTCTAAAGCAGATAACTTTATGACTAACCGCGCCAACGGCGTGGCAACCTACCGCAACGACAACATGTTTGGCCTGGTCGACGGCCTGGCATTTGCCGTGCAGTATCAGGGCAACAACGAAAGTGCCGGTAACGGTAACGAAGGCACCGCCAGCCGTAGTAACGGTTCCGATGCCCGCTTTGAGAACGGTGACGGCTGGGGTCTCTCTACGACCTATGACATCGGCAGCGGCTTTAGCGTGGGTGCGGCATACGCCTCCTCTGACCGTACCGTTGACCAGACCAATGGCAATGCGACCAATACCTATGCCGGTGGCGATAAAGCTGATGCCTGGACCACCGGTCTGAAATATGACGCCAATAATGTCTACCTGGCGGCCATGTATTCTGAAACCCGCAATATGACGCCATACGGCGATGATAATGGTGTAGGTGGTATCGCCAATAAAACCCAGAACTTCGAAGCCACCGCGCAGTATCAGTTCGACTTTGGCCTGCGTCCAGCGGTCTCTTTCCTGATGTCTAAAGGCAAGGATCTGAACTACAACGGTAATAACACTGACGAAGACCTGGTTAAATATGCTGACGTAGGCGCTACCTACTACTTCAACAAAAATATGTCCACCTATGTTGATTATAAAATCAACCTGCTGGATGACGACGATCAGTTCTATAAAGATGCTGGCATCGCCACCGACGATGTTGTTGCGCTGGGCCTGGTGTATCAGTTCTAAAAAAGTTTTAAAAATAAAGCCCGCGAGCAGCGGGCTTTTTATTATCGGGGGGTTACTGCTTGACCACTTTATCTCGCTGCATCATGCCAAAGGCGATAATGAACAGCCCCAGCATAAAGGGAATTTCATACAGCTCCTCCAGCAGATCCTGATCGCGCGCGTCATGCAAAACCAGTGAACCCAGCAGGCGATGGTGCTCTACGGCATCGGAAAGCAGAAAGGTCACCACTACAAGACAAACGGTCCACAGCGGGAAGGTTTCATGACGAAAACGCAGCGCTATCTCTTTACGTAAGGTAGCCGAAAAGAGTACCGGCAGTACCAATGCCGCAATCAGCACCACTGAAATAGCGCGGAATATCAGCCTCGGCTCATCCGGAAAGTAGACCCTGCCCCAGCTGGTACTGCGTCCTAACAGCACGACCCACCAGGCAACGGACCAGAGCCAGAAGGCTTTTTGCCCGGGCGTCAGCGTCCAGGATTTGATCCAGGAAAGCGTAAATAGCGCACCGAATAGCAACCACAAGGCTTGCCCGTTCTCAATCCAGTTGACCAGCCTCGCTTCGCTAACGGGCAGCGGGACCTCTGGAAAAAATGGAAACAGAATAGAAAAATTAAAAAGCAAGGCCGTAATAAACGGCAACTGTGCGTCCAGTTTCATCGTTATTGTTACCTGGAAAAAGAGTAGCCAGCTATGTTATATCGCTATGTTGGTCGTTGCTTGGCGATGTGTGCGACAGTGGCACGATAAATTCAGATAATGATTATTCACAGGTTAAATGTATGAGAGCTACCTTTCAGGAGCATACATTATAACAAGTTGTGATGGACATCGTTGAAAGCGGTACGGGTAAGTGCTTGAATAGTGGCGGAGAGAGGGGGATTTGAACCCCCGGTAGAGTTGCCCCTACTCCGGTTTTCGAGACCGGTCCGTTCAGCCGCTCCGGCATCTCTCCGTTTTGATGGTTGCCATCATGCCAGGATATTTGGCATTTTAACAGTCCCAACCCAGTCAATTTTGTTCAAGTGACGAGTTTGCGAGCAAAGCGATGATAAAGTGGCCCTGGAAAGCAAATGAAGCATCGCGGATGATGCATTATCCCTGGCAAGAGGCGCTTGCCATTCCGATCCTGGCAAACCTAACGCCAGAAGAGCAGCATCGTCTTACGCAGCTGGCCGAGCGTTTTTTACAGCAGAAGCGCCTGGTGGCCCTGCAGGGGTTCGATCTCGACGCGCTCAAAAGTTGCCGTATTGCCCTGCTTTTTTGCCTGCCGGTACTTGAGCTAGGCCTTGAGTGGCTCGACGGTTTTCATGAGGTGCTTATCTACCCTGCCCCCTTTGTTGTTGATGACGAATGGGAAGATGATATTGGCCTTGTGCATAATCAGCGGGTCGTGCACTCGGGGCAGAGCTGGCAGCAGGGCCCTGTCGTCCTTAACTGGCTGGATATTCAGGACTCGTTTGATGCCTCAGGTTACAACCTTATTATTCATGAGGTTGCACATAAGCTCGACACCCGCAACGGTGACCGGGCAAGCGGCGTACCCATGATTACCCTGCGTGAGGTTGCCGGCTGGGAGCACGATCTCCATGCCGCTATGAACAATATTCAGGATGAGATCGATCTCGTTGGCGAAAGTACTGCCAGTATCGATGCCTATGCTGCAACCGATCCCGCCGAGTGCTTCGCCGTACTCTCCGAGTACTTTTTTAGCGCCCCTGAACTGTTCGCGCCACGTTTCCCTTCGCTGTGGCAGCGTTTTTGCCAGTTCTACCGCCAGGATCCGCTGGCACGTTTACGTGCCAATATGCCCTCTTTAGCTACGGGCCGGTATCGCGTTCAGTAAAAGCGCAGCTTGTGTTTTAATTAATCAATTGAATCAGCGCGTTAATTTTAGTGTTGACACAAAAATACGGGGCCAGTAATATGCGCCCCGTTCACACGATTCCTCTGTAGTTCAGTCGGTAGAACGGCGGACTGTTAATCCGTATGTCACTGGTTCGAGTCCAGTCAGAGGAGCCACTTCTTAGCTATTGCTGCCTTATCTTGGCCAAGCCTTGTTGTTCACTACATTTCCGATATACCCTGCTTCGAAGTTTGCTAACGTATCGCCGTATAACTCAGGTAGATAGTCCCCTAGCTCCTCTTTCGTCACAGGCTGGTTCGACGCCTTATCAAGATAGCAGACCGTGTTTGCCGGATTCCCTATCCAGTCATCGGCAGGATCCCGATAGCGAATAATCAGCGAGCCGCTGGGATCGCCTAGCAGATAACCTGTGTAGTTCCCCCACGTCATCACCGGTGGCCGAGTGGCGACACTCTGTTGATCGATAACCTGCTGCTGCACATAGTCATTCGGGCCAAAGAAAACATAGGCGTACCCCTGCTCATCGATGAAATCATTGAGCATGCGGCTGCTTACGCTCCAGAAATCAAGCAGTAGAGGTTGCCCATAAACAGGATGGGCACTGACGGTCAGCTCACGGCATTGATAATCGCCGAAAATCGTGTCCGGCGTAGCATTATGGATAAACGTCTGCGGCACGTTAATTCTCAGGATCAACACCTCCTGCCCCTCGTCCTTGTTGGCATACAGATAACCTTTACTGCATCCATCTTCAGCCACTTCATCAGGTAAGATACTCAGCGAGGCCACTTTGTCGGGACGATAGAGATCGATTCTGCCGCTATCTGGATTTCCATCCCCATAGGAAAATACGCTGGGATGACCTGAGATATAGGGGTTTTCCGCCTCCGGTATTGCCGTCATCTCGTTATCAATAACCTCAACCGGCAGCGTAGGCGTGTTTAACGAACTAAAATAGAGCGTGGCGCTCATATAACCTACCTGCTGAAAGTCGCCGGAAACCGTAATCTCCATCTCCTCTTGCAGAGCAACAGCTTGTCCAATGAAAACGGCGTAGCACTGTTCATGCTGATCGTAACCAGGTGACGGCTGGCCACTCATATAGTTCTGCTGATAAGAAAATGCGACATCAACAGAATAGGCAACGCCGTTGACTAAAACGGCAGGCGGCGTCAGCGGTGTTTGCCAGCCCTCAGGCGTACCGTCCCCCCAGGGCGCATAAAAGCGTATCAACAGTTGCCAGGGGTAGGTTCCCGCTGGCGCGACCAACGTCGTTTGATACGAGGGCATCGTTTCGCTGAGCGCAACGGTTTTTTTAATGGGCACCATGAGATTCTCCTCCTGGCGAACGCGTATCTGTCGTTTTTTTCTGATGAGCGGCGAGAGCGCTCTCTTTATTATCGGTAGAAGGTTTAGCGTTATTTGTGGCCGGGATAATAACGCCGGTAAAAGAGACGGTGGCATCGGCGGCGTGGGCAACGCTACACGTGAGGGCAGAAGCGATTAAAGCGGCGCCGAAAATAAAAATCTGTGGCAGTGTGCGATTTGCGTTCATCGTAATGTCCTCTTATTGGTATGACAGCGTGACCGTAGCCGATGCATTGGCATCACCCGGGAATAGTGCGTTTTGGGTCTGGTAATAGCGTGCTTCAAACTGCAGATTTTCCGTTCCCCCGCTTGATTCACCAACGAAAACGGGTTTGCCAAACTCTACAGGTACGTTAGCGCTACTGTTGAGGCTGGCCCAGTAGAGCTGGATGCCTACTCCGGACGCATTCTCCTCTCCTGTGGGGATCTGAATAACAGACTGTGCACCGGATGGATCCTGCGTCGCGTCAACCTGGGCTGTTATTTGCGCGTCGCTTTCGCAGGTTAAAGGAATGGAGAAGTTCGTAAAGGCAGTGGTTGAGCCAACGCCGCTAAATTCAGCGGGAGAATGAGTGCCTAGCGCTACCGGCGTTGAGCTGGTCTCGACCGTACAGCCCGGAACATGCGGGGGCGTGGCATTGATGGTGCCAGAAAGATAGACAGTATAGGTTGTTGACGATGCCGAGCCAGATACGATGACATGATTGGCCTTGCCCGACAGCGTGCCGCTTTCAATATCATCGGAAATTTTTACCAGTTTGAACATCGGGCCGTAGAGGTAGTTTTCAATCGGAACAGTCAATAAGTGCAGCGTAAACTCCACCAGTTGCTGCTGTGTGTTCCCGTTACTCATCCAGGCAGATAAGTTGTTGATTGTGCCTCCCATCTGGATACCAACTCCTGGAATATTGGTTTTGAACGTGCTACGGCCGTTATAGACTGCATCCGAGGAGAGATCAGAATATAATGTTACGTATGACGGCCCATCTCCTTCACACTGAGCCATAAGGTTTTGAGAATAACTTTTATCACCGGTAATATCGCCGCCGACAGGCAGGTCGTCTGGTACAGTAATATCACCTAAATTTATTGTTATCGAACTGGCATTACGAGGGCTACAGTGTACTGAGGCATCAGAAAAACTGGCCCAGCACAGCGTTAACAGGAATAGCAAGTACGGAATAACGCTTTTTGTTCGAGTGAATTTATTTAAAGATGGCATATGAGTGTCTCCAGCTGTGAGATAATCTTAATAGCCTGAGCAATGGGTTTTGATTTTTTTAGATACAGGCGGGCTATGAAAGCCCGTATCTAATATTGCCTGCCAGCGAGCAAGGTTATGCTCAGCGGTGGGCAGCAGCGCTGATTGTTTTTCATAAGGCCCGAGCATCCGGACGCGGTTGACCTCCTGATTACCTACTTTAAAAGAGTAAAAAGCGATATAGTAAGGGGTTGGATTTTTTATAGTCAGCAGCATCCTGCACGCACTGACACCAATTTTTTTATAGGCGTTCGCTGCTCTGGAGAGCATATTAAGCGGCCGATAAAAAACCTTAATTCTGTTTATGACAGCGATAGAAAACGGCTCTGGAAGGTGTGAGTCCAATAATGTTGTGCCTTTAACGCTTAGCCAATAGAGACGCTCCCGTTTATCATCATGTCCACGATCGGGTATATGAATATTGAGTATCTTTTCGCTGTCTGGTTCAATGACCATCGTGGCCGGCGTAACTGTGATATCACGCCGGTCCGACTCTACCCATGATTTAACAGCAACGGCATTTTGGGTGTCGCTATTTTTTACAACCAGGCTCACATTCGGTATCCCTGATGGATAAACCAGCCGCGTTTGCTGCAACTGTATCGCTGCGTCGGCCAGGGAAAAATTAAGCAGCAAACAAATACCGACAAGCAATCTTTTATTTATCCTGAAAGATAGCGACATAAAAAAACCCCGCTTTACAAGTCCGGTAAAATACCGGAGCACGCTTTTTATTTCGTCGATAAATAAGAGGTCTCGCTCTGTAGAGCCGCAGGAATGGCGTTCATTGAGCCGCCATAGCTGCTATTACCCCAGGCGACAAGCGTGCTATCGTCTTTAATGGCGAAAGACCGAACCGCCTGCATAGACTCCCTTAACCCCGGATGCCAGCGAAGACGAGACAGCGGAGATATCTCCCCCCGCGGTAACGTCGCCCCAGGCGCTTACCGCACCATTTTTTCTCAGTACGGCGAAAGCCGTCGCCGTGGCGCTCACCGACACAATATCCGTAAGCTGGGCAATATCCGCTGGCAATGCGCCGCCGGCGGAGCTGTTACCCCATGCATAGACGCTGCCGTTATTTCGCAAGGCGCAGAAGGCATACTCGGTCCCCTGCACATGCACAACGTCACTCAGCATCGGGGCAGATGAAATGGCAGAGTCACCCCATACCACAACCGATCCGGTACTCTGCACACCACAAAAGCCGCTGTAGCAGCCATACACTTGTGCAATATTGCTGAGGCCAGCAATATCATCCGGGACCTCGCCGCCATAGGCGTTTTGCCCCCAGGCCACTACCGCACCGTTGCTTCGCCGAGCGCAGAATGCGGATGCGCTGGCGCTGATTTCGACGATGTCCGACAGATCCGCAATCGCCTGCGGTACGCTGCCACCGTAGTTTGCCCCACCCCAACCAAAGACCTGGCCGCGCGCGTTAAGTACTGCGCAGGCGTAGTCGTTACACTGGATCTGGACTACATCGCTCATGGTGGTAATAGCGGAAGGAATATCTAACTGCCCATAGGTATTATCTCCCCACACTTCGATATAGGGCGACTGCATATTGCGAGCGACAAACATCCCCGATGAGGCCACCACTAAATTCCAGCCGCTGCGGTTAGCAAGGGTAGAGGGCAGACTCCCTCCTTTGCTGGTATCTCCCCAGGCAAAAAGCTCGCCGCTCTGGTTGAGTGCCGCAAAGGCATGATGGGTTGCGCTGAGTTGGGTAACGCTACTGTTGAAGGTCGAGGTGGGTGAGAAACCGCCGGATGCGCTCTGCCCCCATGCAGAGACCATGCCGCTGTCGTTTCTGCCTGCAGCAGCCTGGGTATTGCCCAGGACATTGCTTTCGTTCAGGATCACTGACCCACCTGAGGGTGATGTCACGGTGAGCTTTTTCTGCGGTTCGGTATCAATAAAATAGCGGGTGTTCTGGTAAGTACTTTCGCCTTCATACTGCCAGTTGGCGTTAATTTCGGTCTGGCTATCCAGTGCAACGAGGCAACGCTTCTCAGAGTAGAGCCAGTTAGCGCCATAGCTGGAGCGTGCACCCATTACATTAAGCGATGCCTGGGCAGCGTCGCTGAGCGTGACCAGCCATCGGCCATCGGCCTGTAACACCGGGCTGCCAAAGATCCAGTCCTGAGGAAGATCGCTCCCCGGCGTCACTATGGGCATGCTGCCGTTGTAACTGACGGTAAGCGTTCCCTTTCCGGCAGCAATAAACTGCCCGCTGCTGTTCAGTGAGCCATAGCTTAACTGAATGGTTTGCGCGGCTCCGCTGGCCGGCACAATCGCCAATACTCCCTCGCGATAGGTATCAGCAAAGGTACTAAAGCTTAATGGGTAAGGCAGCGTCATGATAAACGCGCTGTCGCTGCTGCCGGTAGTTTGAGGCTGAATATCAATCTGGATATCACTATTATCCAGTGAGAGCAGCTCTGCCGGCAGCGTGCCTGCCCCGAATAGGCTGCTAAAATCGGGCGTGTCGCTGGTCAGGCGTAGCATCGTATAGTGGGTAAAACTGTAGGTGCTATCAATAGGATTAAACGCTGAGAACAGCAGTACCGGCATAGCGTTCAGCTTGACCGAGGCCCATATCCACCCCGATCCCGTATTGACAGAGAATAACTGATGAGGGGGAAGCGACTGGGCACTGCCCGCGTAGTTTACCTGACTGTAGATAATACCGCTGTCCATCGCCGGGCCGTTGCCCAACGCCACCAGCCAGCTGCCATCCGGCTGTAATACCGGTGTGCCAAAGGTCCAGCCGGAGGGAAATCCGCTAATATTGCTGAGGTAGACCTCTTCACCATCCCAGTTAAGGACCAGCGAGCCGCTGCCGGTCCATGCCACCTCGCCGTTAGCGGTATTGAAGATGCCATAGAGCGCAGTAACAAGCGTGCTGCTCCCCGCGGCGGTTCCTACAAAACCCAGCGCGCCTGGCATATCAGGCAGTGATAACGTAGTGAGCTGTGAGTCACTCTCCGGCAGAAGCCATGTTGCTGCCAGCGTATCCGGCTGATCGTCCGTAGTAGAGGCATCCGTCGCTAACCAGACCAGCGTGGCCAGATCGCTATCAACGCCCATAAATTCCAGCGAATACTGCGGAGAAGGAAATTCATTTTGTAAAAAGTTAATTGTATGGGTTGCCATCTCTTCAACATGATTGAAATAGCACTTCGTACTGAGACTGGTCTCAACGCTACTGCTAATCCAGGCGTATAAATTATCCGTACCAAGAATGGAAACCGATTTTTCTCGCCAGTCATTGTCTGACGTGGCGATAATATCCATTAATCCATGCGTAACTTGAATCGGCACGCCCGCTTCATTGGGTTCCGAATAAAAAACCAGGGTGCTGGTATCCGCTTTGATATTCTCTTTCATACTATTTTCCTAAAGGGTAAACACGCGCGTTTAGCGCAGACTCATTGCCGGTGGAAATGTGACAAAGGCGCAGCTGGAGATAACGGTCGATCCCGAGGCTTCAGGCAGGCTCAGCGTTACCGTCACGCTTTCGGCCACCGAATCCGTAAGATCGATACTGGCCGTGCCGTCGTCGTAAAGCTCAACGGTTGCTGTTTGCGGGAGCGCGGTTCCTACAAAACGTGCCGTATCAGAGTTTGTAATTTGAAAGCGCACGTAGCTGACGCCAGCGGTGAGATCGGTATTGAGATAGATACTGTTACGCATTGCACTATTCGCGGCGGCCCCCGTTGCAATGGCATAGCTGGTGAGGGCAACCGCGCCTGGCGTATAACTGTTAAAGGTTATGCTGCCGTAAGCGCTTTCTGCAGGTGCATTGGTAATATAGGCATCAACGGAGACCAGCCCCACTTCAAGGCTGAATACCTGAAGCTCAACGGTGCCGTTCGTGTCCAGGTTACCGCTCCAGGTTTTAAACCCATTGATATTAAAAATACCGGCACCGTCCAGAGAGACCGTAACCGGCGCGCCTGCCGGCCCCGACAGCATCACCGTATTCAGTGGTTTCATAGGCGCGCTGGTGTTAGCCCAGGCGGGTGCACCGGTAGTACAATCCATATAGAGCGACGCTGACGCCGCTATACTAGAATATAAGAGGGGGGAGTAAGAGGTTTTCATTATTTTCGCCCTTTTGCTTTAACAGGGCGAATATAATGATATCAGCCTATTTTAAGTGGGCTGATTAGGCAAAAATACCTGGCAATATTTAGTCAGTTGATAAAAATAAACACCCTCGCCGGATGCGACTCAATTATAAAGTTAAATTTGATAATCAAGAACAATCTCATCAGGCTCCATTACCTGACGCTTAATATCCTCTACGGAGAGGCCAGCATTGCACAGTTCAATAAAGCGCCAGACATAGTTACGCTGCAGCTGTCCGCGCTTCAGTCCCAACCAGACGGTATTGGCATCAAACAGGTGGCGAGTATCCAGACGGACAAGCGTTCCGACCTCTTGCTCACTGCCGGACTGTTCAGCCACAATGCCCACGCCCAGCCCCAGCTCAACGTAGGTTCTGATCACATCGGAATCCTGTGCGCTCAGCACGACGTCTGGGATCAATCCCTTACGTCCAAAGGCCTCATCGATACGGGAGCGACCGGTAATGCCCTGCCGATAGGTAATCAGCGGCCAGCGGCCGATCTCCTCCAGCGTGAGCGGCGAGGCGCTGGCGAGCGGATGATCCTGCGGAATTAGCAGGCTGTGATGCCAGCGGAACCACGGGAAGGCTACCAGCGCCGGATCGTTACTCAGACGTTCACTGGCAATACCGATATCCGCCCCGCCGTTATGTAGCAGGGACTCAATCTCCTGTGGCGTGCCCTGGATAAGCTCGAGCCGCACTTCGGGAAAGAGTGCGCGGAAGGATTTGATGACCGGCGGCAAGCTATAGCGCGCCTGGGTGTGGGTAGTCGCAACGGTTAACACGCCGGACGTATCATTGGTAAAGAGATCGGCGAGCCGGCGGACGTTGCTCGCCTCATTGAGGATCCGTTCAGCAATAACCAGCAGCGCTTTACCTGGCTCGGTCATGCCCAGCAGGCGTTTACCACGGCGGATGAAGATCTCAATACCCAGCTCCTCTTCCAGCTCGCGAATGTGGCGGCTGACGCCAGACTGCGACGTGTAGAGCATGTTGGCAACTTCTGTCAGGTTGTAATCCCGACGCGCCGCTTCCCGAATTATTTTAAGTTGCTGGAAATTCATCCTGCCCTCCAGAGCCATCAGACATGTCGCTATTGTTAAAGTCTGAGGCCCGGCAGGACAAATAATAAAAACCCGCATCTTATTCCTTTTGGGAATAACCCTAACCCACCAGCAGCAGTTCCCGATTCTCCAGCGTCGGACGACTGACCAGTGACATAAGGATATCTTTTACCGCCTGCGCCTGTGGGGAGAGCGCGCCGTGGGCTGAGGTATTCAGGGAGAGCGGGAGGCTCATTGACGGTGCCGTAATGCGTGCCATCCAGCCGTTTGCCGCACTGCATAGCGAGCGCGCGGCGGATTCAGGCAGCACCGTCACGCCCATACCGCTGGCAATGGCGGCGGTTAAGGTCGTGATGGATTCAATCTCACCAATAATTTTTGCCGTCAGCCGACGCAGGGAGAACGCTTCGTCAACCCGCAGGCGCACCGCGCTGTAATCACGGGGCAGGAATAGGTTCATCTCCGCGACGGCGGTGAGATCGACGCTCTGACCAGGACAATCCCGCGTGCCCACCAGATAGAGATCCTCTTTTAACAGCGGCTGGCTGGCGATACCGGACGCTGGCGCGCGCTCATACAGCACGGCCATATCAAGTTGGCCGCTGAGCAGCTTATCGTTAAGATCGGTGCCACTGTTTTCGTGCAGATAGACCATCACATCCGGCAGCTCATTGCGTACGGCCTGCAGCAGCGGCATGGTAATAGAAGACGCCGCTGTCCCCGGTGCCAGGCCAATCGCGACCTGACCGCGCAGGGTCTGGCCAACGTTGTTAACTGCCAGCTGGGCCTGTTCGCACTGGCGTAAAATTGTTCGCGCGTGGGTATAGAGGATCTTTCCGGCCTCGGTCGGCGTCACGCCGCGTTTGGTGCGAATTAACAGCTGCTGATCCATCTCGCCTTCAAGCGTGGCCACCTGCTGGCTCAGTGCGGGCTGGGCGATATGGAGTACTTCTGCGGCCTGGGTCAGGCTACCGATATCGACGATTTTTACGAAATACTTCAGCCGTCTTAAGTTCATTTTGCCTCCGGAACGAAACGCGTAGGTTGATGCATGCAAGTCTCTTGTCGGAGGAGTTGCAAGATGCTTGCCAGCTTTTAAAAAGTTGTTTTAATTTTACCTAACAGGCTGGATTATAAGCTTTTCTGATTACCTGCCTAAGACTATGCTCTGATAACGCCGTCGCCCCCTGCCCCATAAGAGGTAGAAATGCACCAGCGTGGTGCGCAACCATTGCTTTTGCTGATGAATACGCCAGATTGCTGCAAATCTCAGCAAACGAACACAAGAAGCGTATCCAGGCTTTGACAAGCGGATCTGCCGCCGCTACTATTCGCCTCGTTCACACGATTCCTCTGTAGTTCAGTCGGTAGAACGGCGGACTGTTAATCCGTATGTCACTGGTTCGAGTCCAGTCAGAGGAGCCAAATTTAAAGAAGCCCGCTTTTTAGCGGGCTTTTTGCTTTTATGCGTTCATATCCTCCGGTAATCCGGCGGTGTCGTTCTCATCCTCCGCCACCGTAAACCATGAATACCACGTATTACGCCGCAGATAGCCTTTCGCCGTTACCGTGCGGATATTACGACCCAGCGCATCGTAGTACAGCGTGTCGCTATAGCCCTGGGTCCGCATGGCCGCATCGGTCACATAGCGCCAGCTGTCGAGAAAATAAGGCTGATAGCTGCGTACCACCTGCCCCTTATTGTCATACTCAACCCGGCCAGAAATTGCCCAGCGGGGCGCGGCATCGATCTCTGTGGTATCCACCTCGCCATCCTCTTCCCTGTGCCAGGCTTTCCCGTCCGGCACCAGCAAGCACTGCTGGAGGGGTCGACCAAAGCCATCGCTGTAGGCAACCACAATAGCCGTCTGCTGGAGCAGCTGCGTGTCATCATCGGGATCGAGGGTATCCGGATAGTTATCCGCCGTCAGCACTGCACTCTGTACCGGAACACGGTCGCTCTCTGCCAACAGTTTTGCCAGAGGACGATGGCTGTTATCCTGCGCCCATCGGCGGCCTGCCGGACGGATATGGCCGTCGAAAGTAATAAATCGGTTATCCAGAAGCGAGGACCAGCCCCCCTCTTCTGCCGCATTCGCTTCACTCTCGGTTACCGTCCCCATCCAGCTGAACATATCAGTCACGCTGATCGTAGCCAGCTGCTGGAGATAGCCTGCCGCGGTCGCCATATCGATTGCCCCCTGCACGCTTAGCGCCGGATCGACGGGATAATCAGATACCATCCCGAATCCCACCTTTTCCCCGCCGTTTTCAGTCCCGTAGACGCTGCCGGTTCTGGCCTGACCCAGCGCATTCAGCTGTACCTCCTGAATATTGGCGTTGATATCGGTCGTCTGCCAGGGCGTCAGAAAACGGTAGTCATAGGCAGCAGAGGTGCTGTTCCGGCTGTCGCTCTGGCCGACTACGCAGAGCGCGTAGTCGTCATAGCGGTAGCTGACAGCGGCGACAAGCTTCGTTGACTGGTTGCTGCGCGGCAGATAGAACGGCAGATAGTCACCGTTCTCATCGGTGAAATAAGTAAAGCTATGCTCCGTTCCCCAGAGCGGATTGGCCGCATCGTCGGACATAGAGACGTAGCCAAGTTTGTCCCAGGCATAGTCTGCGGGGATCTCCACGCCGTCATAGGCTTTGAGCGCCGTACTGTCCAGTACGGCGGTGCGCTGGTGATCCACCAGGGCCAGCAGGTTCGGCGGCGTGGTGAGATAGATCACCTCGCTCTGCTCGCTCAGATAGCGCGTCTGGTTATCGCCTAATAATCCATTAGGATCGCTTAACGTCTCGTAACTGATGCCACCAGCGGGCACGCTATCATAAACCAGCTGATTGCCGCGGCGGGTATCCGGCAGCCCCAGCCGCCAGCCCTGCGGATCGGTAAGATGGATAACGGTCGCCAGGCTCTCCGTCAGCCGGAGCTTCTGCTGCTGCTCGTCGTAGGTGTTATCCCAGGCATCGACCGGCATATTGTTGGGATAAGGAGACAGCGGATGCTGCGCCCGGCGGGGATAGGCCACGCTCACCTGCTGCAACGGCGTGCCGTAGTCATCCCGCACAAGAGTAACCTGCTGGACAACGACGGGATCGTCCGCCCTCTGCTCATAGCCGTTGGCGATCTGTTCCAGGCCCAGCGGAAGCACAATCGGCATATCCCCTTTCTGGACCAGACGGACCTGCATACGCTGCTGGGTACAGGAGTACGGTGCAGCACTTCCGCCCGCCTCCCAGACCTCACTGCGCAGCTGCACGCCTTTTAATGCACGATAGAGCCACCAGCGCGTATCGTCGTCAGGCGCGTCCAGCACCGTATCCTGTCCATCCTGATATTGGGTAAATAGGGTCGGATTCAGGCTAAGGGCTTCGCTGTCTCCCTGCCACGGTTCACCGTAGAGGCGGGTCTCATCCGTCTCACGGCCACAGTGATACCAGGATTTGCTGAGCAGCGTGGCCGCAAGAGGCGTGTTATCCCCCACGGGCAGGGTATCGCTGTTGGTATCTTCTGTTTCGACGTAGCCAAAGCCGCGGAACTCACGCTCTCGCCCGTCATAGACGCCCTGCCGGTAGCAACAGTTCTTGCTGAGCTGGTTGCCTGTGATCTCGTCCAGCGTAATAGTTTTCACCAGCAGCTGCATGGCGAAAGGCAGCGCGGGTACCGCCTGTGGGTTTTCTGCTTTTTCATCCAGCCATGCCTGAGCCGAGCTACGGTAGCAGAGCGTATGGCGAGCACCGAGATTATTATTTACCCCTTTCAGCAGATAAGGTTTGCTGCTGTTAAAGGCGTAGCGCCAGTGGGTTGGTGTCATATAGGGGATGGAGAGCACCAGCTCTGCCATCCCGTTACCCTGCACATCGGCAACGGTAACCTGGCACAGGCGATCGTAGAATACATTTTCCGGCAGAAGGATCGGTTCCCCCACTACAAAACCGTTTCCGCCCTGGTTGCGCCAAATCTGTACCCGGTCATGCTGCATAGAGATAATATCCGGTGCGCCCGAGCCGTCGGTATCCGCCAGCAGCACATCCTCTGGATTAAAGGTGTTCTCATTGAGGCCATCAATAGCTGGCAGCGGCAGGCTCACCGGTGAACCAAACCGACCGTGGCCAAGATTAGGCCAGCAGGTGACCTCGTTATAGCGGATACGGCAGAGGTGCGACTGGCCGGATCCCAGCATATCGGCAAACACCACCAGCTCGCGGGCGTTGCGTCCTGGGATCGGCAATGTAATATCTTCCGCTTGCGCCACGTTGAGGCCGACGCTGAACCTCTCCCCCTCGTTGGCATAAAAGCGTACCGATGAGGGTCCTATCAATGCAAGGTCGGCCAGGCCGCTGCCGACCAGAGAAGCAAACTGCGCCTGAGGATGGAAAAACTCCGTGGGCAGCGCGCTAAACGGGGTAAACCCGCTCCAGCTCTTGTCTGGTTTCTGGGTAAAGAAGCCCGCCATGCCCGGCTGGGCGACAATCCAGTCCAGCTGGCCGTCGCCGTTGATATCCATCAGCCGGGCAGCATCGCTTTGCATCGCCGGTACGCTGGGCAGCACCTGCCAGTCGGCCCAGGAGACGCTGTCCCCGCCCTCCTCCCCACGCTGCGGTGCGCTGTAGCGCCACGCGTTGCCCGCGCGGCAAAGCACCCCTGGCAGCCCTTCACCATAGAGATCCACCAGCGAGTAAGGTCCGCTCACCAGCCCCGGCAGCGCGGGTAGCTGCTGCCAGCCTGCGCTAGTTTCACTGTCGGGCTGGCTGTATTGCAGCTCCAGCGGCGGCAGCGACTGCACGTATCCGTTTGCTTCATAAGCCAGCGTCTGGGCGCTGGTTAGCTGGGTCAGCGCCGGGTTTTCGTCATACTCCAGCAGCAGGCGGGAAACCAGCGTATTTTGATCCCCCAACGCGTCCGGAAAATGGTGGAACATCAGCACCTGGCGGCAGAGACGGTGCACGCGGATCTCAAACCCGTAGTCGTAGCGGGAGTAAGGATCCTGACGGGCTGGCCATGTTTCAGAGGCGGTAAACGACGGCGGCGTTTCTGGAGCGACCCCGCGCTCGCCATAGTCAAATATCAAGGTAAAGAGCCAGTCGGCTGGGGGGATATCGCTGCTCCAGAGATAGAGATCGGTAGCGGGATCGACATTGCCATACTGCACCTGGCTCAGGTAGCGCATCGCGCTGGTGCTGCGGTCACTGGAATTAACGCCATCACCGTTTTCCGCGAGGTATGCGTAGTAAACGTGCTCCCCCGTTGGGCTAACCGACTCCTCCAGCAGCCACTGCGCGGTATGCGAGGCGTTCTGCGGATCGCTGATGCGTGCTGACGTTGTTTTCCCCAGCAGATGCAGCGTACCGTCGCTGCCATGCAGCAGCCAGAAGTCGTCATCGCTGTGATCGCCGTGCCAGTGCTCCAGGCGATTGAATGCTCCCTCAATACGCGGCTGGTAGCGGGTGACCGAGTAGGGTTGTGAAAATTTAAGGGCACCATAGGCGGAACAGGTTGTCGGATTGGGTTCGCTGGCGGTACTGGCCGTTTTGACCAGCACTTCGCCATCCGGCCCTAAAAATTGGTCAGCGTCGCTATACTGCGGCACGCCGTGACTGGTGCGGCGGGCGATACGCAGGCTTTCGCAGAACCAGCCCACGCCAAACACGCTGTTGCCGCCCCCGCTGCTGTAGCTGAGCGATAGCCCTGGGGCAAAACCCCGTCCACGGGTAATGGGCAGCGGTAGCGCCATGCTGGCCAGCCCCGTGGGGCCTGCCTGGCCCAGCGACTCCCCCATTCCGGTCAGCGCGCCGCCGCCTTTCGGTAGCGAAGGTGGCGTGACGGAAACCGCTGAAGAAAACACATTTTGTTGTTGCATAAATAATCTCCTGAAACGGACCGCCAGCAGACGGCCCGCATGATGTCTCTTACAACGTTCCGCTAACCGCCTGCTCAAAGGTGCTGCCGCCATACACCGCGGTGTAGTGCACCTGGATAATGACGTCATTCAGAGATTGCAGCAGCGCCTGTTGCTCGGCTGAAGTGGCATTTGGGAAGCTGATCTGCCAGTCGGATATGGCCCCCGTTCCCTCAAATGGCAGGTAGCGCTCATCCCCGAAGTTCAGCATGAACATTCCGCTATCGTTCATCCCCTGTGACACCGCAATCTGCTGGCTGGCCCGCAGGTTAGTGACGATGTTGCTGGCGCTGCCTTTCGTGCTGTCGTTGAGGTAGTTCACACCGTCAATATCCGCTTTCAACAACGTACGGCTGCCGGACTGGGTCAGCGTCATCCGCACATCCTGATACGGCCCTACCAGTGCGGGCAGTGAGACGGTGACAAACTTAATTTGCCGCAGGTAGTGGCCCGGGTAGTCGTTATCGAACAGTGACTCTTTGAGTGAGAACGTCGTGGTACCGTCCGTTACCAGGCTGGTAAAGGCATCGCTGTCGAGCTGCTTCAGAGAGATCGTTTTGGTCAGCTCCATGCGGCGCGCGTTACGCGACAGCCAGGCGGACTCCAACTGCTGAAGATTAAGCGCCAGCGTCTCGCCGACCAGCAGACCGTGGTAGCTGTCGTTCCATGCGCCAGTCTGGATAAAGGTAGAGGTCATATCCCCCATCTCATATTGCCAGCAGGCCTGAGCACTCAGGCAGAGAGAGAGCACTGCATCATAGGCCTGGTAGTAAAGCGCCGACAGCTGCCCGGTCAGCCAGTTATAGAGCGAGGACTGGGTAAAGCGGGTCGTCAGGAAGCTCAGAGTAGACTTCAAATTATTCTGCTGCGCCTGGGCCAGCTGCAGCGAGGTCACCGCACCCTGTCGGCGCACTGCCAGCGCATCAAGCTGGGCATTGAGTGTGTTGATCTCCGACTGCGCCTGCTGGTACTGGATCTGCCACTCTTCACTGCGGCGGCGATAGCTCTCGGAGATCTCCGTCTGCTGAGCGGCGAGGCCGGTGATCTCCCCGGTCAGCTGCAATACGATCCCGGCAGCCAGCGTCGGAGCACCTATATCTTCGCCACCGTCCGCCAGACCGAAGATATTGGGGATAGTACGCATTGCCATACCAGCAGTAAGCAGCGGCGAGGCGGCGGTCATCGAAGCGGATGCGCTGTCGCGCAGTACCATTGCGCTGGTCTCCCCTGCAGAGACACCGTTAGTGTAGAGGCCGAAGTAGTGATCGTAGCGCTGCTGAGCCATGCTGCGGCTGGCCTCCAGCACGGTTTTATCCTGATCCAGGGCATCAATGGCGTTCTGGCCGAGCGTCAGGGTGTAGGCCGAGATATCCAGCGCCAGCTGGGCATCCAGCTCCTGCAGCCCGGTCCCGTCCTTACGCTCGTAGTAGCTGAGCAGAGTCTGGCCGAACTGGCTCAGCGTCGAGACGGCGGCCCGGGCGCTCTGCAGCATGGTGGTAAACCGGTATGGCGGAACGGTGACCGTCATGCCTGAGGAGGTGCCGATCAGGGATCCGCCCTGCACGCTCTGCGCCATCAGCACCGTCGGGTTAACTGGCGGGGCATAGAGCGGAACCGTCATTGGCAGGCCATCGATGGTGAGCTGGTGGCGCAGGTTGTAGAGGCGGGAGTCCAGCGTGTTCCAGTAGCCCAGCAGCTGACTGTTAACCGGCGCCATAAAGCTGTCGCTGATGGCCACGTCTGCCGCCACGCTAAGCTTTCCCGGGAAGGCAGGCAGCGGCGTAACCTGCTGCTCATAGTTCAGCAGCGCTACGTTGTTCTGTGTGGTATCCGCCAGCTCGGCCAGGGTCTCCGGTGCCCAGTGGTTAACAATAACGGTGTCGGGACGGATACCAAGCAGGTCCTTTACCTGGCCGTATTGTAACCGGGCGAGGCTCAGACCGTCGTTGGTCAGCAGACGGTAGCTGGCATCGGCGGCCGCCATCAGAGTACTGACGTAGGCCATAAACACCGCTTTTCGATAGTGGACGGGATAAGCGGAAGCCAGCGCATCAGGATCGGTGGTGAGCCAGACCGCGCTGCTCTTCAGGGAAGTTGAGGCGTTCTCCACCAGCGGACGTACGCTCCAGTAGTCGGGTTCGGGGTATTGCTGGCGAATATCACTGCTGTTATCGCGCCCGCGGGCGGCAGGGTCGAAGATGTAGTTGTACCAGCCTAATGCGTCGCTGTACTCCTCCTCCTGGCTCAGACGCCACGCCACCAGGTACGGCATATAGAAGAACAGCTCCCAGAAGTAGATGCCGTTCGCACCGCTGAAGTCCATGGGGACAGCGGTGTCGTCCGTCATACCAGGTTCAAGAGTCAGCTGAGTGTTCCAGTTCAGCAGGGCCTGCATACTGGCGCTGGCCTTGTTAATAAGTTCCTTAGCAAAAAGAGTATTAAGGCGAACAGGATTAATTGTCACAGCATCCTGAAATTTATTGCCGTTGAAATTGATATAGATTGCTGCACCTAGTCCGGTATCCGTAGAGGTGGAAATGTAAGGCGTTACAGGAACATCTGAGGACTGCTGAATATCGATTTTATACTCCTGGTGAATCGTATGATTTGCAGCATCGGTATAGCCGAATGAAATATAGTGAACAATAGAGCCTGAGTCGATCTCATCAGAGCTAAAATCAGAAATGGTAAATGACCATGAGCTACTGTTATCAGCAAAATAATTCGTCTGGCTATCGCTTATGAGATTAGTGCCTACACCCCAACTATTAGCGCTGGATGATTCAAACACTTTAAAGGTCCATGGGGTAGTATTTGTGGTGGCTTTGCTTAAATCAAGATTCTGAGTTAAAACAAAACCGTGTTGAAGATTATTATCTGATACGTAGTTTAGACTAAAATACACTGACCCAGTCGAAGGATATACACCATTAAAATACACATCTTCAATTGTAGAATTTTCATCAACCTCTATGGTATACTCTTCGTCGAACTCAATTTTGTCGATAACATACTCAGGAGAACCAGGCTGATAATGTAATAACATAGCACCAGGAATATAGAAACCAGATATACTATAGACGCTAAAGTTCGTGAGCGTTAGATTAATATTTTTAAAAATTAATTGCGCCGGAATCATATCAAAACTAATTTTCCCTGCAATATCTTGATCAAGGAAAAGCTCGTTATATAAAGTAATATCTTTATATGAGTAAGTAGTAAAGTCACTTGAATTGAAAGATTTAGGAATTGTTACGTTGACTGACAGCGACTTCTCCCCACTGGACGTTAAGGTGAAATTGGATGATGACAAGGTTGGAAACTGAGATGTCCCACCAAAATCATCATGACCATTGTCTGTTAATAGAGTTACTTTTTTAATGCCGTAAAGCCCAAAACTAAAGTTTGACTGGACGCGTAATTGAGATTCCTTTGTTTTGTCCTCGCCCGATTTCGTCATATAGTAATATTGATAATTTGCCAAGGGCGTCGCAGAACTTGCGTCAGTTTTGGACTGAACCTGCGTGATATTAAACCAATAATCAATATTGAGGGTAAAATCACTATACCCTTCTGTTGAGGCTTGTTTAGCAGACTCATCTGCAACATATAAAGAAAGAGTCAGGTTCTCGTTTGACTCATCATACATACAGATTGTACATAACTTTGAATCAGCATTAAAAAGATCGGCATAATAAAATTCTACCGTATCATCAGCAACGATGCTTTGATTATTGATACTCATCAATGCATAAGGTGATGACCAGTTATTGCTGAAATCACAGTATGAAGAGTAGGCAGTGATAGCATCATAGGTTTTGCTATCTTCCCCTTGACCTACGGTTCCAGCTTTTACCTTTTCAAACCACAACAGGTAAAGACGGTTATTAAAATAGGTTAATCTTGGGATGCCTTGTACCGCATCCTCGTTAATAGCGGTATTCATCGGATACCATTCGGACCACGCATCGGTCGAGACGACATTATCCACGTTTTTGCTCATATCGAACGAACGCCAGTAGTACTGCACCGGCGAGGTAGTCGATTTACCCAAGAAGTAATAAACACCATTTGTCTGGTCCGTACTGTCCAGATACCCACTCACAATCGTCAGGTTTGCCACCTGCTCGAACTTGTTCAGGTAGTTCATCACCGCCTGCTGCGCCGTGTCGCTGTTGATGGTGTTCTGGTTCAGATCGGTGATCAGGTCTTTAAAATAGGCGGTCTGGCTCTGGCGCAGGGTTGGATCAATGTAGTTCTCCGGGTAGGTGTCCAGCTCCACCTCGCCGGCCCAGATATCGTACTGGCTCAGTCCCTCTTTCCAGTTAGTGATATTGTCCTGATCCAGATATTGAGTCTGGTAGCCCGGCTCCATGTTCATGGTGATGCCGTTAATGTACTGCTGAATACTCGACATCGCCTGCGCTACACGGGAGGTGGGCACTGCGTTGCTGACCAGCGGATCGATCAGCAGATATTCATAGACGTCTTCCGGCGTCTGAACCAGATTGACCAGATCGTCGTTGCCGCTGGCAGGAATATACTGCCCCAGATAGTAGGACAGCAGAGCGTTACGCTGACGTTCATTCAGAGATGCCGCTATATCAATGCTCATAATGTATCAACCTTTAAATTGAGGAATAAGCGCGGCACAGCGTTACTGTGCCGCATTTAAAAAGATCGGAATTACTGCTGTC
This sequence comes from Pseudescherichia sp., assembly GCF_032052675.1. NCBI lineage: Bacteria > Pseudomonadati > Pseudomonadota > Gammaproteobacteria > Enterobacterales > Enterobacteriaceae > Pseudescherichia > Pseudescherichia sp. The sequence continues at coordinate 212,078 of NZ_DAMBWA010000001.1, forward strand.
CGCTCTGGGCTGCGACCAGCGACTCGCCTGCCGACTGCCAGGCGTCCCAGGTATCGCTTACGCCGCCCGGCGCAAGCTCTCCCGTCGCCAGCAGCGGCGTCACCGACAGCCCTGTCTGTGCCGAAAGCTGCTGCAGGCGCATCACGTAGTCCACATCGGTAATGGTCTTCGCCAGACTGCCGGGTAGCGACGCCGTGGCATCCGCCACCTCGCTGCTCTCCCAGTCCAGCAGCAGCGCCAGCGCCTCAGCGGCCTTTGCCGCATCCGGCGCCGTGACACCGTTGACCCAGCTGAGGTACGCCAGCACCCGATCCTCGTCTCCCGCCACCTTCAGCCAGTCGCCGTAGCGGCTGAACCGGTAGAGCAGGGTCAGTGAAAGCGTGGTGTCGCTCACCCCGAACCACTGGGGATGGGCAAGGAACAGGCTCAGGGTGGCCGGGGTCAGGCTAAAGGCAAGGCTGATGCCCGCCCGCTGACCGAGGGCAAAGAGGCGGGTGAGATAAGCCGCAGGCACCTGGGAAGGGTCGGTGAGCGCTGCGCCGCTGTTCAGGGTCAGCGAGTCAGAGAGAAGCCGGTATTCGCTGTCACCGGCCCACTGAAGCAGGAAGGGCGACAGGGACTGGCTGGTGCTGAATAGCTGCGCCAGCGCACTGTCGGCAATGCCATTTTGTGTAAGGCGGGCCTGGTTAATGATGCCGGAGAGGCTGCTGATAGCCTGCTCACGGTCGGCGTCCGAGGCAAAGGTGATACCGGCGTGGGTGATGTCCGCCTCCACCATCGCCGCGATGGTGCTGTCATCCGTCGCGGCCACCTGCACCAGACCATTGCCGTCTATCAGGTCCGGGAACAGTGACAGCCAGCCGCTGGCCGTTGAACCGGCAGGCAGCGGAACGGCCGCAAAGCTCTCTTCACGCAGCAGCGCCGCGGGCAGCTGCTGTTTGATGCCGTTGACAAAGTTCACCGTGGCGGCCGTCGCCACCAGCGCGTCCATATCAGGCTGCAGCACCAATTTCCATATACAGTTTGCTGAAAAACCTGATATATCTGTTTCAGCAATAGGTGTTCCTGAAGTGGCAAGAGCATTAATATCATCAGCAGTTAATACCCCATCAAATACAGAAATATCGTCATAGATGAAATTGGGAACATCTTCTTTAGCCTCGCTATGATGTTTTAAATCCCCGCAAACATTAAAGGCCCACGTGAAGCCTGCCGCGGTTGTAATAGCATTCAGCCTTGAACCATCTAGCAGAAAAGTATTATAATCATGGCCATCATATATATACCAAACCGCCTGTTTATTTGTAGCATCCCAAGTTAAGGCAATGTAATGCCAGCTATTAAGGCCTAATATATAGCCTTTCCAGCCGGAACTAACTGAATTTCCATTATCATCCACTAAATAGGCAATTACAGCATCTGAATCACTAGCATCACTCCCCTGGTAACAGCTTAGAGAATGACCTGAGGAACAAGAAGGAACATTTGCATCGCCACTATTTGAGGCCACCGGATCTCGTCTTGTATCATAATGAAGTCGATTCACCCAGAACCCCAATGTAAATGACTTATCGCCTTTCATCGCCTGTGCAATTTTTCCATAAGGGTGAAAATAGATATAGCTGTTATCAGAAGTACGCGTTTGTATGCCTTGCCCAAACTTACCGTTTACTAATGACGTATTTGAAAATTCTAAATCTGTGGAAGCAGGCACAGCGGTTTCCGACTGCAACGTCAGCCAGTTTTTTACCCACGACAGCTTGTGGTCGGCCGCCCACTCTGCTGCCGCGTCCAGGGCCATCAGCAGGTCAAGGACATCCCCGCCCGCAGGCTGACCATCGGTGAGCGCTGCCAGCTGCGGCACACCCGCCAGCGCGGCCCAGGCCGTATCATCCTCGCCCGCCAGGCTCAGCAGAGCCGCGCCGTCGGCAAAGGACAGCCCCAGCCAGCGCGGCACCATCACCAGCCGGTAGAAGGCCGACACTACCGGAAGCGTCAGCGGGAAGGTTTTGTCGGTTTTACTGCCCTGCTCTGCCGCTACCTTGTCTGCCAGCACCCGGAACTGCGCCTGGGTGATGCCCAGTCCGGCGCACATCTGCCGCACCGTGCGGGCGCTGTCGCCGGTTACTGCTGCGTAATTAACGGTTTCACCGGTGATGGCGAACGGCTCGTCAAACAGCGACGGGGAGTTGAACACCTGGTCGAAAAACGGCACCGCAGGCGAAATGGCGTACGGAGTAATCTGGTCCAGCAAGGCAGCAAACTCAAAGGCATTTACGCCGTATGTCTGCTGCCAGTGGCGGAAGACGCCCAGCGCACGCAGGGTGTGTGCGTTAAGGGAGAAGTCAGTATTATCTGTGCCCTGAGCGCGGATGCAGGCGCTGAGCAGCAGGTCGGTCTCCTCATAGCTCAGGTCCAGCCAGCGCTGCAGGCGCACCATCCGGTTGATGCGGTCCATGCGGGCATCGGAGAGGTTATTAAAAAAAATAGTAGATTCAGAAAAGAAGGGATAAAATTTAAGCATATCAGTGCGCCCACCAGCGGGGAGCGTCGATGCAGAAATTGCCGACATCTCATCGGTTGTGAGTGCAAAATCCCACACAGCCACTTCCTGAATGTCAATCGTGGCACTTCGACCAAATCGCTGATAATAATCTTCACCACTATCATTATTAAAATACCATTTATTTACAGCAGGCATACCTTCAGTCAAGGAAGATAAATCAATGGTGGCCGACTTTACATCCTTATCTATGCCAGACGTTCGTTTACAAATAATCAATTGGTTATTTTGCCAATCGACAGAGAATATAAAATAATTCCATTCATTATAAGCATAAGCTATTTGAACGTTTTTATAGTTACCTTTCTCATCGGTTACGTTTAAGTCAAACTTTCCTGACATCCCTAGAATAGAGAAACCGAAATCTTTTGAGCGATCACCGTTAGATATTTTTGTGTTACCGCTAATCATCACATCACCAGACGGGGTGCTATTTATATTCACCCAAAAACCCATCGAGAAATTAGACTTATTATTACCGACAGTTGTAAAATCATCGTATATTGTTATGTATTGGTTTTCGCTGCTTTTCAGGGAGACTGCACTCCTTTTTATTGCATCACAAATAAAAGAGGGTTCTCCAGACAGAACATAATCTATACTTGATGATATTAACTCAAGAGAGCTAGCGCTGTTTTTATTAATAAATGAAGCGCCATAATCATAACTGTTAACGCTTTGATAAATATTATTTGCGCTGGTTATATTTGGTGAGATAACTACGCTGCTGCTGCCTTCGCCGTTCCCCGCTACCAGCTCCTCCACCTGCGGCACGGTCATACCCAGCTGATAGGTAAAAGTATGGAGATCTATAAAAGGCGTATAGTCTGCCGTGGCCAGTCCGAGATTGGTTTTATAGAAACTCGTCATGTCAACGACATCACTGTTATCGGGTTCGCTTACCAGCGTCTGCTGCTCCGGCGCCAGCCCGCTTGCCAGCCCGGTGCTGTTACCGCTGCGCGCTCCACGCCATGAACCGTTGAGAAACCACGGCCAGTCGGTGCTGGTCTGCCCGATAATCTCCTCCAGCGGCACGCCGGCATTAAGCAGCGCAAGCTCCACCTGGTCATGCGGAAAATGATACGGCAAAAGCGTCGGATAACGGGTTTCCGCCAGGATCTCGTCCACGCTCTGATCTGCAGGCAGAACGGTGGCGATACCCTCCTCCAGTATTTCGTTCACCAGCTGCAGCGCCGGAACAACCTGGTTAACGGCGTCGTTATCCACCGTCAGGGTGGCCAGGTCCGGACGCCGCTCGGCCAGGGTAATGACCTGGTCCGCTGTACTGCTGGCCTGAATTGCCTCTTCAAACCTTAGTGCCTGCTGATAGAGCCAGGTCAGGTAGCTGACCGGGGAATCGGCAGCTTCCGTTGCGCCGGGCTGGCAGTAGTTCTGCCAGTTCTCAGCAAACTGGTTCTGCCAGGTCGGACCATCCTGAACAAGCCCCTGAATATTATCTGATGACGCACTGCTTACCGCCCGTTGGCCGCTGAGCCTCTGTGGTAACCCCAGGCGGATCTGCTGGGTTAGCTGGTTTTCCCGAAACAGGCGGCGAATATGCTGGGCCTGCCCTACGGCCAGATCCCATGCTTTGCCGCCACGCAGGCCAAGCCACGACATATTGTCGGCGATAAACTGTTTCCGTGACGTACGAGCAATGTCGAAGACAGAGCGGTAGTTTTTATTTGCAAAGCTGCCGGCAGTGACCTGAAGAGCAGTTTCCACCTGCTGAAGGGCAGGGCTGGATAAAAGAGTCATATTATTTAGCTCCAGTAAGTGTTCTCTGGTTAGGTTGGTGAGAAAATAATTTCTACCAGACAAGTTTATTCCCTGGCGATAAATCATTTTCCGCCCTGGGTTTTTAATATAAAATAGATAACACCCTTTTCACATTAAATACAAAACGGCGCGACAACCTAAGGAGATATTTTCATGTTAATACAATAAAAACATACAGTTACAATGTTATCTATTTTTAGCCATCGAAGCCTAATAATAGGTTTGCATGAATTAAGATTATCCTTAAGTAAAAAAAGTAATGAGCGATACAATAAACAAAGATTACATGCCTCCGTTTCTAAAATGCACGTTGCTGCATTGATTTTCATGCTGGGCATTGTTATTCGTTAACATATTTTAAGTTATCAATTATATTTAATAATTAGCATTTAATTTTATATGACGGGTATTTATTGAGGCAGGTAAAGGGATGCGGATTAGGCTCCACCAAGATAGGCTTTACGGACGTCGGGGTCGGCCAGCAGCTGCGCGCCGCTACCGCTAAGACGGATCTCACCGTTGACCATCACATAAGCGCGGTCGGAAAGTTTCAGGGCATGATTGGCATTCTGCTCCACCAGGAACAGCGTCATTCCCTCCTGCGTCAACTCACGCAGGATCTGGAAAATTTGCTTCACCACCAGCGGGGCGAGGCCCAGGCTGGGTTCATCCAGCAATAGCAGCCGGGGGCGACTCATCAGTGCCCGGGCAATAGCCAGCATCTGCTGCTCGCCGCCGGAAAGGGTCATCGCCCGCTGGCTGCGTCGCTCTTCCAGCAGGGGGAAAATTTGGTACATCCGCGCCTTGTCCTCTTTCTGGTAGCGGTCGCCGATGGGGATGGTGCCCATCAGCAGATTCTCCTCCACCGTCATGTCAGGAAAGATGCGTCGCCCTTCCGGAGCCTGGGCGATGCCGTTGCTGGCGATAAAGTGGGTAGACTTACGGCTAATATCCTCCCCGCGATAGCGTATCTCTCCGCTGGCAATGCGCGGCTGACCAAAAACCGACATCAGCAGCGTCGACTTGCCCGCGCCGTTGGCACCGATCAGCGAGACGGTTTCGCCCTCGTTTACCGTCAAAGAGACGTTCTTGAGAGCCTGAATCGGACCATAAAAGACGTCGACCCGGTGAAACTCAAGCAGCGGCTGGCTCATCGATCCATCGCCTCCTCGTCGGTCCCAAGATAGGCAGCAATGACGCTGGCATTGGCCTGGATCGCCTTTGGCGTGCCGCGCGCGATAACGTTGCCGTGATCGAGGACGATCACCCAGTCGGCAATCGACATCACCATCCCCATGTCATGCTCGATCAGCAGCACCGTTACGCCATGATGCTCGCGTAGAGTACGCACGATCCGGCTCAGGGCGTGGGTCTCTACGGGGTTCAGCCCGGCGGCGGGCTCATCCAGGCAGATCATCTCCGGCCCGGTGCACATCGCACGAGCGATCTCCAGTCGACGCTGTTGGCCATAGGAGAGTGTCCCGGCCAGCCGGTTGGCGCACTCCACCATCTCTACAACCTCCAGCCAGTAGAACGCCCGGTCCAAAGCCTGACTCTCCGCCCGACGATAGCCGGGGGTATTGAGGATCCCAGCGATAAGGTTGCGGTTGGCCTGCATGTGCTGGGCCACCAGTAGGTTCTCCACCACCGACATCTCGCGAAACAGGCGGATATTCTGAAAGGTGCGCGCCAGTCCGGCGCGGTTAACCAGATGGGTGCCACCAAACATCTTGTAGCCAATCCGGGACATTAACCGGCGCGGATGGAGAAAATCACCTGCCCGCAGCGTCTGACCCAGCACCTGCACGATGTCGGTGGTGCGCGACCGCGTCTCCAGCAGGATCGATCCGCCGGAAGCCTGGTAAAAGCCGGTCAGACAGTTGAATACCGTGGTTTTCCCCGCGCCGTTAGGGCCGATAAGCGCAGTGATCGACCCCCGCTCCACCTCCAGGCTAACGTCGTTGAGGGCTTTAATCCCGCCGAAGTGCATCATCAGGTTTTCCACGCGTAGGATAGCGTCGCTCATGGCGCTACGCCTTTACGCACGGCAAATCCGGTCCGGCTGGTACGTACCAGCCCACGCGGTCGCCAGATCATCATCAGCACCATCAGCATGCCAAACAGCAGCACGCGATACTCGGCGAAATCCCGTAGCAGTTCCGGAGCGACGGTGAGAATAAACGCCGCCAGCACCACGCCGAGCGTCGATCCCATTCCGCCCAGCACCACGATGGCAAGAATGAGCGCCGACTCAAAAAAGGTAAACGAGGTGGGATTGACAAACCCCTGGTAGGTAGCGAAGAAGACACCGGCAATCCCGGCGGTGGAGGCGCCGAGCATAAACGCCGACAGCTTGACCAGGACGTGGTTTAAGCCCAGCGAGCGACAGGCGACTTCATCTTCCCGCAGCGCCTCCCACGCCCGGCCAATGGGCATAGTGGTCAGCCGGTGTTTGATAAACAGCACTAATACCACGACCAAAACCAGCACCGCGTAGATAAAGATAAACTTAAGATTGGGGTTGTAGGTAATGCCAAAAAATTCATGAAAGGGGACGCCGCCGTCCCGCGCCCGACGGCTAAACTCGAGTCCTAAAAAGGTTGGCGCGGGCGCGGAGATGCCGTTTGGTCCGCCGGTAAAGCTCAACCAGTTGTTCAGCACCAGCCGGATGATCTCCCCGAAGCCGAGAGTAACAATCGCCAGGTAGTCGCCATGCATCCGCAACACCGGAAAACCCAACAGCGCCCCGGCCAGCGCGGCAATAATTGCCCCCAGGGGCAGCATTACCCAGAAGCCCAGGCCGAGGTATTGATACCCCAGCGCCAGACCGTAGGCACCAATGGCGTAAAACGCGACGTAGCCGAGGTCCAGCAGTCCCGCCAGGCCCACTACAATGTTGAGACCCAGCCCGAGCAGAACGTAGATTAATCCGAGGATTGCCACGGTCAGGAGATATTTGCTGGCGACAAAGGGAAACAGCATCGCCAGTACCAGCAGCAGCGGACCAACCCAGCGCAAGTGGGAGATATGATCCGGCGAGCGGACAAACACCCCGTCGTTAGCGCTCTCAAAGCGGCGGGTAAACTGTCGCCCGCGCGCCGTTTGCAGCGCCAGGCTCAGCAAAAAACGTCCGACCATGACAATAGCCACCAGTACCGCGACGCGTCCCGGAGCCAGATTAAAGCTGTAGCCTTTAAGCACCACGCCGACAATCGGTCCGAAGACCACCAGCGCGCACAGCCCGGCAAGAAAGGTATCCCGCAGACACTGTTTTAGATCCAGCCGGGGCTTTAATGGCTCATCCGTCATGGTCGCGCTCCTCATACTTTCGCCACCACAGGGCGGCCCAGCAGCCCCTGCGGGCGAAAAATCAGGATGGCAACCAGCAGCGCAAAGGAGAAAACATCTTTATAGTCGGAGTTGACCAGTCCGGCGAACTGCGCTTCGGCGATGCCCAGCAGCAGGCCGCCCAGCATCGCGCCGGGCAGCGAACCTATCCCACCCAGCACGGCGGCGGTAAAGGCTTTTACGCCAATGATAAAGCCAATATAGAAATCAAAGGTGCCGTAGTTCATGGTCACCAGCACCCCTGCCAGCCCCGCCATCGCCGCCCCCATCACAAACACCAGCGAGATAACCCGATCGGTGTTGATGCCGAGGATCGACGCCATCCGCCGATCCTGCTGCGTAGCGCGGCAGATGCGCCCCAAACAGGTAAATTGGATCACCCAGGTTAGCAGCAGCATTCCCGCCAGCGCCGCCAGCACAATGAAAATCTTTGTCCAGGTGATCTGCACAATGCCGTCGCCAACGTCCACGCGCAGCACGCCGCTCAGCAGGGTTGGGATCCCCTGCTGGTTTGGTCCCTGGCTGATCTGGACGTAGTTTTGCAGGATCAGCGACATGCCGATTGCCGAGATCAGCGGTGCGAGACGCGTGGAGTTACGCAGCGGTCGATAGGCGATACGCTCGATAGTCCAGCCGTAGACGCCGGTGATCACCACGGTGAAGATCAGCGTGCCAAAGATCAGCAGCGGGAAGGAGTGCAGGCCAAACCACGACAGCAGACCGAGGCCGATGGCGCAGAGATAGGCCGAGATCATATAGACCTCGCCGTGGGCAAAGTTGATCATACCGATGATGCCATACACCATCGTGTAGCCGATAGCGATCAGGCCATACACCGCGCCCAGCGTCAGGCCGTTGATAAGCTGCTGCAAGAAGAATGCATCCATAGTGAACGCCCTCGCCCCCGGTGGATGGGATTACAGCTGGTGATATTTGCCCTTGTCATCCCACTGATAGACGACATAGTCCGAGACCTTGAGATCGCCCTTTCCATCCCAGGCTTTCGGCCCCATCACCGTATCCACGCTGTTGGACTTCAGCCAGGCGCTGGCTTTCTCGTTGTCTTTGCCGACGGCGTTATAGGCGGCGGCGATAGCCTGAATAGAGGCGTAGGCATAGAGGGTGTAGCCTTCTGGCTCAAAGCCTGCGGTGCGGAACTTTTCAATCACCGCTTTACCCGCCGGGATAGTGCGCGGATCTTTACCGAAGGTCATCAGTACGCCGTTAGTGAACTGCGCTCCGCCTGCAGCCGTCACCAGCTCCTCGGTCACCACGCAGTCGCCGGAGAAGAATTTCGCCTCCACGCCCTGCTCGCGCATCTGACGTATCAGCGGCCCGGCCTCCGGATGACAACCGCCAAAGTAGACCACGTCAGGCTTCAGCGCGCCCACCTTAGTGACTAGCGCGTTGAAATCTTTTTCGCCACGGGATAATCCCTCATAGAGCACCTCTTTGACGCCACGCTTCTCCAACGCCGCGCGCATCGCGTCCGCCAGCCCCTGGCCGTAGGTGTCCTTGTCGTGGATCACGGCAACTTTTTTTGCTTTTAGCACGTCGAGGATATAGTTTGCCGCCACCACGCCCTGCTGATCGTCGCGGCCGCACATGCGAAACATGTTTTGCATGCCCCGCTCGGTAATTTGCGGGTTAGTTGATCCGGGGGTAATGGTCAGGACACCGGCTTCGTCATAAACCTCCGACGAGGGCATTGTGGAGGAGGAGCAGAAGTGGCCCACCACGGCAGAAACCTTCTCTTCGTCTACCAGCCGGTTGGCCACCGCCACCGCCTGCTTGGGTTCGCAGGCGTCATCCCCCTGCACCAGCACGATCTTCTCGCCCTTGATGCCGCCCGCCGCGTTGATATCTGCCGCCGCCTGGGTTGCCCCTTTCCAGTACTGTGCCCCGTAGGTTGCGTTGGGGCCGGTGAACGGCCCGGCTACGCCGATGGTGATATCCGCCTGCGCATAAAACGCAGCACCCAGGCAGCTCAGCAGAGCAAGCGGTAACGTAAGCGTTTTGATAGACATGTGTTAATCCTCAGCACGGTTCAGAACCCGACGCCAGCGGCGGCGTGGAAGAGGTCGCCATCACATGGCTGGCTGGGCTACGCGGTGTCCGGACCGTCCAGAATCTTAAACATAGCTGTGGGAAAGTGAGCCTGCGCACCCCGCTTGTACAAATTTGCAGCGGAGATCACTGAGTTGAGCGATTTTACCGCTGCAATGAAAAAAATGAGCGCCCCGGCAGGGTTAGCCATGCCGGGGCGCGTTTAGCGGGAGTCATTTAGCCGGTTATGCGGTTTTTGCCCGGCTGGCAATAATGCTCTCTGCCACGTTACGCGGCGCTTCTGCATAGTGGTGGAACTCCATGCTGTAGGTGGCGCGTCCCTGGGACATTGAGCGCAGCGTGGTGGAGTAGCCAAACATCTCCGCCAGCGGCACGTCGGCGCGGATAATCTGGCTCCCCAACCGCTCATCCATCCCCTGAACCATGCCGCGGCGGGAAGAGAGATCCCCCATCACGTTCCCGGCATACTCCTCAGGCGTCTCTACCTCCACGTGCATAATCGGCTCGAGAATGGCTGGATCGGCACGCTTAGCCCCCTCTTTAAAGCCGAAAATCGCCGCCATTCTGAAGGCCAGCTCCGAGGAGTCGACGTCATGGTAGGAGCCAAAGGTCAGCGTCGCCTTGATATCCACCACCGGGTAACCCGCCAGCACACCGCTGTTGATCGCCTCCCGCAGCCCTTTTTCCACGGAAGGAATAAACTCACGGGGCACGACGCCGCCCTTGGTGGCATCCTCAAAGATAAAGCCTTTGCCCCCCTCCAGCGGCTCCAGGGTCAGCACCACGTGGCCGTACTGCCCTTTACCGCCAGACTGGCGGACAAACTTGCCTTCGATATCCTTCACCGTTTTGCGGATCGTCTCCCGGTAGGTGACCTGCGGGCGACCAATGTTGGCCTCCACGCCAAACTCCCGCCGCATGCGGTCGACGATAATCTCCAGATGCAGCTCGCCCATGCCGGAGATGATGGTCTGGCCCGACTCCTCATCGGTATGCAGATGGAACGAGGGATCCTCCGCTGCCAGCCGCTGCAGGGCGATGCCCATCTTCTCCTGATCCGCCTTGGTCTTCGGCTCAATCGCCAGGGAGATCACCGGATCGGGAAACTCCATACGTTCCAGGGTGATAACCGCCTCCGGAGCGCAAAGCGTGTCGCCGGTAGTGACATCCTTCAGCCCGACGCAGGCGGCAATATCCCCTGCCCGCAGCTCGTCCACCTCGTGACGGTCGTTGGCGTGCATTAGCACAATGCGCCCGATGCGCTCCTTCTTGCCCTTAACCGGGTTCCACACCGCGTCGCCTTTTTTAAGCACGCCGGAGTAGACGCGGATAAAGGTGAGCTGGCCCACATAGGGATCGGTCATCAGCTTAAAGGCCAGAGCAGAGAACGGCTCGCGATCGTCCGGATGGCGCTCGGCAGTCGCCCCCTTCTCATCCACGCCTTTAATGGCGGGAATATCAAGCGGGGATGGCATCAGCTCGACCACCGCATCAAGCACGCGTTGTACCCCTTTGTTTTTAAAGGCGCTGCCGCAGAGCACCGGCTGGATCTCACCGGCTACGGTGCGGGCACGCAGGCCACTGATGATCTCCGCCTCCTCCAGATCGCCGTTTTCCAGATACTTATCCATCAGCTCTTCGCTGGCCTCCGCCGCCGCCGAGACCATTTTTTCACGCCACTCTTTTGCCGTTGCCAGCAGTTCGTCCGGCACCGGCGCATAGCTGAACGCCATCCCCTGGGTAGCGTCGTCCCAGATGATTTCCCGCATCTTGATAAGATCGACCACGCCAGTGAAGTGCTCTTCTGCCCCGATAGGGATCACAATCGGCACCGGGTGCGCCTTCAGGCGGTCGATCATCATCTGTACCACGCGGAAGAAGTCTGCCCCGGGGCGGTCCATCTTGTTGACGAAGGCCAGCCGGGGCACGTGGTACTTGTTGGCCTGCCGCCAGACGGTCTCCGACTGCGGCTGCACGCCGCCCACGGAGTCGTAGACCATTACCGCGCCGTCCAGCACGCGCATAGAGCGTTCTACTTCGATGGTGAAGTCAACGTGGCCGGGGGTGTCGATGATGTTGATCCGATGCGGCTCAAAGCCCCGGTCCATACCGGGCCAGAAGCAGCTTACTGCCGCAGAGGTAATGGTAATTCCGCGCTCTTGCTCCTGCGCCATCCAGTCTGTCGTCGCTGCGCCATCGTGAACTTCACCGAGCTTATGGCTCATGCCGGTGTAAAACAGGATCCGTTCAGTGGTGGTGGTTTTGCCGGCATCAATGTGGGCAGAAATACCAATGTTGCGATAGCGCTCGAGGGGGATGGGTCGGGGCATGATGCGTCCTTAGTCAGTTTGACAGTTAGCGGCCAGAGCGGCCATTTGGGTTTAACGTCCTCATCATAGTCCAACTGTACGAGTATATACGAACTATTTTAGCTATAGTTATGGAAGATAATCTCGCTGCCGCGGTCGCATAGCACTCGCCGTTGGGTTTAGGTATAGTATGCGTCAGCCAGCTTGCTGGTCACTATTTGTGCTTATTGACTCAGGAACACTATGATTGCCAGCCATCCCGATCGGGCAAAAATCCGCCTCGAAAATGTACTGTTCGCGCTGGGAAATCCGCTGCGCCTGGAGATAGTCAGAACCCTGGCGGATGAAGGAGAGCAGGCCTGCGGGTCACTGCGCAAGGACGTGGCAAAATCGACCATGACCCACCACTGGCGTGTGCTGCGTGACAGCGGCGTGATCTGGCAGCGTCCGCAGGGCCGGGAAAACCTGATCTCACTGCGGCGGGACGATCTCGATGCTCGCTTTCCGGGGCTGATGGATATCCTGCTCAATGCCATCCATGCCGAGCAGTAGGCTAACCGTTAGGTAAAGAAGGAGCTGAGGAGAGGGTAAAGGCCGGATGGCGGCGATGCCAGATCCGGCCGGAAGGCGTTACTCGTCTTTCGCTTCAACAACGGCGTGCTTCAGCTCGCCCATTGTCTTCAGCTTTTTAGAGATTTCACGGCGCTCTTTCGAAATTTCAGCGTTTTTGATGATGTAATCATCTACGCGGTCTTCGTAGTCGCTTTTCATGCTGGCGATGATGCCCTGGATCGCTTCAACGCTCATCCCCGGCTTGATGTAGTCGCTCAGGTTATCCAGCAGCAGAACGCGTTTCTGGTTATCACGGATCTTTTTCTCAACGTCCTGAATTTCACGCTGTAGTTTGTTCTTACGGCGGAACAGACGCACGAACTCCAGAACGTCCTGGAATGACGGCTTAGTAGTTTCCATTTTTACACCCCTGCTAATATCAGATTCGGATTCGTTAAAGCAACCGCTGTAGGGTAAACATACTTTTAGCCGTTGCTGATGACAATGATTTTATCCCTCTAAATATCATAACGCTAAATTAGGCTGAATCGAAACAACCTACCGCTGATTTGCCTACGGATGCGGCTTATTTGCGCAGCGCCCGGCAGATAAGATGCGAGAGCAGCTCCAGCTGCCGCGCCAGCTCCATGCTTAACCACACGTAGCCGTGCATCGGGGTTTCCGCCAGGGTCTCATCTTTATGTTGCTGAATCAGCTCCCGCAGCTCGGCCACAATCTCATTAAGCCGCTCGCTATTGGCAAGGATTGGCTGCGGATTCCCCTCGTAGAGCGCATGCGCGATGGTGAGCAGCGTTTGCTGCGTCATGGTCTGCGTTTCGCGGATCGTCCTGGCGTTAAGCATCACAAAGTGGCTGGCTCGCGACGCCCAGTGGGCGTTGATCTGCAGCTCTAGCATGCACACCATGTTACGGCTCACGGTCTGAATAGCTTCAAAGATCGCTTTCTGAATGTGCGTCTCCTTGCTGGCAGGCACAATCAAACCGCGCATCTTCACCACGTCGTTGAGGATGTTTTGCAGATGCTTCTCCAGCCGCGGGCGCTCCACCAGGTTCGGCGAAAAGCCCGCCTGGTAGACTCGGTTGAAGGCGGTGACGTAGTTTGCCATCTGGATGCGCCAGTGCAAAAACGCCCGCTGCGGCCAGATGCCGGTAAACAGCATCGCCAGCAGCGAGCCTAAGATCACATCGCCGCCGCGCCACAGGGCGATGTTCATATCCCCTGCCGGGGCGCCTACCACCACCGCGAGCGTAATACCGATCAATAGCGCCTGGTAAGGCTTCTTGCCCAGCGCCAGCCAGCCGCAGAGAAACATTGCGGCGGCGCACCAGAGCAGCATCAGCGGCAGGGAGATCAGCTCCAGCTTTAGGGCAATCAGCCCCAGCGCCGAGCCGAGGATAGTGCCGCCGATACGCTCGTAAGCGCGCGGCACCACGTTTCCCCAGAAGGAGATCGGCCCCATAACCACTACCAGGGTGATCAGCGGCCATGTCCCCTCCGGGATGTCCAGCAGGCGCACCAGCAGAAAGGTGAGGATAAACGCCAGCGCTATCCTGGCCCCGTGCACGAGGCGATAGTGACGATACAGGCGTATTTCAAAGGGGCTGAGTGATTTGTCGGTGCGCACCACGCTCTCCGGCTAAAACGACAAAGGCGCAATTGTAGCGAATTTTCGCGCCGGGGCCTCAGTGTTGTTACTGAAAACCCCGTTAAAAATAGTTATTCATTGAGCAAAACAGTTAAACAGACCTTCATCATCAACAGCAAGCCTGTGCTTACAGTGATTTAGGCTCAACGGGAATGTGCATCTCAACGTCCCAGTAGCCGCTGCTATTGTCCGCATTCAGGTAGCGCTCAAAACAGGGCCGGGCAGCAATCTGGTAGTAGGCATCCGGAAGCAGGCTGTCAAAAAAGAGATCCCATGTTTTCTCAAACTCTTCGTTATAGACCCGCGCCCGGGCGACGGCGTACTGGCCGCCGGGCAGTTCGCTCAGGATCACGCCTTCGCTGTTTTCCGGTACGGTAAAGCCCTCAGGAACCGAAATGACCGTGTCGGCACGCAGCTTCTCCGGTGGCACTTCGTCAGGGTTATCGTAGTAGACGGCGATCCACTCCTGCGGCTGTAGATTCTTCGTTTGCACCCAGAGGGTGAGCTGCTCAAAACCCTGCTTAACGGTCTTTTCCCACGGTCCTACCAGATGAAACCCGGCAATGATGCGCTTATCAAGCTGTCTGATACTGTAGTCCATGCTGCCTCCGCGATGATTGCTGTATGGATATACACTCTCTCTTATTAAGGGTTTAGTGTCACCCTTTGCCTGTTCAGTATGCGAGCAGACTCGCAGAGTTGCCAGCCTGCCCGCAGATCGTTACAGAACGTGGTGCAGGTAGTCGCTCATCCGGGAGAAAATCCCCCCTTTCTCGACCGCTTCCAGGGTCACCAGCGGTGAGCGGGCAATCAGCTTGTCTTTATCGTACAGCTCCACTTCGCCTACCTGCTGGTTTGCAGGCATCGGTGCTTCCAGCTCATGGCTACTTAGCACGTACTTAGCTTTGATATGGTCCAGATCGGACTTCGGCAGCGCCAGCCAGAAGTCGCGATCCGTGCCCAGCGCTACCTTCTCTTTGTCACCGTACCAGACGCGCTCGTTCCCTACCTGTTTTCCCTTATGCAGGATCTGCACGGTATCGAAGTTGTCATCACCCCAGTGCAGCAGCTTACGCGCCTGCTCCTCACGTCCTTTCGGGCTTTCACCCCCCATCACCACCGCAATCAGCCGCCGCTGACCATTGACGCTGGAGGCGATAAGGTTGAAGCCAGCCCCGGAAGTATGGCCGGTTTTCAGGCCGTCGACGTTAAGCGACTTATCCCACAGCAGGCCGTTACGGTTCTGCTGGGTAATGCCGTTCCAGGTCAGACTCTTCTCGCTATACATGTGGTAGAACTCAGGCTCACCGTGGATGATGGCCCGAGAGAGCACGGCCAGATCGTAGGCCGAGCTGTGCTGGCCCGGCGCATCCAGGCCGTGGACAGTTTCAAAATGGGTATCGCGCAGGTTGAGCTTCTGCGCGTAGCTGTTCATCATCTTCACAAACTGCGGCTGTCCTCCAGCGACATAGTCCGCCAGCGCTACGCAGGCATCGTTGCCAGAGTCAACGATCAGGCCACGGCTGAGGTCACGCACCGAAATGCGATCCCCCGGCTTGATAAACATCAGCGAGGAGCCATCAAATACCGGATTTCCCTTCGCCCAGGCGTCTTTACCAACGGTAACAATATCGTCCGGCGTGATGCGCTTGCTATCAATAGCGCGGTCAACCACGTAGCCGGTCATCAGCTTGGTCAGGCTTGCTGGATTACGCTGCTGATGTTCATTGCCTGCGGTCAATATCTGCCCCGTGGTGTAGTCCATTAATACCCAGGCACCGGCCTGGATCTGCGGAGGCTGTACAGCGAAAGAGAGATCGGCAGCCAGTGCAGAATTCACGCAAACAGCAAGGAGGGAAGCGGCAATAAACAGACGGCGTTTCAAGAGGATATCCTTAAGGTCGTACAAAAGAGCTGACCTTTTTACGGAAAATGTTGTGTCGGGTCCTGGAACAATTGCAAACAAATGTGACAAAGAGGGAGAGAGACGGAAGCCGCTACGCAGTACAGGTAAAAATAACGCTTTTATTTCTGCTTAGCAGGCAGCATGGTTTACCATAAAGAGGACATACAACAACAGGACGATTTCAGGTGTCAGATTCCGCTGCGCAGCCCACTTTTCTTTTTCACGACTACGAGACCTTCGGTACCAGCCCGTCGCTAGACCGGCCGGCGCAGTTCGCCGCGATCCGTACCGACGAGGCGTTTACGCCTATCGGCGAGCCGGAGGTGTTCTACTGCCAGCCTGCCGATGACTATCTGCCGCAGCCGGAAGCCGTGATGATCACCGGTATTACGCCGCAGCTCGCCCGGGAAAAAGGAGATAATGAAGCCGCCTTCGCCAGGCGGATCCACGACATCTTCACCGTGCCGGAGACCTGCGTGGTGGGCTATAACAACGTCCGCTTCGATGACGAAGTCACGCGCAATATTTTCTACCGCAACTTCTACGATCCCTATGCCTGGAGCTGGCAGCACGGCAACTCCCGCTGGGATCTGCTGGACGTGATGCGCGCCTGCTACGCCCTGCGGCCGGAAGGTATCAACTGGCCGGAAAACGATGATGGCCTGCCAAGCTTCCGCCTGGAGCACCTGACGCAGGCTAACGGCATCGAGCACAGTAATGCCCACGACGCGATGGCGGATGTCTACGCCACCATTGCTATGGCACAGCTGGTCAAAGCCCGCCAGCCCAAGCTGTTTAACTACCTCTACACCTACCGCAGCAAACAGAAGCTGACCACGCTGATCGATGTGCCGCAGATGAAACCGCTGGTGCATGTTTCCGGCATGTTCGGCGCCGACCGGGGCAATACCAGCTGGGTTGCACCGCTGGCCTGGCACCCGGAGAACCGAAACGCAGTGATCATGGTGGATCTGGCCGGGGATATGTCTCCTCTGCTGGAACTGGACGCCGACGCGCTGCGCGAGCGTCTCTATACGCCTAAGGCGGATCTGGGCGATGAGTCCGCCGTACCGGTGAAGCTGGTGCATCTTAATAAGTGCCCGGTGCTGGCGCAGGCGAATACGCTGCGTCCAGAAGACGCCGATCGGCTGGGTATTAACCGCCAAGCCTGCCTGGCGAACCTGCAGATCCTGCGCGATAACCCAGTGATTCGGGAGAAAGTGCTGGCTATCTTTGCTGAAGCAGAGCCGTTTGTACCTTCGGAAAACGTTGACGCCCAGCTATACAATGGCTTCTTTAGCGATGCCGATCGCGCAGCAATGAAAATCATACTGGCGACCGATCCGCAAAACCTGCCGGCGCTGGATATCACCTTTGCCGACAAGCGCATTGAGAAGCTGCTGTTTAACTACCGGGCGCGCAATTTCCCCGGCACGCTGGATGAGAACGAGCAGCAGCGCTGGCTCCAGCATCGCCGTAACGTCTTTACGCCGGAGTTCTTGCAGGCATGGGCGGAGGAGCTGGAGGCGCTTTACCAGCAGCACGCAGGCGATAGCGAGAAGCTGGCCCTGATTAAAGCGCTCTATCAGTATGCGCAAGAAATCGTGTGAATAAAGATCGTAGGTTGGGCAAGGCAGAGCCGCCGCCCGACATGAGCGACACCGCCGGATGGCGCTGCGCTTATCCGGCCTACTCTCTGACATCCAGCATCGCATAAAAAAAGCCAGCTTCTCAGCTGGCTTCTCTTTTTACTTACGGCTTAGCGCATTACGCAACGTCTTCGTACTGCGGAACCGGGTTGCGGAAGCTTTTGGTCACGCAGGCCAGATAGACCAGACCAATACCGCCCCAGATCAGGCCCAGAATCATTGAGCTCTCTTCCAGGTTCAGCCACAGCGCGCCCACGGTCAGGGCACCACACAGCGGCAGGATCAGGAAGTTGAAGTGATCTTTCAGCGTCTTGTTACGCTTCTCACGGATCCAGAACTGCGAGATCACCGACAGGTTAACAAAGGTGAAGGCCACCAGCGCACCGAAGTTGATCAGCGCCGTCGCGGTGACCAGGTCAAAGTTAATCGCCAGCAGAGCAATCGCGCCAACCAGCAGCACGTTCCAGGCCGGGGTACGCCATTTCGGGTGCACGTAGCCAAAGAAGCGGCTCGGGAATACGCCGTCGCGACCCATCACATACATCAGGCGAGAAACGCCCGCGTGCGCCGCCATACCGGAAGCCAGTACGGTGATGGTCGAGAAGATCAGCACGCCGAACTGGAAGGTTTTACCCGCCACGTAGAGCATGATTTCCGGCTGCGACGCATCAGGATCTTTGAAGCGGCTGATGTCCGGGAAGTAGAGTTGCAGGAAGTAGGAGGCCACGATAAAGACCAGGCCGCCAATCAGCGCCGTCAGGAAGATCGCTTTCGGGATCACGCGCTCGGCGTCTTTGGTCTCTTCCGACAGAGAGGAGATGCCGTCGAAGCCCAGGAACGAGAAGCACAGAATGGTCGCACCGGTGATCATCGGCACTACGTGCGCGCCTTCTGACCAGAACGGACGGGTGCTGGTCAGCGTACCCGCGCCTTCGCCGTGCGCTACACCATAAACAATCAGACCGACGATAGCTGCCACAATACCCATCTGCAGAATAACGATCAGGGTGTTGAAGTTGGCAACGGATTTAATGCTGCGCAGGTTCGAGATGGTCATAAAGGCCACCAGCGCCACCACAAAGATCCACGACGGCACGCTGGGCACCAGCGCTTCGAAGTAGATTTTAGCCAGCAGGATGTTGATCATCGGCATGAACAGGTAGTCCAGCAGCGACGACCAGCCCACCATAAAGCCAACGGCCGGGCTAATGGATTTCTGGGCATAGGTATAGGCTGAGCCAGCAGACGGGAAACGACGCACCAGTTTACCGTAGCTCAGCGCAGTAAAGAGAATAGCCACCAGCGCAAACGCATACGCGGTCGCGACATGACCATCGGTCAGACCAGAGACAATGCCGAACGTATCGAACAGCGTCATCGGCTGCATATAGGCAAGACCCATCATAACAACCGGAATCAACGTAAGCGATTTACGCAGTTCCACGCGAGAGGTTTTTGGAGTAACGTTATGCGACATGGTCAGCCCCCATTACGGCGAATGCCGTCGCAATAGCAAAAAATTGCCCCATTTTGTTTCTTTCCTCAGCGACAACGACTGTCGGTTTTTAAATGTGTATCTATCCGGTACGAAGCCCGGCCTCTTGGTTTTAAATGACGTTTTGATGCAAAAAAATAACCGACGCGTTTAACGTCGGTTAGTGTCATTTTTTGCAGGCGACATATTTTGCCCCAAAGTGAGGCGCGATGACAAGATGGTATACCACCATCAGGCCATTCTTTTTTAACGCATGCCTGATTCACGGCCACTCACCGAATCGTAAACGCCAGCGATCGCACTACTTGCTAAAATTTCCGTGCACCACCAGCCGCTTGCCAGCCCTGCAGTCTGCTCATTCCAGCCAATCCATACCGGTTCGGCTGGCATCTGCGCGACCACCCGCTTCTCTACCAGCGCACCGCTGTTCAAAAAAAGCTGTGCCAGGTAGCGTGGCAGATAACCGCAGCCAAGACCGCCAATGAGCAGATCCAGTTTAGCCTTAAAATCAAAAACGGCGATCGCCTCCTGATCCTCCAGCAGCAGTTGGGAACGCGAACAGCCTGGACTCGCCTCCCCCACTACGATAGCGCGGTGGCGTTTGATCTCTCGCCGGGCAAGCGGCTCTGCCGCCTGGGCCAGCGGATGGTGGGGGGCTACGGCAAATACCTGCTCGAGGCTGCCGAGGCGGGCAAAGCCAAATCCGCTTAGCGGAGGGGGGTCGTGCAGCGCGCCGACGATAATATCGGCTCGCCCTTGAATCAATGCCTCCCACGAGCCGGACAGCACGCCGTTGATAAATTTTAGCCGGGTGACACTGTGCTGCTGATAAAAGACGTCGATAAGCGGCAGCAGCAGCGAGAAGGGAAAAGTATCATCCACACCAATGGTGAGATAGTTCTCCCAGCCCTCGTTGAGCTTAATAGCCTGCTTCTCCAGCTCGCGCACCGTATGCAGCACCTCGCGCCCCTTCTCCAACAGCATCTGGCCGGTACGGGTAAATTTTGCCCGATGGCCGCTGCGGTCAAGAAGCTGGATGTTGAGATCGCTCTCCAGCTTATGCACGGTGTAGCTCAGCGCGGAGGGCGTTTTGTAGAGCTTCGCCGAGGCCGCGGCAAAGCTGCCCTCTTTTTCGAGGGCATCAAGGATAACGAGAACATCCAGCAATGGTTTCATGTTCGCCCCATAGGGTATGCGATCAGTCCCCAGGCTGCTGCCCCTACTCCATCGGCATGATCAGCGGATCGGGGTACTGGTATTCAAACCCTAATTCATTGGTGATGCGGCTTCCATCAACGAGCTTGCCTTTGCTGCCGGCTCCGCTCTCGGTAAACAGCGGCGGCTCGAGGCCCAGCTGACGTGCCATCACCGGGTAAAATTCGGATCGCGCCGGGTGTCGGGGGGCGCATAAATTGTAGATATGCCCCCCTTTCGGCGCCTGCAATAACAGCGTAATCGCGGCGATAACGTCCTCCAGATGCACCAGATTGACGCCGTGGCCTCCGTCAGGGGCGGTTTTACCGGCAAAGAAGCGGCCCGGATGGCGGCCCGGCCCGACCAGCCCGGCAAGGCGTAAAATATCCACCGAGGTACCCGGCAGATTGTGCAGCCACTCCTCCAGCTCTTTTAAGGTACGCCCGCTTTGGGTCACTGGTTGCAGCGGCGTGCTCTCTTTGACGTTGCCCTCTGCATTACCGTATACCGAGGTTGAACTGGTAAAGATAATGCGCGGAATACGCCTCGCCAGCGCGCTGTCGACAATCTCCTGCACCGCCTGCAAATAAAAGGTGTCCCCGCTGCCGCTCCGCCGGGCGGGCAGCGTGACCACCAGCGCATCTACGTTCATTAACGCTTCCAGATCGTCGGCGTCGCACACCAGCTCCGGTTCAAGCTTCAGCGGGTAGCTTTCAATACCGCACATGCGCGCCGCCTCGACGCCGTCCTGGGTGGTTTTACTGCCGGTAACCTGCCAGCCCTTTGACTGCAGCGAGAGCGCCAGCGGCATCCCCAGCCAGCCTAAACCGACAATCGCGACTTTTTTCATCCTTAATTCTCCCGGCTTTCATACGTTAGGATTAAGGCTACGCCAGGCAAGCGCAACTGACAATTCAGGAAGCAAGATGAAATGATTTAATGTTGAAAAAAAGCCCTTGCTTTCAGCGGGCAAAGTGGTTTAGGTTAACTGACAAGACATGAATAAGCATTCATTGGAAATTTTATGACACGCGTTCAATTTAAACACCACCATCATCACCATCATCCTGACTAGTCTTTCAGGCGATGTGTGCTGGAAGACGTTTGGATCTTCCAGTGGTGCATGAACGCATGAAAAAGCCCCCGGAAGATCCTCTTCCAGGGGCTTTTTTTTGAACCTAATTCAGGCAGGATAAGAGGATAAGCAGAATGTTAGATAACTCCCGTTTACGCATAGCTATGCAGAAATCTGGCCGTTTAAGCGATGATTCTCGCGAACTGCTGGCCCGCTGCGGCATTAAAATCAATCTGCACACTCAGCGCCTGATTGCGCTGGCAGAGAACATGCCTATCGATATTCTGCGCGTGCGTGACGACGACATTCCTGGGCTGGTTATGGACGGCGTAGTGGATCTCGGCATTATCGGCGAGAACGTGCTGGAAGAGGAGCTGCTGACCCGCCGCGCTCAGGGCGAGGACCCGCGTTACTTTACCCTGCGCCGCCTCGATTTCGGTGGCTGTCGCCTGTCGCTGGCTACTGCCGTTGACGAGCCGTGGGATGGCCCGGCGGCGCTGGACGGTAAACGTATCGCCACCTCCTATCCGCACCTGCTGAAGCGCTACCTCGATCAGAAAGGCGTCTCCTTTAAATCTTGCCTGCTGAACGGCTCCGTCGAAGTGGCTCCGCGCGCTGGCCTGGCCGATGCCATCTGCGACCTGGTCTCGACCGGGGCGACCCTTGAGGCCAACGGCCTGCGTGAGGTAGAGGTCATCTACCGCTCTAAAGCCTGCCTGATTCAGCGCGACGGCGAAATGCCTGCGGCCAAGCAGCAGCTGATCGACAAGCTACTGACCCGTATCCAGGGCGTCATTCAGGCCCGCGAATCAAAATACATCATGATGCATGCCCCGACCGAGCGTCTGGAAGAGGTGATTGCCCTGCTGCCGGGTGCCGAGCGTCCGACCATTCTGCCGCTGGCGGGCGATCAGCAGCGCGTGGCGATGCACATGGTAAGCAGCGAGACGCTCTTCTGGGAGACGATGGAGAAGCTGAAGGCGCTGGGGGCCAGCTCTATTCTGGTGCTGCCGATTGAGAAGATGATGGAGTAACAGCAGTTTTAATGTGCCCGGTGGCGCTGCGCTTACCGGGCCTACAGGTCTTGTAGGCCGGATAAACAACGTGCCATCCGGCAAAAAGGAAAACGATTATGAGCTTTAATTCCATTATCGACTGGAGTATATGTAGCGACGATCGGCAGCGCGATCTGTTGATGCGCCCGGCTATCTCTGCCTCGGAGAGCATCACCCGCACGGTGGTGGAGATCCTCGAC
Organism: Pseudescherichia sp.; assembly: GCF_032052675.1. Taxonomy (NCBI): domain Bacteria; kingdom Pseudomonadati; phylum Pseudomonadota; class Gammaproteobacteria; order Enterobacterales; family Enterobacteriaceae; genus Pseudescherichia; species Pseudescherichia sp. Next base: position 234,936 of record NZ_DAMBWA010000001.1, read on the forward strand.
AACGTTAAAGCGCGCGGCGACGATGCCCTGCGCGAGTACAGCGCTAAATTTGATAAAACCGAGGTCGGCGCGCTGAAGGTTACCGCGCAGGAGATCGCCGACGCCAGTGCCCGCCTGGGGGACGATATCAAGCAGGCAATGGCCGTGGCGGTGAAGAACATCGATACCTTCCACCAGGCGCAAAAGCTCCAGCCTGTGGATGTGGAAACGCTGCCCGGCGTGCGCTGCCAGCAGGTGACGCGTCCGATTGCCTCCGTGGGTCTCTATATTCCCGGCGGCTCCGCGCCGCTCTTCTCAACGGTGCTGATGCTGGCCACCCCGGCGCGCATCGCGGGCTGCCAGCGGGTGGTGCTCTGCTCGCCGCCGCCGATTGCCGATGAGATCCTCTATGCCGCCAGCCTCTGCGGCGTGCAGGAGGTCTTCAAGGTCGGTGGAGCGCAGGCTATTGCCGCCCTGGCCTTTGGCACCGAATCCATCCCCTCAGTGGATAAGATCTTTGGCCCAGGCAACGCCTTTGTGACCGAAGCGAAACGCCAGGTAAGCCAGCGGCTGGACGGGGCGGCGATTGACATGCCTGCCGGGCCTTCCGAGGTGCTGGTGATTGCCGACAGCGGCGCAACGCCGGATTTCGTCGCCTCGGATCTGCTCTCCCAGGCCGAACACGGCCCTGATTCCCAGGTGATCCTGCTCACGCCGGACGCGCAGATGGCCGCCGCGGTCGCCGATGCCGTTGAGCGCCAGCTGGCCGAGCTGCCCCGCGCCGAGACCGCGCGCCAGGCGCTGGCCGCCAGCCGCCTGATCGTCGCACAGGATTTGGCTCAATGCGTGGCTATCTCTAACGCCTACGGCCCGGAGCACCTGATTATTCAGACCCGCGATGCACGTTCGCTGGTGGACGGCATCACCAGCGCCGGATCGGTGTTTCTCGGCGACTGGTCGCCAGAGTCGGCGGGGGACTACGCCTCGGGGACCAACCACGTGCTACCGACCTATGGCTATACCGCCACCTGCTCAAGCCTCGGACTGGCGGATTTCCAGAAGCGCATGACGGTGCAGGAGCTCTCCCGCGAGGGCTTCTCCGCGCTGGCGGCGACCATTGAGACCCTGGCGGCGGCCGAGCGCCTGCACGCCCACAAGAATGCCGTTACCCTGCGCGTTAACGCCCTTAAGGAGCAAGCATGAGCATCGAAGAATTAGCGCGCGAGAACGTGCGAAACCTGACGCCCTACCAGTCTGCTCGCCGCCTGGGCGGTAAAGGCGACGTCTGGCTGAACGCCAACGAATTCCCTACCCCGGTGGCCTTTGAGCTGACCCAGCAGTCGCTCAACCGCTACCCGGAGTGCCAGCCGAAAGCAGTGATTGAGGGTTACGCCCGCTATGCTGGCGTGCAGCCGGAGCAGGTTCTGGTCAGCCGCGGCGCGGATGAAGGTATCGAGCTGCTGATCCGCGCCTTCTGCGAACCGGGCAAGGACGCAGTGCTCTACTGCCCGCCGACCTACGGCATGTACAGCGTGAGTGCCGAGACCTTCGGCGTCGAGGCGCGCACCGTTCCGGCGCTGGAGAGCTGGCAGCTCAACCTGGACGGCATCGCCGACGCCCTCGACGGGGTGAAGCTTATCTATGTGTGCAGCCCTAACAACCCAACCGGGCAGATTATCGACCCGCAGGATATGCGTGCCCTGTTAGAGATGACCCGTGGCAAAGCGTTGGTGATTGCCGACGAGGCCTACATTGAGTTCTGCCCGCAGGCGACGCTCAGCGGCTGGCTGGCAGAGTATCCGCACCTGGTGATCCTGCGCACCCTGTCGAAAGCCTTTGCGCTCGCCGGCCTGCGCTGCGGTTTTACCCTGGCAAGCCAGGAGATTATCGCCCTGCTGCTGAAGGTGATTGCCCCCTACCCGCTCTCGACGCCGGTCGCGGAGATCGCCGCCCAGGCGCTCTCCCCGGCGGGCATTGATGCCATGCAGGGACGTGTGGCGCAGATCCTTAATGAACGCCGCTACCTGATTGAGCAGCTGCGCACCATTCCCTGCGTGGAAACGGTGTTTGATTCAGAAACCAACTATATTCTGGTGCGTATGACTGCCTCAAGTGCAGTATTTAAATCCCTGTGGGATCAGGGCATTATTCTACGCGACCAGAACAAACAACCCTCTTTAAGCGGCTGCCTGCGGATCACCATCGGCACCCGGGAAGAGAGCCAGCGCGTCATCGACGCCCTACGTGCGGAGCAAGTATGAGCCAGAAGTACCTTTTTATTGACCGTGACGGCACCCTGATTAGCGAGCCGCCGAGCGACTTCCAGGTCGATAGCTTTGAAAAACTGGCCTTTGAGCCAGACGCTATTCCGGTGCTGCTGAAGCTACAGGCCGCAGGCTTTAAGCTGGTCATGATCACCAACCAGGATGGGCTGGGTACGGCCAGCTTCCCGAAGGAGCACTTTACCGGCCCGCACAACCTGATGATGCAGATCTTCACCTCCCAGGGCGTAGTTTTTGATGAAGTGCTGATCTGTCCGCACCTGCCCGCCGACGAGTGCGACTGCCGCAAGCCGAAGGTCAAGCTGGTTGAGCGCTACCTCGCTGACGAGGCGCTGGACAAAGCCAACAGCTATGTGATTGGCGATCGGATGACAGACGTGACCCTGGCCGAAAACATGGGCATCACTGGCCTGCGCTACGATCGCGAGACGCTTAACTGGCGCGCCATTGGCGATCGGCTGACCAAACGCGATCGCTATGCCCACGTCGAGCGCAAGACCAAAGAGACGCAGATTGACGTGAAGGTGTGGCTGGATCGTGAAGGTGGCAGCAAGATCAACACCGGCGTTGGCTTCTTTGACCACATGCTGGATCAGATTGCCACCCACGGTGGGTTCCGCATGGAGATTCAGGTGAAGGGCGATCTCTATATTGACGATCACCACACCGTAGAGGATACCGGCCTTGCGCTCGGCGAGGCGCTGAAGCTGGCCCTCGGCGACAAGCGCGGCATCAACCGCTTTGGTTTTGTTCTGCCGATGGACGAGTGCCTGGCCCGCTGCGCGCTGGATATCTCCGGACGTCCGCACCTTGAATACAAGGCCGAGTTTACCTACCAGCGCGTGGGCGACCTGACCACTGAGATGGTTGAGCACTTCTTCCGCTCGCTCTCTTACACGATGGCCGTCACCCTGCACCTGAAAACCAAGGGCAAAAACGATCACCACCGCGTAGAGAGCTTGTTTAAAGCCTTTGGCCGTACGCTGCGCCAGGCGATCCGTGTGGAAGGCGATACCCTTCCCTCCTCTAAAGGAGTGCTGTAATGAACGTGGTGATCCTCGATACCGGTTGCGCCAACCTGCACTCGGTGACATCCGCGATTGCCCGCCACGGCTACGCGCCGGTGGTAAGCCGCGATCCGGACGTGGTGCTGCGCGCCGATAAGCTCTTTTTGCCCGGGGTGGGTACGGCGCAGGCCGCAATGGATCAGATCCACCAGCGCGATCTGGTCAACCTGATCAGAGCCTGCACCCAGCCGGTGCTCGGGATCTGCCTCGGCATGCAGCTGCTGGGCAGCCGCAGCGAAGAGACCCACGGCGTTGAGCTGCTGGGGATTATTGATGAGCCGGTGGTCAAGATGGAGGACGTCGGCCTGCCGCTGCCCCATATGGGCTGGAACCGCGTCTACCCGAAAGCGGGCGATCGCCTGTTTCGCGGCATTGAGGATGGGGCTTACTTTTACTTCGTGCACAGCTACGCCATGCCGGTGAACGCCCAGACCATCGCCCAGTGCCACTACGGCGCGCCCTTCACTGCCGCCGTGCAGAAGGATAACTTCTACGGCGTCCAGTTTCATCCGGAGCGCTCTGGCGCGGCGGGCGCGCAGCTGCTGAAAAACTTCCTGGAGATGTAATGATTATTCCAGCGTTAGACTTAATTGATGGCACGGTAGTACGCCTGCATCAGGGTGACTACGCGCAGCAGCGCGACTACGGTAACGATCCGCTGACCCGCCTGCAGGGCTATGCTGCCGAGGGCGCAGAGGTGCTGCATCTGGTTGATCTCACCGGGGCGAAAGATCCGGCTAAGCGGCAGATCCCGCTGATTAAAACCCTGGTGGCTGGCGTAAACGTGCCGGTGCAGGTCGGCGGCGGGATCCGTACGGAAGAGGACGTTGCCGCGCTGCTGGCGGCGGGCGTCGCCCGTGTGGTGGTCGGATCGACCGCGGTAAAATCTCCGGAGACCGTTAAGGGCTGGTTCACGCGTTTCGGCGCAGAGGCGCTGGTGCTGGCGCTTGACGTGCGCATTGACGCCGAGGGCGTAAAGCAGGTCGCGGTCAGCGGCTGGCAGGAGAACTCCGGCGTTTCGCTGGAGGAGCTTATTGAAATTTATCAGCCCGTTGGCCTGAAGCATGTCCTGTGCACGGATATCTCCCGCGACGGTACCCTGGCGGGCTCCAACGTCTCGCTGTATGAAGAGGTGTGCGCGCGTTATCCGCAGATCGCCTTCCAGTCCTCTGGCGGCATCGGCGGGCTACAGGACATCGCCGCCCTGCGCGGTACCGGCGTACGCGGCGTGATCGTTGGCCGGGCGCTGCTGGAAGGCAAATTTAACGTAACGGAGGCGATCCAATGCTGGCAAAACGGATAATTCCCTGTCTGGACGTGCGCAATGGCCAGGTGGTAAAAGGCGTACAGTTCCGCAACCATGAGATCATCGGCGAAATCGTGCCGCTGGCAAAGCGCTATGCCGAGGAAGGCGCAGATGAGCTGGTCTTTTACGATATCACCGCTTCCAGCGATGGGCGCGTGGTGGATAAGAGCTGGGTCTCCCGGGTAGCGGAAGCCATTGATATCCCCTTCTGCGTGGCAGGCGGGATTAAATCCGTTGACGATGCGGCGCAGATCCTCTCCTTCGGCGCGGACAAGATCTCCATCAACTCGCCAGCGCTGGCCGATCCTGAGCTGATTACCCGGCTCGCCGACCGCTTTGGCGTGCAGTGTATCGTGATCGGCATCGACACCTGGTTTGATGAAGCCACCGGCAAGTATCACGTTAATCAGTATACCGGCGACGAGAGCCGTACCCGCGTCACCACCTGGGAGACGCTGGACTGGGTGCAGGAGGTACAGAAGCGCGGCGCGGGTGAGATTGTGCTTAACATGATGAACCAGGACGGGGTGCGCAACGGTTATGACCTGACGCAGCTGAAAAAGGTGCGCGAAGTATGTCATGTTCCGCTGATCGCCTCCGGCGGTGCGGGAACCATGGAGCACTTCCTGGAAGCCTTCCGGGACGTTGATGTGGACGGCGCGCTGGCCGCTTCCGTCTTCCACAAGCAAATTATTAATATTGGTGAACTAAAAGCGTACCTGGCACTGCAGGGCGTGGAGATAAGGATATGTTAACAGAGCAACAACGCAGCCTGCTGGACTGGACTAAAACCGATGGGCTGCTGCCTGCCGTGATCCAGCACGCGGTGTCCGGTGAAGTGTTAATGCTGGGCTATATGAACCAGCAGGCGCTGGCGAAAACCGAAGAGAGCGGACTGGTCACCTTCTACTCGCGCACCAAGCAGCGCCTGTGGACCAAGGGTGAAACCTCCGGTAACGTGCTTAACGTGGTCAGCATCACGCCGGACTGCGATAACGACACGCTGCTGGTGCTGGTCAACCCCGTCGGGCCGACCTGCCACACCGGCACTACCAGCTGCTTTGGTGAAGAGAAGAGCCATCAATGGCTGTTCCTCTACCAGCTGGAGCAGCTGCTGGCGGCGCGCAAAAGCGCCGATCCTGCCAGCTCCTATACGGCGAAGCTCTATGCCAGCGGTACCAAGCGCATTGCGCAGAAGGTGGGTGAAGAGGGTGTTGAGACCGCCCTTGCCGCGACCGTTCATGACCGCGAAGAGCTGACTAACGAAGCGTCCGATCTAATCTACCACCTGCTGGTGCTGCTGCAGGATCAGGATTTGGATATGACGACGGTCATCGAAAATCTGCGTAAGCGGCATAAATAAAAAAGACCGGGGAAGACCGGTCTTTTTTTGTAGGATACAGTGCTGATCGGGTCGCTTGATGTCGGGTGGCGGCTGACACCTTACCCGCCCGGCAAATAGCGCAGCGCCATCAGACGCGTGACTGGTAGTTACGCAGCGTGTTACGCCCCAGTACTACCCCGGAGCCGATAATCCCGCCCAGCAGCACAGCAAGGATCAGGATAATGGCTTTTTTCGGGCTATCGCGACGAACAGGCAGGTTCGGCTTCATAACGTAACGATAAGCATGAATGGTTGTCGGGTCGAGTTTCAGCTTCTCGATATCCAGCATATTCTGTTTGTTCTGGTAGTAGGCAGTGGAGAAAGTTAACGGACGAGACGCTTCATTCTCCATCATGGAGTTAAGCGCATCGCTGCCTAACAGGAACATGCTTTCCTGTGTGACGTCTTGCGTCTGCTGGATCCGCGGCGTGGTCACTTTGGCCGCCTCGGCATATTTCAGCGCCTCGGCAATCTGCTTCATACGCAGATCTTTCTGCTCCTGGGCCACCGTCTCCATGTTTTCTATGGAGTCGTTAAGGGTCTTAAGCTGCTGCTTGATGTTATCGTTAAGGTCAACCACCAGCTCTTTCGCGATTTGCTCATCCACCTGCTGAATATATTGAGCGAGCTGCTTTTGCGCCGCGTCCGCCGATTCAGCAACGTAAGAGACGTTTAACGGCAGGTTTTGCCCCTTCACGGTGGGTTCAATGGTTAATGTTTCCGGTACGTCCTGGTTATCTAGCGCTTCGGAAAGGGCACTAAAAGCAGAATTAAAACGACTGATGGCCCGGTCCTGAACATCGAGCATCTTCGGGGCCGCGCCACCGTAGATGATATTCAGCGCGTTGCTGTAGGTCGCAATCTGCGCCGCATCAGGCTGGGTAATAATCGCCGTCGAGGTCCATTTCTCCTTGGCAACGAACAAATAGGCTACAGCAAGAAGAATAAAAACGACGATAAATGCACCAATTGTCCACTTACCCCGCCACAATTGCATTACTAAATCAATCAAATCAATCTGTTCCGGGTCACTGCTTCTGCTGACCACGTTATTGTTGCTTTGCGTCATACGATCCTTAACGGCAAAAAGCGCAAAAAAGAGATTTATTTATGTAGTGTATCGTCTGCTGTAGAATTTTCTATAGGAATACGGTCTGTTATATCGAAAAGATTGGTTTGGTAACCCGTGTCTGGCACGTTATCATAGCCGCCATCCCGGTACTCTCAAGTACCCGCAAGATAAAGTATTAATGAGGATCGATATGAAATTTTTGGTAACCGGCGCGGCAGGTTTTATCGGCTCAAATGTCAGCAAGCGTCTGCTCGACGCCGGGCATCAGGTCATTGGCATTGATAACCTGAATGATTACTACGACGTGAACCTGAAACAGGCGCGCCTCGATCACCTTGCAAATGGACGCTTTACCTTTCGTCAGCTTGACTTGGCAGACCGTGAAGAAATGGCGACACTGTTCGCTGAAGAGAAGTTCGACCGCGTTATCCACCTTGCCGCCCAGGCTGGGGTGCGCTACTCGCTGGAAAACCCGCATGCTTATGCCGATTCTAATCTGGTAGGCCATCTGAACGTACTGGAGGGCTGCCGCCACAACAAGGTACAGCACCTGCTCTATGCCTCTTCAAGCTCCGTGTATGGCCTGAACCGCAAAATGCCCTTCTCCACTGACGATTCGGTTGATCACCCGGTTTCACTCTATGCGGCGACCAAAAAAGCCAACGAACTGATGTCGCATACCTATTCCCATCTTTATAACCTGCCGACCACCGGCCTACGCTTCTTTACCGTCTACGGCCCTTGGGGCCGCCCGGACATGGCGCTGTTCAAATTCACCAAAGCGATGCTCGAAGGTAAAAGCATTGACGTCTATAACTATGGCAAGATGAAGCGTGACTTCACCTATATCGATGATATTGCTGAAGCCATTATTCGCCTTCAGGATGTGGTTCCGCAGGCAGACACCAGCTGGACGGTAGAAAGCGGTTCCCCGGCAACCAGTTCTGCGCCCTACCGTGTCTATAACATCGGCAACAGCTCACCGGTTGAACTGATGGACTACATCACGGCGCTGGAAGAGGCACTGGGTATTGAAGCAGAAAAAAATATGCTGCCGATTCAGCCAGGTGATGTGCTGGAAACCAGTGCCGATACCCAGGCGCTGTATGACGTGATTGGCTTTAAACCGCAAACCTCCGTCAAAGAGGGGGTGAAAAACTTCGTGGAGTGGTATCGCGAATTTTATAAAGTTTAAAAAGCCATAAAATAACAAAACCCGGTGCGATACCGGGTTTTTTAGGTCTGCTAAAAGTCAGTCGCTGCCAAACAGATCGCGGGTATAGACCTTATCTGCTACGTCAGCCAAATCCTCTGCCATCCGGTTAGAAATGATCACATCCGCCTCTTTCTTGAAGGCATCCAGATCGCGCACCACGCGAGAGTGGAAAAATTCCTCTTCCTTCATTGCCGGCTCATAAATAATTACCTGCACGCCCTTAGCCTTGATACGCTTCATGATTCCCTGAATGGAAGAGGCGCGGAAGTTATCAGAGCCGCTTTTCATGATCAGACGATAAACGCCCATCACTTTCGGGTGACGCGCCAGGATGGAGTCAGATATAAAGTCCTTACGGGTGCGGTTAGCATCAACAATCGCGGAGATCAGGTTATTGGGCACCGACTGGTAGTTAGCCAGCAGCTGCTTGGTATCTTTCGGCAGGCAGTAGCCGCCATAGCCAAAAGATGGGTTGTTGTAATGGTTACCGATACGCGGGTCGAGGCAGACGCCTTCGATAATCTGTTTGGTGTTCAGCGCCAGGCTTTCAGCGTAGCTGTCCAGCTCGTTAAAGTAGGCAACGCGCATGGCCAGATAAGTATTGGCGAACAGCTTGATGGCTTCCGCTTCGGTAGAGTCGGTAAATAGCACCGGGATCTCTTTTTTAATGGCCCCTTCCTGAAGCAGGGCGGCAAAACGCTCTGCACGCTCGGAACACTCGCCAATCACGATGCGTGATGGATGCAAGTTGTCATAGAGCGCTTTGCCCTCGCGCAGAAACTCTGGCGAGAAGATCACGTTATCAATGCCGAGCTCTTCTTTGATGGACTGGGTAAAACCCACCGGAATAGTCGATTTGATCACCATCACCGCTTTCGGGTTTATGGTGATCACATCCTTAATTACCGCTTCAACACTTGCGGTATTGAAGAAGTTGGTTTTGGGGTCGTAGTCGGTCGGCGTGGCGATAATCACGTAATCCGCATCGCGATAGGCATCTTGTTTGTCGGTGGTGGCGCGGAAATTCAGCGCCTTGTTGGCAAGATAGTCCTGGATCTCTTTATCGACAATCGGAGAGATTTTCTGATTGAGCATGTCCACTTTGGCCTGCACAATGTCCAGTGCCACCACTTCATGATGCTGAGCAATCAAAATACCGTTTGAAAGACCAACATAGCCTGTTCCTGAGATGGTTATTTTCATTCTTTCACTTCTTCGATTATATGAGTGTAATGCAGCGCCATCGCGCCATCGCAATAAATAACTGTTGTGGTTTTTACCTCTTCTCATGAGCTGCTGTCAAGGCAAAGACTCTGTTAATAGAATGAGGAAAATCAGCCAGTTATTCTGTTAACAGACGTTTTCGCGTCAAAAGTGAAACAAATGAGCAGCGAGGAGATAAAAAAAGCCCGATGGATTTCACCGGGCTGAGGTATTAAACGAGGCTAATTCAGATTAATCCAGCCACTCGGTGTGGAACACACCCTCTTTATCGGTACGCTTATAGGTGTGGGCACCGAAGTAGTCGCGCTGTGCCTGAATCAGGTTAGCAGGAAGAACCGCCGCACGGTAGCTGTCGTAATAGGCAACGGCTGCGGAGAAAGTCGGAACCGGAATACCGTTCTGTACCGCGTAGGCTACTACGTCACGTAATGCCTGCTGGTAATCGTCTGCGATTTTCTTGAAGTACGGTGCCAGCAGCAGGTTAGCGATACCAGCATTTTCTGCGTACGCATCGGTGATTTTTTGCAGGAACTGCGCACGAATAATGCAGCCAGCGCGGAAAATCTTCGCAATCTCACCGTAGTTCAGATCCCAGTTGTTTTCGTTCGATGCGGCACGCAGCTGGGAGAAACCCTGTGCGTAGGAGACGATTTTACCAAGATACAGCGCGCGACGCACTTTCTCAACGAAATCGGTTTTGTCACCGGCTGTTTTAGCCTGTGGGCCTGACAACACTTTCGAAGCCGCAACACGCTGCTCTTTCAGAGAGGAGATATAACGCGCGAATACGGATTCCGTAATCAGGGAGAGCGGCTCACCCAGATCCAGCGAGCTTTGGCTGGTCCATTTACCGGTGCCTTTGTTGGCGGCTTCATCAAGGATCACATCGACCAAGTATTTACCCTCTTCATCTTTTTTAGTGAAGATGTCTTTGGTGATGTCGATCAGGTAGCTGCTCAGTTCACCGTTGTTCCACTCGGTAAAGATTTCTGCCAGTTCTTCGTTAGAGAGATTCAGGCCGCCTTTCAGCAGAGAGTACGCTTCTGCAATCAGCTGCATATCGCCATATTCAATACCGTTGTGCACCATCTTCACATAGTGGCCCGCACCGTCCGGCCCGATATAAGTCACGCACGGTTCGCCATCTTCGGCAACGGCGGCGATTTTGGTGAGGATAGGCGCAATCAGCTCGTACGCTTCTCTCTGACCGCCAGGCATGATAGATGGACCTTTCAGTGCACCTTCTTCACCGCCGGATACGCCGGTACCGATGAAGTTAAAACCTTCTTCGGAGAGTTCACGGTTACGACGAATGGTATCCTGGAAGAAGGTATTACCGCCATCAATAATGATGTCGCCTTTTTCGAGGTAAGGTTTCAGGGAGTCGATGGCAGCATCAGTGCCCGCGCCCGCTTTCACCATTAACAGGATACGGCGAGGCGTTTCAAGAGACTCAACGAACTCCTTCACCGTATAGAACGGAACCAGTTTCTTACCTGGGTTCTCAGCGATGACTTCTTCGGTTTTTTCACGGGAGCGGTTGAATACGGAGACGGTATAACCACGGCTTTCGATGTTGAGCGCCAGGTTGCGCCCCATCACTGCCATACCGACAACGCCGATCTGTTGTTTGGACATTATTTACTCCTGTCAGGTGTGGACGCCGCGCCTATACGCAGCTTGGAAATTATATAACTTTAAATGGAAATTAGCACAATGAATAGCTAAATCATAAAAACACTTTTAATAAAAAAAATTCTTATCCAAATTTATTCTTCTAATAAGCTTTTCATAGGCAGTTTAAATCTTTTGCTGTATAAAAACTTTAAGGCACTAAATAAATGCCAGAAAAAATGCGCGCTTAATAATCTCCTATTATTATGCTGAGCCTTGTGAACAGCTTTGATACCAGGAATATATTTTAAATTAAAACCCTGTTTTTTTGCTCTAAAGCATATATCTATATCTTCACAATACATAAAATAGTTTTCATTAAATCCTTTTAGTGAAGCGTAAACATCTGCTCTGAAAGCTATGAAAGATCCAGCAGCCCACTCCATATCAATACAAGGTTCTTTAGAATTTTCAGCTATGTCTTTATAACTTGCACCACTATCCATAAGAGATCTTAGAAATGTAATAAATGTTGGATACTTCCTTATAGAGAAATCCCGTAAAGTAAATTCCTCATCTTTATATAATGAGATACCACATAGGTCAATCATATATTCTTTCATTAAAATAATCAATTTTTCTATGCTTTCATCACTAATGACCACATCCGGATTTATCAAGATAAAGTAATCATTATTTGTCATGCTCAAACTATTTTGGCAGTAATTAAATATATAATTATTGTTACCACCGAAACCTAAACCATAAGATTCATCCAAATAATATATTTTGTTTTGTAAGCAATATTCTTTTAACTTAACACTGTCATTGCTGGCGTTATTTTTTAAAATAACTTTAAACTTATTTGACAGCTTACTTAAACTGTCAAGATCAATAATCATATCAGCATGATTATGTGACACTACGGCTAAATATATATTCATTTATGGACCAATATAATTTATCACAGTAATTTAGAAGTAGACACAATAAAAACAACAACAATAAGAGTTAAAACAAAGCGAAAGATGAATCTTCCCGAAAGGCTGAATAATTGTAAAAGGGAAGCAATAAAAAGCAAATCATAAAATGCAAAAAAATCGGAAAATCTGATAGATAACGCATCATTTATTCGAAAGAACCAATATAACCCTAATCCCGTCAAGGATATAAAAAAAAGGATATAAAATAAAAAATAGTTTTCGACTGTAACGGTTGATTGATTCTTGTATAACCAATAAATAAAAATCATATATGAGATTAATTTCACAGCAATGTAACTGTTAAAAATAGGTGCAGATATGATTTCATATTGTCCATTCAGGTAAGGAGAAATCCTAGCCTGAAGAATTGGAATCGTCATCATCTGTTCTATTATAGGTTTAAACGGATCCAAGATGACAATGCATATAAGAATAGCAAATATAAATAGGATAGAACCTAATAAATTTTTTTTTTGTCGTTTAAATAAATAGCGTTTTATAGGTAATATTAATAACATCAGTAGTGCTGAAAGATGAATACAAAGCGCTATGCATAATAGTAGAAAAGCTTTAGTCTTGTTTCCTTTAATGTACAAATATGTAAATAAAGAACTGACACCTACTGCCGCACCAGCTCTATACTGTATGACATCATGTATTATAAATAACCTTGCTATATAAAGGATAACTACCCAAAAAAAAACCTCTCCTGTATAAAATTTTTTCACGAAAAAGAATTTAAAAAAAAGAGAGATAAATACTAAAGAAAAAATCACTCCATCAATACCCAACCCAATATTATATGAAATATTAGATAAAACAAAAAACGCAGGATCTTTAAAATAAACCCATTGGTTATTTAAAGAACCCCTTATAGAAGTTTCATACCAATTTAGATAGGAATAAAAATCAGGGGTTTTACTTATATCGTAAAAAAAGAAAAAAATACAAATAGCACATCCAAAAAAAATAATAACAAAAAAATCTAGGGCGCGACTCATCGTTTTTTACCTGAGTATCCTAAAACGCCATCTTTAATACCAGTAATCATCGCTTTAATATGGTTCAATCTGTTTTTAGTAAAGAAAGCATAGACGATAAACCGTGGTAATAATTTGAGCATCTCATGTTTTTTCCACTGCGGATGAATATATTTTAGCCTAAGTAAAAGAAATACATTTCTGAAATAATAATAATGCCTTATAGGTGAATGGTTCACATATTTTTTCCGGGCAATTCTTACAGGTTCTCCACCTATTTCATGTGTCATCGTAAGCCAAGGCAGACCTAAAATTTCGTAACCAAAATATCTAGCTCTTAGACACCATTCGATATCAACAAAATCAATAAATAAGTCATCTTTCATTAATCCAATTTTTTCGAGCGTGCTAAGTTTAAGCATCGAACCAGATGTAATAACGTAAGAGGCGCTTATAGGCAAATTACCTTCTGCAGGTTGCCTCTCTATGCAATTATCCTTACAAAGGATAAATTCTGCTTTCCTTTCAATAGCTTTATCATAGTATGCAGGTGACACTAAGCAAACCTTTTCTGGCGATTCGCGTATGTAATCTAATAATGATAATATTAGAAAATCCTCCGGTTCACTATCTTGATCGAGCAAAAGAGCATATTTATAAGCATCATTGATAAGATCTTTGATACCAATATTTAGCGCTGTTGCGATACCTTGATTACCTTCTAAAAAAATAATTTTTGCCCGAGGTATATGATAGCTTCCATTAATTTCACTATTATCCACAATAACTAAACTATGCTTTTCACTCAATTTTATTGCAGCGTTAATATTCTCACGAGTAGGATTATAAAAAACAATGACAATACCTAATTCTTTACTATCCATACTTAAACCCCCATTAATTTCATCAAAATTATATTAATTTTTGCTTTTAGTTTTCTTTTGAGATTGTCGCGATTATTATCATGCTTATGCAATTTAAAGTGGTGATGTTTAAATCTAGCATCGCTCTCGCCTAAAGAATATATTTGATGTTGATGAATCCAAGCAACATAAGTTAAAGATAATTGATCACGTTTACTTTTTGTTAAATACTCATTGAACCAACTTTTTAATAAAAGATCCAATTTGTTATTTTCTTTCCTAACTATTATATTACATTCATACAATCCACTTTCCACAGGGAAACCTACATTTTTATAATCTTTAATTTGTTTTGCAATAACCCAATACCATTCATGACCTATTTTTAAGCATTCGAGAGCTTCTTTATATAAACAGTCACGCCCAAAATGATTATACATAAATATGTCACCATCTTTCTGCGAGACATCTTGTAAAAGCGAAGATAAATCATCACATATTTCTATATTACCATCAATGTATATTGTCTGTTTATAATCCAATAAATAGCCAAACTCACGCGGACATATTTTTATTGCTCGATTTAATGTTTTTCGATCATATTTATTGCAGATATCACTTTCGCTTAATAAATGTAATTTCCATGGAAAAGGGACATCAATATTTTCATCGCTAAAGCATATATAGTCGATATTGTTGTTAATAACGACTGGTTTGCGGATGATATCATAACCACCTGTTATACAGGTATAGACTGCAATTTTATTTTGCATATAAAAAAACTGACCTTTTTATTTTTTTCCATATGAAATTGTAGAAAAAACATGAAAAATTTATAATTTGAGCTAGCGCCAAACCGATTAACCAACCTTCTGCTCCTATATAATTAAGCATTATAATACCTAATATTAAAGAGAGGATTGCAGTCGCAGAATTAATAATGATTATTACTTTCCCTGCCCCATTCAAGGTGAGATAACCTGTAATTACTGGGCCATATATTGAAAAAAACATAAGCAAACATGCAGAATATAACATGTATCTAATTTCTAAATTATACTTTCCAAATATATAAAGCTGTATTTCATAGTTAAAAATCAGCACTAAAGACGTAATTGCAACCATAAATACCGTATAAAGCACGATAACGAAATAAATGACTTTATAATACTTTTGAATATTTTCCCTAAATAACCTTGCCAATTTAGGATAAGCCGCAACATGAGTTAAAACTCCCAATGAAATGAATAGGTTCATAAACTTCTCGGTTGCTGAATATATACCACCTGAAGCTAATCCTTCAAAATGAGTGATAACAAAGACCCCTGACATTGTATATAAAGCAGATATTATTTGAGAGAAGAATAAGCTAAGCCCATTTTTTAAAACAGGTAATGGATTCATAAGACAAAAGGAAACAATATACTTTCTTGCCATTAAAAACGTAAGTAAGCCGTTAATTATTGCGGACAGAATCAAACATAATATAGGTAAAAATAAAGAACTCGAATTTTTTATAAAAAGATAAGCAATTAAAAGGGTAAATAATGAACCAGCGATTGAACAGATACTACTTGCAATAAACCGACCATTTGATTGTAAATACCAAACACTATTCAACACCCATGATAGAGGCATCAAAATAAAAAGCAGATATTCAAAACTATATTTTTTAGAATACCCGTAAAAATAAGCCATAAAAATAAAGGCTGAAAATAAAAATAACACAATCTTCGCCGTAAATATTTTATTAAAAACTGAATTTCTGTCCTCATTTTCAGCAATTAATTTTGGGCCAATCATGTTAAATGAATATTGCACAATCAAAGAAATATAAGAGACCGCACTTAATACAAGAGCAATTTTCCCATAATCATACAACCCAATTTTTTTTATGATTAATGGAGAAACATAGAGCACCGTCACACCGCCGAAAAAATACTGGATTATTAATGAAAAATTATCCACTAATATTTTTTTATATAGATTCATGATAATACTAACTCGAGTGAAAATAATGAAAATAAAGCACAGTTAATTATAACCGTGCTAAAATCATTGCTTCAGGCTCAAATTAAAAATTTAATTTATCCAAACATGGTTGGTTATTATCTTTTTCAGATAATAGTGGAGCACCTTGCAGCGGCCAATTTATATTTATACTCTGATCATTCCAAGCAATTCCTCTATCACTCACAGGATGATAATAATTTGTAGTCTTATACACAAATTCTGCCATCTCGCTTATAACAAGAAAACCATGTGCAAAACCTTCCGGTATCCATAATTGGCGTTTGTTTTCTGCAGAAAGATGCACCCCAACCCACTTACCGAAAGTTGGCGATGATTTACGAATATCTACTGCAACATCAAATACTTCACCGAAAACGCAGCGTACTAGTTTACCCTGCGCGTATGGCTCCAGCTGATAGTGTAATCCACGAAGCACACCTTTACAGGACTTCGAGTGGTTGTCTTGAACAAATTCAACTTTACGACCAACGGCCTCTTCAAATACTCTCTGATTAAAACTTTCGAAGAAAAATCCGCGATCGTCACCAAACACCTTTGGTTCAAAAATTAGCACGTCAGGAATAGCGGTTTTAATTACGTTCATAACTTAATAACCTTTAATCATCTTGAGCAGATATTGACCGTAAGCATTTTTGGATAGCGGTGCGGCAAGCTTTTTGACCTGTTCGGCATCGATAAAGCCTTTACGGAAAGCAATCTCTTCCGGGCAAGAGACTTTTAAGCCCTGTCGCTCTTCAATCGTCTGGATAAAGTTACTGGCCTCAATCAGGCTCTGATGAGTACCCGTGTCAAGCCATGCGAAACCACGACCCATCATGGCCACTGACAGCTTACCCTGCTCCAAATAGAGACGGTTGATGTCGGTAATTTCCAGCTCGCCGCGTGGAGACGGCTTAAGATTCTTCGCCATTTCCACCACGCTGTTATCGTAGAAGTAGAGGCCAGTTACCGCATAGTCGCTCTTCGGCTCCAGCGGTTTCTCTTCCAGAGAGATCGCCGTACCGTTGCTGTCAAATTCCACCACGCCATAGCGCTCCGGATCGTTAACGTGGTAGGCAAATACCGTCGCCCCACTCTCTTTGCTTACGGCTGCTTCCAGCTGTTTCGGCAGATCGTGACCGTAGAAGATGTTATCCCCTAGCACCAGCGCGCAGTTATCGTCACCAATAAACTCTTCGCCGATGATAAAGGCCTGAGCCAGGCCATCCGGGCTCGGCTGTACTTTATACTGTAGGTTCAGGCCCCACTGGCTACCGTCACCCAGCAACTGCTCAAAGCGTGGCGTATCCTGCGGTGTACTGATGATCAGAATGTCACGAATGCCCGCCAGCATTAACGTTGAGAGCGGGTAGTAGATCATCGGCTTGTCATAGATCGGCAGCAGCTGCTTGCTGACGGCCATAGTGACAGGATAGAGACGCGTGCCAGAACCGCCGGCCAGAATAATACCTTTACGTGTTGTCATTTTTTTCTCTGCATACAGAAAATGCCCGTTTCCGGGCATTAGAAATGTCAAATTAGAATGAGGTGGTGGTAAACAGCTCAGCCAGCATGCGTTTAATACCCACATCCCAGGCAGGCAGAACCAGATCAAAATTTTGCTGGAACTTATCCGTGTTTAAACGGGAATTGGTCGGTCTGCGAGCCGGCGTCGGGTAGGCAGAGGTCGGAACGGCATTAAGCTTCTCAATCGCCAGTTCGATGCCTGCCGCTTTCGCTTCGGCGAAGACCAGCGCGGCATAATCATGCCAAGTCGTTGTCCCGGACGCTACCAGATGGTATAAGCCCGCCACTTCTGGCTTGTGCAGCGCGGTACGGATGGCGTGCGCCGTGCAGTCGGCCAGCAGCTCCGCGCCAGTAGGGGCACCAAACTGATCGTTAATCACTGACAGCTCCGGACGATCCTTGGCCAGGCGCAGCATGGTTTTGGCAAAGTTGTTGCCTTTACCCGCATAGACCCAGCTGGTGCGGAAGATCAGGTGCTTGGTGCAGTGCTCCTGCACCGCTTTCTCGCCAGCCAGCTTGGTTTCACCGTAGACGTTCAATGGCGCAACGGCATCGGTTTCCAGCCACGGCGTTTCTCCAGTTCCTGGAAAAACATAGTCGGTGGAGTAGTGGATCAGCCACGCGCCGAGCTTTTCGGCCTCAACGGCAATGGCTTCGACGCTGGTCGCGTTTAAGAGCTCAGCAAATTCACGCTCGGACTCGGCTTTATCAACGGCGGTATGGGCCGCTGCATTGACAATAACATCCGGACGCACGCGGCGAACGGTCTCCGCCACGCCTTCCGGGTTGCTAAAATCACCGCAGTAGGTGGTTGATTTAACGTCAACCGCCGTCACTGTACCGAGCGGCGCCAGCGCACGCTGCAGTTCCCAGCCTACCTGGCCCGTTTTACCAAACAGCAGAATATTCATTCTTAACGTTCTCCGTAATTCTGCTCGATCCAGGTCTTATAGCTGCCGCTTTTCACGTTATCCACCCACTGCTGATTATCCAGATACCAGCGGACGGTTTTACGGATACCGGACTCAAACGTCTCTTCTGGCTTCCAGCCCAGCTCGCGGCTGATTTTATCCGCATCGATGGCGTAGCGGCGGTCGTGGCCCGGACGGTCTGTCACATAGGTGATCTGGTCGCGATAAGAGCCCTCTTTCGGCACGATCTCGTCCAGCAGGTCACAGATGGTATGCACCACGTCCAGGTTCTGCTTCTCGTTATGGCCGCCGATGTTATAGGTCTCGCCAGGTGCACCCTGCGTCACCACGGTATAGAGCGCGCGGGCATGATCTTCAACGTAGAGCCAGTCGCGGATCTGATCGCCTTTGCCATAGATCGGCAGCGGTTTGCCCTCAAGGGCATTGAGGATGACCAGCGGGATCAGCTTCTCGGGGAAGTGATACGGGCCGTAGTTATTGGAGCAGTTGGTGACCAGCGTCGGCAGACCATAAGTACGACGCCATGCGCGCACCAGGTGATCGCTTGACGCTTTTGAAGAGGAGTACGGGCTGCTGGGGGCATAGGCGGTCTGCTCGGTAAACAGCGGCAGCGCCGTGCCCTGCAGATGTTCGTCCGGGTGCGGAAGATCGCCATACACTTCGTCGGTAGAGATATGGTGGAAGCGAAACGCGTTTTTCGCCTCGTCGCTTAAGGTCAGCCAGTAGGCGCGCGCGGCCTCCAGCAGAACGTACGTTCCGACGATATTGGTTTCGATAAAGTCAGCCGGGCCGGTAATGGAGCGGTCAACGTGGCTCTCTGCCGCCAGGTGCATGACTGCATCAGGCTGGTGCTCGGCAAAGACGCGAGCAACCTCAGCGGCATTACAAATATCCACGCGCTCAAAGGCATAACGATCGCTATCGGCGACGTCAACAAGCGATTCCAGATTACCGGCGTAAGTCAATTTATCAACATTCACAACGGAATCTTGGGTATTTTTAATAATATGTCGGACGACCGCAGAGCCGATGAAACCCGCTCCGCCAGTAACAAGGATTTTCACGCTATCAATTCCGTCAATTCAATAAGGAAGGGGTGTTTTACGCGAGACTGTGTGAAACAGGTTAGCCTCACTCCGTTCGCAGGCACGCTACCGCCCCAGGCTCAACAGCTACCTGTGGACTGTACGGACCGATTTTGTACAACAACTCATGCCTACCAATGAGATATAGGCGATAAATCAGATGCTAATTGTCATCCCAAACGCGCAGAGAAACAAGGAAAATTCTTATGGTTTTGCTGTATAATTAATCATCACAACCCCTTGATCTACAAGAATTTGGGGGTTGTAAAACAAAAACGGCAAGGGATAGTTCATCGCGATTTATTACCGCTTAGTGAACGATCTCTTGCCGTTGAATTAAATAAATATTACTTAATCGTGACTTAGGCCTGGCTTTGGCTCAGCAGCTTCTGAATGCTATTGCGGAACTTTTGCCCTTCCTTCAGGTTACGCAGACCGTACTTCACGAACGCCTGCATGTAGCCCATTTTCTTACCACAGTCATAGCTGTCGCCGGTCATCAGCATCGCGTCAACGGACTGTTTTTCCGCCAGGCGAGCGATAGCGTCGGTAAGCTGAATACGGCCCCACGCGCCCGGCTCGGTTTTCTCCAGCTCTGCCCAGATATCCGCCGACAGGACATAGCGCCCTACCGCCATCAGGTCAGAATCCAGCGTCTGCGGCTGATCCGGTTTCTCGATAAAGTTGGTAATACGGCTCACTTTACCTTCGCTATCCAGCGGCTCTTTAGTCTGGATCACGGAGTATTCGGAGAGATCGCCCTTCATGCGTTTTGCCAGCACCTGGCTGCGGCCGGTCTCGTTAAAGCGGGCTACCATTGCCGCCAGGTTGTAGCGCAGCGGATCGGCACTGGCGTTATCCAGAATAATGTCCGGCAGCACCACCACGAAAGGGTTGTCGCCGACGATAGGACGCGCGCAGAGAATGGAGTGGCCCAGACCCAGCGGCTGCGCCTGGCGCACGTTCATGATGGTCACGCCCGGCGGGCAGATAGACTGCACTTCCGCCAGCAGCTGACGCTTAACGCGCTGCTCCAGCAGAGCCTCAAGCTCATAGGAGGTGTCGAAGTGGTTCTCCACCGCGTTTTTAGAGGAGTGGGTAACCAGAACGATCTCTTTGATCCCTGCAGCAACCACTTCGTCGACGATGTACTGGATCATTGGCTTATCGACGATCGGCAGCATCTCTTTTGGGATCGCCTTGGTGGCAGGCAGCATGTGCATCCCCAGACCCGCTACCGGAATAACCGCTTTCAAATTAATCATTATCACTTCCACCTATAAAATGGTTGCTGAATTATAGCCCTTTGATCTCGTTTAGCCAGTACGATTTAGCTGAATAACAGCTATCAATTAAGGCATCTGCAATAGATGTAATACGAAGCCGTGGGTTGAGGCTCCAGGAATCCTCGCAAAATGGCCGTACAACAATTATGAGCGCTTTGCCGGCAGGGAAAAGTTTAATTTTTCAGCGTTAATAACCTGCTGATCGAGTCGGTCAATATCTACCGAGCTTTGCCCTTTTTCATTTACGGCTTGAATATTTGCCAGTGAAAGCAGGGTATCCCGCTTCGCCATAAAGCGGCCGCGCACGTCCTTACGCAGGTCGAAGTGGAGCTTCAACGCCGGGCCTGTCGCGGCCTCCTGCATTATCTGAATATTGCGCATAAACAGGTGCTGGGGCTTATTATGCATCTCCAGCGAGGCGCGCTGAATATTGAGGTTGGTGATAGAGACAAACGAATCGGCATTCCCCGATGAGATCTGGATCCCACGTAATTTCCGCATCTGCTCGGCGTTGTCGAGATGGATCGCGTTTAGTCTGAAGTTTTGTGGTATCGAAAGATAATTGCCTTTGATTACCCCATAACCAATTAACATTCCGGCGCTGTTGCGCATTTTAACGTCGTCTATCACGAAATTATCGCAGCCGTAAATCGCTACCGTCGCGTTATCAATGCCCGCTTTTTTACTGTAGTCGGGAGTGATATCCGTGGCCGTGATATGACGAATCACAAAGTGCTTGCCGTTTTCGACATGTACCAGCTGGCGACAGTGGCTGCCGGTAATGTTGGCGACAGTAAAATGCTTTACCGCCTGGTCTTCCGGATAGTCGTTGTCATAGGTGCTGCCCGCCAGCCCGATGCCGATCCCCCAGTTGATTTTGCCGTTGGTACAGTCGATATGGTCGATGACGTGGTCGGAGATGAGCAGGTTGCGATCGTTAATCGCCACGTTCCACTCGATGGCGTCCCCTTGCAGATAGCTGAAACGGCCGTTGGTGATGCGCGCCCCGTCTATCTGGTTGTGAAAGCCCTGGCGCAGAATGGCGTAGTTGGCTTTGGTCACCGTAATATTATCGATGACCAGGTTACGCATGACCCGCTTCTCTTTGCCGCCGATATAGATCTGCGTCACCGGGCCGTAGCCGCTCATTGTTACACCCTCGATAGTGCAGTCCGAGCCGCGTACGTCGAGAGTGATATTATAGAGGCTTCCGCCCTCTTCCCCGCGTACCCGGCAGCCGTCCTGCAATACGAAGCGCCCTTTACCGTTGCCCTTGAGCGCACCACGGATCAGCAACGTCTTACCTGCCGGGATAAATATTGCGGTGTTGATGTTCTCGCAGATGACACCCGCCGGCACCAGCACCGTGCTGGCTTCGGCAAAGGCCTGCTTAAACGCGGCGATAATGTCATTTTTCAGGTAGCGGCGGATATCAACGCTGCCGGACGCCTGAGCCTGGAGCAGCGGCGAGTGCAGAAGGGGCAGCGCCGCCAGGGCAGAGCCTGCCCCAATAAAGCGACGGCGTGAGAGTAGGATATCTGACATATAACCTCTGGCTTAGAGCGCTTGCAACAGCGTGGCAAGCCGCTGGTTAATGATTCGCTGATTAAACTCGGTTTCAACTTTTTCACGGGCGCGGGAGACGACCGGCACCAGCGCCTCCTGCTGGATAGCGCTCAGCGCCGCCAGCCGGTCCGCGAGGGCCTCAGGATCGTTCTCCGGCACCAGCCAGCCGGACCGATCGGCGTCGATAAGCTCCGGGATACCGCTGTGGACGGTGGAGACCACCGGCAGACCCACCGCCATCGCCTCCATCAGCGCCACCGGGATCCCCTCCATATCGCCATCCGCGCCGGTGATCGAGGGCAGCAAGAAGAGATCCGCCTCGTCCAGCATCGCCTTCACCTCGTGGCTCGGCTTGAAGCCCGGCATCTCAATCATCTCCTGCAGACCATACTCGGCAATCAGACCACGCAGACGCTGCTCCCACGGCCCGATACCGAGAATGCGATAGTGGAAGGCAATGCCCCGCGCCTTGAGCAGACGGCAGGCCTCAATGGCCACGTGCAGCCCCTTTTTCTCGGTCAGGCGGGCAACGGAGATGATATTCAGCGGGTTTGCCGGGGCCTGCACCAGACGCGGAGAGAAGCGTGACATATCAACACCCATGCGCGAGACGGCAATTTTATGCGCCGGACAGCCCATATTCATGAGCCGTCCAGCCCACAGCTCGCTGATGGGCAGCATCAGGTCGCCCCGGCGAAAGAGCTGTTGATACTCCGGCGTATAGTGGCTGAGAACCGCCCGGCTGGAGATGTCGATGCCGTGGAATACGGTGGCGATTTTGCCGTTAAGGACGCCGAGCTCGCGCAGCTTGGCGGCGGTAACGCCCGCCGGGCCAAAGTGGGCGATAAAGACGTCGGCATGAAACGTGCGCGGCGCGAGGCCGCACATGGCTGCAAGGATCAGGTTGCGTGCCTCGGCCCCGTAGCGTCCGACATTAAGCGCCCGCCATGTCGCGCTCCGCCCTGCCCCGCGCAGCAGCGCCGCGCCGCGATAGCGCAGCTTCGCCAGCTTGCCCTGTGGCTCGTCCAGCAGCCAGTGGGTCTTCTCCGCCAGCCGATACTGCTGAAACGCGGCATGGGTATTGCTCAGATCCCCTTTATGCATCGCTACGATCTCAACCTCGTAGCCCATCTCAATAAAAGCGACGATCTGATCCAGCACGAAGGTCTCCGACGAGAGGGGGAACTTCAGCAAAAAGAAACTGACCTTCATTTACCCTCCCGGACGCGCTTCAACACCGATTCCACCATCTCCATGCCGTGCTGTCGCTCGTGGGCCACGGCATCGTTGAGGCGCTGCTCCAGGACCGGGAGCTGACCGAGGGTGTCGGCCACCATTGCCTCCAGCGAGCCGTCCAGCAGATGACGAATATCGATCGCCATCTCCGGCATCCCCAGCTGCTGCATAATGCCCGCCGACTTGTGTTCGTAGTTGATGGCAATCGCCGGGGTGCCAAAGTTCATGGAGATAATCGCCGAGTGCAGACGCGTGCCCACGGTCAGATCGCAGGCGGCAAAGATTTTGCCCATCTCAAGGTCGTTCAGCTCGTCCATCACCACGTGATAGCGCGAGGGATCGCTGACGTGCTCCCGCAAGTTGAGCGCCACCATGCGATCGTCTTTGTTGTAGCTGTCGATGCCGGTACAGGTGGAGAGCGCCAGCACCTGGTAGCCCGCATCAATAATGCGGTTGACCACCCCGGCAAAGGCCTTCTCGTAGGCTTTCTGCGTGGTGCCGAGCCGCTTGTCGAAGGGGGCCAGCTCGCGCAGGGTAATGGCGACCGTCTTCTCTTTTGCCGCCATATCGAGCCAGTGTGCGACCGCATAGTTCGGCACGAATGTCTCGTCGTGATCCACCAGCCAGGCGGTATCTACCCCCTGCTCGACTTTCACGGTGGTGATCTGGCTCTGCTCCATCAGCTCCAGGCTGACGCGCTCGCGGAGGATGAGCGCGTCGCAGTGGCCGAACACGTAGTTCGCCAGCTGGTTAAACTGGGCATCCTGGAACGGGCCAACGCTGTGGCCGATCATATAGAGCGGCTTTTTCGCCATAAAGGTGCAGAGAGCGTGCTCAAACTGCGGCACGCCGTAGAGATCGACAAAGAACGAGCCGCCTACCTGGATAATGGCGTCATAGCCTGACAGCAGGCGGACGAAATCGGTAAAGCCCTGGGCGATGGCGATGTTGCGCAGCTTGCCGCTGTCGGTCACCCGGGAGAGCAGCACCTGATGCTGATAGCGGCGGCGCAGCACCTTCTTGACCCGCCCCATCACTCCGGCGGCGTTATTGTGCTGCTTCATCTGGCTATAGAGCGGATCGCCCATTACCGGGCGGTTCAGCAGCCAGGAGGAGCTCACCGGGTAGCGGCTCATCACGTCCACCTCGGCGTTCGGCTCCAGTACGGCTATCGCGTCCAGCAGGCCGCGCAGGATGGCGCTGTCGCCACGGTTCCCGCAGGTATGGTTGCCCAGAATTAATAGTTTCATAGTGACCTCAATAAACAAAATTGGATTAACCTGCCCGCAGGAGCGTTCTTAATTTTTCATTGCGGCACAGCTGGCGTTTGATCTCCACCACCAGCGCGTTACGCGACAGCGCGAGGGTAACCGCGAACGTCAGCGCACCCGCGGCGATCTGGACGATCAGCAGGGTCACCAGCGGCAGATGGCCGCTCAGCGCCAGCCCCAACCCGTAGCTCACCGCCAGCATGGGCAGCGAGAGGTAGAACGGCAGCCAGAGGCTAAGGACATACTGACGGTAGCTCGGGCCGAGCACCGGCCTGATCATCACGAAGTAGCTCAGTACGGTATTGATCACCTGTACCAGCAGGAAGCCCAGGGTAACGCCCAGCGCCCCCGCCCACTGGCCGCCGAGAATAATGGCGGGCACAAAGAGCGCGGTTTTGAACAGGTTAAACTTAAAGCTGATATCGACCCGCGCCTTGGCCATCAGCAGGGAGCCAATCGGGTTCCCCACGGCGCGCAGCAGGCCGACGATGCACAGCAGCTGCAGGATCGGGATAATGCCGCGCCACTTCTCGCCAAACACCAGCGGAACCATGTTATTGGCGACCACCATCAGGCCCAGCAGCACCGGGAAGTTGATGATCCCTACCGCCGACAGCAGCTTGTAGAAGTTGAGCCGCAGCTTGGCCGTATCGTCCTGGATTTTGGCGAACGCCGGGAACAGCACGCGGGTGATGATGGGGTTAAGCTTCATCGGCGGCACCACCGCCACGTTGTAGGCAAGGTTATAGCCCCCGGCTACGCTGGCCCCGAGAATACGTGCCAGCACCAGCGTGGAGAGGTTGGTATTGATGTAGTTGATGACGCTATCCGCCGTCAGCCAGGCGCCAAAACGCAGGTTGGCGCTGACCGAGGCGAGGGAGAAGTGCAGGCCCGGACGGTAGATTTTGCGGCCAAAGAAGCCAAACAGCAGCGTACGTACGGCGGTGTTAACCAGGTAGCCAACGATGGCGGTCATCGCCAGCGGCCAGAACCAGGCCCCAATCACCGTCACGCTGAAACCCGCCACCACGGAGAGCGTTTCGATTGCGCCAATTTTGCCGAACTCTAACTCTTTTTGCATCAGAGCGCGGAACTGCTGGCCGTGGGGGATCACCACGAAGGCCAGCGACAGGGTTTTGATAAGCGGGGCGATATCCGGGTTGTGCAGTACCCGCGCCAGGGTATCGCTCAGGAGGAACATCGCCACGCAGACCAGCAGCCCCAGCCCGACGTTCAGCCAGTAGAGCGTGGTCAGCTCCAGCTGGCTGATCTCTTTGCGCTGGATAATGGAGTTGGCAATGCCAAAATCGGACAGCGTGTCGGCGAGCGCAATAATCGTCAGCGCCACGGTCAGCAGGCCAAACTGGTGGCTATCGATAATGCGCGCCAGCCAGGTCATCTGTACCAGTCCGAGGCCAATGATGGTGACGGTGGCCATCGCCGACCATTTGGCCCCGCTCAGGGTTTTTTCTCTCAGGCTCACAGTGTGCTCACTCAGTAGGCCGCTTTGTTAACAAAGCCTTTGAAAATGGTCAGGAAAACGATCTTGATGTCGAACCAGAGGCTCCATTCGCGAATGTACTCCAGGTCGAACTCGATCCGTTTCTCCATCTTCTCCAGGGTGTCGGTCTCTCCGCGCCAGCCGTTGATCTGCGCCCAGCCGGTAATGCCTGGCTTGACCTTATGGCGCAGCATGTAGCCCTGGATCAGCGTCCGGTACTGCTCGTTATGCGCCACGGCGTGCGGGCGCGGGCCAACAATCGACATGCCACCGGTGAGGACGTTAATAAACTGCGGCAGCTCATCGAGCGAGGTGCGGCGCAGGAAGTTGCCGACGCGAGTGACGCGGGGATCGTTCTGCGTTGCCTGGGTGACTACGCTGTCGTTCTCCATTACCTTCATAGAGCGGAACTTCCACACCATGATCGGCTTACCGTCCATGCCGTAGCGGGTCTGACGGAAGATCACCGGCCCCGGCGAGGTGAGCTTCACGGCGGCGGCGATGCTCAGCAGCACCGGAGAGATCATCAGCAGGATCAGCGACGACAGTACGATGTCTTCGACGCGCTTCAGCACCCGGTTCAGGCCAGAGAGCGGCGTGTCGTACAGCGGCACCACCGGGATCCCATTCATCTCCTCAATACGCGAATGCAGGATATTGAAGGTAAAGACGTCGGGGATCAGGATCACCGAGCAGGTGGTATCCGCCAGCTCGTTCACCAGCTTTTTAATGCTGGCAGCGTCATTCATCGACATGGCGATATAGACGTTGTGAATTTTCGCTGCCTTGGCGTCCTCAATGAGCTGCTCGATAGTGCCCGCCCAGTCCGCCGAGACCCCCTCGGGGCTCACGTCGTGATAGACGCCCACCACCTCGAAGCCCAGCCACGGCTCGTTGCGGAAGCTCTCCAGCAGCATCTGCCCTACCGGCAGATCGCCAGCAATAGCCACCCGGCGGGTGTTGTAGCCACGGTTACGCAGCCAGCCCGCGCCGAAGCGGATCAGCGAGCGGCAGACCACCAGGCCAATGCTGCTCAGCACGTACCAGGCGAAAAACAGCGAGAAGTCGTCATTAAAATCAGCATTGAAGGCCATCAGCCCGGCGCTGAAAATGAGGCTCAGGGTCCAGTTTTGCAGCAGCAATACCAGCTCGGTGGAGATTTTTACTCCGCGCCACGAGCGGTAGAAATCGGTCATACCGCCAATCATCTGGAAAACCACTAAGGCGATAAGTGCCATCAGCAGATGCAGATAGAAAAAGGGTAAGGCGTTTGCCTTACAGACCACCCAAAGCCCGCCAAACAGGATAGTGATGTCCGAAAATCGCTGCACCATAGAGATTAACGATGCATTCGTTTTGGCTCGCTCGCGCTTTTTTAAGTTTGTCATCGTTGTTCCTGTTCATTTATGCCCTCTCCGAAGAGAGGGCTCGCAACGGCTACCTGTCGAGCAGCGCCAGAATTTCCTGCGTCTTCGCCTCCATCAGCGAGACGTCGCCCTGAGACTCGACGTTCAGGCGCACCACCGGCTCGGTGTTAGAGGAGCGCAGGTTAAAGCGCCACGTTGGGAAGGCGACGCTGAGGCCATCGGTACGATCAATCTCCTGTGCACCGCGGGCAAAATGCTGCTCGACGCGGGCAATGGCCTGCGCCGGTTCGCTGAGGGTACGGTTGATCTCGCCGCTGGCCGGAAACGCCGCCATGCGATCGCGCACCAGCGCCGACAGCGGCTGACCGGAGAGGCACAGCAGCTCGGTGACCAGCAGCCAGGGGATCATGCCGCTGTCGCAGTAGGCAAAGTCGCGGAAGTAGTGGTGGGCGCTCATCTCGCCGCCGTAGATCGCATCCTCGGTGCGCATCCGCTCTTTGATAAAGGCGTGGCCGGTTTTCGACATTACCGGCGTGCCGCCGGCCTGGGTCACCACGTCAACGGTGTTCCAGGAGAGGCGCGGGTCGTGGATGATCTTCGCGCCGGGGTGCTTCTCCAGGAACGCCTGCGCCAGCAGGCCAACAATGTAGTAGCCCTCGATAAACTGGCCGTCACCGTCGAACAGGAAGCAGCGGTCAAAGTCGCCATCAAAGGCGATGCCCATATCGGCCCGGTGCGCAATCACCGCATCGCGGGTGCTGTCCCGGCACTCCGGCAGCAGCGGGTTGGGAATACCGTTCGGGAAGTTGCCGTCCGGGGTGTTATGCACTTTGATAAAGGTCACCGGCACCTTCAGCGCCTGGAATCGCGCCTCGATGGCGTCAATCACCGGACCCGCCGCACCGTTGCCCGAGTTGATCACCAGCGTTAATGGCTTGAGGTTCGCCACGTCGATATAGCCCAGCAGGTGGTCAATATAGGCATCGCGCAGATCGATCTGCTTATAGCTGCCGCGCTTCGCTGGATTGACCGGCGGGAAGTCGTTGGCCTCCGCCAGACGCTGCACGTCGCGCAGGCCGGTATCGCCGCTGATCGGGCGCGCACCCTTGCGCACCAGCTTCATGCCGTTGTAGTCCATCGGGTTGTGGCTGGCGGTGACTTCGATACCGCCGTCAATCCCCAGATGGAAGGTGGCGAAGTAGATCTCTTCCGTGCCGCACATACCAAGGTCGAGCACGTCTACCCCGGCATCCTGTAACCCCTTCGCCAGCGCCAGCTTCAGCGCCTCGCTGGTCAGGCGCACGTCGCCCCCCAGCACGATGGTCTCCGGCTTCAGGTATTCGCCATAGGCGCGGCCAATGCGCCAGGCGATCTCTTCATTGAGCTCCGTGCCCAGCCTGCCGCGAATATCATAGGCTTTAAAACAGGTTAATTTTTCCATAATGGCCTCCATAGGCCCGGTAAGCGCACGCTGCCGGGCAGAGTTAATGCGTACTAAACTCGCCCGTAGCGGTCTTCGAAGCGCACCACGTCGTCCTCTTCGAGGTAGCCGCCGGAGCGCACCTCAATCAGGTCCAGCGGGATCTTGCCGGGGTTTTCCAGGCAGTGGGTCGCGCCAAGGGGGATGTAAACCGACTCGTTCTCACCGATCAGGCGGATCTCGTCGTTAATGGTCACCTTCGCCGTGCCCGCCACCACGATCCAGTGCTCGGCCCGGTGGTGATGCATCTGCAGAGAGAGCCCCTCCCCCGGCTTGACGGTGATGCGTTTCACCTGGTAGCGATCGCCCGAGTCGATGGAGTCATATTTGCCCCACGGGCGGTACACCTCGCGGTGGATATGGTGCTCATGGCGACCGTCGGCCTTGATCTGCTCGACCACCTTTTTGACGTCCTGCACCGCGTTGCGGTCGGCGATCAGCACTGCGTCTTTGGTCTGAACCACCACCAGGTCTTTGACCCCGACGGTGGTAACCAGCCCCGACTCGGCATAGACGTAGCTATTTTCGGTTTTGTGGCTGATGACGTCGCCGTGATGGACGTTTCCCTCCGGCGTATGGGGGCTGATCTCCCACAGCGAGGACCAGGAGCCGACGTCGCTCCAGCCTGCGTCCATTGGCACCACTACTGCATCGGCGGTCTTCTCCATCACCGCGTAGTCCACCGACTCTTCCGGACAGGCGAGGAACGCCTCTTCATCAACGCGGATAAAGTCGAGATCCGGATCAAGGGTGCGCATGGCGTTCTCACAGGCTTCAAGAATGTCCGGGCGGAAGCGCTTTAATTCGTCGAGATAGCGTCCGGCGCGGAACAGGAACATGCCACTGTTCCAGTAGTACTCGCCGCTGGCAACGTAGGCCTGCGCCGTTTCCAGATTGGGTTTTTCGACAAACTGTGCCACTTCGAAGGCAACGGTATCGATCCCGTTCTGGCTTACTTCGCCACGGCGGATGTAGCCGTAGCCGGTCTCGGGCAGATCCGGCACGATGCCGAAGGTCACCAGCTTGCCGCTTTCGGCGTAGGGCATCGCTGCCCGTACCGCCTCGCGGAACGCCTCTTCCTGCTGGATCACGTGGTCGGCAGCGAGCACCAGCAGAAGCGGATCCGCATCAGGGCTGTTGCGCTTAGCGGCCAGCGCCGCAAGCGCGATGGCGGGCGCGGTGTTACGCCCCGCCGGTTCGAGAATGATGTTTTCGGTCAGCTTGTTGAGCTGACGCAGCTGCTCGGCAACGATAAAGCGGTGCTCCTCGTTGCAGATGACGACCGGGCTTTCGCACTCGACGCCGTTCAGGCGGTTAATAGTCGCCTGTAACATCGTCAGCTCGCCCTTCAGGCAGAGAAACTGTTTGGGGTAGAGCACGCGGGAGAGCGGCCACAGGCGGCTACCCGAGCCACCAGCCATGACTACCGGAAAAAGGGGGGTTGTATTCATGATTATCCCTGGATATCGGCAATAAATTGGCTCAACACGCTCTCTTTTTCGAGCGTGCGTTCGGCATATTCACGTGCCACCGTGTTGTTTTTTGGCAGGGCTAACGCCTGCTCGATTCCGCTTACCAGCGCGTCCACCGACTCCGGCTCGACGCAGACGGCAATACCCGGAAACGCGGTGCAGAGCTGGCCCAGCTCGGTATCCGCTTCTGCAGTGATCACCGCGTTGCCGCCTACCGCCAGAATGTTGGTTAGCTTGGAGGGCAGCACCGCGTCCGCCGCGCCGCGCTTCTGGATCACCAGATGGCAGTCGCCCATTTTTAAGAGCGCGGGCAGCGCCTCGTAGGGCTGCAGCGGGAAGAATGTGACGTTCTCCAGCCCGCGTTCGCGGACTAATTTTTCCAGCCGCGCCTTGCCGCCGCCCTGGCCGACAATCACAAACTGCCACGGCTCGGCACGCAGACGCGCTGCGGCCTCAATGACGCTCTCCAGCCCCTGCTTCTCGCCAATGTTGCCGGAGTAGAGAATGATGCGTTTGTCGTCCGGCAGGCCGAGAGAGGCGCGCAGCTGGGCGACCTCGCCCTCGCTGACGTCGCGAAAACGTGCCACTTCTGACCAGTTCGGGAAGAAGATGACCCGCTCTTCGGCGACGCCCTTCTCCCGGGCTTTGTTCATCATTGAGCGGGAGATAGTGGAGACGTTATCCACTCCGAGCAGGCCGCTGCGCTCAAAGGCGCTGGCCAGCTTCGCGACCTTGCCGCCCTTGCCCTTGCCCGCCATCCCGAGACCGAGCATGGCATCGACCTCGTAATCCTGAATATGCAGCAGCGTACGCGCTCCGGAGAGCTTCGCCAGCAGGCGCATCCCCGGCGTGCAGAACAGGGTCGGCACCACGCCGATGATGCGATCCGGCTTCCAGCGGCGCTGGGCCAGCAGCGGGAAAAAGCTGCTCAGGGCGAAGCTGCCGAGGTGAACCAGTCGCTTGATAGTCGAGGGCTGCTTCGGCACGTAGAGCGGACAGCGCCAGACGGTCGCGGCCCCCTCTTCCCGACGGTAGCGCCACGCCGAGTAGCGCTCGCCCACTTTCCACTCCGGATAGTAGGGCGGCGCGGTGATAACCCGCACGTCATGGCCCTGCTGGGCCATCCACTCCACCATCTCACCGGTGTACTTGCCGATGCCGGTTAGCTCCGGTGAGTAGTTAATGCCGTAGACTAATATCCTCATAGTCCCGGCACTCCGGCTTTACGCTCATCCATAAAGTACGCCCGGCTGTTGTCGTGCACGTTCTCGTCTGCCACCAGCGCCGCTGGCGTTAACCAGCGGTACGCCTCGTGCTGCGCATCCGGCAGGGCCAGATCCGCCTGGTTTACCTTCAGGCGGAAGCCGAGCACGATGTAGTGGGTGCTGAAGTCAGTCCCGGAGAAGTTGTCGTCATAGAAGTGCTGCCAGACGCCGTAAAACTCCCCCGCCGTCAGCGGCAGACGCACGCCCAGCTCGGCCTGCGTCAGTCGCTCGAACGCGTCAGCCAGCGGCTCGTCTTTCTGCACGCGCCCGCCGGGCACAAACCAGAAGCCCTGCGCCGGACGGTTGGTCCGCTTGCCGAGCAGAAACTCGCCGCGCGCGTTCTCAACGATCAGATCGATGGAGATCAACGGCGTGGAACGCACCACGGTGGCAAAATCTTCCTGACTTAAAAACATGCCTACCCCCGGAACCGGTGCTGGTTTTCAAGGAACCACTGGTAGGTGCTTGCCAGCCCCTGCTCCAGTGAGATCTCATGACGCCAGCCCAGCGCGTGCAGGCGTGAGACATCCAGCAGCTTGCGCGGCGTGCCGTCGGGTTTTGAGGCATCGAACACCACCCGGCCCTTAAACCCTGTCACCTGGGCAAGCGTCTGGGCCAGCTCGCGGATGGTGCAGTCAACGCCGGTACCGACGTTGATGTGCGACAGCATCGGTTCGGTGTTCTCCAGCCACACCTCGCGATCCAGCTCCATCACGTGGATGCTGGCTGCGGCCATGTCATCGACGTGCAGAAACTCGCGCATCGGCGTGCCGCTGCCCCACACCACCACGTCGGTCGCATTCTGCTCGGTGGCCTCATGAAAGCGCCGCAGCAGCGCCGGGATCACGTGGGAGTTGCTCGGGTGGAAGTTGTCGTGCGGACCATACAGGTTGGTCGGCATCACCGAACGGTAGTCGCGGCCATGCTGACGGTTATAAGATTCGCACAGCTTGATCCCGGCAATTTTGGCAATGGCGTACGGCTCGTTAGTGGCTTCCAGGGTCCCCTGCAGCAGCTCGCTCTCGGCGATCGGCTGGGTGGCCAGCTTCGGATAGATACATGAGGAGCCGAGGAACAGCAGCTTGTTCACGCCGTGCGTATGCGCAGCGTGAATGATGTTGCTCTCGATCATCATGTTTTCGTAGATGAAGTCAGCCGGATAGGTGTTGTTTGCCACAATACCGCCCACCTTCGCCGCCGCCAGATAGACCTGATCGATCCGCTGTTCGGCGAAAAAGGCGTTCACGACGGCCGCATCCAGCAGGTTCAGCTCATCACGGGTGCGCAGGACCAGCTCAACGTTGTCGCGCTGCTCCAGCTGGCGCACAATGGCTGATCCCACCATGCCGCGATGGCCAGCCACAAAGATACGTTGTTTACTCATGCTCAGGACTCCAGCGCGATGGCAACCTCGTAGCCGTGGGACTTCAGCAGCGAGTGTTTCTTAGCCGCTTCCAGGTCTTTCGCGACCATCTCAGAGACCATCTCCTGCAGGGTGGTTTCCGGTTTCCAGCCCAGCTTCTCGTGCGCCTTGGTCGGATCGCCGAGCAGGGTTTCCACTTCTGCCGGACGGAAGTAGCGCGGATCGACGGCAACAATCACATCGCCCGCCTTCACGCCCGGTGCGTCATGGCCGGTGACCGAAACCACAATACCCTTCTCATCTACGCCGGTACCTTCAAAGCGCAGCTTGATACCCAGCTGAGCAGCCGCCATCTCAACGAACTGGCGAACCGAGTACTGCACGCCGGTGGCGATAACGAAATCTTCCGGGTGATCCTGCTGCAGCATCATCCACTGCATCTTCACGTAGTCTTTGGCATGGCCCCAGTCGCGCAGGGAGTCCATGTTGCCGAGATAGAGGCAGGATTCGAGGCCCTGGGCAATGTTGGCAATCCCGCGGGTGATTTTACGGGTCACGAAGGTCTCGCCGCGGCGCGGGGATTCGTGGTTGAACAGAATGCCGTTGCAGGCGTACATGCCGTAGGATTCACGGTAGTTAACGGTGATCCAGTAGGCGTAGAGCTTGGCAACCGCATACGGCGAGCGCGGGTAGAACGGCGTGGTCTCTTTCTGCGGGGTCTCTTGCACCAGACCATACAGTTCAGAGGTGGACGCCTGGTAGAAACGGGTTTTCTTTTCGAGGCCGAGGAAGCGGATCGCCTCCAGCAGGCGCAGGGTGCCCATGCCGTCAACGTCGGCGGTATATTCCGGCGACTCGAAGGAGACTGCGACGTGGCTCATCGCCCCCAGGTTGTAGACCTCGTCCGGCTGAACTTCCTGCAGGATGCGGGTCAGGTTGGAGCTGTCGGTCAGATCGCCATAGTGCAGATGGAATTTCGGGTTGCTGGCGTGCGGATCCTGGTAGATGTGATCCACGCGCTCGGTGTTGAACGAGGAGGCGCGACGCTTGATGCCGTGAACCTCATAGCCTTTCTCCAGCAGCAGCTCTGCCAGATAAGAGCCATCCTGCCCGGTAACGCCGGTGATGAGAGCGACTTTAGACATAATTTTATTCTCCAGACTTATCAGAAATTATTCAGTTTCTACGCGTTCGCGTATCACCACTGCGGGATTGCCACGGCAGATGGCGTTGGCCGGTAGCGATTTAAAAACGCTGCTCCGCGCCCCCACCACCGTGCCGCTACCAATCGTGACTCCTGGGGCAACGAAGACATCCGTTGCCAGCCAGCACTTCTCGCCAATCACGATAGGCGTCGCGTTAATATCAAAATGCGCGCTTAAATAGTCGTGACTGCCGGTACACAAATAACACTTTTGTGACACTACCGAATTCGCGCCGAGGGTAATCTCACCCAGCGTATATAAAACGGCCTCGTCCCCTACCCAGCTATAGTCTCCGAGGGTTAATTTCCACGGATAGGTAATTTTTACCGACGGTCGGATTACTACGTTTTTTCCGATTTTTGCGCCAAACAGACGCAGTAAAAAGGCCCGCCAGCGATACATGACCTGCGGCGACCAGGCAAATAACGTGGCCTGCACCGCCCACCATAGCTGGACTTTAATAGCACCAGCCCCTCGGAACCCTTTCGGCACCGAGAATCCTTTTAAATCCTGCATGGTTATCCCTTATATTTAGGCTTTGTGATATAAGGCTTTTGTCTTTCCGGTAGTGCGTACGCGTAATAACCAGGAGAGCTGCGCCCAGAATCCCGGCACACGCAATATTTTACGCTGGACCTTTCGTGCATCCTCGCATAGCTCAAGATTATTGGACGTTGAGACGCCGCCCATAGAAAATTCCGATACCAGTCCCTTAATGCGTTTAAAGGGGTAACCCGCTTTAAACATTCTGGCGGCCAACGCATAATCCGATGACACTTTATATTGCAGATCGTAGGGATAGGTTTTTAAGCCGCTCACCGGGAAAAAGATCGCCTGGTGGCTGGCAGGCAGGCTGTGGTAAATATACCAGCCGTGCTTGGCGCTGCGGCGTATTTTTGTCCCGTCACCAAAGTCCAACAGCGCGTCGCCAATATACATTGCCTTTTCGCGCTCATCTGCCAGCTGACGAACCACGTTGGCGACGTCCTCATGGAAGATATCGCCCGAGTTCAGGAACAGGGCAAAACGCCCTTCGGCCAGCGCAACGCCCTTGTTCATGGCGTCATAGATGCCGTTATCCCTCTCGCTAACAAAGCGTAAGTTATACTCGCCGTTGAGATTTTCCAGAAATTCCTGGGTGCCGTCGTTAGAGCCGCCGTCTACCACAATCCACTCAAAAGTAATGTCTTTTGCCTGCGCCAGGTGGGCCAGTGAGGCATGCGTTTTCACCACGCCCGCATAGTTACGGAAGGCAACGGTAATGACACTGAGCAGCATTTTTTCACCTCATCAGGATTGAGTAATATTTAGCGCCTTGCGCAAAATAAACGGGCAAACGATCAAAAATGCGTATTCCGGGCTAAAAATCGAACCGGTAAAAAAGAGTGATACCGGCATAAACAGATAAAGCTGAACACGATAATTCTGATTATTCCCAAATGCGTTGATCATCATTTTTAAGACTTTACTCATGTACCAAATGGTCAGTACTACAGCGCACCAGGAAAAATAAATAATCAACAGATACAGGCCATTGTCTATTGTTTTTCCGACGTCCGCACCGTTAAAGATTCCGAATGATGCAACATATTCATAAAGCGATCCAAAA
Source organism: Pseudescherichia sp. (assembly GCF_032052675.1). Lineage (NCBI taxonomy): Bacteria > Pseudomonadati > Pseudomonadota > Gammaproteobacteria > Enterobacterales > Enterobacteriaceae > Pseudescherichia > Pseudescherichia sp. The sequence continues at coordinate 271,084 of NZ_DAMBWA010000001.1, forward strand.
CGTACTGCGCCATCGATATTGGTTAAAGCGCTGCCTACCATCGCCAGCGGACCGATGATTCGATAATAGGAAGAGGAGCCTTCCGTACCGAGATCGCCGAGTCGTTCGGAAATATACGGAAATGCAAACACGATACCGACCATAAAAACGGCTAACGATATTATTGCCAGCGGCAGCTTTTTCTTAATTGCCTCTTTATTCAGATACTGAAACGCCCACTCCAGCAAATAAAAAAGAATAAAGGTCATGACGCCGGAGAAAGATCCTGAAAGAACTATCCCTGCCAGAATCATACCATCAGTTTTAGGGGTCTTGATACCAAACTGTTTGATACTGAGCCAAATTGAGATTAATGCCAGAGCGAAGAAGGCGGGTTCAAAATAGAGCGCCGTGGTTCGCTTGCCGCCAAACTTGATAAAATTCAGAACGTAGCTGTTGGAATAGATCAGATATTTGGAAATGGTCTCCATCAGGCTGCTGCCGCCGGAGAGAATAATCTGCGCCATCTCCATCGCCGCCAGAGTCACTATCAGCCCCACCACCATATAGAAGAAGCGCAGGATCTTCCGGTAGTTGTGGGGCGAGACAACCTTAAAGCGAATGCTCCACACCATACCGATAATAATGACAATGTTAATAAACAGCAGCGTAGAGGTAGCGTACTTGCTGGCGTTAAATGACCGTCCAAACAGGTAGTTAAAGACGGTCAGCCCTGCGCCAATCCCCAGCGCAATCAGCAGCTTCTTGACGCTGATCCTGTCAACGAAGAGCAGCAGCAGCACCGGTAAGAACGTCACGATAGTGATGGGGAAACTCTCTCCCAGCTGAGCGATTTTGACGTTGACCAGCAGATAGGTCAGCGGCAGCAGCAGATAGCTACAGACTCTGATAGAACGCGACATACTCCTCCAGCATCTGCTCTCCGCTATAGGCCTGACGGCTGCGCGCCCTGAACGCCTCCAGCGAGGTGCCAAATACCGCCTCGGCAATCTCCGCTTTTGGCCGCTGAACCAGCGCCAGTACGTCACTCTCACTAAAGGTCATGCCGCCGGATTTGCGCAGCACCTCGTGCGCCGCATCGCTGTGGGTGGCAATCACCGGCACGCCAATCGACAGCGCCTCGCACAGGATCAGCGGATAGTTATCTACCCGAGAGCTAAAGACCAGCGCATCCATCTGGTTCAGCTCGCTCATCAGCTGGCGCTTGTCGGTTAAAAAGCCGTGGTTGATGACGTTCTCGCCCTCAAAGGGGGAGAACTTGCCAAAGGTGTGCAGTTCGATGCCGTGGCCAAGCGCCATCATTTTTTGTACCAGCGCCTGATTGGTTTTACCGTCGTAGCGCAGATCGTGAGCAACAACGGCAATTTTGGGTGCGCCCTGGCCGCGCGCTATCAGCGGCAGCTCGGCGAGGATCGCCTCGGTGGCGACATCGATACCGTTGTTAACAATCTTGCAGCGACCCGAACCGTAGATGCTGTTAAACGCGTCGGCCACGTGCTGGCTGGGGGAGATAAAGTGGCACCCGAGAGCGATCATCTCGCTAAACAGGCGGCGCTTGCCCGCCACCAGGCTATGAGCGCGATCGACCTTCACCGGGGGATAGTTATCCAGCGTCGGGCATGCCTGGCAGTGGGTTTTCCACCCCTCGCAGCCATCGGTAAAGGCACAGCGGCCGGTCACGCTCCAGTGATCGTGTAACGTCCAGACCAGGGTCACATCCTGACGGCTGGCGGTCACCCGCTGACAGAACGCCACCACTGCCTCCAGCTTTAGCCAGTAGCTGTGCATGACGTGAAAGTGCAGTACTACCGGCCCCGAGGTGCGGATCACATCGAGATAGAGGTCATTGAGATCGCCAAACAGATCGCGGTTAAAGAGGCGGAACAGCGCCAGATTGGCGATGGAGGTCAGGCGCGGCGTGTGCTTAATCACCTCTGGATAGCTGTCATGGCTGACGCTCTTCCTGCCACCTTTACCATAGCCGTAAACAAAGCGTGAGCGCAGGCCCTGCTGCAACGCCCGCTGGTGCAGGTCGAGCGCCACGCCCGCTGCGCCCCCTTCGGCCAGGCGCACGTTAAACTGTAAGATATTCATTGTCTCACCTTCACCCGGGCTTTCTCCCCTACTACCAGCGCGTTGTCCGGGACGCTGTCCAGCACCACGCTGCCCGCACCGATGGTGACGCCGTTGCCAATGGTGATATCACCAATGATGACCACGTTTGCTCCCAGCTCTACGCCGTTACCAATCACCGGACAGGCCAGACTGTCGCCGCCGCGGTTGCCGATGGTGACGCCGTGACGAATGGTGAAGTCATCTCCCGCCACGACGTTTTTGTTAATGACCACGGCATAGCCATGATGAATGGTAAAACGGCGTCCGATGGTCGCCGCAGCCTGGATCTCATAGCCAAACAGGCATTCGGTTATAAAGCGGTAAAGCAGCAGCACCGGCGCGGCCCACACATTGTTAATGACGCTTTTTTTGCGCCACACCGAGCAAAAATGAGCGATACGGTAGGCCGACACCATGCAGCAGGGGCGCAGGCTCCAGTGGTTCGCGCGAAAATCCTCCAGGCGCATTATTTACTCCGTAGCCCATAAGCCAGGCGCTTGCCGTTGCGCACGGAGAGCAGGGTCAGCAGCGTGCGCAGGGTCATCCGCTTGTTGCGGATCTGGTAGAGCGTAAAGAGCTGATACTTCTTGCTGGCGCGATCGAACTTATCTTTATGCTTGCGATAGAAGTGGAAGTAGCCGGAGAACTTCTTCGGCGAGGTGGTGATCTGCATCTCCCCGTGGTTGACGTGCAGGATCTGCGTCGCCTCCTCTACCTTCCACGGCTCGCCATACTCCACCACCATCCGCAGGAAGATGTCATAGTCCTGGGCCGCCTTCAGCTCAACGTCGAACAGGCAGGCCTTGAAGCGCGATGCCAGGGTAAAGACCTGGTTGCCAATAATGTTGCGCTTATAGAACAGCGTCCGTGAATAGGGTGATTTCGGATAGAGCGGCAGGCTGGCCGGCTGGGCGTAGACCTCCCCTTCGCAGACGTAGTCGTTGGCGTAGAGGAACGCGTGGGTCACCAGCTGGTGCTTGTGCTCAAGGAAAACCGACAGGCGGTCCGGCGTCCACTCATCGTCGTCGTCGATACCGGTAATATAGTGACCGCGCGCCTGCAAAATCGCCTGGTTACGCACCGCGCAGGCGCCGGAGTTAAACGGGTTCCGCACGTAGGTCACCCGCGGATCGTTAAGGTCTGCAACGTACTGCTGAAGCTGTTCAAAATTCGCCGAGCAGTCGTCAACGACGATCATCTCCCAGTGCGGATAGTCCTGGCGTAAAACCGATTTGATAGCGCGGATCGCCAGCTGCTGACGATTCCATGTCGGCATATAAATAGAGATCATTGGGTAATTAGCTGTTGTCATTTCTTGTCCCCGAGGTTGCCTGTAGGTCTTATTTGGCGTCCGATTTATATTCGTACTCGTAATAGCCGTAATCCTGATATCCCGTCGCCCGACGGAAGATGGAGTTGAGTATCACGCCTTTCACCTGAATGCCGTTCTGGTCAAAGCGGCTCAGGCTGGTCTCCACCTCTTTCAGAGTGTTAACCGCATAGCGCGCGACCATCAGCGTGGTGCCGGCATGGCGTCCAACCACCGCCGCATCGGTCACCGCGAGAATAGGCGGCGTATCGATCAGTACCAGATCGTACTGGCTGCTGGCCCACGCGATCAGCTGTGAAAAACGTTCGCTCATCAGCAGCTCGGAGGGGTTAGGCGGCACCTGACCGCGCGGCACCAGATCGAAGTGGGTAATGGCCGTCGGTTTGACGCAGGTGGAGAAATCCCCCTTCCCTGCCAGAATGTCGGAGAGACCGTTGACGTTATCGGTGCCGAGCAGCTCATGGGTGTAGCCCTTGCGCATGTCACAGTCGATCATCAGCACGCGTTTGTTGGTCTGGCTGATCACCGCCGCCAGGTTGGCACAGACGAAGGTTTTACCGATCGACGGGCTGACCCCGGTCATCATCAGCACGTTATTGCTGGCCTGCATCATGGCGAAGTGCAGGCTGGTACGCAGGCTGCGGATCGCTTCGATGGCCAGGTCGGTCGGGTTACCCACCGCCAGCAGCTGGCTCTGCTTGAAGCGCTTGGTGCCTTTCTGGGTATTGACGCTATCGCGCGCCTTCTGCCACTCGGAGAGCGGAATGCTGGCGTAGACGCTGATGCCGTTCTCCTCCAGCACCTGCGGGCTCTCGATACCGCGGTTAAACAGCGAGCGCAGCAGCACGCCAACGATGGAGAGCATCAGGCCGAGGATAATGCTGCCAAGGATAATCAGCGCCTTTTTCGGCTTCAGCACGCCGGGCTGATCGATAGCCGGATCGACAATGCGGACGTCCCCTACCGTGCTCGCTTCGGTGATCTTCAGCTCCTGCTGTTTATTCAGCAGCTGCATATAGACCTGCTGACCGGACTCCACGTCACGGGTCAGGCGGACAATCTCCTGCTGTGTTTTTGGCATCGCAGAGACGCGCCCGCTGAGGCGGCCCTTCTCCTCCTCCAGCGCCCGACGTTTCTCCAGCAGCGTGCGGTAGGCCGGGTGCGCTTTGGTATAGAGCTTGGAGATCTCAGCCTCTTTAAAGGTCAGCTCGTTGAGCTGGGCGTCAATGTTAACCATTGAGTCCAGCACCGCCTTGGCCTCCAGCGGCAGATCTACTGAATCCTTGTCCTGGCGGAAGGCGTTAAGCTTGTTCTCCGCTTCATCGAGATTCGCCCGCACTTCCGGAAGCTGTTTCGCAAGGAAGGCCAGGCTTTTTGCTGCCTCTTCCGACTTACGCTCGACGTTCTGCGCCAGATAGTTACGGGTGATGCTGTTGAGGATGGCACGGATCTGGTTGCGATCCTCACCGGTAAAGCTCAGGCTAAGTACGCCGGTATCCTTCCCGTTCTCCGTTACCGACAGATTATTTTGTAGGTTGTTGATCACGCCCAGCGTTGAGAATTTCGTTACCGTAAACTCGCTGCCTTCAGCCGCCTGGATAGCGCTGACCTCGAAGGTGACGCCCTCCTTCTGCAGCAGCTTGCCTACCTCGCCGCGGGCGCTAAACCCGGCGTCGCTGGTCAGCTGATACTGCTTTGGCCCCAGTACGCTAAGCGTAAACACCTGCCCGCTTGCGCCTTTGGGCAGCGTAAAGGTGGTGACCTTAACGGTTTCGTTCTGGCGACCCTGAAGGCGATCCCAGCCAGCCCCAAAAATCGGGAAGGTGTTTTTCGTCACGCCGATATCCAGATCCAGATCGTCAACCGTCTTGCCGAGCACCATTCGCGACTTAATCAGCTGGATCTCTGCATCCGAGGCGGGGGGCTTGTTGGAGAGTGCGCTGTTGAGGTTCTGCACCAGCGAGCCGCCGGCATCCTGCTCAATCTGCACCAGGGCGTCAGCACTGTAGATGGGGGTGGCAAACAGGGTGTAGATCGCCGCCGCCAGCGCAAACAGGGCCGTAATGCCCAGCACCCACCAGCGCGCCTCAATAATGGTTCCCACAAGGCGGCCAATATCGATCTCATCACCGCCCGTCTGTGGGGCAGCAGCATGGTGTAATTTTTCTGTCATGGTTATCCCTGCTGAACGTGCAACGCCTGCGCCCACTGGCGGGCCGAGCGATCGAGTAAGGTGTAGACGGCCTCAAAGGCCTCGCGGCTTTTGCGGTAGGGATCGGGGATCTCGCGCTCGCCGTCCCAGTGACCGAACAGCATCACCTTGCCGCGCATCTCCGGTGCGATTTCACACAGCGCGGCGATGTGGCGCTTCTCCATTACCAGAATCAGGTCATACTCCCGGCACATCTTGCCGGTGAGCTGCCGCGCGCTGTGTCCGGCCAGCGACAGCTGGTTATCCTGCGCCACGCTGGTCGCCGTAGCGTCCGCGCCTTTTCCTACCAGCGCCCCCAGCCCGGCGGACTCCACCGTCAGGGCTGGCTGATAGTGTTTCAGCAGCCGCTCACCCGTCGGAGAGCGGCAGATATTGCCCACGCATACCACTAAAATTTTGTTAAACATGAGCGTTACCAGTTGTGAACGTCGCTGGCGGTGTCGGTCATGTAGCGAACGCCACTGATCGTCGGCAGCAACTGGTTGATAAGGCGGTTCCAACGGGTAACCGGCGCGGTGGTGACGTAGACCACGTCGTAAGGCTGAAGCCGGAACTCCGTTGCCATCACCAGCGAGATCGCATCGGACATATCGAGCTGGTAAATGTTGGCCATCTTACCGCCGCGACCGCCCTCGCCTTTCAGCGGACGGATCACAAAGATACCGCTGGCGTCGGAAGAGGTAAGATCCAGACCTTCGGCCTGGCCCAGCGCTTCGGTCAGGGTCATGCCGCTGAAGTCCATCTTGAGCGTGCTCTGTTTTTTCACTTCGCCCATCACGAACACTTTCAGATCGTCATTGCGCGGAACGAACAGAATGTCCCCTGGATAGAGCAGGCGGTTCTGGCTAAGATCGCCGTTCTGCATCAGCGCCTGCAGGGAGATGCGCTGTTCGCGGCCCTCATGGGTGAGCACCACGTTGCGCCAGTCGGCGGCGTCGGTCAGGCCACCGGCGGCGTTAATCGCATCCAGCACGGTCAGCGGCACGTTGGTAATAGCCTGCTGGCCTGATTTGTTTACCTGCCCGGAGATATAAGCTTTCTGCGAGCGGAAAGCGGCGATATTAACGTCCACCTGCGGGTCGGCGATGTACTGCGCTAAGCGGCCGGTAATATCACTGCGGATTTCAGCCAGGGTTTTGCCCACGACGTGGACTCTGCCGATATAGGGGTAGAACATGGTGCCGTCGGGCTGCACCCAGTTACCGGCGTCGCTGGAGCTGCGGTACTGGCCGGCGGGGGTGGTCAGCTCTGGGTGATCCCAGACGGTAACGTTGAGGACATCACCCGGTCCCACGCGGTACTGGTAGCTGGAGATCTCTTGATCCAGCGACATATTGGGCTGCGCGACGTTGGGTCGGGGTCGAAGCTGTTCTACCAGTCGGGGGGTCAAAGGATAAACATTCACCATGCGGTCAAGATCGAAATCAGCATCTTGCTGTTTAATCACATCCTTACCCATTGTGGTCATATTGCTTCCGGGGAACACCGTGCAACCACTCATCAAGGCCACAGATACCAATAATGGCATCAATTTCATTTTGGATTTCATCATTGATTATTTATCACTTTGGCAGAGTAATTATCCTGTGCAATTTAAATAGCGCCGCTTTCGCCGCACATTTAACAGAATGCATTTAATGACTGTTAAATATAACTGGCATCAATCCTAAAAAGCGCCTGGTCAAATGCAACCGACTGATAGCATGAGCGAAGGTGATTAATACCCCTTATGATCCAGAGACATAACATAAAAGCACGGGCGGATAACGCCGGGCAGGACAACGGCAAAATAGTTTAGTAAAGTAGCGCGTTAACGCTGAAAGAATTGTTGCAGCTAAAGGAATTACAGGCAAGGCTCCGCTTTACCTGATGCCAGTTTTTAAGAATAAGATTAAGTCGCTATTTTTAGCGTTTTAGGAATTACTTCATATTGACAAAAAAAATAGACACTTTTACATCTGCGATATATCCTAAATTACATTCCCGCAGAGACGGGTAATTATTTTTTTGGAGGGTGAGAAACGTATTATGGAATGGATTGCCGATCCATCAATCTGGGCCGGGCTACTGACGCTGGTGGTGCTTGAGCTGGTGTTAGGTATTGATAACCTGGTCTTTATCGCCATCCTTGCCGAGAAGCTGCCGCCTGCCGAACGCGATCGGGCGCGGGTCACCGGCCTGGTGCTGGCGATGCTGATGCGCCTGCTGCTGCTGGCCTCTATCTCCTGGCTGGTGACCCTCACTACGCCTCTCTTCTCGGTGCGCGGCTTTAGCTTCAGCGCCCGGGATCTGATCATGCTGTTTGGCGGCCTCTTTTTGCTCTTTAAGGCCACGGTCGAACTCAACGAGCGGCTGGAGGGTAAGGACAGCGATAACCCCACCCAGCGGCGCGGCGCTAAATTCTGGGCGGTGGTGGCGCAGATTGTCGTGCTGGATGCGGTCTTCTCGCTGGACTCGGTGATCACCGCCGTGGGTATGGTCGATCACCTGGCCGTGATGATGGCGGCAGTGGTGATTGCCATCGCGCTGATGCTATTAGCCAGCAAGGCCCTGACGCGCTTTGTTAATAATCATCCTACTATTGTTATTCTCTGCCTCAGCTTCCTGCTCATGATCGGCTTCAGCCTGATTGCCGACGGCTTCGGGTTCCATATCCCGAAAGGCTATCTCTATGCCGCCATTGGCTTCTCGGTGATGATTGAGGCCCTTAACCAGCTGGCGATCTTCAACCGCCGCCGCTTTCTCTCTGCTAACCAGACGCTGCGCCAGCGTACTACCGACGCGGTGATGCGTCTGCTGAGCAACAGGAAGGAGGATGCTGAGCTGGACGTTGAGACCTCGTCCATGCTGGCAGATCACGACGACAGCCAGATCTTTAACACCCAGGAGCGTCTGATGATCGAGCGGGTGCTGAATCTTAACCAGCGCACCGTCAGCAGCATCATGACCTCCCGCCATGATATTGAGTACATCGATCTCAGCGCCCCCGAAGAGGAGATCCGCGCCCTGCTGGATAAAAACCAGCACACCCGTATGGTGGTAACCGGCGGCGATCAGCATGAGGATCTGCTGGGGGTAGTGCACATTCTCGATCTGCTTCAGCAATCGCTGCGCGGCGAGCCGCTTAACATCAACGTGCTGATCCGCCAGCCGCTGGTCTTTCCTGAGGGGCTACCGCTGTTGCAGGCGCTGGAGCAGTTCCGCAACGCGCGGACGCACTTTGCCTTTGTGGTGGATGAGTTTGGCTCTATCGAGGGGATTGTGACTCTTAGCGACGTGATGGAGACCATCGCGGGCAACCTGCCGAACGAGGTAGAGGAGATTGACGCCCGCCACGATATTCAGAAAAACGCCGACGGCAGCTGGACGGCAAACGGCCATATGCCGCTGGAGGATCTGGTGCACTATGTGCCGCTGCCGCTGGATGATAAGCGGGAGTATCACACCATCGCCGGCCTGCTGATGGAGTATCTGCAGCGTATTCCTAAAGTGGGAGAAGAGGTACAGGTCGGTGACTATCTGCTGAAAACCCTTCAGGTAGAGAGCCACCGGGTACAGAAAGTGCAGATTGTGCCGCTGGAGACAGAGGACGCGGAGTACGAAGTTTAACGAGCGAGAGGGCCCAATAACAGTTGTAGGCCCGGTAAGCGAACGCGCCACCGGGCATAACTATGCCGATGCGATAACGCCGGGCGGCACTGCGTTTGCCCGGCCTACGTGGGATCAGCAGATAACGTCAGGCATCACAGTTTATCAATCAGCTTTTTAATATCTTTGCTGCGCTGGCTATCTTTGTTGCGATCCGCCCAGTCGTTAAGACGGCGTTTCGCTTCATCCTGCAGGTGCTTACGCAGAACCTGATCCACCTGGAGATTGTAATTGAGCGCCTGCCATTTGCCGTAGACGCGCAGCGGGATTGGCGTGTTTTTCAGGAACTCAATAAGCTTCCCGTCACCCTTCCAGCCCTCGGTAACCTGCACGTTAAAACGGGTATCGCAGAGCTGTTTCACCAGATCGAGCGTGCCCTGACCAGTGAGATTCAGCAGCGCGGAGTGTCCCTGCATATCGTCGAGCGCCATCTGCCCATGATCGAGGGTTAAATCGGTGCTGAAGCTGTCGAGTTGCGTGGCGCTATCGTAATTCTGCTGGGCCTGTACATCGCTGCTGCGGGCTACCGCCTGCTGGATCAGCTGCTGGAAGTTCAGCCCCTCCATGCGCGTTTTGGCCATCTCAACATGAGCGCTGCCCTCCCAGCTGCGGCGAAATGCCTCTGCATCGACCCGGTCACCATCGAAATCTCCCGCCAGCGACAGTTTGCCGGTCAGCGCCAGCGGATAGTCAAAGGCTTTCAGCACTGTGCCAATCTCAACGTTATCAAGCTGCGGCTGGAAGGCGCTTTTCGGCACTTTACCTCGTACATCGAGGCTTCCCGGCAGCGAGAGCGTACCCTCACCCAGCTTTCCGGTGAGGGCTGAGAGCGTCAACAGACCCGCGTTATTGGTGATATGGCTGCTCACGTTGGTAAAGTCCATGCCTCGCCAGCGAATCTTTTTCGCCGCCAGCGACACGTTGGCCGTAAAGCCGCGCAGGCTGCTGTAGTCATTACCGTCAACGTCGCGGGCGATCACTGGACGCGGCAGAGTCATCAGGCTCTGCCCCTGCTGCGTTGCGGTCGCGTTGGTCGCCGGGTTGGTTACCGCACCCAGCAAATTCTCCAGATTCAGATTATCGAACGCCAGATCGAGTACCCAGTCGGGCTTATCATCCAGCGTTACGCTGCCGCTGCCGGTCACCGCGCTGTCGTTGGCGGTCATGTTCAGCTGGCTAAAGGTGAGCTGTTTTTGCGCTTCGCGCCACTGTGCCTGGAAGCTGCCCTGCCCGGTAATCCCCTGGGCAGGGACGTCGCCGCCCTGGAGCTGCCAGTTGAGCTGCTCAACGACGGCGGTTAAATTATAGGGATAGTCGGCGGCATTCACGTTCGCCTTCAGCGCCAGGGTCAGGTCGCGCTGGTTGCGGTTGATCCGCCCCGAAAAGTCGACGCTGGCGTGGTAGTTTTCGTCCTGATCCATCTTCAGATGGATATTACGCACCGTCACCTGCTCGTCGTCCTTGTGCTGGAATACCAGCACGCTATCGGCAATTTGCAGGTGAGAGACAGCCCAGGACCAGCCGCGATCGGTTTCAACCTGCGGCAGCGCGTTCTCCTGTGGCGCAACCGGCGCATCTTTCGGCTCTGCCGCCTCGGTTTGCGGCGTGAGCTGGACAACCGCGCTTTTCAGCATCACCTGCTTCACGTGCAGCTGATGAGAGAGCAGCGGCAGCAGCGCGACGTCCAGCCGCATGTTATCCGCCGTCACCAGCGGCTGCGGCGCGCCGGGCGCCGTCAGCGACATGCGTCCCGAGAGAATGCTCAGCCGGGGCCAGACGTGCCAGCGCAGCGGCTCGTCAAGCTTCAGCTGATAACCGCTGCGCGACTCAACCTGTCGCACCATGTAATCCCGAAAGTCGTTCGGGTTTACCAGCAGCACCAACGCAGAGAGGCCGGCGACCAGCACGACCAGTAAAATCATCAGCGTGGTTAACACTCTTCTCATGGCATCCTCAACGAGCAACTCTTACAAGGCGCAACAGGCGCTCAGTCTTTATCAATTCGGCTAGCCACCGCGCCCTGCTGATCGCGGTACTTTGCGTCCTGGCGACGGTTATAGGGGCGTGCGGCAGGGCCGGAGAGCGGCTCAAAGCTGAGCGCGCCGATAAGCATTCCCGGACGCAGGGCCAGCGGCAGCTTACCGGAGTTGTAAAACTCCAGCACGATGCAGCCGGACCAGCCCGGATCGATACGGTGGGCGGTCACGTGCACCATCAGGCCCAGCCGCGCCAGCGAGGAGCGGCCGTCCAGCCAGCCCACCAGATCCGCAGGCAGGGTCACGGACTCAAAGGTCACCGCCAGCGCCAGTTCACCCGGGTGCAGGAAGAAGGCATCGCCTTCCGCGAGCACAATCTCATCGCTCATTACCCGATCCAGCGCGGCGCTCACTTCATCTTTGGGGCCACTCAGATCGATAAAGGCAGCGGTGTGGCCACGGAAGGTGCGAAACTTGTTGCCCAGACGAACATCCACTGTCGCACCGTTGATGCGCTCCACCGGGGGGCGCGGGTTAATCGACAGGCGACCATCGTCCAGCCAGGCTTCAATATCGCGGTCACACAAACGCATAGCACTTTCTCCTTAGGTGTTGCCCGCCCGGCTAAGTTTAGCCCGGGCAGGCACATTATCTCTGAACGGTACACAATTCGCGCCGTTTATTCAAAACCAGACGTCCTAAAAAACCCGGTTATTCAAAAAACTGGCTGATTTTGGCCTTCAGGATATCGATAGCAATGCGGTTTTTGCCGCCGCGCGGCACGATAATGTCCGCATACTGTTTGGAAGGCTCAATAAACTGCAGGAACATCGGACGCACCGTTTTCTGATATTGCGCCATCACCGAGTCCATAGAGCGGCCACGTTCGTTAACGTCGCGCTTGATACGGCGCATCAGGCAGATATCCAGCGGCGTATCGACAAAGATTGAGAAGTTCATCGCTTCGCGCAGGCGTGCGTCGGTCAGCAGCAGGATCCCCTCAAGAATAATCACCTTCTTGGGTTCAATGTGGATGGTCTCAGCGGTACGGGTATGCTCAACGTAGCTGTAAACCGGCAGCTCTATAGGATTGCCGCCTTTCAGGGTCTGCAAATGTTCAAACAGCAGATTGTGATCCATTGCGCTGGGATGGTCGTAGTTCGTTTTAACACGCTCTTCCATCAACAGGTGACTTTGATCCTTGTAGTAGCTATCTTCTGGGATAACGCCAATATGTTCATCACCAACCTGTTCGCGCAACTCGCGGTAAAGCGTACTGGCAATGAGACTTTTACCTGAAGCGGATGCGCCGGCGATGCCGATAATGACGCACTGATGGGACTTATCAGTCATAAATTTTTGCGACCTGATTAACCTGGAAGTAAAGAAGGGAGACGCTATAGCGTCAAACGCGGCAATTATAGGGATTTCGCTCTCGTGATACCAGTCGAATGCGCAAACGTCTGCCACAACGGCTCCGATCCGACATATTGCCCTTTTCGCAAATTAAAGCGTTTAATTTTACAGCGTTCAGCCGCCTTTTTTGGCAGACTAAGTGATTAATAACACTATGATGTCAAATTATGAGCGGTCACGATAGGAATTGTAAATTGTTTGTACTAGCATAATCCAAATTTCAATTTTACCCGTCCGGGCTTTATGAACCTGGCGGCACAGGGACTGCGGATAAAGCGGTAATGAATAAACAATACCAGCGCGTTTTGGTTACTACCCCAAATCCCCTACTGAGGCTGCTCAGTTTAGGACTGGTGACCTTTATTTTCACCCTGTTTTCCCTTGAGCTGACCCGTTTCGGTACCGTTCTTGCGCCACTGTGGTTCCCGACCTCTATTATGATGGTGGCCTTCTACCGCCACGCCGGACGCATGTGGCCCGGCATCGCCGTTGCCTGCACGCTGGGCAGCCTGGCCGCGTCATTTCTGCTCTTTCCCGCCAGTGAATTAAACTTCTGGTATCCGGCGATCAATATTATTGAGGCCCTGACGGGCGCCGTGCTGCTGCGTAAGATGCTGCCGTGGTACAACCCGCTACAGAACCTGAGCGACTGGATCCGCCTGACCCTCGGCAGCGCTGTGATCCCTCCCCTGCTGGGTGGCGTGCTGGTGTGCCTCGTGTCCGGCAGCGAAAACCTGCTGCAAACCTTTATGATCTGGGTGCTTTCAGAGTCCATCGGCGCGCTGGCGCTGGTCCCGCTCGGGCTGATGTTCAAGCTGCACTACCTGCTGCGTCACCGCAAGCCGCAGCTGCTGCTGGAAACCCTGGTGACGCTGGCCGTGACGCTCTTTCTCAGCTGGCTCTCCATGACCTATCTGCCGTGGCCCTTTACCGCCGTTATCGTCCTGCTGATGTGGACCGCCGTTCGCCTGCCGCGACTCGAGGCCTTTCTTATCTTCCTCGTCACCATCATGGTGGTGTCGCTGATGATGGTTCATAACCCCCTTGAGTTCACCAATTTCAACAGCAGCGCGATGCTGAACGCGCCCTGGCTGCCGTTCCTGATGATCCTGTTGCCAGCCAACGTCATGACGATGGTGATGTACTCCTTCCGCGCCGAGCGTAAACACATTACCGAAAGCGAAGCCCGCTTTCGCAATGCGATGGAGTACTCTGCCATCGGCATGGCGCTGGTGGGGACGGACGGCCAGTGGTTACAGGTCAATAAAGCCCTGTGCAGCTTTCTCGGCTACTCCCAGGATGAACTGCGCCTGCTGACCTTCCAGCAGCTTACCTGGCCGGAAGATCTCAACAGCGACCTTGAGCAGCTTGAGTCGCTGGTGCGCGGCGACATCGATAGCTACTCGATGGAGAAGCGCTACTACACCCGCACCGGGGATATCGTCTGGGCCCTGCTGGCGGTGTCGCTGGTACGCCATCCTGACGGCACGCCGCTCTACTTCATCTCTCAGGTCGAAGATATCAACGATCTGAAGCATACCGAGTGGGTCAACAAGCGGCTGATGGAGCGCATTACGCTGGCCAACGAGGCCGGGGGAATTGGCATCTGGGAGTGGGAGCTGGAGCCGGATATCATCAGCTGGGATAAGCGCATGTTTGAGCTTTATGAACTCCCGCCGCACGTGAAGCCGACCTGGAAGCTGTGGTATGAGTGCGTGGTTCCGGAGGACAGAGCCGAAACCGAGCGCATCGTTCGCGACTCGCTGATAGCGAGGGTGGCATTTAAGCTTGAGTTCCGCATCCACGTTAAAGGGGGCGTTCGCCATATCCGCACCCTGGCGAACCGCGTGCTGAATAAAAATGGCGAGGTTGAACGGCTGCTCGGCGTCAATATGGACATGACCGAGGTGAAACAGCTGAACGAGGCGCTATTCCAGGAGAAAGAGCGTCTGCACATTACGCTCGACTCCATCGGCGAAGCGGTGCTCTGTACCGACGTGGATATGAACGTCACCTTTATGAACCCGGTGGCGGAAAAAATGAGCGGCTGGCAGCAGGAGTTAGCGATAGGCCAGTCTCTGCTGAACGTTCTGCGCATTACCTTTGGCGATAACGGCCCGGCGCTGGAAAATATCCATAGTGGGGACATGTCCCGTTCAGCTATCGAGCAGGACGTGGTGCTGCACTGCCGCAACGGCGGTACCTATGATATCCACTACAGCGTGACGCCTCTTAGCACCCTTGACGGACATAATATCGGCTTCGTGCTGGTGATCCAGGACGTCACCGAGTCCCGGAAGATGCTGCGCCAGCTGAGCTATAGCGCCTCCCACGATGCGTTGACCCATCTGGCAAACCGCGTCAGCTTCGAGAACCATCTTAAACGCCTGCTGCATACGGTGCAGGAGACCCATCAGCGTCACGCGCTGGTCTATATCGATCTCGACCGCTTTAAGGCAGTTAACGACACCGCAGGCCACGCGGCGGGCGATGCCCTGCTGCGGGAGCTCTCCTCCCTGATGCTGAGCATGCTGCGCTCTACCGATATCCTTGCCCGCCTCGGCGGAGATGAGTTTGGTCTGCTGCTGCCCGAGTGCAATATCGAGAGCGCCCGCTATATCTCCGGGCGCATCATCCATGCGATCAACGACTACCGCTTTATGTGGGAGGGCCGCCTGCACCGCATCGGCGCGAGCGCCGGGATCACCCTGATTGATGAGAGCAACTGCCAGGCCTCCGAGGTCATGTCCCAGGCGGATATCGCCTGCTACGCCTCGAAAAATAACGGTCGGGGCGTGGTCACGGTGTACGAACCGCAGCAGGATCACATGCATCACAACCGCAGCCTCATCTCCCTTGAAGAGCAGTCACGGATGATCCGGGACAACCATCTGCTGCTGGTAGCGCGCGGCGTCGCCTCCCCGCGCGTGCCGGAGTCCTGTAATTTCTGGCTGCTCTCGCTGCGCCTGTGGACCAGCGAAGGGGAAGCGATGGAGGAGCGCGCCTTCCGTTCAGGCCTCGCCGAGCCGGAGCTTATCCGCGCCCTCGATCGCCGGGTGATCCACGAGTTCTTTACCAACAGCGCCGCCGGGGTGATACGCAAAGGGGTCAGCGTCGCGCTGCCGCTCTCCAGCGCCGGGCTGGGCAGTCGGACAGTGATCAACGAGATTATTGAGAAGCTGGCGCAAAGCGGCATGCCGGGCCGCCTGCTGCACTTTGTGATCCATGCCGATGCCCTGATGCGGGAAGAGAGCAGCATCGGAGAGGGCCTGGCTAAACTTCGCCAGGCGGGCTGCCGACTCATTATCAGCCATATTGGCCGCGACCTGGAGATCTTCAACCATCTTATGCCGCAGATGGCGGACTACGTTCTGCTGGAGCCTGAGTTGGTCACTAACGTGCACGGTAACCTGATGGACGAGATGATGGTCACTATCGTACAGGGCCATGCCCAGCGCCTGGGGATGAAGAGCATCGCCGGGCCAACCAACCAGCCGATGATGATGGATACCCTCTCCGGCATCGGCATTGACTATATCTATGGGGATACCATCTCCCAGGCCCAGCCGCTGGATCTGATGCTAAACACCAGCTACTTTGCGATTAACTGACGATCGTCAGCTGACGGCTGCCAGTCCGGGGTGTACCAGAGATGCAGCAGCGCATAGGCGCGCCAGGGTTGCCAGCGTTGGGCATAGCGGCGGATCTGCGCCGGGGTCATGCCCGCAAAACGCTGCTTGATGGCGTAGTCATCGGCTAAAAAGACATCTTTCGCCTGCCAGCCGCGCATGGCCAGATAGTTTGCCGTCCAGCGCCCGATCCCGGGAAAACGCTGCAATAATTTTACTCCCTGCTCGATATCCGTCGGCGGCTGCAGCGGGAACTCGCCCTCAAGGGTGGCGCGGGCCAGATTAACCAGCGCCTCGGCGCGCTTAAGCGGCATCCCCAGCGCTTTTAACGCTGCAGGATCGGCCCGGACCAGCGTCTCTGCCGTCGGGAAGCAGATAAAGCCCGGCGCGTCCGCCAGCGGTTCGCCTAGGCTCGCCACCACCTTCCCGGTCAGCTTTGCCGCCATCGCTACGCTTACCAGTTGCCCAAGGATCGCCCTCACACCCTGTTCAAACGTATCCATCGAGCCCGGCAGCCGCAGGCCCGGCCTCTGCTCCCCCAGCGAACCGAGGGCCTGCACAATCTCCTGCGGATCGCAGGCAAGATCGAACAGACGCCCAAGCCGTTCCAGACACGCATCGGCAACAGGCATCAGCCCATCGCTAAGGGTGACCCGCAGCGTATGGTTAGCCTCATCCGGCTCAGCGGTGACGATCCCCCGATGCTCTCCCAGCGCAAAGCTGCGTACGTAGCGGCCTTCGCTGACCACCTCCACACCGGTTACCGCACGCGCCTGTAAAAAACCTAACATCCACGCCCAGTCGTAGGGCGGCTTCCAGCTCAGTGTATACATGGTTACTCCTCTCACTCTCTTTTCAGCTTAAGCGCCCCGCCACTTTTTTGCTTTGCTTTCATAATCCTTTCGGCTAAAGTCGCCCCCCTTCTTCACCGGCATGGGGAACTTTCATGTTTATTGGTTTTGACTACGGCACGGCAAACTGCTCCGTTGCGGTGATGCGCGACGGCATCCCGCAGCTCTTAAAAATGGAAAACGGCAGCACGCTACTGCCTTCAATGCTCTGCGCCCCGACGCGGGAAGCGGTCAGCGAGTGGCTCTACCGCCACCATGACGTCCCGGCTACCGGCGGTGAAACCCAGGCGCTGCTGCGTCGGGCGGTGAGCTTCAACCGCGAGGAAGATATCGAGGTGCTGCCGGGCAGCGTCCAGTTTGGTCTTCAGTCGTTGCAGCAGTACGTTCAGGATCCGGAAGAGGTCTACTTCGTAAAATCGCCGAAATCCTTCCTCGGGGCCAGCGGCCTGAAGCCGCAGCAGATCGCCCTGTTTGAGGATCTGGTCTGCGCCATGATGCTGCATATTCGCCAGCAGGCGGAGAGCCAGCTGCCGGAGGCCATCGATCGGGCGGTAATTGGCCGCCCCATCAACTTCCAGGGGCTGGGCGGCGATGACGCTAACGCCCAGGCGCAGGGGATCCTCGACCGTGCCGCCAGGCGCGCAGGCTTTAACGAGGTGGTGTTCCAGTACGAGCCGGTCGCGGCGGGTCTGGATTTTGAAGCTACGCTGCAATCAGAGAAGCGCGTGCTGGTAGTGGATATCGGCGGCGGGACCACCGACTGTTCGCTGCTGCTGATGGGCCCACAGTGGCACCAGCGTCAGGATCGCGACAGCAGTCTGCTGGGCCACAGCGGCTGCCGCGTCGGCGGTAACGATCTCGACATTGCGCTGGCCTTCAAGCACCTGATGCCGTTGCTGGGCATGGGCGGCCAGACCGAAAAGGGTATCGCCCTGCCGATCCTGCCGTGGTGGAACGCGGTAGCGATTAACGACGTTCCGGCCCAGAGCGACTTCTACAGCAGCGCCAACGGCCGTCTGCTTAACGACCTGGTGCGCGACGCCCGGGAGGGGGATAAGGTGGCGCGGCTGTTGAAGGTGTGGCGTCAACGACTGAGCTACCGCCTGGTGCGCAGCGCGGAAGAGAGCAAGATTGCCCTCTCCGACAACCTGCAAACCGAGGCTCGCCTGCCGTTTATCAGCGACGAGCTGGCAACCGCCATCACTCAAGAGGGGCTGGAGACCGCCCTCAACCAGCCGCTGGCGCGCATCCTTGAGCAGGTGCAGCTGGCGCTGGCAAGCAGCAATGAGACGCCGGATATTATCTACCTGACCGGCGGCAGCGCCCGCTCCCCGTTGATCAAAAAGGCGCTGGCCGAGGCCCTGCCCGGTATTCCTATTGCCGGCGGCGACGATTTTGGCTCGGTCACCGCGGGCCTCGCCCGTTGGGCGCAGGTGGTGTTTTAAAGATCCATAGCGCACTCCGCGCCCTGTAGGCCGGGTAAGGCGCAGCCGCCACCCGGCATTTCCATGCCACCATTGTGCAACGCCCGGCGGCGCTACGCTTGCCGGGCCTACGGAACCCGTTACACCTCCGCACCCGGCGATTTCATACCACCATAGTGCAACGCCCCTCCCATTCAGACGATTCCAGACGGTCTTTCATATTTCCTCCATTTTTCTGCGGCGTTGCATTACTAAACTAGTATCATTCTGTGAAATGTTTCAGGAAGAGATACGGATAACAATGAAAGGTCGTGTTAATGCCCGCTGGGCGATGGTTATCGGCGTGGCGCTTGTTGCTATTGCCGCACTTTGGTACTGGCATAGCCACAACAGCACCCAGACCGCGGCAGGCGCACATGCCCCGCAGGCGGGACGCGGAGCTACGGGCGGTCGTCGCGGTATGCCGCTGGCCCCGGTGCAGGCCGCTACCGCCGTGGAGGGTGAAGTCCCCCGCTATTTGACCGGCCTTGGCACCATCACTGCCGCCAATACCGTGACCGTGCGCAGCCGCGTTGACGGCCAGCTAATGGCACTCCACTTCCAGGAGGGTCAGCAGGTCAAAGCGGGCGATCTGCTGGCGGAGATTGACCCTAGCCAGTTCAAAGTGGCGCTCGCCCAGGCCCAGGGCCAGCTGGCGAAGGACAGAGCCACGCTGGCCAACGCCCAGCGCGATCTGGCCCGCTATCAGCAGCTGGTTAAAACTAACCTGGTTTCCCGCCAGGAGCTGGATGCCCAGCAGGCGCTGGTGAGCGAATCCCAGGGCACCATCAAGGCAGATGAAGCCTCGGTGGCAAGTGCCCAGCTGCAGCTGGACTGGAGCCGCATTACCGCCCCGATTGATGGCCGCGTTGGCCTCAAGCAGGTCGACATCGGCAACCAGATCTCCAGCGGCGACACCACCGGCATCGTGGTCATTACCCAGACCCACCCTATCGATCTGGTCTTTACCCTACCGGAGAGCGATATCGCCACGGTGGTGCAGGCACAAAAGGCCGGACAGACCCTTAGCGTTGAAGCCTGGGACCGCACCAACAAGCAGAAGCTGAGCGACGGCACCCTGCTGAGCCTCGACAACCAGATCGACACCACCACCGGCACCATCAAGCTGAAGGCCCGCTTTGCCAACCACGATGACGCCCTCTTCCCTAACCAGTTCGTTAACGCCCGGATGCTGGTCTCTACCGAGCAGAACGCGGTGCTGATCCCGACCGCCGCGCTGCAGATGGGCAACGACGGCCACTTTGTCTGGGTGCTGAACGAGCAGAACAAAGTGAGCAAGCACACCGTAACGCCTGGCATTCAAAACAGCCAGCAGGTAGCGATCAGCGCCGGGCTGTCGGCAGGCGACCGTGTAGTCACTGACGGCATCGACCGCCTAACCGAAGGTGCGCAGGTTGAGGTGGTAACGGCCCAGAGCGCCGACGCCGCTCCTGCCGCGCAGGCGAAAACCCACGGCACGCGCGCCGCACAGGGAGCCGGTTCCTGATGCAGGTGTTACCTCCCAGCGCTACCGGCGGCCCGTCCCGCCTGTTTATTCTCCGTCCGGTTGCCACCACGCTGCTGATGGTAGCGATCCTGCTGGCCGGGATCATCGGCTACCGTTTTCTGCCGGTATCCGCCCTGCCCGAGGTGGACTATCCCACGATTCAGGTGGTGACCCTCTACCCCGGTGCCAGCCCGGACGTGATGACCTCCGCCGTCACCGCGCCGCTTGAGCGCCAGTTCGGCCAGATGTCTGGCCTCAAGCAGATGTCCTCCCAAAGCTCCGGCGGCGCGTCGGTAGTGACGCTCCAGTTTCAGCTGACGCTGGGGCTGGACGTTGCCGAGCAGGAGGTGCAGGCCGCAATTAACGCCGCCACTAACCTGCTCCCCTCCGATCTGCCTAACCCGCCGGTCTACAGCAAGGTCAACCCGGCGGATCCGCCGATCATGTCGCTGGCGGTGACCTCGACCGCGATGCCGATGACCCAGGTTGAGGATATGGTCGAGACCCGTGTCGCGCAGAAGATCTCCCAGGTCTCCGGCGTTGGGCTGGTCACCCTCTCCGGCGGCCAGCGTCCAGCCGTGCGGGTGAAGCTGAACGCCCAGGCCATTGCGGCACTCGGGCTGACCAGCGAAACCATACGTACTGCAATTAACAATAACAACGTTAACTCGGCGAAGGGTAGCCTCGATGGCCCGACGCGGGCGGTGACCCTCTCCGCGAACGATCAGATGCAGTCTGCCGAAGATTATCGCCGCCTGATTATCGCCTACCAGAACGGGGCACCGATCCGCCTCGGCGACGTGGCGACCATCGAGCAGGGGGCGGAGAACAGCTGGCTGGGGGCGTGGGCCAACAAGCAGCAGGCGATTGTGATGAACGTCCAGCGCCAGCCGGGGGCCAATATTCTCTCGACCGCAGACAGCATCCGCACGCTGCTGCCCCAGCTCACCGAGAGCCTGCCAAAGTCGGTTACGGTGAAGGTCCTGTCGGATCGTACTACTAACATTCGCGCCTCGGTGCACGACACCCAGTTTGAACTGATGCTGGCCATCGCCCTGGTAGTGATGATCATCTACCTGTTCCTGCGCAACGTCCCGGCCACCATCATTCCTGCCGTGGCGGTGCCGCTGTCGCTGGTAGGCACCTTTGCGGTGATGGTGTTCCTCGACTTCTCGATCAACAACCTGACGCTGATGGCGCTGACTATCGCTACCGGCTTCGTGGTGGATGACGCCATCGTGGTGATTGAGAACATCTCCCGCTATATCGAAAAAGGCGAGAAGCCGCTGACGGCGGCGCTGAAGGGTGCGGGCGAAATTGGCTTTACTATCATCTCCCTCACCTTCTCGCTGATCGCGGTGTTGATCCCGCTGCTGTTTATGGGCGATATCGTGGGCCGTCTGTTCCGCGAGTTTGCCGTCACCCTGGCGGTGGCGATTTTGATCTCCGCCGTGGTCTCTCTGACCCTGACGCCCATGATGTGCGCCCGCATGCTCAGCCATGAATCCCTGCGCAAGCAGAACCGCTTCTCCCGCGCCTCGGAACGCTTTTTCGAGCGGGTGATCGCCGCCTATGGCAGAGGGCTGACGAAGGTGCTGAACCATCCGTGGCTGACCCTCAGCGTGGCGGTGGGGGCCCTGCTGCTGTCGGTGCTGCTGTGGGTGACCATCCCGAAAGGCTTCTTCCCGGTGCAGGATAACGGCATCATTCAGGGCACGTTGCAGGCCCCGCAGTCGGCGTCGTTTGCCAGCATGGCGGAGCGCCAGCGCCAGGTGAGCGATATTGTCCTGAAGGATCCGGCGGTTGAGAGCCTGACGGCCTTTGTCGGCGTCGACGGCACCAACCCGTCACTGAACAGCGCCCGGCTGCAAATCAACCTTAAGCCGCTGGATGACCGGGACGATCGCGTTCAGGCCGTCATTGCCCGCCTGCAACAGGCGGTGGCAAACGTGCCGGGCGTGGCGCTCTATCTCCAGCCGACCCAGGATCTGACCATCGACACCACCGTCAGCCGCACCCAATACCAGTTTACCCTCCAGGCCACGACCCTTGAGGCGCTGAGCACCTGGGTGCCACAGCTGATGAACCAGCTTCAGACCCTGCCGCAGCTGGCCGACGTCAGCAGCGACTGGCAGGACAAGGGGCTGGCAGCCTACGTGAACGTTGACCGGGACAGCGCCAGCCGACTGGGTATTACGATGGCCGACGTGGATAACGCCCTCTACAACGCCTTCGGTCAGCGACTGATCTCCACTATCTATACCCAGGCCAACCAGTACCGCGTGGTGCTGGAGCATAATACGGCGGCAACGCCGGGTCTGGCGGCGCTGGACTCCATTCGCCTGACCAGCAGCGACGGCGGCGTGGTACCGCTCAGCGCCATTGCGAAGGTGGAGGAGCGCTATACGCCGCTGGCGATCAACCATCTTGACCAGTTCCCGTCTACAACCATCTCGTTTAACGTTCAGGACGGGTACGCGCTGGGGGATGCGGTGCAGGCTATTCTGGACAGCGAGAAAAATCTCAGCCTGCCGGGGGATATCACTACCCAGTTCCAGGGCAGCTCGCTGGCGTTCCAGGACGCGCTGGGCAGCACCGTGTGGCTGATCGTCGCGGCGGTGGTGGCGATGTATATCGTGCTCGGCGTGCTCTACGAGAGCTTTATTCACCCGATCACCATCCTCTCTACTCTGCCTACCGCTGGGGTGGGCGCGCTGCTGGCCCTGATGCTGGCGGGCAGCGAGCTGGACGTGATCGCCATTATCGGCATCATCCTGCTGATCGGCATCGTTAAGAAGAACGCCATCATGATGATCGACTTTGCCCTCGCCGCCGAGCGGGAGCAGGGCATGTCGCCGCGGGAGGCGATCTTCCAGGCCTGCCTGCTGCGCTTCCGTCCGATCCTGATGACCACCCTCGCGGCGCTGCTGGGTGCGCTGCCGCTGATGCTGAGCACCGGGGTGGGCGCCGAGCTGCGCCGTCCGCTGGGGATTGGCATGGTCGGCGGCCTGCTGGTGAGCCAGGTGCTGACCCTCTTTACCACGCCGGTGATCTACCTGCTGTTTGACCGCCTGGCCCTGCGGGTTCGCCACCGCTTCCCCCGCCGTGAAGAGCGTGAAGGGGAGGAGGCGTAAGTGAAGTTTTTTGCCCTGTTTATTCACCGTCCGGTCGCCACCATCCTGATTTCGCTGGCGATCACGCTGTGCGGCATTCTCGGCTTCCGTCTGCTGCCGGTGGCCCCGCTGCCGCAGGTGGATTATCCAGTGATCATGGTGAGCGCCTCCCTGCCGGGGGCCTCGCCGGAGACGATGGCCTCCTCGGTGGCGACGCCGCTGGAGCGATCTCTTGGGCGCATCGCCGGGGTCAATGAGATGACCTCCTCCAGCTCGCTGGGCAGCACGCGCATCATTCTGGAGTTCAATTTCGATCGCGATATCAACGGTGCGGCGCGTGACGTGCAGGCGGCGATCAACGCTGCACAGAGCCTGCTGCCGAGCGGAATGCCGAGCCGTCCGACCTATCGGAAAGCGAACCCGTCCGATGCGCCAATCATGATCCTGACCCTGACCTCGGACACCTACTCCCAGGGAGAGCTGTACGACTTCGCCTCGACCCAGCTGGCGCAGACCATCTCGCAAATAGAGGGCGTGGGCGATGTTGACGTCGGCGGCAGCTCCCTGCCCGCCGTGCGGGTGGCGCTCAACCCCCAGGCGCTGTTTAACCAGGGTGTCTCTTTGGACGACGTGCGCAGCGCGATTAATAACGCCAACGTGCGCAGGCCGCAGGGCGCCATTGAGGATGGCACCCACCGCTGGCAGCTGCAGACCAACGACGAGATCAAAACCGCCGAGGCCTACCAGCCGCTGATTGTCCACTACAGCAACGGGGCGGCGGTGCGCCTTGGCGACGTCGCCAGCGTCACCGATTCGGTGCAGGACGTGCGCAACGCCGGGATGACCAACGCCAAGCCAGCGATCCTGCTGATGATCCGCAAGCTGCCGGAAGCCAACATTATCCAGACCGTGGACAGCATCCGCGCCCGGCTACCGGAGCTGCAGGAGACGATCCCGGCGGCCATCGATCTGCAGATCGCCCAGGACCGCTCCCCCACTATCCGCGCCTCGCTGGATGAGGTCGAGCACAGCCTGATCATCTCCGTCGCGCTGGTGATCCTGGTGGTCTTCCTCTTCCTGCGCTCGGGACGGGCGACGCTGATCCCGGCGGTGGCGGTGCCGGTGTCGCTGATCGGCACCTTTGCGGCTATGTACCTGTGCGGCTTTAGCCTTAACAACCTCTCCCTGATGGCCCTGACCATCGCCACCGGCTTCGTGGTGGATGACGCCATCGTGGTGCTGGAGAATATCGCCCGCCATCTGGAGGCCGGAATGAAACCGCTCCAGGCGGCATTGCAGGGCTCGCGGGAGGTGGGCTTTACCGTGCTCTCCATGAGCCTGTCGCTGGTGGCGGTCTTCCTGCCGCTGCTGCTGATGGACGGCCTGCCGGGCCGCCTGCTGCGGGAGTTCGCCGTCACCCTGTCGGTGGCGATCGGCATCTCGCTGGTGGTCTCCCTGACCCTGACGCCGATGATGTGTGGCTGGCTGCTCAAGAGCGGCAAACCGAAAGCGCAGACCAAAGTGCGGGGCTTTGGCCGCCTGCTGCTGGGCCTGCAGCAGGGCTACGCTAAATCGCTGAAGTGGGTGCTAAACCATACCCGGCTGGTAGGCGTAGTGCTACTCGGCACCATTGCGCTCAACGTCTGGCTCTATATCGCCATCCCGAAAACCTTCTTCCCGGAGCAGGACACCGGCGTGCTGATGGGCGGCATTCAGGCCGACCAGAGCATCTCCTTCCAGGCGATGCGCGGCAAGCTGGCGGACTTTATGAAGATTATTCGTGACGATCCGGCGGTGGATAACGTCACCGGCTTTACCGGCGGCTCGCGGGTCAACAGCGGGATGATGTTTATCACCCTGAAATCCCGTGACCAGCGCAGCGATACGGCCCAGCAGGTGATTGATCGTCTGCGAGTGAAACTGGCGAAAGAGCCGGGGGCTAACCTGTTCCTGATGGCGGTACAGGATATCCGCGTCGGCGGACGCCAGTCGAACGCCAGCTACCAGTACGCCCTGCTGTCGGACAATCTCAGCGACCTGCGGGAGTGGGAGCCGAAGATCCGCAAGGCATTTTCGGCCCTGCCCCAGCTGGCGGACGTTAACTCCGACCAGCAGGATAACGGCGCGGAGATGGACCTGATCTATGACCGCGAGACGATGTCCCGGCTAGGCATCAGCGTACAGGATGCTAACGGCCTGCTGAATAACGCCTTTGGCCAGCGGCAGATCTCGACCATCTACGAGGCGCTTAATCAGTACAAGGTGGTGATGGAGGTCGATCCGCGCTACACCCAGGACATTAGCGCCCTCGACAAGATGTTTGTGATCAACAGCGAGGGCAAGCCGATCCCCCTCTCCTACTTCGCGAAGTGGCAGCCGGCTAACGCGCCGCTGTCGGTAAACCATCAGGGGCTCTCTGCCGCCTCGACCATCGCCTTTAACCTGCCGACCGGCGTCTCGCTCTCCGAGGCCAGCGCGGCGATCGACAGGACCATGACCCAGCTGGGAGTGCCCTCCAGCGTGCGCGGCAGCTTTGCCGGGACGGCACAGGTCTTCCAGGAGACCATGCGCTCCCAGCTGATCCTGATCCTCGCGGCCATCGCCACGGTCTACATCGTGCTCGGCATTCTCTATGAGAGCTACGTTCATCCGCTGACCATTCTCTCTACCCTGCCGTCGGCGGGCGTGGGGGCGCTGCTGGCGCTGGAGCTGTTCAATGCCCCATTTAGCCTCATCGCCCTGATCGGAATTATGTTATTGATAGGTATCGTCAAGAAGAACGCCATCATGATGGTCGACTTCGCCCTGGAGGCGCAGCGCACCGGCAACCTGACGCCGCAGGAGGCCATCTTCCAGGCCTGTCTGCTGCGCTTCAGACCGATCATGATGACCACCCTGGCGGCGCTGTTTGGCGCGCTGCCGCTGGTGCTGACCTCCGGCGACGGTTCCGAGCTGCGCCAGCCGCTCGGGATCACCATCGTCGGTGGCCTGGTGATGAGCCAGCTGCTGACGCTCTACACCACGCCGGTGGTCTACCTCTTCTTTGACCGGCTGCGGCTGCGTTTTGCCCGTAAAGGTAAAGGCCAGCCGCTACTGAATGATTAACCGTTCAACAGGCAGGTGAGATGACCGATCTACCGAACCAGGTCCGCTGGCAGCTATGGATAGTCGCCTTCGGCTTTTTTATGCAGGCGCTGGATACCACCATCGTCAATACCGCCCTGCCCTCAATGGCGCAGAGCCTCGGCGAAAGC
This sequence comes from Pseudescherichia sp., assembly GCF_032052675.1. Classification (NCBI taxonomy): domain Bacteria; kingdom Pseudomonadati; phylum Pseudomonadota; class Gammaproteobacteria; order Enterobacterales; family Enterobacteriaceae; genus Pseudescherichia; species Pseudescherichia sp. Next base: position 297,598 of record NZ_DAMBWA010000001.1, read on the forward strand.
CCGCTGCATATGCATATGGTGGTGGTGGCCTACGTACTCACGGTGGCGGTAATGCTGCCCGCCAGCGGCTGGCTGGCGGATAAGGTCGGGGTGCGCAACGTCTTCTTCAGCGCGATTGTGCTCTTTACCCTGGGATCGCTGTTCTGCGCCCAGGCCAGCACCCTCGATGGGCTGGTGATGTCCCGCGTGCTGCAGGGCGTCGGCGGCGCGATGATGGTGCCGGTGGGCAGGCTGACGGTGATGAAGATCGTTCCCCGGTCGCAGTACATGGCGGCGATGACCTTCGTCACCCTGCCGGGGCAGATTGGCCCCCTGCTTGGCCCGGCGCTGGGAGGTATTCTGGTGGAGTACGCCTCCTGGCACTGGATCTTTTTGATTAACCTGCCGGTGGGTATCGTTGGGGCGATGGCTACCCTCTGGCTGATGCCCAACTACACCCTGCAAACCCGCCGCTTCGATATGCCTGGCTTCCTGCTGCTGGCCTTTGGCATGGCAGCCTTGACCCTCGCTCTCGACGGCCAGAAGGGGTTAGGCATCTCGACGTTAACCCTCGTGGCGCTGGTGGTTGCAGGCGGGCTCGCGCTGGGCGTCTACCTGTGGCACGCCAGACGCAACGAGGCGGCGCTCTTTCCCCTCGGCCTGTTTAGTACCCGCTCCTTCTCGCTGGGCCTGGCCGGCAGCTTTGCCGGACGCATCGGCAGCGGGATGCTGCCCTTTATCACCCCGGTTTTTCTCCAGATCGGCCTCGGTTTCTCGCCGTTCCACGCCGGGCTGATGATGATCCCGATGGTGCTGGGCAGCATGGGCATGAAGCGCATCGTAGTGCAGATCGTTAACCGCTTCGGCTACCGTCGGGTACTGGTGGCCAGCACGCTGGGGCTGGCGCTGGTGAGCCTGCTGTTTATGGCAACGGCGCTGGCGGGCCTCTACTACCTGCTGCCAGTGGTGCTGTTTGTGCAGGGGATGATCAACTCGATGCGCTTCTCGACCATGAACACCCTGACGCTAAAGGATCTGCCGGATGCGCAGGCCAGCAGCGGCAACAGCCTGCTGTCGATGGTCATGCAGCTCTCAATGAGCGTCGGCGTTACCGTCGCCGGGCTGCTGCTCGGCCTGTTTGGTCAGCAACATCTGGCGACCGACAGTACTCTGGTACACCACGTTTTCTTTTCCACCTATCTGTGCATGGCGGTGATTATCGCCCTGCCCGCGCTGGTCTTTGCCCGCGTGCCGAATGACGCCAGCACCAATACCGTGATTGCCCGGCGCAAAAGGAGCCACCGATGAAATTCTGGCGACCCGGTATTACCGGCAAGCTCTTTCTGGCGATTTTCGCCACCTGTATTGCGCTGCTGATCACCATGCACTGGGCGGTGCGGGTCAGCTTTGAGCGCGGCTTTATCGACTACATCAAGCATGGCAACGAGCAGCGGCTGCAGATGCTTGGCGATGCGCTGGGGGAGCAGTATGCGCTGCATGGCAACTGGCGTTTCCTGCGCAATAACGACCGCTTTGTCTTTCAGATCCTGCGCTCCTTTGAGCATGACGGCAACGACGATCGGCCCGGCCCTGGCATGCCCCCTCACGGCTGGCGCACACAGTTCTGGGTGACCGATCAGCGTGGTGACGTGCTGGTTGGCCCGCGATCGCCGATCCCAAAAGAGGGAACCCGGCGGGCGATAATGGTCAACGGGGCGGAAGTGGGCGCAGTGATCGCCTCCCCGGTAGAGCGTCTGACCCGCAACACCGACATCAACTTCGATCGTCAGCAGCGGCGCACCAGCTGGCTGATTGTCGGCCTCGCCACGCTGCTGGCGGCGCTGGCGACCTTCCCGCTGGCGCGCGGCCTGCTCGCCCCGGTGAAACGACTGGTAGAGGGGACGCACCGGCTGGCAGCCGGGGACTTTACCACCCGCGTGGCGACATCCAGCCCGGATGAGCTGGGCAAGCTGGCGCAGGACTTTAACCAGCTCGCCAGCACCCTGGAGAAGAACCAGCAGATGCGCCGCGACTTTATGGCCGATATCTCCCACGAGCTGCGTACCCCGCTGGCGGTATTGCGCGGCGAGCTGGAGGCAATTCAGGACGGCGTGCGCCAGTTCACCCCCGAGTCGGTGGCCTCCTTACAGGCCGAGGTGGGCACGCTGACCAAGCTGGTTGACGATCTGCATCAGCTCTCGATGTCCGACGAGGGGGCGCTGGCCTACCAGAAAGCCCCTATGGATGTCATAACCCTGCTGGAGATTGCCGCCGGCGTATTCCGGGAGCGTTTTGCCAGCCGGGGACTGACCCTTAGCGTCTCGCTGCCGGAGAGCGCCATCGTATTTGGCGATCGCGACCGCCTGATGCAGCTGTTTAATAATCTGCTGGAGAACAGCCTGCGCTATACCGACGCCGGAGGCCAGCTGGTGATCAGCGCCAGCGTGAAGCCTGATACCCTGGCGATGACCTTCGCCGACAGCGGCCCCGGCGTCAGTGACGAACAGCTAAGCCGCCTGTTTGAGCGCTTCTACCGCACCGAAGGCTCGCGCAACCGCGCCAGCGGCGGCTCTGGACTGGGGCTGCCTATCTGCGTGAACATTGTTGAAGCTCACGGCGGGACCATTGCCGCAGCCCATTCGCCTTTTGGCGGGGTTAGCATTACAGTTGAACTACCGCTGGAACGCGATTTACCGAGAGATGTATGACTGAGTTACCGATTGACGAAAACACCCCGCGCATTTTAATCGTGGAAGATGAGCCAAAGCTGGGACAGCTGCTGGTGGACTACCTGCGGGCGGCAGGCTACGCCCCGACGTTGATTAGCCACGGTGATAAGGTGCTGCCCTACGTGCGCCAGACGCCGCCGGATCTGATGCTGCTGGATCTGATGCTCCCCGGTACCGACGGTCTGACCCTGTGCCGGGAGATCCGCCGCTTTTCCGATCTGCCGATTGTGATGGTCACCGCCCGCATCGAAGAGATCGACCGCCTGCTGGGGCTGGAGATTGGTGCCGATGACTATATCTGCAAGCCCTATAGCCCGCGGGAGGTGGTGGCGCGGGTAAAAACCATTCTGCGTCGCTGCAAGCCCCAGCGCGAGCTGAAAGAGCTGGACGCGGTCAGCCCACTGGTGATCGACGAAGGACGTTTCCAGGCCAGCTGGCACAGCAAGGCGCTGGATCTCACCCCCGCCGAGTTTCGCCTGCTGAAGACCCTCTCTGGCGAGCCGGGAAAAGTCTTCTCCCGCGAGCAGCTGCTGAATCATCTCTATGATGATTACCGGGTCGTCACCGACCGCACCATCGATAGCCACATCAAGAACCTGCGCCGCAAGCTGGAGGCGCTGGATGAGGAGCAGTCCTTTATCCGCGCGGTGTACGGCGTCGGCTACCGCTGGGAGGCGGATGCAGGCCGAATAGCCTGATATTTACGCCCGGCAAGCGGCGCGCCGCTTGCCGGGCCTACGGATGACGGCGCTTTACCTGACTCCCCCGCAACGCTATAATTCCCGCCCTTAAAACAGGGGATTACCCCCTGCCCGCCCACTACGCTGCGGCGGATCTGACCTGTCATCAGAACGAGAACATAATGTTTAAACCGGAACTTCTCTCCCCGGCGGGAACGCTGAAAAATATGCGTTACGCCTTCGCCTATGGCGCGGATGCTGTCTACGCGGGCCAGCCCCGCTACTCCCTGCGCGTGCGCAATAACGAATTCAACCACGAGAATCTCCAGCTGGGGATCAACGAAGCCCATGCGCTGGGTAAAAAGTTTTACGTGGTGGTGAATATTGCGCCGCACAACGCCAAGCTGAAGACCTTTATCCGCGATTTAGCGCCGGTGGTGGCGATGGGGCCGGATGCGCTGATCATGTCCGATCCCGGTTTAATCATGCTGGTGCGCGAGCACTTCCCTGAGATAGACATTCACCTTTCGGTGCAGGCTAACGCCGTCAACTGGGCGACGGTGAAGTTCTGGCAGCAGATGGGCCTGACCCGGGTGATCCTCTCCCGCGAGCTGTCGCTGGATGAGATCGCCGAGATCCGCCAGCAGGTGCCGGAGATGGAGCTTGAGATCTTCGTTCACGGCGCGCTGTGCATGGCCTATTCGGGCCGCTGCCTGCTCTCCGGCTACATTAACAAGCGCGATCCGAACCAGGGCACCTGCACCAACGCCTGCCGCTGGGAGTACAACGTCCAGGAAGGGAAAGAGGACGCCGTGGGTAATATCGTCCACGTCCACGAGCCGATCCCGGTGAAAAACGTCGAGCCGACGCTGGGGATTGGCGCGCCGACCGACAAGGTCTTTATGATTGAAGAGGCCCAGCGTCCCGGCGAGTACATGACCGCGTTCGAAGATGAGCACGGCACCTACATCATGAACTCGAAAGATCTGCGCGCCATCGCCCACGTTGAGCGCCTGACGCAGATGGGCGTGCACTCGCTGAAGATCGAGGGCCGCACCAAGTCATTCTACTACTGCGCCCGTACCGCGCAGGTTTACCGCAAGGCCATTGACGACGCCGCCGCCGGTAAACCGTTCGACACCAGCCTGATGGAGACCCTTGAGGGGCTGGCACACCGGGGCTATACCGAAGGCTTCCTGCGCCGTCATACCCATGACGACTACCAAAACTACGAGCAGGGCTACTCGATCTCCGATCGCCAGCAGTTTGTTGGCGAGTTTACCGGCGAGCGCAACGGCGCGCTGGCGGCGGTGAAGGTGAAAAATAAGTTCTCCGTGGGCGACAGCATGGAGCTGATGACCCCGCACGGCAACGTCAACTTCACCCTGGAGCATATGGAGAATGCCAAAGGCGAAGCGATGCCGGTTGCGCCGGGCGACGGCTATACCGTCTGGCTGCCGGTGCCTTCGGATATGCAGCTGGAGTATGGTCTGCTGATGCGCAATTTCAACGGCCAGACGACGCGCAATCCGCACGCTGCTTAGCGGCCGAGTAGTTCATTTGGGTTATTTTTTCAATTGATAGGGATCTTAGAATCGGATCACATACCGTTTCGCTTGATAAGGGTATTATTCCTGCGCTGAAAAACATAACCCATAAATGCTAGCTCTACCAGGAACCACCTCCTTGGCCTGTGTAATCTCCCTTACGCAGGCCTATTTTTTTTGTGCCTTTCGGCCTCTTCTTACACGCTCTCGTTCCAGCTAAGATACACTCTCTCCATTCTCTCTTTTTCAGGGTTTTAGGATGACTAGCGATCCGTCGAGTTTACTTATTCTGAATGGCAAAAGTGCAGGCGATGACACCCTACGCGAGGCAGTTACCCTGCTGCGTAACGAAGGTATTGAGCTGCACGTCAGGGTCACATGGGAAAAAGGTGACGCGGCCCGCTACGTTGCGGAAGCCGTAGAGCTTGGGGTTGCTACTGTCATCGCCGGCGGCGGCGATGGCACGATCAATGAAGTGGCCACGGCGCTGGTCAACGTGGCGGGAGCGAATGCGCCGGCGCTTGGGATTATCCCTCTCGGTACCGCCAATGATTTTGCCACCAGCGTAGGGATACCGGAGACGCTGGATAAGGCGCTGCAGCTGGCGATTGTCGGCAAGGCCGTGCCGATAGATATCGCCAGGGTCAATGGCGAGACCGGGTTTATCAATATGGCCACCGGCGGGTTCGGCACGCGCATCACTACCGAAACGCCGGAGCGGCTGAAGGCTGCGCTGGGTGGCGTATCCTATGTCATTCACGGCCTGATGCGCATGGACACGTTGAAAGCCGACAGCGTTGAGATCCGTGGTGAAAACTTTTCCTGGCAGGGCGACGCGCTGGTGATCGGCATTGGCAATGGTCGCCAGGCAGGCGGCGGACAGCAGCTCTGCCCGAGCGCGCTGATCAACGACGGCCTGCTGCAGATCCGCATTTTTACCGGGGACGAGCTTCTGCCCGCGCTCTTTACCACCCTCACCCGCCCGGAAGACAGCCCGAACATCGTGGATGGCGAATCGGCCTGGTTTGAGGTGACCTCTCCCCATGAGATCACCTTTAACCTCGACGGCGAGCCGCTGAGCGGCCAGCATTTCCGGATGGAGATCATGCCCGGCGCGTTGCAGTGCCGGTTGCCACCGGACTGTCCGTTATTGCGTTAGTTTTTCGTAGGCCGGGTAAGCGCAGCGTCACCCGGCGTAAAAAACCAGCGGCTAATAGGCCGCCACCGCCCGCGCCATCTCCCGGCTGTACTGCTGGCTGGCATTGACCAGCATCCGCGTATAGTCAGTTTTTGCCTGACCGCTCACCAGATTGTCTACTGTCAATGTCTCAAGGATCTTGCCGTACTGCATTACGGCAATCTTCTGGCACAGATGGGCGATGACGCCAAGATCGTGGGTCACCATCAGATAGGTCAGCTTCGACTCCTGATGCAGCTCCGCCAGCAGGTTGAGGATCTCCGCCTGCACCGACACGTCCAGCGCCGAGGTCGGCTCATCCAGCAGCAGCACCTGCGGCTCAAGGATCAGCGCCCGGGCGATAGCCACGCGCTGGCGCTGACCGCCGGAGAGCTGGTGCGGGAAGCGATCGCGAAAGGCGCGGTTCAGCCCGACCCGATCCAGCAGGCGGTTTACCCGCCGATCCCGGTCGCCAATGCCGTGAATATGCAGCGGCTCCTCCAGAATATCGCCGATGGTATGCCGCGGATGCAGCGAGCCGTAGGGATCCTGAAACACCATCTGCACCAGTCGACAGCGCTGCGGATTGAGTCGGTGCTCCAGCGGCTGGCCGTTAATGGCCAGCTCGCCATCCCAGTGGGTAAACAGCCCCGCCAGGCATTTCAGCACCGTGGTTTTACCCGAGCCGGACTCCCCCACCAGGCCGTAAATCTCCCCAGGCTGCACGTTAAAGCTGACGTCATACAGGACCTGGTTACGCTTCTCCCCTTCGCCAAAGGCCAGGTTCAGGTTCTTCACATCGATCATAGTGGGCTCCTCACTCGCTCAGCCAGCTGGCCTGGCGCTGCAGTACCGGCAGCACGGGACGACGATGGTGGATCTCCGGCAGGGCGCTGATCAGCCCCTGAGTATAGGGGTGCCGGGCATTGTGCAGATCGCAGGCGGCAATCGACTCCACTACCCGCCCGGCGTACATCACCAGCACCCGGTCGCAGAAGCTACGCACCAGGTTGATATCGTGACTGATAAAGATCAGCCCGAGCCCGCGGGACTGAACCAGATCGTCCAGCAGCCCCAGCACCTGTAAACGCACCGAGACATCCAGCGCAGAAGTGGGCTCGTCGGCGATCACCAGCTCGGGATCGGTGATCAGCATCATAGCGATCATGATGCGCTGCCCCTGCCCGCCGGAGATCTCGTGTGGGTAGAGGTTATAGACGCGCTCGGGCTGGCGGATACGCACCACGTCGAGCATCTCCAGCACTTTGGCCTTCGCCTCGGCCTTACGCCCCGGATGGTGAGTCAGCCAGGCCTCGGCGATCTGTTCCCCGACGCAGACCACCGGGTTAAGGGAGTATTTCGGGTCCTGCATGATCATGGAGATCCGCTTCCCGCGCACGGTACGCATCTGCGACTCGCTGGCAGTGCGCAGGTCGACATCGCCGAAGTGCATCCGTTCGGCGGTAATGCGAGCCTTAGCCGGATGCAGGCGCATCAGCGCCCGGCCAACCGTGGATTTACCGGAGCCGGATTCGCCGACGATGGCCAGCTTCTCCTGTCCCAGCTGAAAGGAGACGCCGCGCACCGCGTTGGTAACCGCGCGTCCGTTGATAAAGTCGACGTGGAGATTGCGCACGTCGAGCAGAGGTGCGTTATTCGCTGCGAGGATCGAGGATGTCACGTAGGCCATCTCCTAAAAAGTTGAACGCCAGGCTGTTGATCAGGATCGCCAGCCCCGGAATAGTCACTACCCACCAGCACTCCATCATGTAGGTGCGGCCGCTGGAGATCATTGCCCCCCACTCCGGCTCCGGCGGCTGGGCGCCAAGGCCGAGGAAGCCCAGCCCGGCGGCGGTCAGGATAATCCCCGCCATGTTCATAGTGATGCGGATGATCACCGACGGCAGGCAGAGCGGCACGATGTGACGCCACAGGACGCGCACCGGCGAGGCCCCCTGCAAGCGCACCGCCGAGATAAAGTCGGCCTGGCGCAGGGAGAGGGTTTCGGCCCGCGCCAGTCGCGCAATCGGCGGCCAGGCGGTCAGGGTAATGGCGATTACCACGTGCTCAAGGCCGGGGCCGAGGGCGGCCACGAACGCCAGGGCCAGCACCAGGCTTGGGAAGGAGATAAAGATATCGGTGACGCGCATCAGCACCATATCAACCTTGCCACCAAAATAGCCCGCGCTCACCCCCAGCAGCAGGCCCAGCGGCCCGACGGTGACCGACACCAGCAGCACGATGTAGAGCGTGATGCGCGCCCCGTAGACCAGGCGGCTGAAGATGTCCCGACCAAACTCGTCGGTGCCAAACCAGTGCTGGGCGTTTGGAGATTGCAGCGCGGCGTTGAGATCCTGCACCAGCGGGTTATAGGGCGCGATCCACGGCGCAAAGGCCGCCACTACCAGCAGCAGGAAAATAATCCCGCCGCCGATGGCGGTCAGCGGGTTGCGGGCCATCTTGCCAATAAACCCGCCGGTGCGGGCCAGGGCGCGCTTCAGGCGCAGGCGGCTTTCATTTCCGCCGCCGGTTACGGGCGTATCCAGAGAGACCGTCATGATTTCGTCCTCGGGTCAAAGAGTTGGTAGAGCATGTCGGAGAGCAGATTGAGCATCACGAAGATCACCCCCACCAGCAGCACGCAGCCCATAACCGCATTCATATCCCCCAGCAGCAGGCTGCCGGTGAGGTAGGATCCAAAGCCCGGCCAGGAGAAGACTGTTTCGATCAGGACCGCGCCCTCCAGCAACGAGCCGTAGGCCAGCGCCACCACCGTCAGAAGCTGCACGAGGATGTTGCGAAACGCGTGGTTCCAGATCACTTGCCGCTCGGTTAAGCCTTTAACGCGGGCGGTGATGATGAACTCCTGGGAGAGCTGGGCCAGCATAAAGCTGCGGGTCATCCGGCTGATGTAGGCCAGGGAGTGGAAGCCGAGCAGCGACGCGGGCAGCACGAGATGATTGATGGCGTTCCAGAACACCTGTCCATTACCTGCCAACAGGGCATCAATGGTAAACAGCCCGGTGCGGCGCGGAACCAGCCCCTCAAGGCCCATATCCAGCCGTCCGGCCCCGCCGACCCAGCCGAGCCAGGCGTAGAACAGCAGCAGGCCCATCATCCCTACCCAGAAGATCGGCGTCGAGTAGCCCGCCAGGCTGATGATGCGCACCACGTAGTCGGAAAACGAGTTGCGCCGCGCCGCGGCCAGCACGCCAAGCGGAATGCCGAGGCCCGCGCCGACGATAATCGCCATCGTTGCCAGCTCCAGCGTCGCCGGGAAGACGCGCAGAATATCATCCGTTACCGGTTTACCCGTCAGCAGCGCGTTACCGAGATCGCCATGCAGCAGATTGTTAAAGTAGATACCAAACTGGGTCAGCAGAGATTTATCGAACCCCAGCTGTTGGTAAACCTGCTGATAGGTGCTCTGGTCGGCGTCCGGGCCGACGATCGCCAGCACCGGATCCACCGGCATCACCCGGCCAATAAAAAAGGTTAGCAGCAGCAGGCCGAACAGGGTCACCAGCACCTGACCGAGCCGGGTTGAGAACCGCCGGGCTCGGGAGCCGGGCGCTAAGATTGCTACACTCATCCTTTGGTTCCTCCGGTATGGATCGGCTCTTTGTAAACCTCACGCAGGAAAGTCGTGGCGGAGGGGTGAGACTGGAAGTTCTTCACCTCGTTGCGGACCACCACCGAGTCCACCATCTGGGAGAGCGGCACCAGGGCGGGGATCAGCTGGTCGTAGCGGGTCTGGATCTGCTGATAGTCGGCAATCTGCTTCTGCGGATCGCGCTCCAGCAGCGCTTTATCGATCATCTCATTAAGCGGCTTATCGTAAAAACCGGTGCGCCAGCCCTGGAAGTTGGTCAGCCGCGCCTCGTCGCTGTTGTCCGGGTTATAGACCAGCGCGCGCAGGCTGGAGTGCGGATGCGGCTCCACCCCGCTGCCGCCGCGCCCAACCAGGATGTCAAACTTACGCTCGCGCATTGCGCCGTAGATCTGGTTCCCGGTGCCGGTGATGATTTTGGCGTTAATACCCGCCTGCATCAGGGTGGACTGCACGGCAATGGCGATATTAAGGAATGGCTGATCCGCCAGCACCCGCAGGGTGGTATCAAAGCCGTTCGGGTAGCCCGCCTCGGCCAGCAGCTTTTTCGCTTTCGCAATGTCCAGCCGGTAGCCGGGGTCCGGCAGCGTCGACGGCATTCCAGCCTTGATGGGCCGCTGGTGCAGCACGCCGTAGCCCGGCATCAGCGCCTTGTTGATCCCCTGATAGTCGATGAGGTAGCGCACCGCCTCGCGCACCTTCGGATTAGCAAAGTGCGGCTCCTTCATGCTCATCGCCACGTAGTAGACCGTCCCGCGCTGCACCGCCTCCACGGTGACGTCGGGATCCTTACGCAGGGCGTTGATGTCTGATACCGCCATGCTGTTGGCGATATCGAGATCGCCCTTGGCAATCATCAGACGCAGGGTCTGCGACTCCTGGAAATGGCGCAGCACGATGCGGCTCATCTTCGGCTCTTCCCGCCAGTAGGCCGGGTTACGCTTCATGCGCAACACGTCTTTTGCCTGCCAGGTCTCCAGCATAAAGGGGCCAGAACCCGCTTCGTTAGTGGTCAGCCAACGGTTGCCCCAGTCATTATTCACCTCGTGGCCCTGCACCGTTTTGCTGTCGAGCACCCCAAGGTTGCCTAGCGCGCCGAGGGAGTAGATCACCAGCTGCGGATCGTTGGCCTTTGGCAGGACAATCTGCACGGTATAGTCATCCGGCGCGCTAACCTGATCGTCAATGTTCTTTTTGCTAAAGCCGTAGGATTTCCACACCGAAGCCTGAGCGAGGTTAAGGTGCAGCAGGCGGCGCATCGACCACACCACGTCCTGGGCGGTCAGCGGATTGCCGGAGTGAAACTTCACGTCCTTGCGCAGGTGGAAGGTCAGGGTTTTGCCATCCGGGCTGATGGTCCAGGATTCGGCCAGCGCCGGGCGGACGTTGGTGAGCTGGTCAGGATCCAGCTCCACCAGCGAGTCGTAGAGATTGACGACGATGCCGACCACTTCGTTACCGGTCATCGCCGCCGGATCGAGGCTCAGCAGATTATTCATGTTCATGCCGATGATGAGCTGATCCGGCGGCGTGGCCGCCAGCGTTGCCCCACTCCCCATCATCAGCGAGAGCGCCAGCAGGCTAGCCCTCAACGCGTTTTTTTTCATCTCTGTATACCGTTTGTAGGGTAAGACGTAGGCCCGGTTAGCGCAGCGTCACCGGGCGTTGGCTTTTTTTATTAGTCGTGACTGACGGTATTGGCTTCGATATAGGCAAAATTGATATCTTCGCCGAGGCCGGGGCGCTGTGGCAGGTGGACAAAGCCCTCGTCATCCATCGGATCAACAATGCTGTTGAGGTAGGCTGCGGGTTCGTCATAGTCAAGGAACGGGTGCAGCAGGCCGCGCTCGTACCAGCGGCAGTTGCGGATCGCTCCGACCACCGCCAGGCTGGCCGCGCCGTTGCCGTGCACTTCGCAATCCATACCGAAGGCTTCCGCGAGGCTGGCGACTTTTAGCGTGGGTGAAATACCGCCTACGCCGTTAGATCCGGCACGCAGAATGTCGCAGGCTCCGGCTTTTACCCAGTCGGCGCGGCTGTGGTGCTTACCGCCGAGGCTCTCCGGCCCGATAATGGGAATAGAGAGGTTCTCTGCCAGCCAGGCGTAGGAGGACATGCTCTCCTCCTCCATCGGCTCTTCAAACCAGGCAAAGTTGAGTTTCTCCAGCTCCTTGCCGATATAGAGCGCCTCGGTACGGCTATACCAGTGGTAGCCATCGATCATCAGGTCGATATCCGGCCCGACCGCTTCGCGCACCGCGGCACAGGCTTTCACGTCCATTTTCGGGTTAGGTGCAAACGACACCGGCGGCATCCAGGTGTGGAGCTTGATCGCCTTATAGCCACGGGCGACCAGGGTTTCGGCAAAAGCAGCGTACTCATCCGGGGTGGAGAGCCCGCCCGGCAGATCGTCCCCGCACATGGTACTGCCGTAGGCCGGAACCTTGTCACGGAAGCCGCCGAGCAGCTTATAGACCGGGATGTTGAGCTTGCGGCCAATCAGATCCCATAGGGCCTGTTCAACAAAGGAGAGCGCCCGCTCGGTGAGCTGATGGGCGCTGCCGCGCTGCCAGTGGACCAGATCCTGCCAGATGCGCTCGCGGTTGAACGGATCCTGGCCCACCATCACCTTACGAAAGAAGGTGTTCACGACAAAGGGCCGCACCACTTCCGACGGCGCAAAAGAGAATCCCTGGCTGCCATCATCAGCGGTGATGGTCAGCATCGCCATCTTTGCCATGCTCTCCGGGCCCGGATGGGAGTGGCCAGCGCTATCGGAAACACGACGGGTGGGATACTGAAAAACGGTGACGTTTACAGATTCAATTTTCATTACGGATCCTTGTGTCAGGGTGCCTGCTTCATTTTGAAAAGCTGTTTCAGATGTAAATGTATGCAGATTTTTTAGCCGATGCCTCAGACAATTTCCGCTAAGCAACGGGTGATTTTTGGGCAATAGCACAGGGCTGAGTGACACTTTTCACAAAAGAGAGGGGAAATGTGATGCAGATCGGGAGGGCGTTAACCCTAAAATGAAAAGGTGTTTTGTTCTGTGGGCCGGGCCAGCGTTAGCGCCGCCCGGCAGTATAGCTTTTGCACAGTAACGCCCGGTGGCGCTGCGCTTACCGGGCCTACGAACTGCACCGCGCTCACTGTAGGCCGGGCAAACGCAGTGCCGCCCGGCGTTGCAGTATCTTACCGAGCCTACACACCCATCCAGAGTATGTTGTAACTAATTAGGCAATGGTCACTTTATTATCCAGGTAGACATCCTGCACGGCGTTAATCAGCTTCACACCGTCGGCCATCGTTTTCTTAAACGCTTTTCGGCCCAGGATCAGCCCCATCCCGCCCGCGCGTTTGTTAATGACAGCCGTACGCACCGCCTCGGTCAGGTCGGCTTCTCCCCCTGATGCACCGCCGGAGTTAATCAGCCCGGCCCGGCCCATGTAGCAGTTTGCCAGCTGATAGCGCACCAGGTCGATAGGGTTATCGGTGGTGAGCTTGCTGTAGACACGCTCGTCGGTATAGCCATATTTCACCGCGTTATAGCCGCCGTTATTCTCCGCCATCTTCTGTTTAACGATATCGGCCCCGATGGTGGCCGCCAGGTGGTTGGCCTGCCCGGTGAGGTCGGCAGAGACGTGATAGTCCACACCATCCTTTTTGAAATCGGCGTTGCGCAGATAGGCCCACAGCACGGTCACCAGTCCCAGCTCGTGGGCGCGCTCAAAGGCGCTGGAGATCTCCTCGATCTGGCGGCGCGACTGCTCAGAGCCAAAGTAGATGGTTGCGCCCACGGCAACCGCCCCCATATTGAACGCCTGCTCTACGCTGGCGTAGAGCGTCTGGTCAAAGGTGTTGGGATAGCTCAAGGTTTCGTTATGGTTGAGCTTCACCAGAAACGGAATACGGTGCGCATAGCGGCGCGATACCGAGGCCAGTACACCATAGGTAGAGGCGACGCAGTTACAGCCCGCTTCAATCGCCAGCTCAACGATGTTTTTTGGATCGAAATAGTGCGGGTTGGCGGCGAACGACGCGCCCGCCGAGTGCTCTACGCCCTGGTCAACCGGCAGAATTGACAGATAGCCGGTTCCTGCCAGACGGCCGGTGTTGTAGAGCGTTTGCATATTGCGGAGGACGGCCGGGGGACGGTTATTATCGACCATCACGCGGTCGACATAGTCGTGTCCTGGCAGGTAGAGCTGGTCGGCTGGAATGGTCATACAACGATGCTGCAACAGGCTGTCGGCATCTTTGCCAAGCAGCTGTGAAATATCAGTCATGATGAGGCTCCCGTAAGATTCGCCCGCAGGCGAACGTGGTTAGTCCTGCCCTGAGTTCGCAGGCAGAGTAAGCCTGGTACCGGGCGGCGGATTTTTCCAGCACAAAGGGAATTATGGTACTTATGTACGACTGAAATTTATTACTCAGCTGGCAGTTACTCACCGCGCTATTATCAGGACGCTTTTAAAATGGTTATCCTGCCATTTTGATCGCTAAAAAAGCGAAAATGATACCAGTCACCTTCTACTTGATAATTAAATGAGTAGATATAGCCCTTATCAAAGCGCGCTAAAAAACAGACGCCTGGGGCATGCACAAGAATCGGCTCCTCACCTACCGGGGAATAGGTAGACTTGAAGTTATCCTTCGATGAGGTGAGGTTGTACGCCTCTATCTCTCCATCTTCCGGGGAGGTTAAACAGATAAAGTTTTCATAATGCCTGGTGCCAATATGTCCCGTATAGGGGGACGGTCCCTCACTTGCACAGGCGCTCAGCAAGCAAGAGACCAGCGGCAATAGCAAAGCGTGCAGTTTCATATCTTCAGCTCCATTATCACGCGTTAATGCTTCCAGGAACCTGCGACAAATATCTGAGAGAATATCTGAGAATAGTTAATTACAGTAAATATTAAATCCCCTTCCGTAAGCCGGAAGGGTTATTTATGTGTTTGCTTTTACCACCAGGCGTGGAAATGGTGCACCGGGCCGATACCCTGCCCCACCTCCAGCGAGTCCGCCTGGCTCAGCGCCTGGGTTAACCAGCCTTTGGCTTCGGCTACGGTATCGGCCCAGTTAGTATGGCGTGGGCGCAGCGCCGCCAGCGCCGCCGAGAGCGTGCAGCCAGTGCCGTGGGTGTTTTTGGTGGCAATACGTGGAGCACTAAAGCGCGTGGCTCCCTCGCGGGTAAAGAGCCAGTCTGGGCTTTCGCCGTCGGTCAGATGGCCCCCCTTCATCAGCACCGCTTCACAGCCGAGGGCCAGCAGCGCCCGCCCCTGCTCATGCATATCCTGCTCGTTGCGAGCATGGTCGGCATCAAGCAGCGCCGCCGCCTCCGGCAGGTTAGGCGTAATCAGTGAAACCTGCGGCAGCAGTCGGGTGCGCAGGGTCGCGACCGCCGAGGGCGTCAGGAGCGGATCGCCGCTTTTCGCCAGCATCACCGTATCCAGCACGATATTCTCTACCCGATAGTGCGCCAGCCGCTCGGCCACCGCCTCGATGATATCGGTATCCGCCAGCATGCCAATTTTGGTGGTATCAATACGCACATCGCTCAGCACCGAATCCAGCTGCGCGGCGACAAATTCTGGGGTAATACGGTAAACCGACTGCACACCGAGGGTGTTCTGCGCCACCAGCGCGGTGATGACCGAGCAGCCATAGGCCCCGAGGGCGGAGAAGGTTTTCAGATCCGCCTGGATGCCTGCCCCGCCGCTGGGATCGGTTCCGGCGATGGTCAATGCATTGATTCGTTTCATGCCGGGGCGCCTCCATCCAGATGATAGAGCGCATCGAGAAACGCTGCGGCAAAGGAGCCTGGGCCACGACTCGCTGCCACCGCCTCGCCGCCTGCAAGGGCGAACAGGCCGCAGGCCGCCGCAACGTTAACGAGACGCTCGCCAGGCAGCGCACAGCTTGTCGCCACAACCGCCGACAGCGCGCAGCCGGTGCCCACTACCCGGGTCATGATCGACGCCCCGCCGATGACCTTCAGCGTGCGGTTGCCGTCGGTGACGTAGTCCACCTCACCTGTGACGGCGACCACCGCTCCCGTTTCCCGAGCCAGCTGCTCCGCCGCAGGAAGCGCCGCGCTGGCCGAATCGGTGGTATCCACGCCGCGCCCGCCTGTGCTCACGCCCGCGAGGGCCATAATCTCCGAGGCGTTACCGCGGATCGCCGCCGGACGTAGGGCGAGGATCTCCCGGCAGAAGCGGGTCCGAAATTCGAGCGCACCAACGGCTACCGGGTCGAGAGTCCAGGGTTTGTCCGCTTGATTAGCACTGTAAATAGCGGCGCGCATGGCATCGGCGCGATCGGCGGTGAGCGTGCCGACGTTAATCAGCAGCGCGTCGGCGATAGCGCTGAACTGCACGGCCTCCTCACGCTCAATCACCATTGCAGGGGAAGCGCCGAGGGCAAGCAGAACGTTAGCGGTAAAGGTCTGCACAACGTCGTTAGTCATGCAGTGAACAAGCGGGGAACGGGTACGGAAGTGCTGTAAAACAGACGCGATATACGCGTGGCTCAGCAGGTCAGGTTGCATAGCTAGCTCCTGCCCGGCGCGAAGAAGGGACGCCGGCAGGCATCTGACTTCCCTACGCTGGCATTATCCAGATCAGGTGGTACGGGTATTTCTCAGCCTTCAACGAAGAAGGGCACCCCGAGTCAAATAAGACAAAATCAAAAGCTTGCGATTAACGTTCCGTTAATCCCTGTTCTGGATCATGCCAGCGGAAAGCCAAAGACTCAACCCTAAAAAATCCTCTGTGTCCCAGTTTGTGTCTCATGTTGTGTCCCACACATTAATGGCAGGCACAAAAAAATCGCCTATAAGGCGGCTTAAGAAAATTATTTCAGTCGTGATGATTTAAATTAAATCTATTTTCTGCATACCTTTTCATCATGCAGTCGAAGTGCTTTTGCCAACTCCAATTGGGATGCAAAGGACAGACGGGAGCGGCTGATCTTGATACCGTCAATAATGATGTATGTAGGGTAAATAGTGACCATACGCCCCATGTATTGGAAGTGTTTAGGGTGGTTTGACTTATCGTTATTCATTGAGTGCCATCCGTCTGGGCGGGGGTAATCTCGGTAACGGATAATTGATGTAAAACAGACAAAAATCAATAACTTAACAGAAAACAAAATCCAGGGGTGTACACTGGCGAGCCTCACTCAGCCTACCCTATACCCGAATATAAAAAGGAGCGGGTCCCTTCCATTTGGGTGGGAAAATATCTGGGAGTTTGGATATTGCTGCTAGGCCCCTCGACCTGAGGCCCTGGGTGACGAGTGTATTTTCGCCAAATATCTGGAGGCACTCCCTGCCGGTTGGCCTGCATTCTGAGCAAACTTTGTGCAATCTTCCGCTCCTACAGTGCGCCTGCTCAGAAATCGCTTTATTCTCAATTACTTAATAACAACACAATACCAAAAAGTAATAACCGACCGTTACGGCATGGTGACCATTTACCAGGAGGCGAGCTTCATCCCGCTGAACCTACGCCCGAACTACACGCTGAACGTTAAGCTGAAGTAATGCAGAATGCCCCCGGTCTTGCCCTTTGGGTATCGGCTGGGGGTTTTCCCTTCCGGTTATATTCATTTTTACTTTTAACTGAGGTGTCACATGAAAGTCACAATTAATATACCTGGGGCTGGGGCTGGGGCTGGGGCTGGGGCTGTCTATGTATCTGGCGCGGCGGATGTCGTAAAACGTAAAGCACTGTGTAGAGAGTTGGGCCTGTGTAACGTGACCTTTAGCCGTTTGGAGTCACAACACGGTTTTGAATATGCTTTAAGCATGCTATTGTCTAAAAGTCGTAAGCTATTAAATTAATATGAAAAGGCGAGCCAAATGGCTCGCCTTTTTCTTTACAGAAGTCCAACCATCTGTTGGATTGAAGTTAGTAATTCTTGTTGTGTATAACGATGAGATTGCATTGTAACATTCTCTGGGTGGTGTATATGATTACGGATGAATGTTTGCAACGAAGTATCCGAAGGTGATTGCGCCACACCTTTAAACTCCTTGACCCATATTTTATCAAGTGCGATCCTGTTCGCACTTAGCCATTGATCCATTGCTCTTTCATTTGGACAGGAGTTTTTCTCCTGCAGGTATCCATATAATTCATTATGCAATTCCACGGTTGCTAAATTGTATGCCTTAAAATTAATCTCCCCCCAGGATGGAGACCATGGGAACCATGGAGAAGTATCAGCCCTTTCCACAATATTTTTGTTATTTTCTTTTTTAAAAACAAATAAACCAACATTTTTGAGGAAAGGGGAAGATAGAAGGAAAGGAGAATGCGTTGTAACAAAAACCTGTCTACTTTTGGAGATAATCATCAAAGCTTCTAAAAGCTTTTGCTGGCCTGACGGATGAAGACATATTTCAGGTTCATCAATGAAAAGATAAAATGGCTTGCTGATTCCCGCACCATGGGCGTTACACGTTATCTCAGCGTACACCTGAAGTAATGATAGGGCCAGCGCCCTTTGCATACCATGCCCCTTCTCTCCCATAGGGACATTTACCCCATCATCAATCATGATGGAAATAGTTTTGAAAAAATTCTCTACCTGCAATTCTTCAAAAATGAAGGAAATATCTGCCATGCCAAATTGAGAAGAAAAAACCTCTCTAACTTGATTTTCGACTAATGATATTTTCTGTCTCAACTCTGATTCAGGATGATTGAATACGCGATGGTATTGTTCAGAAAATGATCTGTATTCATCCGTTGCAATATGGCCCAAGGCTATCTCTTTTAGAAGCGAACCACATATAGTTGTAGAGCCAAACTTTACTTCATTGCTTGGATTTGTATCAGCCCAAATGAAGTTATTATCATAAAATTTCTTGAATGGGGCATCTATGCCACTTGGGTTAACAAATTCATTTCCATTCCAAAATAATATTTTCTTCTCCCCAGCCTCGCTACATCTCTTTACTCTAAAATAATTTACTCCTTCATCCTCATAAACATGCGAGGTGAATGCAGCCACCTTATTGGCTTGTACATGAGCAGCAATTACTTCTGATAAATTCCCAGTAAACGTCAACTCGGCTGAAAGCTTTTCAGCTATATTATCGGGGACTGATTTACATATAAGATCTTCAATATTTTTTTTAGTTCCGTCCTTAATAAAATCTATGATTTCAAATATAGTAGATTTTCCTGCGTTGTTTTCACCCACGAAAATATTAAGCCCACTGCCTTCCGTTTGTCCATCAGGGATATTAAATTCCAACTGATTAACTTCCCCGTGATACCCTTTAAAATTTTCTATTTTCAGTTTTTTAATAAACATTACTAATCCTTTATGCTGGCTGTGTATAGAAAAATAACCTTAAGTAGAACACCATGTTTTATGCAATTTATATCACTGAAATTTGAGCAAGACTATGACATTTCGCAAATAATTAGCCATGCCAACATAATCCATCAATGACGTAAGAAACAGTTTTCAGAGGAAAGATATGCAAGTATCTCCTTGTGATCCCTAACCCGCTTTTCTCGTGCCCAACCACCTGCTGCAAGTGCGCTAGATTACCAACCCAGCCAGATAAACAGGTTGAAATCATAGTATGCCGCAAACTGTGCATCAATCGCCGATGTCCATAGTCATCAAGGTAAGGAATACCAAGCTGATCGCGGACATCAGCTAAGACCTTACCTATCTTCGACATATTCTTACCCAACACAGTGGAGAAGATTTTCTCTTTCCATTGGCGGTTAACAAAATCAAGGAAACCCCATTCAATCAGTTTGGGATGGGTTGCCACCTGCCTTGTCGCGTTCTCAGTTTTACCCAGTTTCCCATCGGCGATCGGGAGGTAGTGCCGCTGGCTATCTTCGTCATATTTAAGTAGTCAGTTCAACGTTGATACCAGGATACTCGTGGAGAAAAGGCTTTACTCCACATCCCCTTTCTCATGTAATTGTGTAGTAAGCGCATTAACTCGTAGTAAGCTGACTTATAAAAATTCCTTGCATTACATTTCCCTTGAGATAATACTGAATACAGTTTCCCTGTATGTAATCACTCGAGACCTTTGTATCATTACAATACATAACAATATCTTTATTTGGTTTGTTAGAAAAATAAGAAGATACTTTTTCTTTAGACGCATTTAATAATGGCACATCATTAATGGACACCTCCAACCTATCCTTAAATGCTTTACAGTTTGAATTGCCCGCTGCGATACCTATCGCAGTAAGATCCCCCTGACCCATTTCATTATCCGATATAAACCAATAATTCACACCTTCACTTTTTAGACAAATCCAGGATGCTTGATCGTCTTTACTTACAGTAATGCCAGTATGTTTAGCAATATCATCCAGCGTACTGGACTCCATTACATAACTATCCCCCCCTATAATAACATCAGGTATCAAAGATTTATTTGTATCATGTTCATCCGAGTAATTCTCTCTATCCTCATCATAGTACCTTGCCCCAAAACCTTCCATACGGACAGCGAAACAAGCATTACTCATCAGGATTAATATTAATAGAGTAAATTTCATATTAATCTTCAACCACCAGAACCTTATCTGAACTATCATTAATTTCTTTACGATACCGAATATCTAATATAATGCATCCATCAGAAGCATCTCGAGGGTGCTTTCCACTATTGCCATGTATCATAAATCCATCTCGTCCACACATTTGATTCTCAATAAAGGGGGGTCAAACGCATTGTCATGGCCCGTGTTTTATGATGATAGAAAGCAGGCCCAATAGTGTAAGTACCTCTTGGCAAAGGACCTTTACCACTTACACACTCATTTGCGGAATCATTCCAATATCCCGGCCTACCTGAGTATTCAGCATCAAATTTATATGTACCATTTAGGTAGAATGCGTGTGCACTAACTTTATATACCCACGGCATTATGCGGCCTCCATGCTGTTCCATGAGTCGGAATGAATAATATTCCCGTCCAGGTAGTGCCACGTAATCTTTTCATAGGCTAAGTAGAAAGCCTCAAGATGATTGTGCTTCTCGTAGCGGGGATTGTCTATATCCATCATAAAAGGTTCAACTTCGTTTACCCTTACGTTCTCCATTGTAACCCGGAAGTACTCTTCTTCCTGCCCGTTGTAATTGATTCGATAGAATTTTAAGATAGCCTCTTTAAACTTTCTACCCGTAGATACCCCCTGATAAAGATAGGGTGATGAACTGTCCAGCTCTTTAATTAGGAAGTAATCGCCATGTACACGCTTACTTACAATCTTGCCCGTACGGTCATCTGTAGGTAAATCTACCGTGTGCATTAGCTCTATAATCTCAATAGAACCTTCACGATCTTTTACATCGACAGATCCTCTAACGGCAGTGCCACCGTCATCTTTTAACCATAAATAAACTGGGATTGCCATTTGTTTCCTTATTTAACATTTTTAATAAAAAAGTAATTTCATTATTCGACGCCAATATTCGTTAGCCTATTCCTACTATGAAGAATTTCAATGCATCAATAGTAACAAAAATTAATCTATAAACAGGTGATAGTGGCTGGAACACGCCCTGTCTAATGATAGGGCATATTATATAAAAAAGATGTCACTTAACGCTTGGGCAATTCATCGCCATAATTATATTTACTGAAAAAATAATCATTAGGTATTCATTATACTAATCAATGTTACTGGTCACCCCCTACCCCTTATACCTCAGCGCCTCGATCAGCCGGGCAAAAGCCTGGGTGTGCTGCTTGCGGCTGGGGTAGTAGAGGTAATAACCCTGAAACGGTTCGCACCACGGCTCCAGCACCGCCTCCAGTTTCCCCTCGGCCAGCGCGCCCGCGACCGTATCCTCTGGTACAAACGCCAGCCCCATACCGGAGATGGCTGCATCAATACGAGCAGGCAGATTATTAAACGTCAGCTGCCCCTCGACCCGTACGCGCAGATCCTGTCCGTTGCGGGAAAACTCCCAGGCATAAAGCCCACCGAGCGTTGGCAGACGAATATTAATACAGCGGTGATGCTGAAGATCGTGCGGCGTGTCTGGCCTGCCATGACGGGCAAAGTAGTCCGGCGAGCCGACCACCAGCATCCGCCAGTCTGGCCCAATTCTGACTGCGACCATATCTTTCGCTACCTGCTCCCCCAGCCGCACCCCCGCATCAAAGCGGCCGCTGACGATATCCGTCAGGCTATTGTCGGTGGTCAGCTCAACGTTAATGTCAGGATAAGCATTTAGAAAAGGCTTTAGCGCCGGCCAGACCGTAGATTGCAGGGCGTGCTCGCCAAGATTGATACGAATATTGCCTGCGACGCGATCGCGCATCTCGGTCAGCGAGGTGAGCTCGGTTTCGATCTCACTAAAGCGCGGCGCAATGGTATTGATAAGTCTTTCACCCGCCTCGGTTGGGGCTACGCTGCGGGTAGTGCGCGTTAACAGGCGGATCTCAAGCCGCTCCTCCAGCCCTTTAATGGCGTGGCTCAAAGCCGACTGGGATACGCCAAGCTTTGCCGCCGCCCGGGTAAAGCTCCGCTCCTGCGCGACCACGGTCAGATAGTAGAGATCGTTAAAATTATCTTTGAGCATCAACATCATCTCACTATTTATGAGTAAGGCTCAACAGTAGCGCAATCGCACGTCATTTTCACTCCCCGAGGATAAGTGCTGCTGTTAGCAGGCGCTGTTTCCGCCGTCCGACGCTGGTTACCCTAAACTCAATCATCTAAAGCCACTCATGCTATGGAGTATTTATGAAAGCTATTGCTATTACCGCCGCGGCACAGGCCGATGGCAATATTGACGCCCTGCAGGAGATTGAGATTGAACAACCGGTCGCACATGGCCATGACCTGCTGGTGCAGGTTAAAGCTATCTCCGTTAACCCGGTGGATACTAAAGTTCGTGCAGGCTTTAACGCCGATACGCCGCGTATTCTCGGCTGGGATGCCGTAGGTATCGTAGCCGAAGTAGGCGATGCGGTTACGCTGTTTAAGCCAGGCGACACCGTGTGGTATGCCGGGGCGCTGACCCGCCCGGGCAGCAATAGCGAATATCAGCTGGTGGATGAGCGCATCGTGGCGCTGAAGCCCACCTCCCTGGATAACGCTTCCGCCGCTGCGCTGCCGTTAACGGCCATTACGGCCTGGGAGATGCTGTTCGATCGCCTGGGGATTAGCGAAAACGGTAACGAAGGCGACGTATTGTTGATCGTCGGTGCGGCAGGCGGCGTCGGCTCCATCATGACCCAGCTTGCCCGTAAGCTCACCAAAATGACGGTGATCGGCACGGCCTCACGCCCGGCAAGCCAGAAGTGGGTGACCGATCTCGGCGCGCACCACGTTATCGATCACAGCAAACCGCTTGCCGAGGAGCTGGCCCGCATCGGTATCCAGCATGTCACCCACGTCGCCAGCCTGAACAGTACCGAACAGCACTACCCCCAGCTGATTGAGGCGCTGATCCCGCAGGGCAAGCTGGCGCTGATTGACGATCCTGAGACGCTGGATGCGCGCCCGCTAAAGGTAAAGAGCATCTCTCTGCACTGGGAGTTTATGTTTACCCGTTCGATGTTCGAAACCGAGGATATCATTGAGCAGCACCGTCTGCTGACCCGCGTCGCCTCGCTTATCGACAGCGGCGTGATCCAGACCACCCTGGGCGAACACTTTGGTGCCATTAACGCCGAGAATCTGCGTAAAGCGCATCGGTTGATCGAAACCCAGCGTGCGGTCGGTAAAATTGTGCTGGAGGGTTTTTAATGTCCGACAACACGTCCATATCAGCGGAGGATAACCTGACCATCCTTGCGGTGCTTACCGCCAAGCCGGATCACGTCGAGGCGTTAAAAGCGGCCCTAATCGCGCTGATCGCACCAACCCGCCAGGAGCCGGGCAATATGCGTTACGATCTGTTTCAGCTAACGGAGACGCCAGAGGTATTTCATATGCAAGAGCGCTGGCAGAGCCAGGCGGCGCTGGATGACCATGTCGCCACGCCGCACTTCCAGACATTTGTTAGCCAGATGGACAGGCTGCTTAATGAACCGCTTGCTATCGTTCCGCTAACGCCTGTTAGCCTGTAGCCAGGAATCATCCCAAAAGGGATCGTCCTTCACAAGCGGAGAGCTGTTTTAGCGATCCGCTGCTTCTGCTTTCTCCCGCATTTGCTTACACTTTTTCTCAGTGCGCGCGCGGGCATGATGTTTTTTGCTATTGCTTTCAGAGAGAAATCACAGCAATGATAGCGCGCACATAATACCAAAGGGCCAGACGACAATAGCCCGCCCGGCAAAATATGGAGAGATCATGGGTAAGACTAAACTGATGCTTCTTGGTGCGCTGCTGGTATCAGCCAGTACCGCTTTCGCAGCGCCACAGCCTGCTTCCGCTACCGGCATATCCAAATACGAACTGCAGGAATTTGTCGCCGACTTTACTAAATTCAAAATCGGCGACACCGTTCCGCCGATGTACCTCACCGACGAATACAACATTAAGGCGTGGCAGCAGCGCAACCTGCCTGCACCGGATGCCGGAAGCCGCTGGACCTACATGGGCGGCAACTATGTGCTGATCACCGAACCTGAAGGTAAGATCCTTAAAATCTATGACGGCGAGATTTTCTACCACCGATGATTATTCGTCCCTGGCAGGAGAGCGATCGCCCTTTCCTACGCACGCTCTACCTGCACGCTCGTCGCACCTGCTGGACCTGGAAAGAGGGCAGCGACTGGCAGCTGGAAGATTTTGATGCCGCCACCCTTGGGGAGCGCATCTGGGTCGCTGAAGAGGATGGGCACCGCCTGGGCTTCGCGTCGGTCACGCTGAACGATAATTTTGTCCACAACCTGTTTGTTGACCCGGCGTATCAAGGCCGGGGCGTCGGCAGCGCGCTGCTGAAGAAGGTGCAGTCGAATTTTACAAGTTCGGGATCGCTGAAGTGTCTTGCCGAGAACAAAGCCGCACTGGCGTTTTATCGCCGTCACGGCTGGCATATCGAGGCGCGAGGCGAGGCGCCGGAAGGGGATTACTACCTTTTACACTATCGGTTGCCTTAGAAATGTAGGCCCGGTAAGCGTAGCGCCACCGGGCATTTCTATGCTGATGCTGCAATGCCGGGCGGCACTGCGTTTGCCCGGCCTACAAAATGCAAATCCGACGCCGCTTACACCGCGCGGAAGGCGATCTCGGACGGGATCACATCGCCCTGCCAGTAGAGCTGAGCGGCAACGCGTCCCGCCAGCCGACGGTAGAGTGCAGTAAACTCGCTATCCGGACGGTGGATCACCGTTGGCGTGCCGTTGTCGAGATCTTCACGCAGCGTAATGTGCAGCGGCATCTGTCCCAGCAGTTCAGTGTGGTACTGCTGAGCCAGCTTCTCTGCGCCACCGGTGCCGAAGATAGCTTCATGATGGCCGCAGTTGCTGCAAATATGCATGCTCATATTTTCGACAATGCCCAGCACCGGGACTTCCACCTTCTCAAACATCACGATGCCTTTTTTAGCGTCGATGAGGGCGATATCCTGCGGCGTCGTCACCACCAGCGCGCCGGTCACCGGAATGTTTTGCGCCAGCGTCAGCTGTATGTCACCGGTGCCCGGCGGCATATCCAGCACCAGATAGTCCAGATCCGGCCACATTGACTCCTGCAGCAGCTGCAGCAGCGCCTTGCTGGCCATCGGGCCACGCCACACCATCGCGTTATCGTCGGTGACCAGGTAGCCGATAGAGTTGGTCGCGAGACCGTGGGCCATGATCGGCGCCATGTGGGTACCGTCCGGGGAGGTCGGGCGATTGCCCTCAGTGCCCAGCATCGCCGGAATTGACGGACCGTAGATATCGGCATCGAGGATACCGACCTTCGCCCCTTCGGCAGCCAGCGCCAGCGCCAGATTAACCGCGGTAGAGGACTTCCCTACCCCGCCCTTACCGGAGCTGACGGCAATAATGTTCTTCACGCCGTTGATGCCCGGCTGGTTTTTAACACGCTTCAGCGTGGCGATAGTATGGGACAGCTTCCAGTCGATGGCTTTTGCGCCGGTAATGCGCAGCAGCTCGGCGCTGCACTGCTCCTTCAGCTCCTCAAACGCGCTGCGCCAGGCGAACGGCATCAGCAGTTCGATGTGCACGGTGTCATCCAGCCAGGCAACGTGGTGCACGGCTTTTAGCGCGGTGAGATTATGCTTCAAAGTGGGGTGCTGAAAATTTGCCAGCGTTCCGGCAACCATTGCTCGCAGGGCTTCCGGTGATTTGGCCTGGGATTGAGAGTTCATCCCGACTCCTCTGTTCTTGTAGGTGAAAAGCTCGTGTAGCAAGTTTACCTGAAAGAGAAAGTTTTGTGCTTACTTATAATGGCCCTTTTGGTAATATCAAAACCCCTTTTTTTACAGAAGACGTAATGCTCACTATGACTCAAGTCGCGAAAAAAATTCTGGTAACGTGCGCGCTGCCGTACGCAAACGGCTCAATCCACCTCGGCCATATGCTGGAGCACATCCAGGCTGATGTCTGGGTCCGTTACCAGCGAATGCGCGGCCACGAAGTCAACTTCATCTGCGCCGATGACGCCCACGGCACGCCAATCATGCTGAAAGCTCAGCAGCTGGGCATCACCCCGGAGCAGATGATCGGTGAGATGAGCCAGGAGCACCAGACCGATTTTGCTGGCTTTGATATTAGCTATGACAACTACCACTCTACGCACAGCGAAGAGAACCGCGAGCTGTCCGAGCTGATCTACGGTCGCCTGAAAGAGAACGGTTTTATTAAGAACCGCACCATCTCTCAGCTCTACGATCCGGAGAAAGGCATGTTCCTGCCGGACCGTTTTGTGAAAGGCACCTGCCCGAAATGTAAGTCACCGGACCAGTATGGCGATAACTGCGAAGTGTGCGGGGCGACCTACAGCCCGACCGAGCTGATTGAGCCGAAGTCGGTAGTCTCTGGCGCGACGCCGGTAATGCGTGACTCTGAGCACTTCTTCTTTGACCTGCCGTCGTTTAGCGAAATGCTGCAGGCGTGGACCCGCTCTGGCGCGCTGCAGGAGCAGGTGGCTAACAAGATGCAGGAGTGGTTCGAATCCGGCCTGCAGCAGTGGGATATCTCCCGCGATGCGCCCTACTTCGGCTTTGAAATTCCGAACGCGCCGGGCAAATACTTCTACGTCTGGCTGGATGCGCCGATCGGCTACATGGGCTCGTTCAAAAACCTGTGCGACAAGCGCGGCGACACCGTTAGCTTCGACGAATACTGGAAAAAAGAGTCCACCGCCGAGCTGTATCACTTTATCGGCAAGGATATCGTCTACTTCCACAGCCTGTTCTGGCCAGCGATGCTGGAAGGCAGCAACTTCCGCAAGCCAACCAACCTGTTCGTGCACGGCTATGTGACGGTGAACGGCGCGAAGATGTCCAAATCGCGCGGGACCTTCATTAAGGCCAGCACCTGGCTGAACCACTTCGATGCTGACAGCCTGCGCTACTACTACACCGCCAAGCTCTCTTCGCGCATCGACGATATCGACCTGAACCTGGAAGATTTCGTTCAGCGCGTGAATGCCGACATCGTTAACAAGGTAGTGAACCTCGCCTCCCGTAACGCAGGCTTTATCGCCAAGCGCTTTGACGGCGTGCTGGCGGCCGAGCTGCCGGATCCGGCGCTCTATAAAACCTTTACCGATGCGGCAGCCAGCATTGGCGAAGCATGGGAGAGCCGCGAGTTTGGTAAAGCGGTGCGTGAGATCATGGCCCTGGCCGACGTGGCAAACCGCTACGTTGACGAGCAGGCACCGTGGGTAGTGGCGAAGCAGGAGGGTCGCGATGCCGACCTGCAGGCTATCTGTACTATGGGACTTAACCTGTTCCGCGTGCTGATGACCTGGCTGAAGCCGGTGCTGCCGCAGCTGGCCGCACGTGCCGAAGCGTTCCTGAACACTGAGCTGAACTGGGATGCTATCCAGCAGCCGCTGCTGAGCCACAAGGTGAATACCTTTAAGGCGCTGTATAACCGCATCGAGATGAAGCAGGTTGAAGCCCTGGTCGAGGCCTCGAAAGAGGAGGTTAAAGCCGCCGCTGCGCCGGTTACCGGTCCGCTGGCTGACGATCCGATTCAGGAGACCATTAGCTTTGACGACTTCGCTAAGGTCGATATGCGCGTGGCGCTGATTGAGAACGCCGAGTTTGTTGACGGCTCTGACAAGCTGCTGCGCCTGACCCTCGATCTCGGTGGCGAGAAACGCAACGTCTTCTCCGGCATTCGCTCTGCCTATCCGGATCCGGCCGCTCTCGTGGGCCGCCTGACGGTAATGGTTGCCAACCTCGCGCCGCGTAAGATGCGCTTTGGTATCTCCGAAGGCATGGTAATGGCCGCCGGTCCTGGCGGGAAGGATATCTTCCTGCTTAGCCCGGACAGCGGCGCGCAGCCGGGCCAACAGGTTAAATAATCCGCAAAGGGTGCTCTAAACAGAGCGCCCTTTTTTTATTGCGCTATGATTTTAGGGACAGGGTTATTTTAAATAAGGGAAAAGTATGAACATTCTGAAAAAAGTCATTGCTACTGCGTTTACTGCACTGCTGGTAATTACCTTGAGCGGCTGCGGCGATAAAGAGGAGAGTAAGACCTTTACCTGGTCAGACGGTAAAACCAACGTTGAGCTGACCTATTACTATAAAAACGACGTCGTACTGCGCCAGACGGCGAAAAATACGCTGCACTATGATGCACTGGGTATCCCGAATAAAGAGGCGGCCATGCAGCGTCTGGGGCCAATCAGCGAACAATATAAAGAGATTAAAGGCGTGGATGAGAGCCTGGACTATCAGGATACCTATGCCACTGAGACCTTAACCGTTGATTACACGAAAGTCGATCGCGATGCGCTGCAAAAAGTGCAGGGCACAGCCTTCACCGGTGAAATCAAAGAAGGTATCAGCATGAAAAAATCAGAGGAGCTGCTGGAGTCTCGCGGCTTTAAAGAGGTTAAATAATCGACTTTATGCCCGGCAGCGCCAGTTGCCGGGCAGTCTCACGTTATTTAGCCGCGTGCAGACGAACGGCCAGGCCACGCAGGAAATAACGGAAAAACTGATCCCCACACTCGCGGTAATTCTTATGATCCGGCGCCCGCATCATGGCGGTAATTTCCGGCATCGATACGCGGAACTGCTGCTCGGTCAGAATAGCCAGAATATCGTCGGTTTTTAACGCAAAGGCGATCCGCAGTTTCTTCAGCACAATATTATTATTCAGCTTGCGCTCGGCCTTCAGCTCAGGGGCGGATTCATCTTTGCCCCGGCGGGCATAAATTAGCCCGTTAAGGAAGGTTGACATCACGATGTCCGGGCAGGCCTGGAACCCCGCCTCCTCCTCTTTACGCAGCCAGGCGGCAATCTGCTGCTCGCTGGCCTCTGCGCCGCCAAGGGTAAAGATCCGTTGCAGCTCGGTGTTGTTGGCTTTCAGGGTGTAGCGCAGGCTACGTAAAATATCGTTGTTCAGCATAGTCTCTTCAGCGGTGATTTTCGCAAACGCACAGTGTACCACCGAAGTTTATAACCCCAGCGCCTCTTTTAGATTTTTCAGGTAGCGGCGGCTCACCGGCACGGTGTGACCGGCACGCAGAAGGAGCTCGGCCTGACCGTTATCCTCAAAGCGGATCTCCTGCAGATGCGTCATATTCACCAGATACTGTCGATGGCAGCGCATGAGCGGCGTACGCTGCTCAAGGGTGCGCAGCGTCAGCTCGGTAAAGCCCTCTTTGCCCTCGTGGCTGGTGACGTAGACGCCGCTCATCCGGCTGCTGACAAAGGCCACGTCGTCCATCTGCAACAGCCAAATGCGGCTGTGGCCGGTACAGGGAATGAACTTCAGCGCCTGCTGGTTCTCCGGCAAAAGGGAGATATCCTGCACGCCCCGCTCCTGACGTAGACGCTGTAGCGTCTTCGCCAGCCGTGGCGCCTCAATAGGCTTGAGCAGGTAGTCAAAGGCGTGCTCTTCAAACGCCTTCACCGCATACTCATCGAAGGCGGTGAGAAACACGACGTAAGGACGCTGGTCCGGGTCGAGCATGCCGACCATCTCCAGCCCGCTGATGCGCGGCATCTGGATATCCAGAAACAGCACGTCCGGGCGCAGCTTGTGCACCGCCCCCAGTGCCTCAATCGCGTTAGCGCACTCGCCAACAATCTCAATATCGCTCTCATCTTCCAGCAGAACGCGCAGGTTCTCCCGCGCCAGCGGTTCGTCATCGACAATCAACACTTTTAACATGCGTTCTCCTCCAGGGGCAATCGCAGGGTAATGCGGGTAAACCGATCCGGCTCGCACTTCACCGTAATGCCGCAGGTATCGCCAAACCGCGCCCGTAGGCGCTTGTCCACGAGACTCATACCCAACCCGCTGGCATCGGTTTTTGGCTGGTAGAGACCCGCGTTATCTTCGATATCCAGCACCAGATGATTTTCATGCTGGCTGGCCTGGATGGTGATCTCCCCCACCCCAAGCAGATGCGAGGTGCCGTGCTTAATGGCGTTCTCGACAATTGGCTGTAGGGTAAAGGCCGGGAGCTGCTGATGGGCCAGCGCCTCGGGCACGTACAGCGTCACCTGCAAGTTGGCCTGAAAGCGCGCCTTCTCAATTTGCAGATAGGCGTTCACATGCTCAATCTCATCCGCCAGGGTAACCACTTCCGACGGGCGCTTGAGGTTTTTACGGAAAAAGGTGGAAAGATACTGCACCAGCTGGCCCGCCTGGTCGCTGTCGCGGCGGATCACCGCCTTCAGCGTATTGAGGGCGTTAAACAGAAAGTGCGGATTGACCTGGGCATGGAGCAGCTTGATCTCCGACTGGGTCAGGAGCGCCTTCTGTCGCTCGTACTGCCCGGCCAGAATTTGCGCCGACAGCAGCTGGGCAATCCCCTCCCCCAGCGTGCGATTGATAGAGCTAAACAGACGATTCTTGGCCTCGTAAAGTTTGATGGTGCCCATTACCCGCTGATTTTCGCCGCGCAGCGGGATCACCAGCGTCGAGCCGAGTTTGCATTGGGGATGGAGCGAGCAGCGATAGGGCACCTCGTTGCCGTCGGCGTAGACTACCTCGCCGGTCTCCAGCGTCTTTTTGGTCCAGGGGGAGGAGATGGGCCGCCCCGGCAGATGGTGATCGTCACCGATGCCCTTGAACGCCAGCAGCTTCTCCCGGTCGGTGATGGCTACCGCGCCGATATCCAGCTCCTGATAGAGTACCTGGGCCACCTTCATGCTGTTCTCTTCGTTAAACCCCTGACGCAAGATCCCCTCCGTAGAGGCCGCCACTTTCAAGGCGGTGGCGGAGAAGGCTGAGGTGTACTTTTCGAACATGGCGCGCTTATCCAGCAGGATGCGCATAAACAGCGCCGCGCCCACGGTATTGGTCACCATCATGGGCGCAGCGATGCTGCCTACCAGATGCAGGGCGTCGGCAAAGGGTCGGGCGATAAGCAGAATGATCAGCATCTGCACCAGCTCCGCCACCAGGGTAATCGCCCCTGCCGTTAATGGGTTAAAAACGTAGTCGGTGCGGCCACGCTTGATCAGCATACTGTGCACCAACCCGCCGAGCAGTCCTTCAACCATCGTGGAGAGCATGCAGCTCAGGGCGGTCATACCGCCCATCGAGTAGCGATGCAGGCCGCCGGTGAAACCCACCAGCCCGCCCACCAGCGGGCCGCCGAGCAGGCCACCCATCACCGCGCCTATGGCCCGCGTATTGGCGATGGAGTCTTCGATATGCAGACCAAAGTAGGTTCCCAGAATGCAGAAGATTGAGAAGGTCACATAGCAGAGCAGCTTGTGGGGTAAGCGGACAGTGACCTGCATCAAGGGAATAAAGAGCCGGGTTTTACTCATTAGCCAGGCAATAACCAGAAAAACGCACATCTGCTGCAGCAGCAGCAGGACCAGATTAAATTCATACATGCCTGCGCGTTCCTCCCGATAAAAACGCGTAACATACAGTGAGTGGATGTAACTTTCTTTTAAGCATTGCAATAAATCGGAAAATCGTGCTCACTATCACATAATCGCGCCGATCATTTGACGAAATTGTTACAAAGCGATCATAAAACGATCGGTCCCTTCTGATACGCTGGGCGTTGATCCTCGGACAAATGGAGTCTGCTGGCAAAGGTGAAATCATGGCGCTTTACACGATCGGTGAAGTGGCTCTGCTCTGTGATATCAATCCCGTTACGCTGCGCGCCTGGCAGCGGCGGTACGGACTACTGAAGCCGCAGCGCACGGATGGCGGGCATCGCCTATTTAACGATGCGGATATCGACCGGATCCGGGAAATAAAGCGCTGGATCGACACCGGTGTGCCGGTAAGTAAAGTCCAGGCGCTACTGCTTAACGAGTCGCTGGATGGCTCGAACGGCTGGCGCGATCAGCAGGAGGTGCTGCTTCAGCTGCTGCAAAACGGCAATATTCCCCGCCTGCGCCAGTGGTTAAAGGAGCGTGCTCGCGACTACCCTGCCGAAACGCTGACCCTTCATCTGCTGATCCCGCTTCGCCGCCGCCTGCGCTGTCAGCAGCCGACCCTGCTGGCGATGCTCAGCCTGCTTGACGGCATTCTTATCAACCATATCTCTGCCTCCCTTGCTGCATCCCGAAAGAAGCATAATAAGGATGCGCTGGTCGTGGGCTGGAACATTCACGATACCACCCGGCTATGGCTGGAGGGGTGGCGGGTGAGCGAGCAGGGCTGGCGCGTGGAGGTGCTGGCAAACTCACTGAATCAGCTGCGTCCGGATCTGTTTGAGGGCCAGACCATGATGGTGTGGTGCGGTGATGCTCCCTCCCCGTCCCAGCGTCAGCAGCTGGCGGCATGGCAGGCCGCCGGGCATGCCATCTATGCGCTCGGCATTTAATGTTTTCTTAACAGCTACGCTTCACGTTATACTTATCCGCGTACATAAGGAGCAGACCATGAACGCAGCCAAAATTTCTATTATTACCCTTTTCTTGCTGATGGCCGTGGGCGGCATCGGCGGCGTGATGCTGGCCGGCTACACCGTTATTTTGCATGCTGGCTAAGACGGCGCGCCAGCCGTTCAAAGCAGCGATCGACAATAATCGCTGCCAGCGCCACCAGTAGCGCGCCCTGCAGAACGTAGGCGGTATTAAACCCGCTCAGGCCGATGATAATCGGCGTCCCCAGCGTATTTGCCCCTACCGTTGACGCAATCGCCGCCGTGCCAATGTTAATAATGACCGAGGTCCGTACCCCGGCCAAAATCACCGGCGCCGCCAGCGGTAGCTCAACCTTGACCAGGCGCTGCCATCCGCTCAGTCCCATTCCCTCCGCCACGCTCACCACCCCACCGGGAAGCGCAGCAAAACCCGCCAGCGTTCCCTGTAAAACCGGCAGCACGCCGTAAAGGGTAAGTGCGATGATGGCTGGCTCTTTGCCGAAGCCCATCACCGGCACGGCGATCGCCAGCACCGCCACCGGTGGAAAGGTCTGTCCCACGGCGGCAATGGTCTCTACCAGCGAGCGAAACTCCAGCCCCGCCGGACGGGTCACGGCAATGCCCGCGCCGACGCCCAGCACCACGGCTATGGCACTGGAGACGCCCACCAGCCAGAAGTGGGCCAGCGTCAAGGAGATAAAGCTCTCCTGCTGATAGAGCGGTCGTGAGAGCTCCGGAAAGAGTGCGCTGAAGAGGCCGCCGCTGTAGGGCAGCGCCAGCAGCAGGGCAATAAACAGCGCGATAAGCCACACAAGCGGATCACGAATGACTTTCATGGCTGGCCTCCGCGCGCAGCAGATCCTGGAAATGGATCGCGCCGCAGGGTTCCCCCTCGGCGTTGGCGACCGGCAGCACCTCGCAGCGTCGGGCAACGAATGCCGAGAGCGCATCACGCAGGGTCATGGCGGCATTGAGCGGCTCTCCCTCTACCTGCTCGCCGGGGCGGACGTAGTCACCCACGCTGCGCAGGGAGAGCAGACGCACGCCCAGCTCGCTGCGGCCAAAGAAGGTGCGAACAAACTCATTGGCGGGCTGGGTGAGCATCTCCAGCGGCGTCCCCTGCTGCACTACCCTGCCGCCATCCATCAGCACCAGGTTGTCCGCCAGCTGCAACGCCTCGTCGATATCGTGGGTTACCAGCACAATGGTCCGCCCCAGCAGGCGATGGATGCGCTTCATCTCCTGCTGGAGCGCGCCGCGGGTGACCGGATCCAGGGCGCCGAAAGGCTCATCCATCAGCAGCACCTCTGGATCGGCCGCCAGCGCCCGCGCCACGCCAACGCGCTGCTGCTGACCGCCTGAAAGCTGGTGCGGATAACGCCCGCGCAGCTGCGGATCCAGCCCCAGCAGGGCCATCAGCTCGTCAATACGAGCGTCGATTTTGGCCCGCGGCCACTTCAGCAGTTGCGGCACGGTGGCAATGTTCTGCGCTACCGTCCAGTGGGGAAAGAGGCCGATCGACTGAATGGCATATCCCATGCGCCGCCGCAGGGCCAGCAGCGGCAGGCTGCGGATCTCCTCCCCGGCAAAGCGGATAGTGCCCGCATCGTGCTCCACCAGCCGATTGATCATCTTCAGGGTCGTAGATTTCCCCGAGCCTGAGGTGCCGATCAGCACCGAAAAAGCCCCGGTTTTGAAGTGCAGATTGAGATCGCTGACCGCGCTCTGCCCGTTAAAGATTTTGCTAACCTGCGTGAACTCGATCATGGCTGTTTTATCCTCAGCAGCGCTATCCATAAACCAAAGAGCGCGTCGACTACCACCGCCAGGGCGATTGTCGGGATCACGCCGAGCAGCACCAGATCCAGCGCGCTGCTAAGCAGCCCCTGGAAGACCAGCGCGCCGAAGCCACCCGCGCCAATCAGAGCGGCGATCACCGCCATGCCTACCGTCTGCACCGTCACCACCCGCAGGCTGCGCAGCAGCACCGGCAGGGCCAGCGGTAGACGCACCTGGAAGAAGCGCTGACGGGCGCTCATTCCCATCCCGGCGGCGCTCTCCAGCACCTCCTGTGGCACCTGGTTCAGCCCCGCCACCACCCCACGCACCAGCGGCAGCAGAGCATAGAGCACCAGGGCGATCAGCGCGGGCGTAAGCCCGGTCCCGGCGATGCCTATCTGGCCGAGCGCGGGAAAATGCGCAACCAGCCCAGCCAGCGGGGCGATCAGCAGACCAAACAGCGCCACGGAGGGCACGGTCTGGATCACGTTGAGCACGGTAAATACCGGGGCCTGCCGCGCCGGATGGCGATAGCACCACAGCCCCAGCGCGCCGCCCAGCAGCAGCGCCGGAAGCAGCGTGCCAAAGAGCAAAATCAGGTGCTGGGCCAGGGCATCGTTAAACACCTCCTGGCGGTTGGCATACTCTTTCATCAGGGAGAGGTTATTCAGCGTCCCGTAGTGCAGGAGCAGCAGCGGTATCAGCCAGATCTGAGCCTGTAGCAGCCAGCGCCAGAGCGGATTGGCGGTAAGGCGACGGATGGCGTCGCTGCAGACGAGCAGAGCCAGAGCCAGCCATAGCCAGAGGCCGCTGCCGATGGAGGTGCGCGCCAGCGTGCTGCCCGACTGGGCCAGATCGGTGGCGGCTTTGCCCGCCCCCCAAACCAGCACAATAAAGCACAGCTCCGCCAGCGCCAGCGTCGCCACCCGCGGCCAGCGCCGGGGCAGAAAGCAGAGCGCGAGAAAGAGCAGCGGTACGGGAAGCCACAGCGCGGGCGAGTGCGGCCAGATCTGCCACAGCGCCCGGCTCTCGCCGGACACCAGTCGATTTGGCGCATAGTTGACAAAAGGCAGCATCGCTGCCGCCAGGGCAATCGCCACCAGCAGCAGCACGACGCGGTTATGACAGCGTATAGACACGTTCCGGTCCTGTCGGGTGGGTTACTTCACCAGCCCTTTCTGTTTCAGGTAGTCGGCGGCAACCTTTTTGGCATCCAGCCCTTCAACGGCGATGCTGGCATTAAGCTGCTGGAGCGTTTTTTCATCCAGGCTGGCAAATACCGGTTTCAGCCACGCCTCCAGCTGCGGATAGGCCTTCAGCACTGCCTCACGCACCACCGGCGTCGGGGCATAGATCGGCTGCACGCCTTTCGGATCGCTCAGGGTTTGCAGACCAAGGGCCGCAACCGGGCCGTCGGTACCGTAGGCCATCGCCGCGTTCACGCCAGAGGTCTGCTGGGCCGCCGCTTTAATGGTGACCGCCGTATCGCCCCCGGCAAGGGAGAGGAGCTGCTTCTGATCCAGCTTAAAGTCGTAGGCTTTTTCAAACGCCGGCAGGGCATCGGTGCGTTCGATGAACTCCGCCGAGGCAGCGAGCTTAAACTCCCCGCCCTTCTTCAGATAGCCGCTGAGATCGGCCAGCGAGTTAAGCTTGTTCTTCTCCGCCAGGTCTTTGCGTACGGCAATGGTCCAGGTGTTGTTAGCCGGAGCCGGGGTCAGCCACACCAGCTTGTTCTGCTCAAAGTCGAGCTTTTTCACCTTCTCGTAGCCCTGCTGGGCGTTTTTCCACGCCGCGTCGTTCTCGTCCTTAAAGAAGAACGCGCCGTTGCCGGTATATTCCGGGTAGATATCCAGCTCGCCGGAGGTAATCGCTCCGCGCACCACCGGCGTCGTCCCCAGCTGAACCTTATTAACGGTTTTTACGCCGTGGCTCTCCAGCACCTGGAGGATAATATTGCCGAGCAGCGCCCCTTCCGTATCAATCTTCGAGCCGACTTTAACCGGCTCAGCCGCCAGCGCAGGCAGGCTCACGGCAGCCATCAGTACCAGTGAGCCCAGAGTTGTTTTTATCATTGCCATTGCACTTTCCTCATTATTGTTGAAATTGCGGATCGCTCTTACTCATCTCACAAAAAGAAGGGCCAGTAAACTGACCCTTTTGGTTATTGCTTTTCTGATTATTGCAATTCGAACTGCGCCTGCTTCACCCGGGCAGAGTCGGTACCGATAAAGACGTTAAACTTGCCTGGCTCGGCATCATATTTCATCTTCTGATTCCAGAACTTCAGCGCGTTAATATCGATTGGGAAGCTGACGGTCTGGGTCTCGCCCGGCTTGAGGTTGACCTTATCAAAGCCCTTCAGCTCCTTCACCGGACGGCTTTGGGAGGCGGTAACGTCCTGAATGTACATCTGCATCACCGTGGCCCCCTCCCGCTTGCCGGTGTTGGTCACGTCAACGCTGGCGGTAACCGTGCCGTCACGCGAGAGCGTCGGGGCGGAGAGCTTCACGTCAGAGACGCTGAAGGTGGTGTAGCTCAGGCCGTAGCCAAACGGATAGAGCGGCCCGTTAGCCTCGTCAAAGTAGCGTGAGGTGTACTTGTTCGGATGCTCGGCGTTGTACGGCCGACCGGTATTCAGGTGGCTGTAGTAGACCGGGATCTGCCCTACCGAACGCGGGAAGGAGATCGGCAGCTTGCCGGAGGGGTTGTAGTCGCCAAACAGCACGTCGGCCACGGCGTTGCCGCCCTCGGTACCGGCGAACCAGGTCTCAAGAATGGCATCCGCCTGCTGGTCCTGCTTAACCATAGCCAGCGCACGACCGTTCATCAGCACCAGTACCAGCGGCTTGCCGGTGGCTTTCAGGGCGGTGATCAGATCCTGCTGGCTCTGGGGAATGGTGATGTCGGTCCGGCTGGAGGCTTCGTGCGCCATCCCCTGGGACTCGCCCACGACCGCAACCACCACGTCAGACTCATTCGCCGCCTTGACCGCTTCGTCAATCATCGCCTGCGGCGTGCGCTCGTCAACCTGAATGGCCGGCTCGTACTGGTTAAGGAACGCAACAATATCTTTGTCGTTGGTGACGTTCGCGCCTTTAGCGTAGATCACCTTCCCTTCGCTGCCGACGGCGTTTTTAATCCCGGTCAGCACGGTCACTGACTGATCGCTCACCCCGGCGGCGGACCAGCTGCCCATCACGTCACGCTTGCTGTCGGCCAGCGGCCCCACTACGGCAACGGTGGCGGATTTTTTCAGCGGCAGCGTCTCCAGGCGGTTTTTCAACAGCACCATGCTTTCACGCGCCACTTCCCGGGCCTCTTTACGGTGCAGACGGCTCTCGGCGTTGG
This sequence comes from Pseudescherichia sp., assembly GCF_032052675.1. Lineage (NCBI taxonomy): Bacteria > Pseudomonadati > Pseudomonadota > Gammaproteobacteria > Enterobacterales > Enterobacteriaceae > Pseudescherichia > Pseudescherichia sp. The sequence continues at coordinate 335,392 of NZ_DAMBWA010000001.1, forward strand.
TGTCCTGCGGATCGCTCTCTTTCGGGCCAAGATGGCTATAGGGATCGTTAAACAGCCCCATATCATATTTGACGTTCAGCACGTGACGGGTGGCGTCATCCAGTTCGGCCATCGTGACCTTACCGCTCTTGATCAGCCCCGGCAGGTACTTGCTGTAGTACTCATCAGCCATGCTCATGTCAACGCCGGACTTGATTGCCACGCGCACTGCATCCTCGGGATCCGCCGCCGTGCCGTGCTTAATCAGCTCTTTAATTGCCCCATGATCGGAGATGGTGATGCCTTTAAATTTCCAGTCGCCGCGCAGGAGATCCTTCAGCAGCCAGGCGTCAGAGGAGGCTGGCGTCCCGTTGAGCGAGTTAAGGGCAATCATCACCCCGCCGCTGCCCGCGTCGAGGGCGGCTTTGTAGGGCGGCATATAGTCGTTGAACAGGCGCTGCGGGCTCATGTCGACGGTGTTGTACTCTTTCCCGCCTTCCACAGCACCGTAAGCGGCAAAGTGTTTCACGCTGGTCATCACCGAGTAGCGATCCGCCGGGCTGTTACCCTGCATCGCTTCAACCATCGTTTTACCCATCATCGCGGTAAGGTAGGTATCCTCCCCGAAGCCCTCGGAGCCACGGCCCCAGCGCGGATCGCGCGTGACGTCGACCATTGGAGCCCAGGTCATGTTCAGGCCGTCATCCGCCGCTTCATAGGCGGAAACGCGACCGACGGTTTTTACTGCGTCAAGATCGAAGGAGGAGGCCAGGCCCAGGCTGATAGGGAAAACAGTACGCTGACCGTGCACCACGTCGAAGGCGAAGAAGAGAGGGATCTTCAGGCGGCTAAGCTGCATCGCCTGGTCCTGCATCGCACGGATATCCTGGCGGGTCACGGTGTTGAAAATTGCCCCCACCTGGCTGGCTTTGATCATATCGCGGATAGCCTCTTTCGGGTTATCCGGTCCGACGCTGATCAGGCGGAGCTGGCCAATTTTTTCGTCGACCGTCATTTTTTTGAGCAAATCCGTGACGTATGCATCCCGCGCCTGCGGCGTCAGGGGATGGTTAGCGGACGTATCCTCTGCCAGCGCGGGTTGCAGCGCCAATCCTACGGCGACACCTACTGAACATAGCCATTTCATGTCGTTCACTCTCTTGTGTTAACAGCCGACTCAGCGGCCTGATCGTGCGAAAAAATGCAGTGTGCCATAATCGTAGCGCGCCTTGCAGGGTTATTCTCTTATTTTTCTGGCAATTAGTTCGTCGGGATAGTTTTTCCCGCGCTATGCTTTATCAGATGATTCTGGCCCTGCCACAAGGAGTGGAAAATGTCTGCTGTGCCCCTACAAAATAACACCCTCTTTCTCAGCGAACTTGCCCGGCTGGTAGGCCACGCGCAATTGCTTACCGATCCGGCCAAAACCGCCCGCTACCGCAAAGGCTTCCGCTCCGGCGAGGGCAAGGCGCTGGCCGTGGTATTCCCCGAGTCGCTGCTACAGCTTTGGCATGTGCTCAATCTCTGCGTGCGTGCCGATAAGATCATTTTAATGCAGGCGGCGAATACCGGCTTGACCGAAGGCTCGACGCCAAGCGGCAACGACTACGATCGTGACATTGTGATTATCAGCACCCTGCGTCTCGATCAGCTTCAGCTGATTGATGAAGGCAAGCAGGTGCTGGCCTACCCTGGCACCACCCTCTATGCGCTGGAGAAAGCCCTCAAGCCGCTGGGCCGGGAGCCGCACTCGGTGATTGGCTCCTCATGCATCGGGGCGTCGGTGATTGGCGGCGTGTGCAATAACTCCGGCGGCTCGCTGGTACAGCGCGGCCCGGCCTACACCGAGATGTCGCTCTTTGCGCGCATTGACGAGCAGGGTCAGCTGCGGCTGGTGAACCACTTAGGGATTGACCTCGGCGAGACGCCGGAGCAGATCCTCAGCAAGCTTGATGACCGACGCATAACCGACGCCGACGTGCGCCACGACGGCCGTCACGCCCATGACAGCGATTACGTGGAGCGGGTGCGCGATATCGCGGCCGACACCCCTGCGCGCTATAACGCCGATCCGGATCGCCTGTTTGAGTCCTCCGGCTGCGCGGGCAAGCTGGCGGTCTTTGCCGTGCGCCTCGATACCTTTGCCGCCGCCAAGCGCCAGCAGGTGTTCTATATCGGCACCAATCAGCCGGCGGTACTGACGGAGATCCGCCGTCATATGCTGGCCAATTTTGATAACCTGCCGGTGGCAGCGGAGTATATGCATCGGGATATCTACGATATCGCCGAGCGCTACGGCAAAGATACCTTCCTGATGATCGACAAGCTCGGTACTGACAAGATGCCGCTGCTCTTCACCCTCAAGGGGCGTGCCGACGCCATGCTGGAGAAGGTGACGCTGTTTAAGCCCCACTTTACCGATCGCCTGATGCAGCGCGTAGGCAGCGTCTTCCCGGGGCATCTGCCGCCACGGATGAAAAGCTGGCGCAACAAGTATGAGCACCACCTGCTGCTGAAGATGGCCGGAGACGGCATCGCCGAAGCGCAAAGCTGGCTGAAGGAGTACTTCACCGAGGCCGAAGGCGGTTTCTTCGCCTGCACCACCGAGGAGGGTAATAAAGCCTTTCTGCACCGCTTTGCCGCAGCGGGAGCGGCGATCCGCTATCAGGCCGTGCATGCCGATGAGGTAGAGGAGATCCTGGCTCTGGATATCGCCCTGCGGCGTAACGACACCGAGTGGTTTGAAACGCTGCCGGAAGAGATCGCCAGCAAACTGACGCATAAGCTTTACTATGGCCACTTTTTCTGTCACGTTTTCCATCAGGACTACATCGTCAAGCGAGGCGTTGATGTCCATGAGCTAAAAGAGCAGATGCTGGCGCTGCTGCACGAGCGCGGCGCGCAGTATCCGGCTGAACATAACGTCGGGCATCTGTATGAAGCGGCGGAGAGCCTGAAACGCAACTATCGCGAGCTCGATCCCACTAACAGTATGAATCCCGGCATTGGCAAAACCAGTAAGCGGAAGTACTGGGGCGAAGGCGCTGACCAGCCCCGGTCGTAAAGGAGTACAGCGCGATGTCTGCTGTTGATGTTTTAGCCATAACCGACGTTGAAGTCCGCGATGCCCGGCCGGACGACGTACACGCTATCTCAGCGATCTATGCCTGGCATGTTCTGCATGGCCGCGCCTCCTTTGAGGAGGTGCCCCCTACCATCGACGAGATGCGTCAGCGCATCGCGAAAATTACCGGCGAAGGCCTGCCGTGGCTGGTGGCGCTCTATCGCGGCATCATCGTGGGCTACTGCTACGCGGGACACTATCGCCCGCGCCACGCCTATCGCTATACCCTTGAATGCTCTATCTACATTGAGTCCACCCTGACCGGGCGGCAGATCGGCAGCACGCTGATGCAGGCCCTGCTCGCCCGCTGTGAAGAGGGCCCGTGGCGGCAGATGGTGGCGGTGATTGGCGACGGCCATCAAAATGAAGGCTCTCTGCGCCTGCATAAAAGCCACGGCTTTGAAGTGGTGGGACAGCTGCGCAGCGTTGGCTACAAGAAGGGCGACTGGCGGGATACGCTGATTATGCAGCGCCCGCTCAACGATGGAGACTGGACGCTGCCGGAGTAGTCAATTAACAGCAGTTAATTAATCATTCTGCGCGGTTTGCGCCGCGCTGCCGGTGGCGTTGATCGCCATCTGGGCCGCCTTCTGGCGCTTATAGCTCAGCGCCGATGCGGGCACGGGCTGGACCTTACCGGTCTCAATCCAGGTACGCAGGCGGCTGGCGTCGGCGAAATGGGTATATTTGCCAAAGGCGTCCATCACCACCAGCGCTACCGGTTTGTTATTGATCACCGTACGCATCACCAGGCAGTGCCCGGCGGCATTGGTGAAGCCGGTTTTGGTCAGCTGTATATTCCAGTTGTCGCGATAGACCAGGTGGTTGGTATTGCGAAACGGCAGGGTGTAGGCCGGACTGGAGAAGGTCGCCATCTCTTCCCGGGTGGTGCTGAGCTGGCCGATGAGCGGATACTGCTTGCTGGCAATCAGCAGCTTCGTGAGATCGCGCGCGGTAGAGACGTTATGGATCGACAGCCCGGTCGGCTCCACAAAGTGGGTATGCACCATGCCCAGGGATTTTGCTTTCGCATTCATCGCCCGAATAAACGCATCGTAGCCGCCCGGGTAGTGGTGGGCTAAGCTTGCGGCGGCGCGGTTCTCTGAAGACATCAGCGCCAGCAGCAGCATATTCTTACGGCTAATTTCACTGTTCAAGCGTACGCGAGAGTAGATGCCGCGCATCTCTGGCGTCTGGCTGATGTCGACTTTCAGACGTTCATCCAGCGGCAGGTGGGCATCCAGCACCACCATCGCCGTCATCAGCTTGGTGATAGAGGCAATCGGTCGCACCAGATCCGGATGGCTGGCATAGATCACTTTGTTGGTTTGCAGGTCGACAATCATCGCGCTGCCGGAGGCGATCTCTGGCTGGGCAGCGGAGGTAGCAGCAACGGTTTTGGCCAACGCCTGAGGAGCGACGGGGACGGCCAGCAGCAGAGCAAGGCTTAACAGGGAAACTCGAAATTTCAGCATGGTGAGACTTCTGGTGATTATTCACGCGCGTGTGACGCACACCGCCTTTGCCGGTAGAAAAAAGCAAAAGCTGGCCAACGCATGATAGCTGCCATCATGCGTTGTCGCCAGAGAAGATTGTTTGCTGAACGTTACGCGCAGATCGCGTCAGGTTCAGAACAGGCGGTAGCCGTAACCCCAGAGTATCACCGTCAGCGCCAGCAGTACTTCCAGCACCAGCACGCCAATCGCCAGCGTCGAACTAGAGAAGCTCAGCCCCTCCTCCTGATTAATGTTCAGGAAGGTCGGAATGCCGACGTAGAGCAGATAGCCGGTATAGAACAGCGCCACCGTTCCCACCAGCGCGCAGAGCCAGACCAGCGGATAGAGCGCGACCAGCCCGCTCAGGAAGAGCGGCGTTGCGACATAGCCAGCAAAGACCATGCAGCGCGCCAGCGACGGCCGCTGGGGAATATTACGCGCCATCCAGTAGATAACCCGTCCCATCACCGCCACGCCAGCCAGCATCAGGCCATAGAAGAGAATGCCGAGTAACAATGCCGTGGAGAGCGACAGCCTTGAGAAAACACCTTCGCCAAAATGCCAGCCAAGCTGGGTGGTACCTATGAATGCGGAGACAACCGGGATCGCCGCCATCAGCAGAACGTGGTGGGTATAGTGATGCGAAATCGTTTCGTTTTCGCCTCGGATCACTTTCATTTCACGATCGGGATGGGACAGGAGTCCCCAGACATGGTTCATAACGCCCCCTTGCTGTCAGCCCTGATGATAACGTCTTTAGTATAATGCAAATGCTGATTATTTTTTGTGCAAAGAAACGCTCTCTGCCACGTCGCATCCTTGCTAACGCTCTTCTGACGCTATGCTTAAGTCATATTTTCACTCTGGAGAAAGCATAACTCGCATGGATATCAACAGCCTGATTGCGCACTACGGTTACGCCGCGCTCGTCGTGGGCAGCGTGGCAGAAGGTGAAACGATTACCCTCCTCGGCGGTGTGGCAGCACATCAGGGCCTGCTGCGCTTCTGGCTGGTAGTCGCAGCGGTGGCATTAGGGGGAATGATTGGCGATCAGCTGCTCTTTCTGCTTGGCCGCCGCCTGGGGGATCGCGTATTGGGCCACTTCTCACGCCATCAGGATAAGATCGATCGCGCCCAGCGCTTAATCAAAAAACGGCCCTGGCTGTTTGTGATTGGCACCCGCTTTATGTACGGTTTTCGCATCATCGGCCCGCTGCTGATTGGCTCCAGCGGCCTGTCACCGCGGATCTTTATTCCGCTCAATATCATTGGCGCGCTTGTCTGGGCGCTGATCTTTACTACCCTCGGCTATGTAGGCGGCGAGGTGGTGGGCCCGTGGCTGCACACCCTGGACCAGCACCTGAAGCACTGGGTATGGCTGATCCTGGCAGTTGTCCTCGCTTTTGTTCTGCGGGCGGTAATCAAACGCTGGCTGGCAAAAAACAGAGAGACGGGAGAGTAACCCCTCCCGTCTGCGGCTTACTGGGGCTTGAACTGTGGATTGGCCAGCATAAAGCCGCCGTCAACGATAAACGACTGGCCGGTGGTGTAGCTGGCGTCCCCAGAGCTGAGCCAGCCCACCAGGCTGGCAATCTCCTGGGTTCTGCCGGGCCGGGTCAGGGGAATAGTCGGCAGCGAGCCTTCCTGCACATCGTCATCCTTCATGTCGTTCATTGGGGTGGCGATTGCCCCAGGCGCAACCGAGTTGACGAGGATTTTGTGTTGCACCAGCTCCATCGCCATTGACTTGGTCAGGCCGCCAAGAGCGTGCTTGGCGGCGGTGTAGGCGCTGGCTTCCGGCAGCGGGGTGTGCTCATGTACCGAGGTGATATTGATAATGCGCCCACCCTCGCCCTGCTCCACCATCTTCCTGGCAGCGATCTGCGCGCATAAGAACGCGCCGTCAACGTCAACGGTAAAGACGGTACGCCAGTCTTTGAACTCCATCTCCAGAAACGGGGCTTTGCTCATCGCCCCGGCGTTATTCACCAGTACGTCGATACGCCCAAACTTGTCGATCAGCGTCTGGATCGCCTGCGCACCCTCGGGCAGGTTACTCAGATCGAGCTGCACGGTTTCGGCCCGGCGGCCAAATGAGGCAACGGTCTCAGCAACCGCTTTCGCCCCCTCCTCGTCCGAGTGCCAGGTGATACCAATGTCAAACCCCTGCTGCGCCAACACTAACGCGCACTGCTTACCGATACCTGAATCTGACGCCGTGACGATGGCAACCTTGTTTGTCGTGCCCATAAGAACCTCCGCAAAAAGAAGTGATAGGGGGAGAACGCGAAAAGCTGAACAGTAAGTATAGAGAGTTCCCGACTATCGCAAGGCGGCAGGCCATTTTCTGCTTCGGCCAGGCAAAACGGGAGATAATTGCCTATGCTTTCAGAGGTATCAGCAAGACGTCACAACAAAAGGACAGGACGATGAAAATTTTACTTTGGGCTATTTTGATTATTTTTCTGATTGGGCTGTTGGTGGTAACCGGCGTGTTTAAGATGATTTTCTAAGATGTTCGAATGAACATGGCCCCCGCAAGGGGGCAAAGTTTAGCACGCCGGGTAACGCCCGGTGGCGCTGCGCTTACCGGGCCTACAGGAAAAACACACTTATCACACCTGATGATACCCCCCGCCCAGCGCGGAGGTGAGCTGCAGAGTGGCATCCAGCCACTGGCCGTGCAGGGTAATACCGTTAATCTCCTCCTGAAGCAGCGGCAGACGGCTCTGGCTGACCCGCATGCCGGGAATAATCCCTACCTTAAAACGTGCTTCGGCTAACGCAACGATCCGTCCGGCATCCTGCTCGATCTGCTTCTGACGTTGGTTTTCGTCCGCCAGGGTCGCAACCTGCACCGCCGCCTTCTCTACCTCGTTAACCGCATCGACTACCGCCTTGTTGTAGCTGGCGATAGAGAGGTTATGCTCCTCTTCAGCGACGTTCAGGCTGGCATTCAGCCGCCCGCTGTCAAAGATCGGCAGCGTCAGCCCGCCGGTAACGCCCATCTGCTGGGCAGAGTGGCGAAAAAGATCGCTCAGGTGCAGGGCGTCCTGCTGCAAAAACGCCATCAGATTAAGATCCGGGTAGAAAGCCGCCTTTGCTGCCTCCACGCTGCTGAGTGAGGACTCAATGTACCAGTGCGCCGCCTGGAGATCCGGACGGCGGGCCAGCAGATCGTAACCGAGCTGCGCAGGCATCTTGCCCTCCACCTTCGGCAGCCCGATGGGCTGCAGATGCAGCGTGGCTGCGCTGCTGTTCGTTAATGCCATCAGGCGGGCTTCAATGACCCGCATTTTACCCCTGGCCTCGCTCTGCTGCTGACGGGTTTTCCCTTCGTCGATGCTGTTCTCCGCGTCCGCCACCGAGGAGGTAATGCCCGCCTGATGGAGCTGACCATCGGCGGCAACTATCGTCTGCTGGTCACGCTCGATCTCATCCAGCACCTGACTGATGGCCGCCTCGGTCTGCCACTGCCAGTAAAGGCGCGCCACGCTGATGGCCAGCAGCTGACGCGTCTGCTGACGTTCCGCTTCATGGGCGCGTACGTTGCCAATGCGGGCGGCCACCTCGTCACGGTTTTTCCCCCACAGGTCCAGATCCCAGCCAGCGGTAAGCCCGAAGGTGCCGTTGGTATACCAGGGACCCGTGGTTCCGGCGGCAGGATCGGTTATGGCAAAGGGTCCCATCAGCCCCTCGGCAGACATGCGCTGCCGCTCTACGTCGGCAGAGAAATCGACCTCGGGGCCATCGTTGGCGGCGACGCGCTGGGCCTGCGCTTCGGCAAGGTGAATACGCTGCTCTGCAACCTGCATATCCGGGGCGTGAGCCAGAGCGCGCTCAATCAGGGCGTTAAGCTGCGGATCGTGGTACGCCTGCCACCACTGGCTCTGCGGCCAGCCCGCAGCCAGTGCCGGAGGTAAGCTATGGGTAGCCGCCGCGGCCGGGGCCTGTTCTTTCAGGAGGACGACGCTGTCATGCATCGGCGCGCACCCGCTAAGAAGGGATACCAGCGGGAAGCACGCCGCAGCGGCGAGGATAAAGGGACGATTCATAGACACGCTCTGTCAAACCAGGGCGTTGCAGAGTACACACACTTTTACCCTGTTTTTTAGGTAAGCGTGGCAAAACACAGCCAGTCATAAAAAGACACAGCTGGAAAAATATTCACCTTATCAATGATATAAAAGAAAGCATTGTCACCGAATATGTTTAGCGGCCGCTTCGATGGCGATGGCAATCTCCGCCGACCGCTTCAGCGTACGGATCTGGCTAAACAGGCCGTCGGCTTCGGCATACTCCTTACGTAAGTAGCCCAGCCACTGCTTTATACGCGCCACGTGATACATCCCCGTATCACCCTGCTTCTCAAGCTGGCTGTAGTGCTGGAGCAGGCCGACTACCTCCGGCCAGGGCATGCGCGGCGCGTTGTATTTGATCACCCGGCTGAGGTTAGGCACGTTCAGCGCGCCCCGGCCAATCATCACCGCATCGCAGCCGGTCGCCGCCAGGCAATCCTGCGCGCTCTGCCAGTCCCAGATCTCGCCGTTAGCAATCACCGGAATAGTCAACCGCCTACGGATCTCACCGATCGCCTGCCAGTTAATACGATCCGCCTTATAGCCATCCTCTTTCGTGCGGCCATGCACCACCAGCTCCGTGGCCCCCGCCTGCTGCACCGCGTCGGCAATCTCAAACTGTCGCGCGCCGCTGTCCCAGCCGAGGCGTATCTTAACGGTGACGGGCAGCGAGGCGGGCACGGCTTCGCGCATCGCCTTCGCGCCGCGGTAGATGAGCTCAGGGTCTTTGAGCAGCGTGGCCCCGCCCCCGCTGCCGTTTACCAGCTTTGACGGGCAGCCGCAGTTGAGATCGACCCCGAACGAGCCCAGCTCCACGGCGCGGGCGGCGTTCTCCGCCAGCCACTGCGGGTACTGACCCAGCAGCTGGATCCGCACCGGGGTACCGTTCAGCGTGCGGCTCTGGCGATGCAGCTCCGGGCAGATCTTATAGAATGATTTTACCGGCAGTAGCTGATCGACCACGCGTAAAAATTCAGTGATGCAGAGATCGTAATCATTTACCCCGGTCAGCAGCTCGCGCACCAGCGAATCGAGCACGCCTTCCATCGGTGCCAGTAATACACGCATAACGTTACCCGTCTGAAAAGAGGCGCGTATGGTAGCGTCTCTGGCTCATGGGTGAAAGGGGCTTTATCGCGCGGTTTACGCCTAATCTTGTAGGAATGTCTGACGTTCCATTCAGGAATATTTGGTATGCTCACAATTCATGATGTGATCGATAGCACAGTTATCGAATCAATTGTATGATGAATGCGTTTCATCAGAGGCTTTCACCATGTCTAAATCGTTGACCGTTGTCTGGCAGTATGTTCGCGCTTTTGTGCTGATCTATGCCTGCCTGTATGCCGGGATCGCTATCTCTTCCCTGCTGCCCATCACTATCCCTGGCAGCATTATCGGTATGTTGATCATGTTCGTTCTGCTGGCACTGCAAATTCTGCCGGCGAAATGGGTTAACCCCGGTTGCTACGTGCTGATCCGCTACATGGCGCTGCTGTTTGTCCCCATTGGCGTCGGCGTGATGCAGTACTACGACGTGCTGCGGGCGCAGTTTGGACCGGTGGTGGTCTCCTGCGCGATCAGCACGCTTATCGTCTTCCTGGTGGTGAGCTGGAGCTCGCATCTGGTGCACGGCGAGCGCAAGGTGACGAGTAAGAAAGGAGCAAAATCGTGATGGAAAATATCTGGTGGTCGCTGCCGCTAACGCTGGCGGTCTTCTTTGCGGCCCGCAAGCTGGCGGCGCGTTTTAAGATGCCGCTGCTCAATCCGCTGCTGGTAGCGATGGTAGTGTTGATCCCCTTCCTGCTACTGACCGGCATTCCCTACGCGCGTTATTTTGCCGGGAGTAAAATCCTTAACGATCTGCTTCAGCCCGCCGTGGTAGCGCTGGCCTACCCGCTCTATGAGCAGCTGCATCAGATCCGCGCCCGCTGGAAATCGATCATCTCCATCTGCTTTATCGGCAGCGTGGTCGCGATGGTCACCGGCACCACTATTGCGCTGCTGATGGGCGCCTCGCCGGAGATCGCTGCCTCGGTACTGCCAAAATCAGTCACTACCCCGATTGCGATGGCGGTAGGCGGCAGCATCGGCGGCATTCCGGCCATCAGCGCGGTCTGCGTAATCTTTGTCGGCATCCTTGGGGCAGTATTTGGTCATACCCTGCTCAATCTGATGCGTATTCGTACCAAAGCGGCACGCGGGCTGGCGATGGGCACCGCTTCTCACGCCCTGGGCACGGCACGCTGCGCGGAGCTGGATTATCAGGAGGGCGCATTCAGTTCACTGGCGCTGGTGATCTGCGGGATTATCACCTCCCTGATGGCACCCCTGCTCTTCCCACTGATCCTGACGCTAGTGGGCTAAAATTTGCGATGCGTCGCGCATTTTTAATTTGAATTTCATAAGTTGCATACACAGTGTGATGTGAATCACATATTAAGCGCCTTCTGCTCTTTACACTAGGCTCCCATTACACTGCTATGAGGCAACGCCATGCATTCACGTTTTCACTCGGCTTTCGCTAACCTTGCGGCGGATCTGCAATCCGCTCTGGCACCTATTCTTGCGGACGATCATTTTCCCGCCATGCTGAGCGCGGAGCAGGTGAAGGTGCTGACAAGCGCCACGGGGCTGGATGAAGACGCGCTGGCCTTTGCGCTCTTACCGCTGGCCGCCGCCTGCGCCCGGGCCGATCTCTCGCATTTTAACGTGGGCGCCATCGCCCGTGGCGTGAGCGGCACATGGTACTTCGGCGGCAATATGGAGTTTCTTGGCTCCACCATGCAGCAGACCGTCCACGCCGAGCAGAGCGCCATTAGCCACGCCTGGCTGCGGGGCGAAACGTCCCTGGTCGCTATCACCGTTAACTACACCCCCTGCGGCCACTGCCGGCAGTTTATGAACGAGCTGAACAGCGGCCTCGATCTGCGTATCGCCCTCCCGGGCCGCGCGCCGCATACCCTGGCGGACTACCTGCCCGACGCCTTTGGTCCCAAAGACCTCGAGATTAATACCCTACTGATGGATGACGAGAACCACGGTTTCCCGTTAGAGGGCGAAGCGCTGGTCAAGGCGGCCATCACCGCCGCCAACCAGAGCCATGCGCCCTATAGCAACGCCCCCTCCGGCGTCGCCATCGAGCTGAGCAACGGGCAAATTTTCGCCGGGCGCTATGCAGAAAATGCGGCTTTCAACCCGTCCCTGCCGCCGTTACAGGGCGCGCTAAATCTACTGAGCCTGAATGGCTACGATTATCCGGATATGCGCCGGGCCGTGCTGGCCGAACGCCCGGATGCCGCCCTGACCCAGTGGGATGCCACTTCCGCCACCCTGCGAGCGCTGGGCTGTCGCTACGTTGAGCGTGTGGCGCTCTCAGCCTGACCGACGGCGGGCCATGCGCCTGCCGTCGATCCGTTAATGCTTAACGGGTAACACAATGAAAATGTTGTGATGAAAATCGCCGCAGTTGAATCGCAGATTCTTGCGCTTCCTCTGCGGGTAAAGTAGCCTGAATGAAATTTCATCCCTGTACCGAGCTATCTGCATGTTAAAGCGTTTGTTATACAGCCTGTTAGTCATCATCGGCTTGCTGCTGTTAACCGCGCTTGGCCTTGACCGCTGGATAAGCTGGAAAACCTCACCGTGGATCTATGATGACCTGCAGGATCTGCCCTATCGCCAGGTAGGTGTGGTGCTGGGGACCGCCAAGTACTACCGTACCGGGGTGATCAATCAGTACTATCGCTACCGCATTCAGGGGGCGCTCAACGCCTATAACAGCGGCAAGGTGAACTACCTGCTGTTGAGCGGGGATAATGCCCTGCAGAGCTATAACGAGCCGGTGACCATGCGCAAAGATCTGATTGCTGCCGGGGTGGATCCCCAGGATATCGTGCTCGACTACGCGGGTTTTCGTACCCTCGACTCCATCGTGCGCACGCGTAAGGTTTTCGACGCCAACGACTTTATAATCATTACCCAGCGCTTCCACTGCGAGCGTGCCCTGTTTATCGCCCTGCACCGGGGCATTCAGGCCCAGTGCTACGCCGTGCCTTCGCCGAAAGATATGCTCACCGTGCGGGTGCGGGAATTTGGCGCACGTCTTGGCGCGCTGGCGGATCTCTATATCTTTAAACGCGAACCGCGCTTCCTTGGCCCGCTGCTGCCCATCTCTTCGCTACAGGATGTGCCGGACGATGCCCAGGGCTACCCCGCCGTCACGCCGGAGCAGCTGATGGATATCCAACCGAAAGCGAAAAAGTAAGCCTCAGAAGGCGATGTTGTCTGCCCAGGCGGTGGCGCGTTTCATGATCTCTATTACCGCTTCAGGCGCCAGACCGAGGCATTTTGCCACGGCGTTAACCTCATCCCACCGCTGCTGTTCATAGAGACGGGCCAGATCCAGGAACGGATAGAGCACGCCAGCATTCTCGGTCAGAGCCTGCGTAACCCGCTCGGAGAGGGCGATCTGCTTAACCAGATCCTCCAGCGCGATGCCAAGAATAGCGTCCAGCAGTGAAAACAGACCGCAGAAGAAGGCGTCATGAGAGAGCGCCTCTCGTCCCGCCGCTTTGGCAAGCAGCTCGCAGAACATCCCTCTTACCAGGCTCATATGGTACAGCTCGGTCGTTTTCACGTTGGCGATGCTGGTCAGGCAGGAGATCGAGACAAAGCGACGCAGCTCGTTAAAGCCAAGATAGAGCAGCGTATCCTTGAGGGTGCTGTTTTTTACCATCTCAATGCCGCGCGTGTTATAGACCACATTGCGGGCGTAGCGCATCAGGGTATAGGAGAGGCTGATGTCGCTCTTGAGATAGTTTTCGATTTTCGTCAGATCCGGATTTTGAGCGTTGACCTCGGCAATAAGCTGGATCTGCAACACCTTATTTTGCGATAGCCGTTTGTTTTGCAGCACCTCTGGCTTGCTATAGAAGTATCCCTGAAAAAGGTCGAAGCCAAACGCCCGGTATTGATCGAACTCTTCCTGAGTTTCAACCTTTTCCGCCAGCAGCGTAACCTTGCCCAGCCGGTCGCGGTTTTGCGTAATATAGTCAGCTATCTCAGCAAAGCTCTGGGCCTGGATATCGAACTTAATAATGCTGATGTAGGGAAAAAAGCGCTCCCACTCGCTTTTCAGGGCGAAGTCATCAAGGGCGATTTGAAACCCACCCGCATAGAGGCGACGCACGGCGGCCAGCAGTTCGTTATTCGGCGTAGCCGTCTCAAGGATCTCAATGACAACCTTGTCATGAGGAAGCGCATCGGCAAAGCCCTGCACGATCATCTCGCCGGGAAAGTTGATATAGCAGGCGTGCTTGCCCACCAGCGACGGCAGCGGCGTAGAGAAGAAGAGATCGGAGATAATTTGTTTTGTCGCATACTCAGACGAGACGTCTGGAAACCGGTTGGTTAACCCGTCACGAAACAGCAGCTCCCAGCCAACGGTCGCCATGTTTTTATCAAAAATGGGTTGTCTCGCAACAAATGAGTACATACTCCTCTCCTTGGCATATGTCAGCGGCAAAATTTAACTATAGCTAAAACCATCCTGAGATCGAGCGTTCCGGCTGCTCTAGCTCACACTTTAGTGCGCAACGCTTTTAGAAAAGAGGTTGATCACCAGTACGCCAGCACAAATCAGCGCCATTCCGCCGATGGCAGGCAGGTCCAGCTTCTGGCCGCTAAAGATCCATCCCGCGGCGCTAATCAGTACGATACCCACCCCGGACCAGATGGCATAGGCAATGCCGGTAGGAATGTACTGTATCGTCTGGGACAGAAACCAGAACGCTAGCGCATAGCAGCCCAGCGTTGCCGCCGTCGGCCACAGTTTCGTGAACCCCTCCGAGTAGCGCATCAGCGTTGTACCTATTACTTCTGCCACTATTGCGATCCCCAGATGAACATAAGCGTGCATGAACTCTCCCCTTTTGATTGATTTTGTAAAATATGCCACTTGCCGTTACATATCGCCACTTCTTAACCTCCCCCGCAGGGCATCTATACTGTTACTGACACAGGAGGTTATTAATTGTGAGAATTCTACGCTATCTATTCACCAGTCCGGAAAAGCTGCTTCAGGTAACCGATCACCGCAACGTTCAGGAATCTATCGATGACGGCGAGCGGATCATTATTGATGAGGACGGCAGGGCGCGGGTTAACGTACGCAGCCAGGCCGTAAAAGAGGATTTTATCCGCCATGTTGATGCACTAAAGAGGGCATAAGATGGCGACAGCAATATTTATGGTATTGATGGTTTCCGGCTACTGGTATACCAGCCGCGATCTCTCTACCCGCTTTAAACTACGCCGCTCCTTTGGCTGGGACGTCTACTTTTTGGTAGCCCTTTACGGCTGCATCTTTATGCTCCAGGGCATTATCGCCACCGCCCTGCTGTGGCTGTTGCTGCTGCTGTCATCTATGGGCATGGATGCGCTGCCGCAGTGGTTTGGTACAGAAGACCACCGTCTGCAGGTGGCCTTCATGAACTGGAGCTTTCTTGGCATTCAGGCTCCGGTGGTGATCATGCTCGCCTTTGCCATACTGTTCTGCCTCTACCGCTCTAACTGGGCAGGCAGCGCCCGTCTCGACAGCAACGGTCGTCGCCAGCTATATAAGTTTCTGACGCGGGGCAACGGCGTCGAGGGGTTGCTCTACCAGTGTATGGAAACAGGCCAGCTGGCGTGGATCACTCTTAAGTCGCAGCGGGTCTACATTGGCATGATCCACGGCGCTACGCTTGACGATACCGAAGTGAGAAATATTGAGCTGATCCCCATGCTGAGCGGTCATCGGGACCGTCACTCCCACCAGCTCAATATTGAGAACAACTACAGTGCCTGGTATGCCAAGCACAATATCAACCTCGATACCGAGCCGCAGTCGGCGCTGGATTTCCGCAAGGTGATCCTGCTCGATGAGGTAGAGAGCCTGTCGCTGTTCGATCCGGCGCAGGTCATGGCGATGGGTATTAAAGAAGAGCCGCAGGCATAATCTCAACAGGAAAGCGCTATGCATAAAACGTCCCCGCCCGATCGGAATCCGCCACCGGTGCGGGAGAAACACGTCTGGTTAAGCTTTGAAGCCAATGTCCGCCGCATCGGCTTCTTTGTGCTGCTGTTCATCGTGCTGGCCGCCCTGAGCGGCCTCTTCTCCCGGGGTCACTTTAGCCACGTTGAACGCAGCAGCGCCGACAATACGCTAACGGTAAGCTACGAGCGGTTCAACCGCCAGCAGAGCGATGTGGATATGAAGATAGTTGCTAAAGCAGCCGGCGGCGAGACGCTAACCGTGACGCTGGGCGGGGAGTTTATGCGGGCATTTAAGATCGATACCCTTCAGCCGCAGCCGGATAAAACCTGGAGCCAGGGCCAAAATCTGATACTGGAGTATGGGCACAGCAGCCTGCTCTCCGGGGAAACGATCTGGCTGGGGCTACTTCCACAGCAGCCAGGCAGCAGCACAAGTACCGTTACCATTAACAACGGCCCGGCCCTCTCTTTCTGGCAGTTTACTTACCCTTAGGAGCGCAATATGGAAATGGTACTCAGAGCATTAGCCATCTACCTGGTGTTGATGGTGGTGTTTAAGATTGCCGGACGGCGGGCGCTTATGCAGATGACCTCGTTCGATCTGATCCTGCTGCTGATTATCAGCGAGGCGACGCAGCAGGCGCTGTTGGGCAACGATTTTTCCGTTACCGGCGCGGCGCTAACCATTATTACGCTGGTGGTGGTGGATATGCTGTTTGGCTACCTGAAGCGGTATCTGCCGGGCGTTGAAGCAACCATTGATGGTACGCCGGTGATCCTTGTTGAAAACGGCAGGCTGCTGGAGAAGAAAATGAAGCAGGCTGATATCTCCTATGACGATATTATGGCTTTTGCCCGCAACGGCCAGGGGATTGATAAGCTAGCCGATATCAAGTACGCCATTCTGGAGCAGAACGGCCATATCTCTATCATTCCCACAAGCAAATAAAAAACCGGCCAGCATGGCTGACCGGTTCTCTTCAGGCCTGAGCTACTTCTTCTCAGGCTTTTTGTCACCTGACTCTGGCGACTCAGAGGGATCGTCTTTTTCAACATTGACAAAGTAAGTACGCATAGTGCCTCCTTATTTTTGGCCTTCGGCAATGCCGGTCAGCTTCACGTCGGTCTGTTTCTCTTCGTTCAGCGTCTCTTCCAGCAGTTTAGCCGCCTCTTTGTAGCCCAGCTTCAGGGCCAGGGTGCGCAGCGTACCGTAGGAAGCAATCTCATAGTGCTCAACCTTTTGCGCCGCACCAATCAGGCCCTCGTCGCGCAGCTCACCGGCTTCAACGGAGTCAATAATCTCCTGCGCCTCTTCTACCAGCCCCTCAAGGGCGTGGCACTTCATGCGACGGATACGCAGACCCTCTGTCACTTCGACAATCTGGTCAATACGTTCGATCTGTCCGCGGGTCTCTTCCAGGTGCGTTTCAAAAGCAGTAACCAGCTTTTCGGAGGTTGCCGCACGAGCTAATTTAGGCAAGGCGCGAGCAATCTGTTTTTCGGCGCTGTATATGTCTGACAGTTCATGAATAAATAGATCTTCAAGGGTTTTTACTGCTGGCATAATTAATTCCTCTTTATCTCGCCGGAATAGATCCTTAATAAGGGATTGTGGCAATCCTGTAAATCTAATTACAGGATTGCCACCGACAGTCAATACATATTTATTTAATTGGTTTTTAATTAACTAAATAATATATGTGTGCTACGGTCAGGATGAACGACCGCCGCTGTGACTGTTTTGACCGCCTTTCTTACCTGCTTCAGATGCGCGCTGCGGGTCGTTTTTGAAGTTCCCGCCGCTCTGCTGCCCACCTTTACGGCCTGCTTCAGATGCACGCTGTTTATCTTCTGCAAAGTTTCCTGAACCGCCACGATGTTGTTGGGCCATAATATACTCCTTCCACATACAGTTTTGGTTAAAAATAGAGGGAAGTCATTCCCCCGTCAGGCATGTTTAACTGTAGTCATAATTCCCCCGGGTTCAAGTCAAAAACTCAAGGAAATATCAACAGCGAAGCATACCAGGAGTATTCTGAGCGCTATATATTTTTCTTATAACGACAAATCAAGCAGATAGGCGAATATATTTTTTAAGCGAAGCGGCAGATATATTATTGGCTGAAAATATTACAAAATATGTCTTATTACCATGAAACTGAGCAACGAAGCGGTAACGAAAAAGCCCGCCGAAGCGGCGGGCCTGATAACTGGGCTAAAAAGTGGTTATTTTTTACGCGCGTACTTCAGCGAGTCCAGCGCGACGGCGAAGATGATAATGCCGCCCTTGATAATGTACTGCCAGTACGGGTTAACGCCGATATAGGTGAGGCCGTAGTTGATAACGGTAAAGATAATGACCCCGGTCACTACCCCGAGCACGGTACCCACGCCGCCGCTGAAGGAGACCCCACCCACTACGCAGGCGGCGATAGCATCCAGCTCATACATAAAGCCGAGGTTGTTGGTTGCCGAGCCGATACGACCCGCTTCCAGCATGCCGCCAAAGGCATAGAAGACGCCGGACAGGGCATAGATCATCAGCAGGTTCAGCGCCACGTTCACGCCAGAGACCTTGGCCGCTTCCGGGTTACCACCGATAGCGAAGATATTTTTACCGAAGCGCGTCTTGTTCCACAGGATCCAGACAAAGGCCACGGCGATTAGCGCGTAGAAGGTAATATATGAGAGACGGAAGCTGCCCAGCGCAACGAACCCCTGGGTAAAGGTCGAGAAGCCGCTGTCGAAGCCGGAGATCGGCGATGCGCCCACGAAGTCATAGTAGAGGGAGTTGATACCGTAGACGATGATCATCGTACCTAACGTAGTGATAAACGGCGTCACGTTCAGGTAGGCAATGATAATCCCGTTTACCAGGCCAATAACCGCGCCAATGACGCAGACGATACCGATAACCGCGATAATCGGCATGGTGGCCATCTCAGGGAACACCTTGTTGGCGTTCTCCATCGACTGGAGCAGCGTCGCCGCCACCACCGCCGCCAGACCAACCTGACGGCCGGCGGAGAGGTCGGTCCCCTGGGTAACGATCAGCCCCGCCACGCCTAGCGCAATGATAATACGCACCGAGGACTGGGTGAGAATGTTACTGAGGTTAAGCAGGCTCAGGAACGTGGGATCCTGGAAGATAATAATGGCCAGCAACACCAAAAGAACGACGTACAGACCGCCCTCTTTCAGGTAAGTGAGAAAACTCTTTTTATTTAGCGCACTCATGAGAAGCCCCTGATCTTAAAGGTGCAAAGACGCAAGACGTAAAATTTCGTTTTGCGTTGTCGTTTTAGTGTCAACAATTCCGGCAACGAGGCCATTGCTCATAACCAAAATACGGTCGGTGATACCTAACAGCTCCGGCATTTCAGAGGAGATGATAATGATCCCCTTCTCTTTCTTCGCCAGTTCAGCGATCAGCTGGTAGATCTCAAATTTTGCCCCTACGTCGATACCGCGCGTAGGCTCATCCAGCATCAGGATCTCCGGCTGGGTCAGCAGCCAGCGGCCGATAATCACCTTCTGCTGGTTGCCGCCGGAGAGGGAGCCGATCTGCGTGCGGTGGCCCGGGGTTTTTACGCGCATGGAGTCAATCACCCACTGGGTGTCGCTTTTCATGCGGCTGTTATCCAGCAGGCCAACTTTGTTTTTGTAGTTCTGGATATTAGAGATGAGGGAGTTAAAGCCGATATCCAGATAGGCGTAGATCCCCGTTGAGCGGCGCTCTTCGGTCACCAGCGCAAAGCCGTTATTGATCGCTTCGTGGGCGGTGTGGTTATTGATGGTTTTACCGTGCAGGGTGATGGTGCCGCCTGATTTTTCGCGGATGCCAAACAGCGTCTCGACGATATCGGTACGCTTCGCCCCTACCAGCCCGGCGATGCCGAGAATTTCACCCTTGTGCAGGTCGAAGGAGACGTCGCGAATCGAAGGCTGGCGCAGGGAGGTCAGGTTGCGCACCTCCATGATCACTTCACCCGGCTTGTTCTGCTTGTCCGGGAAGCGCTGGTTGAGCGAACGACCCACCATCATGGCGATGATTTTGTCCATATCCAGCCCTTCCAGCGGCTGGGTAGCGATCCACTGACCGTCGCGCAGGATGGTGATTTCGTCACACAGCTGGAAGATCTCTTCCATCTTGTGCGAGATATAGACGATACCGCAGCCACGCTCTTTCAGCTTGCGGATAATTTTAAACAGATGGTTGACCTCTTTTTCGGTCAGCGAAGAGGTCGGCTCATCCATAATGACGATCTTGGCATCGTAGGAGAACGCCTTCGCAATTTCGATCATCTGCATTTGCGAAACGGAGAGGGTCCCCACGCGGGCACGTGGATCGATATCAATATCCAGCTCGTCGAAAATCGCCTTTGTATCGCGGTACATTTTATCCTGATCGACAAACACACCTTTGGTGGGGTAACGCCCCAGCCACATGTTGTCCATCACCGACCGCTGCAGCACCAGGTTAAGCTCCTGATGCACCATAGATATCCCGTTTTCCAACGCCTCTTTGGTCGAATGAAAATCGATCTCTTTACCCTGGAATAGAATGCTGCCGGAATCTTTTTGATAGATCCCAAAAAGGCATTTTAATAACGTTGACTTCCCTGCGCCGTTTTCACCCATCAGGGCGTGAATGGAGTGCGGGCGCACTTTTAAATTAACGTTATCGAGTGCCTTAACGCCGGGAAATGACTTGTTGATGCCGCTCATTTCCAACAAGAATTCACCTGACGACTGAGTAGTATCGCTGACCATAATTATACCTTGTTGGCCTCGCACATCGCGTTATAAAAGGGCGCATCAAGATGCGCCCAGTGAAAGCAGAACAATGAATTACTTATTGCTGAACTCAGAGAGGTTCTCTTTATCCACGCCAACGTAAGGGATACGGACGATTTTATCTTCCAGCTTCCAGTTAGTGCCGTCAGCCGCGCCTTTACCGTCAGCGAGGTTTTTCGCCAGATCAAAGGTCGCTTTCGCCTGGTTGTTGGCATCGTTCAGAACGGTACCGGCCAGCGCACCGGATTTAACCAGCGCCAGCGCTTCTGGCAGGGCGTCAACGCCGAATACCGGAATGGCGGATTTGTTGTGGGCCTTAAGTGCTTCTACCGCACCCATTGCCATTGCATCGTTGTTGGCAATAACCACTTCGATTTTGTTCGCGTTCGGGCCAGAGAGCCATGCATCCATCTTATCTTTCGCCATTGCGGTATCCCACATGGCGGTATCCAGCTGCAGCTGCTGGGTTTTCACACCCTTGTCGTTCAGCTCTTTGATAACGTAAGTAGTACGCGCTTCGGCATCCGGGTGGCCCGGCTCGCCTTTCAGCAGAACGAACTGAATCTGGCCGTCTTTATTCAGGTCCCAGGTTGGGTTCGCCGCCCAGTGCTTAGCGATCAGGTCGCCCTGAATAATACCGGACTCTTTTGAGTCGGTACCGACATAGTAGGCTTTGTCATAGCTATCCAGCGCCTTGCGGGATGGCTCTTTGTTGAAGAAGACGATCGGCACGTTCTGGCCGCGCGCTTTCTCGATAACCGTACCTGCGGCTGCCGGGTCAACCAGGTTAATCGCCAGCGCTTTAACGCCCTTCGCCAGCAGAACGTCGATCTGATCATTCTGTTTTGACTGGTCGTTCTGCGAGTCGTTCATCAGCAGCTGAACGTCCGGCGTCTCTTTCGCATCTTTCTCAATTGCTTTACGCACAACCGACATAAAGTTGTCGTCATATTTATAAATGGTCACGCCAATGCGGGTATCTGCCGCATGTGCTGCCGCGCCAAAAAGCATGCTTGCCATTACGGCAGACAGAGTTAAAACCTTCTTATTCATGGTATCTCCGGTTTATGCAGGGTAGTTCTTGTGAATAAAGATCGGCGGGCAGCAGAATAGTGAAACGTTACTGTCGCCGAAGGTCACTCTAAAAATTGGGTCTTCCGTGTACGGTAACGCTCCAGAAAAGCTTTATTGATTGTTCCTTGCGATGCACCATGCCTGGCCGAACGGCCTGTATTACATAATGTTTCAGGCTTTGGAACGCTGACATCATAGTCAGCGCATTGTTAAGATACTGTGAATTTACTCACAGATTGAAAACGGTTACATGCAGCTATGTTATGAGTTAGTGATCGGAGCCACAGTTTGCCGCAGCGCGACCGAGTGACGGCGAACCAGAGTCGGCATAAAGCAGTGCGTCGCGGCCAGATCCTGCGCCCCCGCCGCCCCCTGCAGCGCCAGCTCAGTCGCCAGCCGGGCCATTGATGCAATGGGATACCGCACCGTCGTTAGCTGCGGATCGGTATAGCGGGCGATAGGGATGTCATCGAAACCAATGAGTGACAGATGCTGCGGTACGGCGATACCGTTATCCTTGAGCGCCGTCAGCGCCCCGGCGGCCATGCTGTCGTTGTAGGCGAAAACGGCAGTCAGGTGCAGATTCCGGCCAAGCAGCTCAACCATCGCCGCCTCTCCCCCCTGCATATCCGGCGCGCCCACCCCCACCCAACCTTCGGGCGCGGTGATCTCCCGCTCCGCCAGCGCCTGCCGCCAGCCCTGCTGGCGCAGATCGTTATCTTCAATCTGATGGCTGGAGCCGAGGTAGCCTACACGCTGATGTCCCTGAGCAAGCAGCATCCGGGTCGCCATTACCGCCCCGCTGACGTTATCCAACGCAACGCAGCGGTGGGCGTAGCCGGGAACCACGCGGTTGATCAACACCATGCCGGGGATCTGCTCCATAAAACCGGCCAGCTCTTCATCGCTTAATGCTTTAGAGTGAACAATCAGGGCGTTACAGCGTTGACGGATGAGGATCTCAATGGCGTGACGCTCTTTTTCCGCCTCATGGTAGCTGTTACCAATGAGGAGATACTTCTGGTGCTGCTGGGCGACGGTGTCTACCGCCTTGACCAGCGCGCCGAAGAAGGCGTCAGAGACGTCCATGACCACGACGCCAATCGTATCGCTGACCTGCGTCGCCAGCGCCTGAGCGTTGGCGTTAGGCCGATAACCCAGCTGTGCCACGGCCTTCATTACCGCTTCGCGGGTGTCAGGGCTGACCATCGCGCTATTATTGAGCACGCGTGAGACCGTCGCGACAGAGACGCCCGCACGACGGGCCACGTCACGAATGGTAATCATGCCCGGCCTCCTGAATGAGTTTGCAGCAGCTCACAGTTTCCCCCTGGGTTTAGCAAGAGCGCTATTCTGGCAGGGGGAGCGGCGGCGCTACGTGAGGAAGGTCACAGCACTGAAAACGGTTACATCCGTTTTGTTAATGATTGTGATCCAGATCGTTATCTGGATGTATGGGAGAGTGAAACGCCTGCCGCACGGGCGGTAAGCTTGCGCCACAGCCACTCCACCGGTCCCTGACGGAAAGTGCGCAGCCAGAGGAGAGAGAAGAGAATATTCACGGCCCAAATAGGTGGGATAAATGCCAGCAGCTGTAAGCGGTCAAAGCGCATAAACAGTCCGAGGTGATAGAAGAGCGTGGTGCAGATCAGGGTCTGTAAGAGATAGTTGCTCAGCGCCATCCGCCCTACACAGGCCACCGCCAGCACAATACGCCAGCGGCAGATTTGCGGCCAGAAGCCATAGGCCAACGCCGCATAGCCGATGGTTTGCAGCGGTGCGCCAAGCTCGCGCGGCGCCTGGAGCAGAAAGGCACACCAGCGGTATGACCATCCCAGTTGCCACTGGGCAATAATCGCTGGCAGGTTAATCGCCATACCGGCAAGGATCAGCAGCACCCCGGTTTTACGGTAGTGCCGCAGGCTAAACTGCCCTTTCAACCAGCCGCTACGCATGAGCGCCGCCCCCATCAGCATCATGCCCGCCAGCTGCCAGCCATACTGCGCGCCCAGCGCAATCAGACTGTTGGAGAGCATGTCCGCCCGGTTGTCGATCGCCTCATAACCGCCATGCGTCTTCCACCACTGCTCATACTGGAGGTTCGCCGCGTCAGGCATCCACGAGCGGCTGGTCTGGTTGCCAGAGATAAAGCCCAGCAGCAGCAGCACGGCGATGCCAACCAGATAGAGCATAATTCCGGTGTTAAAAAGGCTCTTTATGCCCGGCGCATCGCGCACCAGCCGCCAGCTGATCACGCCGATCAGCCCATAGGCCAGCAGAATATCGCCATCCCAGAATAGCAGGCCGTGAATAAAGCCCAGCAGCGCCAGCAGAGTAAGCCGCGACTGGATCCAGCGTTTGCCCCGTGGGAGCAGCAGCTGAAGTCCCGCTCCAAACAGCAGCGCAAACAGCGTTAAGAATTTAACCTGGGCGAAAAGGTCAAGCACCGCCCAGGTCCAGGCATCGCGCAGCGTGATATCGCCATACCATGCCGGATTGATATAGGCCGCCTTCGGTAGGCCAAAGGCGTTGATATTAAGCAGCAGAATACCGAGGATGGCGACGCCACGAATGAAATCCAACGTAACATTTCGTTCCATTGCGTCGCCCCTGCGCGTAGTTGACGGGATCAGTTATGGTGACGCACGGCGCGTAAAAACTCCTGCCGCGTGTTCTGGCTGGATTTAAACAGCCCACCCAGCGAGGTGGTCGTGGTGGCGCTGGTGGCATCACGAATGCCGCGCGCTTTCACACAGTAGTGCACCGCATCAATAGAGACGGCCACGTTGTTGGTGCCGAGCAGCGTTTGCAAGGCGATAAGGATCTGCTGCGTCAGACGCTCCTGAACCTGCGGGCGCTGGGCAAAGAACTGCACGATGCGGTTGATCTTCGAGAGGCCGATTACCGCATCTTTCGGAATATAGGCTACCGTTGCCTTACCGTCGATAGTAACGAAATGGTGTTCGCAGGTGCTGGTAAGCGTGATGTCGCGCACCGTAACCATCTCATCCACCTTCATTTTGTTCTCAATGACGGTGATCTTCGGGAAGTTAGCGTAGTCGAGGCCGGAAAAGATCTCGTCCACGTACATTTTGGCGATACGGTGCGGCGTTTCCATCAAACTGTCATCGCTCAGATCGAGATTTAACAGTTGCATGATCTCGGTCATGTGTCCGGCAATAAGACGCTTGCGGGTTTCTTTGTCCAGGTCGACCGGCGGACGCAGCGGGGTTTCCAGCCCGTGCGCGACCAGTGCCTCATGGACAAGGGCTGCTTCTTTACTGAGTGATGGCATTATTTATTCTCCTGCAAGTGATGCTCTCCTTTGCCGCTAAGGGGGCAAAGTGCGCAATCATTGTGCGTGAGGACGCCGACAGAAGCTAGTGGTGCGGTCATGATAATTATTGAAATTGCTATTACCTTTCATCATGACGCCGCCAAACCAGCCCTCCGGCAATGAAAAGCGCCGCGCCTGCCAGACCCAACGCCGGTTCCAGACGGTGGGTTAGCCAGGTCGACAGCGCCGAGGTCATCGGCCCGATCAGCTGGCCAACGGCATAGCCGGTGGTCAGCAGCCCGGCCATATAGCGCGCATGCCCTGCCGCCAGCTCGCGGCCATAAAGCAGCGACAGCTGGACCGCACAGAGGAAGCCGCCGCCCACCAGCAGCGCGCCGCAAACCAGCCCCGCCATGCCCGGCAGCAGCCAGGCGGCAAGTACCCCTACCCCCTGCAGCCAGAGCACCACGGCGAGACGCTGATGGCTCTCACCGCGATGACGCAGCGCCACGCTAAGGGCGATGCCAAGCACCGCGGCTACGCCAAACACTGGCCAGACAAACTGGGCGAACAGGCTACCGGGAAAGCGCAGCGCTGCCATCTGCGACAGAAAGGTAGCGGGCAAAATATAGCCGAACCCGGCGAGGCTGTAGCTCCACGCCAGCCGCGTAATATTCCCGGTCAGGTGCAGCGGCTGCGGCTGCTCGCCGCTGCGGTGCAGCGCCCCCGGCCGGGGGAGATCGCGGGCAATCGGCGCAACAAGCACCAGCGCCAGCACGCCATAAACCAGCCAGCCCGCCGCCGCCGACAGCCCATACGCCTGGATCGCCACCGCCAGCAGACCGCTAAGGGCAATACCTGCCCCTGGGCCGGCAAACACCGCTGCGTTAAGGCCCGGCCTGCCGGTATGCGCCAGCCGATCGCCGACCCACGCGGCGGTCAGCACCATCGCCCAGCCGCTCATTACGCCGATAACCAGCCGCAGCACGCCGTGGAGCAGCGGATTTACCGCCAGCGCAGAGAGAAAGGTCAGCAGCACCGCCCCGCCGATGCCGACGTAGAGCCTCTGCTCAACATGATGGCGGGCACGCATGGCATCCCACGCACCGATGAGATAGCCAAGGTAGTTCATCGCTGCGACCAGCCCGGTACTGGTCAGGCTGAGCTGGCCGTCACGGATCATCAGCGGCACCTGGGGGGTGAAAGCAAAGCGCCCTATCCCCATCGCCACAATGAGCATTACAAACCCGGCCAGGGCAATGCGTACTGCCATAACAGCCTCAAATGTTAATAAAAAGTTGCGTTTATGATGCTTGATATTGCTTTTATGCGGAAGTGAAAGTTTCTCCCGGCTTGCGAATTATCTGTATGATTAATCAAACAGACGAAAGTATGACGATCCGAGGAGACAGGCATGGAAATGCTCGAACAACACCGCTGCTATGAAGGCTGGCAACAGCGCTGGCAGCACCACTCCGCCGTACTGAACTGTACGATGACTTTCAGCGTTTTTGTTCCGCCCTCGGCGAACGATGCGCCGCTGCCGGTGCTCTACTGGCTCTCTGGCCTGACCTGTAACGATGAGAATTTCACGACCAAGGCGGGGGCGCAGCGCGTAGCGGCCGAGCTGGGGATCGTGCTGGTCATGCCGGATACAAGCCCGCGCGGTGACAGCGTTGCCGATGACGCCGGGTACGATCTGGGTAAAGGCGCAGGTTTCTACCTCAATGCCACTCAACAGCCGTGGGCTGCCCACTACCGGATGTATGACTACCTGCGCGACGAACTACCCGCTTTGGTGAAAGCGCACTTTAACGTAAGCGATCGCTGCGCCATCAGCGGTCACTCGATGGGCGGTCACGGCGCGCTGATCATGGCGTTAAAAAATCCAGACAGATATACCAGCGTGTCAGCCTTCGCGCCTATCGTTAATCCGGCGCAGGTTCCGTGGGGAGAGAAAGCGTTTAGCGCCTACCTGGGCGATAACCGCAGCGACTGGCAGGCATGGGACAGCTGCGCGCTGATGCAGGCCAGCCAGCCGGGGGATGCCATTCCGACGCTTATCGATCAGGGTGATGGTGACACATTCCTGGCCGAGCAACTGCAGCCTGCCCGCCTCGCCGAGGCCGCCCGCCAAACCGACTGGCCGTTAACCCTGCGCGTGCAACCGGGCTATGACCACAGCTATTTCTTCATCGCCAGCTTTATTGAAGACCACCTGCGTTTTCACGCCCACTACTTGCAGGCTAATTAAGTACCATACTCATTTAACTACCCCGCCCAACGTGGGGTAGTTAATTCTTATTTAACTGATCTATCAGGGTGCTAAAGCATTTCCTTTCCGTGACAAAATATATCCGTGATCGTCCCAACAAAAACTAAAACTCTTTTCCAGAAATGCCCCTCGTTTTTACCTCTTTCAGAAACCTTTTATTTCTCTTAAACGTCAAGCGTGACGCCTGTCAGCCGT
The DNA here is from genome assembly GCF_032052675.1 of Pseudescherichia sp. Classification (NCBI taxonomy): domain Bacteria; kingdom Pseudomonadati; phylum Pseudomonadota; class Gammaproteobacteria; order Enterobacterales; family Enterobacteriaceae; genus Pseudescherichia; species Pseudescherichia sp. The sequence continues at coordinate 362,726 of NZ_DAMBWA010000001.1, forward strand.
GTATTTATTGACAAATCAAATAGATAGCCAACACCCATTGATTAAATATATAAATCGTAACGATCTTTATTTTTTGAGGTTAAAAAAATGTAACTCGATACAATAGCCGCACCATTCTCAGGCATATGCCTATAGAAAATGCACATCTTCACTATGTTGTTCAGTGTTAACTTACCTGTGATGCAGTATTCACACTGTCGGAGGGAGTAATGAACCTTTTTATCTCTAATAAGCTTAAGTACTTTATAGCGGTAATGGAGGAAGGCAGCGTAAGTAAGGCCTGCCAGCGTATGCATATATCGAGAACGCCTATGAGCAAGGCCATCTCAGATATTGAGCAGGCGCTGGGGATCCCACTGTTTATCAGAACCAAGGAGGGTATGACACCCAGTAAATTTGGTACCATTCTTTATAACAAGATCGTGCCCTACTATAACGATCTGGTTAAAATCGAACACTGTATGCATACCGACGACGGGTTGCCCGTCACGCGTATAATGTGCAGTCGCAGTATACCAAAATCAATAATAAGCCACCTAAGCGTGGCGCTATCAAACAACAATATCAATAATGAATTTACTCTTGCCGATGAGATAAAGCAGGACGATCTCTCCTCAGAGCTCCATTTCTATGACATTGTGATAGCTGATAAAAATTTTCTCAGCCAGTATGCCCGATCCGAGCCGGTATCCTTTGATATCTCTATCAACTCGACGTCCGCCGCCTGTGAAAAAATGTTACGCGGAGGGGAAATTGACGTATACCATGACTTTGATGCAGACAGCAGCGTGACCGAACTCTTTGTGCAGGATAAAATAAAGTTCAGGGATATCAAAAAAATTTGTAACAGCGATCTCATCGATATGATGGATAGAGTTAACAACCATCATGCGGTTATCATTTCAACGGATCCGCTATTAAGCCTGCTCAACGTCGACGACACCACCGTGTTAAAGCGCAGCGTCATCAGTAAAAGATTATGGTTCTATTCGCAGTGGAAAGTAAAAAATAACAAAGAGACAGCACAGGTAATGTCTACGGTATTTGCCGATTTAAATAAATCAGGCGTTACCCATAATGAGCTACCTCGTTAGTTTGATTTTATTCTTGCTTAGCCATCCATTGGCTACTTTTTGCGGTCTGAGTGCGTTTATCGTATCCTGTTGGTCAGGGTACATAGAAAAAGCATCACCAGGGAATATTATTATAAGCAGCTTAGTCTGCGTTGTCAGCGCGCTGGCTTTTTTAGATGTGTTAATTCGTGGCAACCACTATCATCTCATCTTCCCGTTAATAGGGATTATTACCGGATTTATTGGGCCCTATAAAATCAGAGCCATTATTATTGCTTTAGTAAGATACTCTCTCTCCTCTGACAATAAGAAATAAGTTGTAATTTTCAGGGGGGCTGGCACCCCCCTATTTTTTTGTATCTATCAAAAACGATAATCTACCGCCATGAAATAACGACGGCCATCTTCGTTATAGCTGTAGTCGTCGCGGCTCAAATCTTTATCTGTAAGGTTAAGCACCCCCGCACGCAGCTTGACGTTTTTGGTCGCCTGCCATGCGCCACCCGCGTTCCAGATCACGTAGCCGCCCGGGGTTTTCCCGGTGTTGCTGACGTCACGCTTCTCACCGGTATAGTTACCGGATACGTAGAACGACCAGTCCTGCATCGCCTGCCAGTCCAGGGTACCGTTTGCAGTGTGGAACGGCAGCTCTTGCAGCGGTTTATCGCCGCCGTCGCTGAGATCGCGACCGTCGTTATAGGTGTAGTTCAGGGTCAGCTTCCAGGCATCGTCAAACGGCACCTTCAGCTCGGTCTCTACGCCACGAATGCGCGCTTTGTTAACGTTGAAGTAGCGGAACGTCGGGACGCGGCGGCCGTTGGCGTTGGTGTAGAAGCCGACAAAGTTGGAGTAGGACGGTGCGGCTGCGGCATCAGCGGTACGGTTGATGCTGATCATATCGTCAACGTCGTTCTGAAAGGTGGTAATACTGCCTTCCACCCCCTCCAGCCAGCCCTCTTCCCCGCTGTAGTAAAGACCCAGCTCAAAACTTTCGCTGGTTTCCGGTTTCAGATCCGGGCTGCCCACAATCCGGCAGCTGCCGCGGCAGGAGTTGGTGGCCCAGTCCGGGCTAAGTTGTAACAAGGAGGGCGCTTTAAACGCGGTGGCCCAACCGCCTTTGACGGTCACAGTATCGGTGGCGTTATAGACCAGGTAGGCGCGCGGGCTGTAGTGATCACCGTAGGTTTCATGATCGTCCATACGAATGCCGGTGGTCAGCGCCAGCGGCTCGAAAATACGCCACTCGTCTTCAATAAACAGTGCATACTGGCTGGCGGAGGTGTTGCTGCTGCTCCCCCCGGTCAGGTTAACCGGATCCTTGAGCTTGTCGTGACGCCATTCGCCGCCGACGGTCACGAACTGATTAATCATCTCCAGCGGCAGGACGTATTTGCCATCCACGGTATTGTTTTCTGAGGTAATGGGTTTGCTACCCGGACTCTTATTATCCACCTTCTCGCCGTAGAACTTTAGCTCGCTGGTGCCGACGTCCCAGCGGCCGTTGTGGCTAAGAGAGTAGTTTTCCCGCTCAAGACGGTTGCGATCGAGAGAGTCGGAGTCCCGGTCCTGACGGTCAAAGCCATACCCGGCGGTAAAGTCATGATTTTCGGAGGGCGTCCAGGCAAACTCTACGTTTGCATCGCGGCTGGTAAAGCCCTCGATGCGCGGAGTCTCGCCGGTCGCGGTGGTGTCTGACGGCTCCTGCTTATCTTTTTCACGCTTTGCCACGCTGCCAAAGGCTTTCACGCCCAGCACGCCATCCACCAGCGGACCGCTGGTATAGAACTGGCCGTTGTAAGTGTCCCCGCGATCGCGCTTCTCCTGGAGGGTGGTATCAGCGGAGAGGGTGCCCGTCCACTGCTGGCCAACCTTTTTGGTAATAATATTGACGACGCCGCCCAGCGCGTCAGAACCATACAGCGAGGACATCGGGCCGCGAACGACTTCAATACGCTCAATGGCATCTACCGGGATCCAGTTCAGGTCAAAGTCGTTATGGCGGAAGACCGCGTTACGGGAGTTGACGCGTTTGCCGTCGATCAGGATCAGGGTATAGCTGCTGTCGAGGCCACGAATGCTGACGCCTTTACGGTTATCCCCCTCGTTGGTGAGCTGTACGCCCGGTACGTCCTGAAGCACATCCTTCAGATTATTGACCGGCCGGCGCTGCAGATCCTGCTGCGTCACAACGCTAATGCTGGCCGGGGCATCTTTCAGATTCTGCTCGGTGGCGGCGGCGGTCACGACCAGGGTGTCGGATTCGCTGTCGACGGCAAAAGCGGGCAGCGCCAGCGCCATTGCGGACGCACAAAGCCCTCCCCGCACGATGGGATTCAACCTAAACATTCCATTTCTCCATGAGATAACTACAACAAATCTAAGAAGTTTTGCTCACAAGGTTTTATCTGATTCCCGCTACGTTGGCAGGATGAGCGTAACGATAAAGCAAATAATAATGATTATCAATTTAATTGTTAAAAGTTATGTCAACGCGAGGATTTATGGAGAAATGATGGGCAAAAAAAAGCCCTTTCAAAATGAAAGGGCTTGATTGTGAAAGGATTTATTTGTTAAATCTTTTCGGGAACTCCATGTCCTTGTAGCTGACAAATTTCGTTCCGCGGGTCAGCTTGTAGCCGAACCAGATGATCAGGAACAGCGGAATTCCAATATAGGTCGCCGCGACCCCGCCCCAGTCGATGGTGTCTTCTAGGAAGGCCTGGTAGTTTTGACCCAGCGTGATAATCAGGCAGAGCACAAAGGCGAAGATGGGCCCCAGCGGGAAGAAACCGGAGCGGTACGGCAGATCGCTCAGGCTATGGCCCTGCATCACGTAGCCGCGACGGAAACGGTAGTGGCTGATGGCAATCCCCAGCCAGGCGATAAACCCGGTCATGCCCGAGGTGTTCAGCAGCCACAGGTAAACCGTCTGGTTGCCAAACATTGAGGTCAGGAAGCAGAGCCCGGCAATCACCGTCGTCGCATACAGGGCGTTACGCGGTACGCCGCCCTTAGAGAGACGGGCGAAAATACGCGGCGCCTTACCGTCGCAGGCGAGAGTGTAGAGCATACGCGTAGAGGCATACATCCCCGAGTTACCCGCAGAGAGGACCGCCGTCAGGATCACCGCGTTCATTATCGCCGCCGCTGAGAGCAGGCCCGCATGTTCGAATACCAGGGTGAACGGGCTGACGCTGATGTCTTTCACATCGTTACGCAGCAGGCTCGGATCGGTATAGGGGATGATCAGGCTAATAATCAGAATAGCGAATACATAGAACAGCAGGATACGCCAGAACACCTGACGCACCGCGCGCGGAATATTCTTCTCTGGATCCTCTGACTCGCCCGCCGCAATACCGATCAGCTCGGTACCCTGGAAGGAGAAGCCTACAATCATCGCGACGCCAATCATGGCGGCAAAACCGCCGGCAAACGGCGCGTCGCCAATGCCCCAGTTGCTCCAGCCAGCCGGTTTTGCACCGTGGAAGATGCCGAGGATCATCATCACGCCGACGATGATAAAGATAATGACGGTAGCCACCTTAATTAGCGAGAACCAGTACTCCGCCTCGCCAAAGCCCTTCACGGAGATCCAGTTCAGCAACACGATGACGGTTAAGAACAGCGCGCTCCAGATCCAGCCCGGCGTGTCCGGGAACCACCAGCTCATCACCAGCTGCGCGGCGACCAGGTCGACAGCGATAGTCACCGCCCAGTTGTACCAGTAGTTCCAGCCCAGCGCGAAGCCAAAGCCCTCTTCCACATACTTCTGGCCGTAGGTTGCAAACGAACCGGATACCGGCATATAGGCCGCCAGCTCGCCGAGACTGGTCATCAGGAAGTAAACCATAAGGCCAATCAATATATAAGAGAGCAGCGCGCCGCCCGGGCCCGCCTGGGAGATGGTTGCGCCACTGGCAACGAAAAGACCTGTACCAATCGATCCGCCAATTGCGATCATGGTCAGATGACGCGCCTTGAGTTCACGGCGAAGCGTGGGCGCTTGTGTGGTTTTAGTTTCGGAAACCATATGAAAATGCTATCCATCAAAAAAATGAGGCGGGATTGTAGCAGACGTCACCACATCCTTCTGGCTCAAATATGCGGTTATAAGAGAGCTTCATGATCGGTAATGGATTATAAGTAAAGCACAGAATCCCTTATATTTCACAGTAACGCAGAAAACGCTTCAGGGCGTTGGAGAGGTGCTTCTGCCGGTGATGGATGCGCCACAGCGTACGCACCAGGCGCGGCAGCGGAATGGCAATCTCCTTAAGCGTGCCGGTCTCCAGCTGCTCGGCAATCACCCGGCGTGACAGGCAGCTAATACCCAGCCCGTGGCGCACCGCATGTTTAATGGCTTCGGAGTTGCCCAGCTCCATGCCGAGATGAAACTGTGGCAGGTGGGAGAGCAGCAGATAGTCAACCAGCTCGCGGGTACCGGATCCGCGTTCGCGCAGGATCCACGGCGCACTGGCAAGGCGCTCCAGCGTGACATCGCCCTGCAACAGCGGCGAGGCCGGGGAGGCAAACACCACCAGCTCATCCTCCAGCCAGGGCTCGGATACAATCTCGGCGGTATGGCACGGCCCCTCAATCAGGCCAATATCCACGCGGAAATCCGCTACCGCATTAATCACGTCCTGACTGTTACCTACGCTCATCTCCAGCGGCAGTCCTGGAAAGTCGCGACGGTAGCGGGCGATGATCTCCGGCAGGATATAGTTGCCGATGGTGCTGCTGGCGTAGACGCGGATCGCCCCGTTATCTTCCCGGAACAGCTGCTCTATTTCTGTGGCCTGTTCAAGGAGGGCCAGCGCGCGGGGATAGAGCAGTCGCCCATGCTCGTTAACCACCAGCCGCTTGCCAACCCGGTCAAAAAGCTGCACACCAAGCTGCCCCTCCAGATCGGTCAGGGCCGCGCTGACCGCCGACTGCGAAAGCGCGAGCATCTGGGAAGCCTGGGTTGTTGAGCCGCTTTTCAGCACTTCAGCAAAGACGGCCAGCTGGCGCAGGGTGATATGCATGGTCAGGATCCTGTCGGGCAAGCATCGCACTTACCACTTATATAGATTGATTATAAATATATAATCAATTTTATTTTTAAGCCAGCCCGACGTAACCTTTTTATCCCGACAGAGGAGAAGGTTATGGCTGAACTTACATTAAAACATCATCGTAGCGTGGGGCATCTCGTGCCAGGCCTGGCGCTAAGCGCTGCCGTTGCTGGCGTGGCGCTGTGGAGCGGCACGATCCCTGCGGTTTCCGGTGCCGGTTTTAGCGCGCTTTCGCTGGCTATTTTAATCGGGATGGTGCTCGGCAACATCCTTTATCCGCAGATTGGACAGCCCTGCGAGGGCGGGATTGTGTTTGCCAAACAGCACCTGCTGCGGCTGGGGATCATTCTGTATGGCTTTCGCCTGACGTTCTCTCAGATTGCTGACGTCGGCGTCAGCGGCATCGTTATTGACGTACTGACCCTCTCCAGCACCTTTTTACTGGCCTGCCTGCTGGGGCAGAAAGTGTTCGGCCTCGACAAGCACACCAGCTGGCTGATCGGCGCAGGCAGCAGCATCTGCGGCGCGGCGGCGGTGTTGGCTACCGAGCCGGTGCTGAAAGCCGAATCCAGCAAGGTGACAGTGGCCATTGCCACGGTAATGATTTTCGGCACGCTGGCTATTTTCATCTACCCGGCCCTCTATCCCCTGGTTACGCACTGGTTTACCCCCGAGAGCTACGGCATCTATATAGGATCGACCATGCACGAGGTCGCTCAGGTGGTTGCCGCAGGCCATGCCGTTAGCCCGGAAACAGAGAGTGCAGCGGTCATTGCGAAAATGCTGCGCGTAATGATGCTGGCACCGTTTCTCATCCTGCTTGCGGCCCGCGTGAAGCAGCTGGCCCCGACTAACGACGGTCAACGCAGCAAGATTACGATCCCGTGGTTTGCGATCCTGTTTATTGCGGTTGCGGTGTTTAACTCCTTCGGCCTGCTGCCGAAAGCCGCTATCGATATGCTGATTACGCTGGATACCCTGCTGCTGGCAATGGCAATGGCGGCGCTGGGCGTAACCACCCACGTTAGCGCAATTCGCAAAGCAGGGGCACGGCCGTTGCTGATGGCGCTACTGCTCTTTACCTGGCTAATTGTCGGCGGCGACGCCATCAACCTGGCGGTTCATTATCTAATGGCATAAATCAATACATTCTACTGTAGCGAACCCGCTATCATACGCCTTTGTTTTTACCTGCGGGTTTTACAGGAGTAGTAGATGAAATTTATTGGCGCGCATGTTAGCGCGGCGGGTGGCGTGGCAAATGCTGCCGTACGTGCGGCAGAGATCGGGGCCACCGCCTTTGCCCTGTTTACCAAAAACCAGCGCCAGTGGCGGGCGGCGGCGCTCAGTGGCGCGACAATCAACGAGTTTAAGGCCGCCTGCGAAAAACACCGCTTTGGTCCGGGCCAGATCCTGCCCCACGACAGTTATCTGATTAATCTGGGGCACCCGGTAGCCGAAGCGCTGGAGAAGTCCCGGGAAGCCTTCATTGATGAGATGCAGCGCTGCGAGCAGCTGGGGCTCACCCTGCTGAACTTCCACCCCGGTAGCCACCTGATGCAGATCCCAGAGGATGAATGCCTGGCGCGCATCGCCGAGTCGATCAACATCGCGCTGGATAAAACCGAGGGCGTCACGGCGGTGATTGAGAATACCGCAGGCCAGGGCAGCAACCTCGGCTTTAAGTTTGAGCACCTGGCGGCAATTATTGACGGCGTAGAGGATAAGTCCCGCGTCGGCGTCTGCATCGATACCTGCCACGCCTTTGCGGCGGGGTACGATCTGCGCGGCAGCGAGGCCTGTGAAAAGACCTTTGCCGAGTTTGAGCGGATCGTCGGCTTCCAGTATTTACGGGGAATGCACCTCAACGATGCCAAAAGCGCCTTTGCCAGCCGCGTCGACCGCCATCACAGCCTGGGCGAAGGCAATATTGGCCACGAAGCCTTTAGCTGGATCATGCAGGACGCCCGCTTCGACGGTATTCCGCTGATCCTCGAGACCATTAACTCAGATATCTGGGATGAAGAGATTGCGTGGCTGAAGGCGCAGCAGGTGCAGACAGCCACGGTTTAAGACAGGAACGCCGGGCGGCGGCTACGCCTTGCCCGGCCTACAAACTGCACGATCCTGTAGGCCCGGTAAGCGTAGCGCCACCGGGCGTAAAAAAAGCAGGAAGAATATACGAGCCCGCAGTGGTTTCCGTTCACCTCAACTACCCTGCTTATCTGAGAAAGTTGTACACGTGAACGTGCCAGGGTGGCTCACCGCCACCACCCCGGCGACCCGGGCTCCCGGCAGGGAAAATCGCCGCTGCGCGGTTCCCTCGGCTTATCCCTTTCGGCTTTCGGGTCGGGCGAGATGCAACGTCCCTGTAAGTCACGCCCTCAGCCCGCATCCATGCGGGCTGCCCCGGCCGTAAGTGAACGCCTCAGCAATTTTCAGCCGGACCCAACACCTTGCTTTAATATCGAGCATAAAGTGGCGTCTCTGTCGCTGTATGTTCTTAATGCCGGACGGTGGCTTCGCTTTGCTCGGCTTACAAAATCTCACGGTCTTGTAGGCCGGTAAGCGTAGCGCCACCGGGCGCAAAAAAAGGCAGCCCGTGGGCTGCCTTTTTTGATCCCGCACGCGTTACGCGGTTTTCACCGCCATCTCCGCTTCCGGACGCTTCAGGAAGGCGTAAGCCAGACCCGCCAGCAGCGTACCGGCAACGATGGCCACCAGGTAGCCCAGCACCGGCGTAATAGCACCCGGGATCAGCAGCACAAACAGACCGCCGTGCGGCGCCATCAGCTTCGCGCCAATCGCCATCGAGATAGCCCCGGTCACCGCGCCACCCACGATGCAGCACGGGATCACCCGCATCGGATCGCGCGCGGCGAATGGAATCGCCCCTTCGGAGATGAAGCACAGGCCCAGCACCAGCGCGGCTTTGCCACCCTCCTGCTGCCCTTTATCAAACTTCTTACGGGCCACCATCGTTGCCACACCCATCGCCAGCGGCGGTACCATGCCCGCTGCCATGATAGCGGCCATCGGCGCATAGGTCTGGGTACTCAGCAGGCCAACGCCGAAGGCATAAGCCGCTTTGTTAACCGGACCGCCCATGTCAGTACACATCATGCCACCGAGGATCGCCCCCAGCAGGACCGCATTCGCCGTACCCATAGTCTGCAGCCAGTGGGTCAGGCCCGTCAGGATGCCTGCAACCGGTTTGCCGATCAGGTAGATCATCGCCAGGCCAACCACCAGGCTGGAGAAGAGCGGAATGATCAGGATTGGCTTCAGCGCCTCCATGCTCGGCGGCAGCTTCAGCTTCTGGCTGATCGCCTTCGCCACATAGCCGGCAAGGAAGCCCGCAATGATACCGCCGATAAAGCCGGAGCCGGTGCTGACGGCCAGCATGCCGCCAATCAGGCCCGGGGTGAGACCCGGACGGTCGGCAATAGAGAACGCAATGTAACCTGCCAGTACCGGTACCATCAGCGCGAACGCCGAGCCGCCACCGATCTGCATCAGCGCAGCGGCCAGGGTATCAGGGGTTTTAAACGCTTCAATACCAAAGGCGAATGACAGGGCGATACAGAGACCGCCCGCCACGACCATCGGCAGCATATAGGAGACGCCGGTCAGCAGGTGACGGTACGCGCCCGCACCCTCTTTCTTCCCTTCCGTCGCCGCCTGGGCTTTGCCAGAAGGCTGATAAGGCTTGGCTTCCGCCTGGGCTTTATCCAACTCCTGCGCGGTTTTCTTCAGCGCCAGGCCGGTGGTGGTGCGATACATCGGCTTACCGGCAAATTTCGCCAGGTCCACTTCGATATCTGCCGCAACGATCACCAGATCCGCCTCGGCCACCTCCTCTGGGGTGATGGCATTGCCAGCACCCACGGAGCCGCGGGTTTCAACCTTCACCCACCAGCCGCGTTTTTTGGCTTCGGTTTCGATCGCTTCTGCCGCCATAAAGGTGTGCGCTACGCCGGTCGGGCACGCGGTCACCGCCACGATGCGCTTCACGCCGCCGCTCGCCGCCGGAGCGGCAGTCGCAGCAGTGGCGACCGGCGCGCTGTAGACCGCGGCGTGACTTTTCGCCTCGCTCAGGAACAGCTCCGGATGTGCTACAGCGCGGTTTACGTCGCCGAGCCACACCTTCTTGCCGCTCAGGGCGCTGTCGTTTGGCACGCTGGAGCCGAGTACAATCGCCAGCTCCGCTTCATTCGGGTTGTCGATAAATTGCAGATTTGCTTTTTGTGCTGCCGCACCCAGCAGGGTTTTCGCCATGTAAGCGCGAGCCTGTCCAAGAGCGGAGTCAATAATCAGCAGCGTTTTCATTATGCTCTCCTGCTGTTAGTTAAAAGGTTTTAAGTCAACGCGCGCCATCATCGCGGCTAACTGGGTACGATCGGTAATGCCCACGTTACTCTGGCTAACGGCCAGCGCCGCGACCGCGGTCGCAAGGCGTAACGTATGCTCACTGGATTCACGCATCAGCAGGCCGTAAATCAGACCACCAACCATCGAATCCCCTGCGCCAACGGTGCTTACCACCTCCATTGACGGCGGTTTGGCGATCCATTCGCCTGAAGCGTTAACCCACAGCGCCCCTTCCGCACCCAGCGAAATCACCACGTGGGCGATCCCCTGCTCGCGAAGGGCATGAGCGGCTTCAATCACATCTTTCAGCTCAGGCAGCTTACGCCCGGCCCAGATCTCCAGCTCGCGGCGGTTCGGCTTCACCAGCCACGGCGCGGCTTTCAGCCCGGCAACCAGCGCCTCACGGCTGCTGTCAAAAATGATGCATGGGCACTGGCTGCGCAGACGCGTCATCCAGTCGGTAAAGGCTTCCGGACTGACGCCGGCCGGCAGGCTGCCGCTGACGCAGACCATATCGAACTGGCCCAGCCAGCTCAGGGAGTCGGCGACAAAGCGTTCCCAGTCCGCCGGGGTCACTTCAAAACCGGAGAAGTTGAAATCGGTGACCTCGCTGTCTTTTTCGGTCAGCTTAACGTTGATGCGGGTACGGCCCTGCACTACCTGGAAACGGTTAGCAATACCCAGCTCGCTAAACAGCTGCTGGAAGCCATCCTGGTTATCTTTGCCGAGGAAGCCGCCGACGGTGACGTCAATCCCTAAGTCTTTAAGCACCTTGGCAACGTTGATCCCTTTACCTGCAGCGTGCAGGCCGGTGGTGCGCACGAGGTTGACTTCACCGCGCTCAATTTCCGGGGTGAATCCGACCAGGTCATAGGCTGGGTTAAGGGTGATGGTGGCAACACGTCTGCTCATTATGCGCCCTCCCCCAGACCGGCCGCGATGGCTTCGCCAATCGCCTTCAGCGCCTGTTCAGCATCCTCACCCTGAGCGGTAAAGCGCAGGCGATGGCCCTTCTTCACGCCCAGCGCCACAACCTTCATCAGGCTGCGGCCGTTGGCAGGCTTGCCGCTGCCGTCCAGATTGGTAACCGTCACGTCGCTATTAAACTGTTTAATGGTGTTCACCAGCATCGTTCCTGGACGGGCGTGCAGGCCGTGTTCGTTGCGCACGACAAACTCGGCGTTCAGCACGTCAGCCTTCAGCGCATCATCGCTGGTGAGCAATGCCAGCAGCGTGGCGGAGTCAGCGGACAGCAGACGGTCAGCTTTGTTGGCCAGCAAAATGTCAGCCAGACGCTTCAGCACCGCTTCCGGGCCGTTGTCGGTCATCGCCACGCTCACCAGCAGCGCCGCGCGCTCGCCGTTCACGTCAAAGGCGTTTGCCGCCCGGCTGACGGCAATGGCGCTCTGCAGGTTGCCTTCGGCGCTGTCGTTCAGCCAGATCCCCTGGCCGAGGTTCAGCGGCTGTTCGCTGATGGCGCGGGTCACAAAGTTAACGTCAACCGCCCCCGCCTCTTTCAGACGTCCGGCGTTCAGCGCCTGCAGCGTCACCAGATCGCTGGCTGCAACGTCGAGAGTCAGGGTTTCATTATCCAGCTTCATGCCAGCGCTCTGCTTTTCACCCATCAGCAGGGCACGCAGCTCTTCCGCAGTCGTGGCGGATTGCAGCTGGGCTGCCACGTCGTCGTCGCTCAGAACGTGGGTCAGCTGGCGCAGCAGGCCCAAATGCTCATCGGAGCTGGCAGCAATACCAATAGCGACATAGGCTACCTGCCCTTCCCCCCACAGGACGCCCTGCGGGAACTGATAGACCTGCACGCCGGTTTTCAGCACCTTGTCACGGGTATCAGTGGTGCCGTGCGGAATAGCGATGCCGTTGCCAAGGAAGGTTGAGGTCTGCTGCTCGCGCGCGAGCATACCGGCCACGTAGCCGTCAGCCACGTTGCCCGCCTGCACCAGCTCGCCCGCTATCTGGCGAATCGCCTCTTCTTTATTACCGGCCTGCTGGCCCGGATGGATGTCCTGAACGGATAACTGGAACATGAATCTCCACTCCTGCTGAACTTGAATCGTTTCAGCTAGCTGGTGAAATGGAGCGTCATCGACGCGGGAACGATCGCGCAGATGACGCTGAAACGTTTCACGAAGTCTTGCTCACTCTCCTTCCGGGATCAAGGAAACTCTTCATTTAGGTGCAAAAATTTAGAGCTAATGCACATTTCTTTAACGCTTGCCGACGCAATGCTGAACATAAACCTGCAGCCGACGGCCCTGTTTCAGCAACGTCAGCTTTAATGATAATTATTTCAAAATAGCGTTTTGCTTTTTTGTGGCAAATCCCGGCCTGATCGCTGTCTATTTTCGCTCCAGCGGCGTAAAATCCGCCTCTTTCTCCCCTAAACAATAGTCAAAGATGCAAACTTCCCCTGCTGACGCTGCCCCAAGATCCGTTGATTTCACCTCTGCCGCGTTCCTGATCGTTGCCTTTTTAACCGGCATCGCCGGGGCGTTACAGACCCCGACCCTGAGCCTGTTTCTGACTAACGAGGTGCATGTTCGTCCGGCGATGGTTGGCTTCTTCTTTACCGGCAGCGCGGTGATCGGCATCCTGGTCAGCCAGTTCCTCGCTGGACGATCCGACCGCAAAGGGAGCCGGAAAAACCTGATCGTTTTCTGCTGCCTGCTCGGCGTGCTGGCCTGCGTGCTGTTTGCCTGGAACCGCAACTATTTTATCCTGCTGTTTATCGGCGTATTCCTGAGCAGCTTTGGCTCCACCGCCAACCCGCAGATGTTCGCCCTGGCCCGGGAGCACGCCGACCATACCGGGCGGGAAGCAGTGATGTTCAGCTCGATCCTGCGCGCCCAGGTGTCGCTGGCATGGGTGATTGGCCCGCCGCTAGCCTACGCCCTGGCGATGGGATTTGGCTTCACGGTGATGTACCTTAGCGCGGCGGTAGCCTTTATTGTCTGCGGCGTGATGGTCTGGCTCTTTCTGCCTGCCATGCGCAAAGAGCCGCGCCTCGCCTCCGGCGTGGTGGAAGCACCACGCACCAACCGTCGTGACGCCCTGCTGCTGTTTACTATCTGCACCCTGATGTGGGGCACCAATAGCCTCTACATTATCAATATGCCGCTGTTTATTATTGAGGAGCTGCACCTGCCGGAGAAGCTTGCTGGTGTGATGATGGGCACCGCCGCCGGACTGGAGATCCCGACGATGCTGATTGCGGGCTACTACGCCAGGCGCTTTGGTAAACGCTTCCTGATGCGTATTGCGGTGGCGGGCGGTCTGCTGTTCTACATCGCAATGCTAACGGTGCATACGCCAGCCCTGCTGCTGGCTTTCCAGCTGCTGAACGCCATCTATATCGGCATTCTGGCGGGGATTGGCATGCTCTACTTCCAGGATTTAATGCCGGGCCAGGCTGGGGCAGCGACCACGCTCTATACCAATACCACCCGCGTCGGCTGGATCATCGCGGGCTCAATGGCCGGGGTGGTGGCGGAGATCTGGAGCTACCATGCCGTATTCTGGATTGCGCTGGTGATGGTGCTGCTCGCCGCCGTCTGCCTGGCACGGATTAAGGACGTTTAGGGGGCGGTGGCCGCTTCGAGCGTAAGCAGGTACGTCATCGCCTCGTCGCGGCTGGTGAGGCACATCTCCCGCGACGGCTGCAGGCCGGAACAGACTTTTGGACGCAGGGGCGAGCCGAAGATGTTGCAGAGGTTATCCGCCGAGAGCTGCACGCAGCGCGTATTGGCTGGTTTGCCGTTGGGCATCCCGGGGATAGGACTACTGATTGACGGGGCGGTACAGCAGGCTCCGCAGTCCGGGCGACACTCCATAAAACGGCTCTCTTTTAGTGATGAATAGCGCAGCAAATGCCAACGCTTTGCCGCACGCTAACACTTTTCGTAGTGAAGATGCAAAACCTGGCGAAGAGGCTTGCCAACTGCGCCCCTCGCGAGTACTTTGTCGCGATATTTTTCCCACTTTTCCGCACAGGATCCATCATGGCAAGAGCGAACGAAATCAAAAAAGGTATGGTATTGAATTACAACGGTAAGCTGCTGATTGTAAAAAATATCGATATTCAGTCCCCGAGCGCCCGCGGCGCAGCCACCCTCTATAAAATGCGCTTCGCCGACGTCCGTACCGGAATGAAAGTGGAAGAGCGTTTCAAGGGCGATGACATCGTTGATACCGTGACCCTGACCCGTCGCTTCGTTGACTTCTCCTATGTAGATGGCAACGAGTACGTCTTTATGGATAAAGAGGATTACACCCCGTATATCTTCACCAAAGAGCAGATTGAAGAAGAGCTGCAGTTTATGCCGGAAGGCGGCATGCCGGATATGCAGGTTCTGACGTGGGACGGTCAACTGCTGGCGCTGGAGCTGCCGCAGACGGTGGATCTGGAGATTGTGGAAACCGCACCGGGGATTAAAGGCGCATCGGCCAGCTCGCGTACTAAACCGGCCACCCTGAGCACCGGTCTGGTGATCCAGGTGCCTGAATACCTGACTACCGGCGAGAAGATCCGCATTCACATCGAAGAGAGCCGCTATATGGGCCGCGCGGATTAAAATTATGTCAATGCCGGGTGGCGGCTAACCGCCTTACCCGGCCTACAAAACCTCACGATCCCGTAGGCCCGGCAAGCAGCGCGCCGCCGGGCAATTTGCGAAACTTATAATAGATCGCGGAACAGCGTCTGCTTCAGCGCCAGCTCTACGCCGCGCACTTCCGCCATTCCCTTCAGGCGACCAATCGCCGAATAGCCCGGATTCGTTTTCTTACGCAGATCGTCAAGCATCTGGTGACCGTGATCGGGACGGAACGGGATCGGACGCAGATCGCCCGCCTGTTTGCGCCGCTGCTCTTCGGTCAAAATCGCTTTTACCACTGACACCATATCCACATCGCCCTGCAGATGGGCCGCCTCGTGGAAGGTTTTGGGGTTCTCTTCCCGGCAGGTTGAGCGCAGATGGGTGAAGTGAATACGGTCGCCAAAGGTCTCCACCATCTTCACCAGATCGTTATCGGCGCGTACGCCGTAGGAGCCGGTGCACATGGTGAAGCCGTTGTGAATGCTGTCGACGGTCTCTTTCAGCCACTGCATATCTTCAATGGTAGAGACGATACGCGGCAGACCGAGGATGGGGCGCGGCGGATCGTCCGGGTGTACCGCCAGACGCACGCCAGCCTCTTCCGCTACCGGGACAATGGCCCGCAGGAAGACGGCCATATTCTCCCGCAGCTGCGCTTTATCGATACCATTATACTCTGCCAGACGGGCGCGGAACTGATCCAGGGTATAGCCCTCTTCCGCCCCCGGCAGGCCAGCAATGATATTGCGGGTCAGCTTGTCGATCTCCGCTTCGCTGGCGTTGTCGAACCAGGTTTTGGCCTGACGCTGCTCCTCTTCGCTATAGTCCGCCTCCGCGCCGTTGCGCTTCAGAACGTGCAGCTCAAAGGCGGCAAAGGCGATCTGGTCGAAACGCAGCGCTTTCGAACCATCCGGCAGCACATACTCCAGATCGGTACGCGTCCAGTCGAGGATAGGCATAAAGTTATAGCAGACGGTATCAATACCGCAGGCCGCCAGGTTACGGATGCTCTGCTGATAGTTGGCAATCCAGGTATCAACCTGACCGCTGTGAGTTTTGATCTCTTCGTGCACCGGGATGCTCTCAACCACCGACCAGGTTAACCCTTTTTCGGCCAGCAGCGCCTGACGCTGTTTGATCTCCTCAATCGGCCACACCTGGCCGTTGGGAATATGGTGCAGCGCAGTGACCACGCCCGTTGCGCCTGCCTGGCGCACATCATCAAGTGAAACCGGATCGTTCGGACCGTACCAACGCCAGGTTTGTTCCATCGCCTAACCCTCAAATAAAGTTGTTATACCAATATGGCTCACTCCCATGACGACTACCATACATGTTTCCCGATTAGGGTCAATTGGTCCGCCAGCTTTGATTGATCCAGCTCACGTTACGCAGATATTTGAGGCACACCAATTCAATTTGCTGTCATATAACTTTACACTGCACTTTGTTAATTATTGGTTAATCAGGTGTATGGGTCATGAAAAATATAGCCTCTGTTGCCCTCGCGGAAAACGTTCAACGGCCAGGGTACGATCGTCAGGCGCTGCGCTCGCGCATTGTCCACTTCGGGTTTGGCGCTTTTCACCGCGCTCATCAGGCGCTGTTAACCGATCGGGTGCTGAATGCCCGGGGCGGCGACTGGGGCATCTGTGAGATTAGCCTGTTCAGCGGCGACACATTAATGACCCAGCTCCGCGAGCAGGATCATCTGTTTACCGTGCTGGAGAAAGGCGCTGAGGGGAACCAGGCGATTATTGTCGGTGCGGTGAAAGAGTGTCTCAACGCAAAGCTCGACTCGCTGGCGGCCATTATTGAGAAGTTTTGCGAGCCGCAGGTGGCGATTGTCTCCCTGACCATCACCGAGAAAGGCTACTGCATCGATCCGGCCACCGGCAAGCTGGATACCCGCAATGAACGCATCATGCACGATCTGCAGAACCCGCAGGCGCCGCACTCCGCGCCGGGCATTCTGGTTGAGGCCCTCTCCCGCCGCCGCGAGCGGGGCCTGCCTCCCTTTAGCGTTCTCTCCTGCGACAACATTCCAGACAACGGCCACGTGGTTAAAAACGCCGTGCTGGGGATGGCGCAGCAGCGCTCTGCCGAGCTGGCAGCGTGGATCGGCGAGCAGGTGAGTTTTCCGGGCACGATGGTCGATCGCATTGTGCCCGCGGCCACCGATGCCTCGCTGGCCGAGATCGCCGACGTGCTGGGGGTAGCGGATCCCTGCGCCATCAGCTGCGAGCCTTTTATCCAGTGGGTTATCGAAGATAACTTCGTTGCCGGGCGTCCGGCGTGGGAAGCCGCAGGCGTGCAGATGGTCGATGACGTCCTGCCCTGGGAGCAGATGAAGCTGCGGATGCTCAACGGCAGCCACTCTTTTTTAGCGTATCTCGGCTACCTGGCTGGTTTTGCCCACATCAACGACTGTATGGCCGACGCGCACTTTCTCGCCGCGGCTCGCCAGCTGATGCTGGATGAGCAGGCCCCGACGCTGCGCATTACCGGCGTCGATTTAACCGACTATGCCGAGAGCCTGCTGGCGCGCTTTGCTAACCCGGCGCTACAGCACCGCACCTGGCAAATTGCGATGGACGGCAGCCAAAAGCTTCCCCAGCGCATGCTGGAGAGCATTCGCCTGCATCTGGAACGTGGATCGGCGTGGCCGCTGCTGGCGCTGGGCGTCGCGGGCTGGATGCGCTACGTCAGCGGCATTGATGATGCAGGGAACGCTATTGATGTGCGCGATCCGCTGGCGGAGAAGTTCCGTGAGAAGGTGGCCCAAAGCAGCGAGCAGGAGCGTGTTGCGGCTCTGCTCTCGCTCAGCGAAATCTTTGGCGCCGATCTGCCGAATAATCCAGCCTTTGTCGCCGGCATCGAAGCCGCCTGGCAGCGTATCACCACCCAGGGCGCGCATCAGGCGGTGATCTCCACGCTACAGCGTTAACCTTTCCTGCCCTTACCGCGGACGGAAAATGCTGCCGTCCGCGGTGACCCTTCTCTTTTCACTCTTTTTTCGCCAGGATGATGGGATCGTTTTTACGCGCTTTATTGTGCGGGACTATTTCTGGAGTGAATGTGACTAAGACCAATTTAATTACCGGCTTCCTGGGCACCGGCAAAACCACCTCTATATTACATCTGCTGGCGAACAAGCCGGAGGGAGAGAAGTGGGCCGTGCTGGTCAATGAATTTGGTGAGGTCGGCATCGATGGCGCGCTGATGGCCGAGAGCGGCGCGCTGCTAAAAGAGATCCCCGGCGGCTGCATGTGCTGCGTCAACGGCCTGCCGATGCAGGTGGGTCTGAATACCCTGCTGCGTCAGGGTAAGCCCGATCGCCTGCTGATTGAGCCGACCGGTCTGGGCCATCCGAAGCAGATCCTGGATATCCTGACGGCTGACGTTTATGAGCCGTGGATCGACCTGCAGGCCACCCTCTGCCTGCTCGACCCGCGTCAGCTGCTGGATGAAAAAGCGGTCACCAATGACAACTTCCGCGATCAGCTGGCGGCGGCGGATATCATCGTCGCTAATAAAAGCGATCGCGCGACTCCTGAGAGCGAGGCGGCGCTGGCCGAGTGGTGGCAGCGGTTTGGCGGCGACCGCCAGCTGCTGACGGCTACCCAGGGCGAGATTGATCCTGCGCTGCTGGATACCCCTCGCCGCAATCGTCGCGAGCTACCTTCCAGCGCCGAGCACAACCACGGCCACGCTGAGAAAAAGGGATTAGCGGCACTCAATCTGCCCGCCCACCAGCGCTGGCGGCGCAGCCTGAACAGCGGCCAGGGCCACCAGGCCTGCGGCTGGATTTTTGATGCCCAAACGCGGTTTGATACCGTAGGTATCCTGGAGTGGGCGCGTCTGGCCCCGGTCGGACGGGTAAAGGGCGTAATGCGTATTGCCGAGGGGCTGGTGCGCATCAATCGCCAGGGCGACGACTTCCATATTGAGACGCAGAATATTGCTCCGCCGGACAGCCGCATCGAGTTAATTGCGGATCGTGACGTAGACTGGAATGCGCTTCAGTCCGCTCTGTTGAAGCTTCGTTTAGCGGATGAGGATTAACGTTGCGGCTTTAAAAATTGCCGTGACGGAACTATGAAAAATCGATTGCCGCTTATATTACTGCTGAACGTTGTCGGGCTGGGCCTGTTTTTATCCTGGTACCTGCCCGATAATCACGGTGCGTGGTTTACGCTGGACTCTGCGATTTTTCATTTTTTCAATCATCTGCTGGTGGAGAGCCGTGCCTTCCTGTGGCTGGTGGCGATCACCAACAATCGGGCGTTTGACGCCTGCTCGCTGCTGGCAATGGGCTGCGTCATGCTTGCGTTCTGGCTAAAGGCCGACAGCGTCGGCCGACGCCGCATTATGGCTATCGGTTTAGTGATGCTGCTGACGGCGCTGGTGGTAAATCAGCTTGCACAGCTGCTCTACCCGGTTAAACGCGCCAGCCCTACCCTCTATTTCAGCGATATCTGGCGCGTGAGCGAACTGCTGGATATTTCTACTAAGGATGCGTCAAAAGATAGCTTCCCTGGCGATCACGGCATGATGCTGCTTATTTTTTCCACATTTATGCTGCGCTATTTTGGCAGAAAAGCCTTTACTGCTGCCCTTATTATTTTTGTGGTCTTTGCGTTCCCGCGGGTAACGATTGGCGCGCATTGGTTTAGCGATATCGCCGTCGGCTCGCTCTCTGCGGTGCTTATTGGCCTGCCGTGGATCCTCCTGACATCGATAAGTGACAAAGTAGTTTCACTCTTTGATCGTTACCTTCCTAATAAAAATATACAATTTAATAACATTTAAACGAGTTATATTAACAACGCACATCAGGGATTCATTAGGATCCCTGACACAAATTTTTACCTGTCGGCGCAGTTTGTCATCATTTTGTCATTTTAATTTACTTACAAATTAGCGAGTTGAATGACACCTAAGCCAAATCGAACGCTTTTTACCCAAATCATTTTTTTCACTTTGTCTATCATAATTTCTTATAAAAAATCCTATAAAACTACTCGCAATGGGGGATACGATCGGGTAATCTCGATGACGTTTCGCCTCACAGAGATAAATATTCCCGCTGTGAATTAATTTGTGCGTTTCACCACAGATTTGACCAAGAGGAATTGTCTCTCAGTGCGCAAGTAATTAGGCTCGTCACGTTTGGCATTTTTATAACGATTATTTATCGTTAAGGACTTCAAGGGAAAATAAGCAACATGGTCAAATCTCAACCGTTCCTGAGATATCTCTGGCGGGCTATCCCCGCGATTGCAGTAGCGGCACTGCTTTCAGCTTGTTCGACAAATACCGCAAAGAATATGCACCCTGAGACGCATGTTGTGGGCATGGAAGATGCCTCTTCACTGCAAGCTTCTCAGGATGAATTTGAAAGTATGGTACGTAATCTCGACGTTAAATCGCGAATTATGGATCAATACGCCAGCTGGAAAGGCGTGCGTTACCGTCTTGGCGGCGATACCAAGCGTGGCATCGACTGCTCTGGTTTCGTACAGCG
The DNA here is from genome assembly GCF_032052675.1 of Pseudescherichia sp. NCBI lineage: Bacteria > Pseudomonadati > Pseudomonadota > Gammaproteobacteria > Enterobacterales > Enterobacteriaceae > Pseudescherichia > Pseudescherichia sp. Next base: position 383,367 of record NZ_DAMBWA010000001.1, read on the forward strand.
CACCTTCCGGGAACAGTTTGGCTTAGAGCTGCCGCGTTCGACCTACGAACAGCAGGAGATGGGCAAATCGGTATCACGCAGCAGTCTGCGTACCGGCGACCTGGTTCTCTTCCGCGCGGGCTCAACCGGACGCCACGTTGGCATCTATATCGGTAACAACCAGTTTGTTCATGCATCCACCAGCAGCGGTGTGATGATCTCCAATATGGACGAGCCCTACTGGAAGAAGCGCTACAATGAAGCGCGCCGCGTATTAGTTCGTAGCTAATGGTACGTAGCTAATTACCCGAGACCGGTTTTCCCTTGGCCGGTATCGAGAAAACAGAATAAATAAAAGCGTTGCTACGGCAGCGCTTTTTTTTGTTCGTTTGCTCGGCAAATTCTACACAGGGTAATAACGTGCGAATCATATTCACAATATCCGCAAGGTCACTTATCATTCACTGAACCCCAGCGCCCGGTAAAAGGACACTGCCTGATGACGTTTGCGCGCCTCTCTGCTCTGCTGTTTGCTCTGATCTGCTTTACCTGCCAGGCGCAGACTATTAAAGAGAACTATGCCTTTGCCGTCATTGGCGAACCCAAATACGCCATCAACTTTACCCACTTCGACTATGTGAACCCGGCGGCCCCCAAGGGCGGCAACGTCACGCTGTCGGTCATTGGCACGTTCGATAACTTTAACCGCTTTGCCCTGCGCGGCAATGCCGGCGTGCGCACGGAGTCGCTCTATGACTCGCTGTTCACCACCTCTGACGATGAACCGGGTAGCTACTATCCGCTGATCGCCGAGGTGGCGCGCTATGCCGATGACTATTCGTGGATGGAGATCTCGCTTAACCCGCGCGCCACCTTTCACGATGGCTCGCCGATTACCGCCCGCGACGTCGCCTTTACCTTCCATAAGTTTATGACTGAAGGGGTGCCGCAGTTTCGCCTGATCTATAAGGGCACGACGATGGAGGCTATCGCGCCGCTCACGGTACGCATCAAGCTGGCGAAGCCAGGCAAAGAGGATATGCTCAGCCTGCTGACGCTACCGGTCATGCCGGAGAAGTTCTGGAAAAACCACAAGCTCAGCGATCCCCTCGCCACCCCGCCGCTGGGTAGCGGGCCGTACCGCATTAGCAAATGGCGAATGGGGCAGTACATCGTCTACAGCCGGGTGAAGGACTACTGGGGAGCCAATTTACCGGTTAACCGCGGCCGCTGGAATTTCGATTCAATCCGCTACGACTACTACCTTGATGATAACGTTGCCTTTGAAGCGTTTAAAGCGGGCGCATTTGACATGCGTACCGAAGGCGATGCTAAAAACTGGGCCACCCGCTACAGCGGCAAAAACTTCAGTAATCATCAGATCGTTAAAAAGGAGCTGAAAAACGAATCGGCTCAGGATACACGCTGGCTGGCGTTTAATAACCAGCGTCCGCTGTTTAGCGACCGTCGCGTACGTGAGGCGCTTACCCTTGCCTTTGACTTTGAGTGGATGAACAAGGCGCTGTTCTATAATGCCTACAGCCGCACCAACAGCTATTTCCAGAATACCGAGTACGCCGCCCGCGGTTATCCCGATGCGGCAGAGCTGACCCTGCTCGCCCCCATGAAGGCCGACCTGCCGGCAGAGGTGTTTAACGCGATCTATCAGCCGCCGGTGTCGAAAGGCAACGGCTTCGATCGCGCTAACCTGCTGAAGGCCAGCAAGCTGCTGGATGACGCAGGTTGGGTGCTGAAAAACCAGAAGCGGGTAAACGCGAAAACCGGCAAACCTTTTAGCTTTGAGCTGCTGCTGCCTGCCGGGGCCAACAATCTCTGGGTGATGCCCTTTCAGCACAATTTACAGCGCCTTGGGATCGTCATGAACGTGCGGCAGGTGGATAACTCCCAGCTCACCAATCGCCTGCGCAGCCGTGATTTTGATATGATGCCGCGCACCGTACGCGCTACGCCGTGGCCCGGTACTGACCTGCAGATCTCATGGGGGTCGCAATACCTTGATTCGACGTATAACACCCCAGGCGTCAGCAGCCCGGTGATTGACGCCCTGCTGGCGCAGATCGTCGCCAACCAGGGAAATAAAGAGAAGCTTGTCCCGCTGGGGCGCGCCCTGGATCGGGTCCTGACCTGGAACTACTACATGCTGCCGATGTGGTATATGGCCGCCGATCGCCTCGCGTACTGGGATAAGTTCTCCATGCCCGAGGTGCGCCCGATCTACTCCCTTGGGTTTGATACCTGGTGGTACGACGTAAATAAAGCAGCCAAACTGCCTGCCGACAGGCGCTAAGGAGTACACGAGACGATGGGTGCTTATCTGATCCGCCGCCTGCTGCTGGTGATCCCCACCCTGTGGGCGATCATCACTATTAACTTTTTTATCGTGCAGATTGCCCCCGGCGGGCCGGTGGACCAGGCGATTGCCGCCATTGAGTTCGGGAATCAGGGCGGAATGCCGGGCGGCGGCGGCGAAGGTATGGGCGCTACCCACGCGCATACCGGCGTCGGCAACGTCGGTGAGGGTCAGTACCGCGGCGCACGCGGGCTGGATCCCGAGGTGATCGCCGAGATCACCAAGCGCTACGGCTTCGATAAACCACTATACGAACGCTACTTCACCATGCTGTGGAACTACGTGCGCTTCGACTTTGGCGACAGCCTGTTCCGCAGCGCCTCGGTGCTGCAGCTGATCAAAGACAGCATGCCGGTCTCGGTTACCCTTGGGCTATGGGGAACGCTGATTATCTACCTGGTCTCGATCCCATTGGGGATCCGCAAGGCGGTCTCTAACGGCAGCCGCTTCGATATCTGGAGCAGCGCGTTTATTATCATCGGCTACGCCATTCCCGCTTTCCTGTTCGCTATCCTGCTGATTGTGCTGTTTGCGGGCGGCAGCTACTACGATCTCTTCCCGCTGCGCGGGCTGGTGTCGGCCAACTTTGACGCTCTGCCGTGGTATCAAAAAATTACCGACTACCTGTGGCATATCACCCTGCCGGTGCTGGCGACGGTGATCGGCGGCTTTGCGGCGCTGACCATGCTGACAAAAAATTCGTTTCTCGATGAGATCCGCAAGCAGTATGTGGTTACCGCCCGGGCAAAAGGGGTAAGCGAGCGGGCCATCTTGCATCACCACGTTTTCCGTAACGCCATGCTGCTGGTGATCGCCGGTTTTCCGGCCACCTTTATCAGCATGTTTTTTACCGGCTCGCTGTTGATCGAAGTGATGTTCTCCCTCAACGGCCTTGGCCTGCTGGGCTATGAGGCGACCGTGTCGCGAGACTATCCGGTGATGTTTGGTACGCTCTATATTTTCACGCTGATCGGCCTGCTGCTGAATATCCTGAGCGATATCAGCTACACGCTGGTCGATCCGCGTATTGATTTTGAGGGCCGCTGATGCGCCGATTAAGCCACGTCAACCAGGCCCGCTGGGCGCGCTTCCGTCATAACCGCCGCGGCTACTGGTCGCTATGGATCTTCGCGGTGATTTTCGTCCTCAGCCTTGCCTCGGAGCTGATCGCGAATGATAAGCCGCTGCTGGTGCACTATCACGACCGCTGGTATGCGCCAGTACTTAAAGATTACAGCGAGACCGACTTTGGCGGCGCGTTTGCCACCCCAGCAGATTATCAGGATCCATGGCTGCAACAGCAGCTTGCAACCCACGGCTGGGTGCTATGGGCACCGGTCCGCTTTGGTGCCACCAGCATCAATTTTGCCACCGACACCCCCTTCCCTTCGCCACCCTCGGCGCAGAACTGGTTTGGAACCGATGCCAACGGCAGCGACGTGCTGGCGCGCATCCTCTACGGCACACGGATCTCCGTGCTGTTTGGCCTGATGCTAACCTTCTGCTCCAGCGTCATTGGCGTGCTGGCCGGGGCGTTACAGGGCTACTACGGGGGTAAAATCGACCTCTGGGGCCAGCGTTTTATTGAGGTATGGTCGGGGATGCCGACGCTTTTTTTGATCATCCTGCTCTCCAGCGTGATCCAACCGAACTTCTGGTGGCTGCTGGCGATCACGGTGATCTTCGGCTGGATGAGCCTGGTAGGCGTAGTGCGGGCTGAGTTCCTGCGCACCCGTAACTTTGACTATATCCGCGCGGCGCAGGCGCTGGGAGTAAGCGATCGCGGGATTATCTTCCGCCATATGCTGCCCAATGCAATGGTGGCCACCCTCACCTTCCTGCCCTTTATTCTCTGCGGCTCCATCACGACCCTGACCTCGCTCGACTTTCTCGGCTTTGGCCTGCCGCTGGGTTCGCCCTCGCTGGGAGAGCTACTGCTGCAGGGTAAAAACAACTTGCAGGCGCCGTGGCTGGGTATCGCCGCCTTTCTATCGGTGGCGGTGCTGCTCTCACTGCTGATCTTTATTGGCGAAGCCGTGCGCGACGCGTTTGATCCCAACAAGGCGCTCTGATATGACTCCCCTGCTCACCATTGATTCACTCTCGGTCGCCTTCCGTCATCAAAACCAGCTGCATACGGTAGTCAGCGATCTCTCTCTCCAGGTTGAGGCCGGTGAGACCCTGGCCCTGGTAGGGGAATCCGGATCCGGCAAGAGCGTGAGCGCCCTGTCGATCCTGCGCCTGCTTCCCTCTCCACCGGTGGTCTACCCCAGCGGCGATATCCGCTTTCATGGCGAATCGCTGCTCCACGCCAGCGAGCAGACGCTGCGCGGCGTGCGCGGCAATAAGATCGCCATGATCTTCCAGGAGCCAATGGTATCGCTTAACCCGCTGCACACCCTGGAGAAGCAGCTCTATGAGGTGCTCTCCCTGCATCGCGGCATGCGGCGGGAAGCCGCGCGCGCGGAGATCCTAACCTGTCTCGATCGGGTGGGGATCCGTAACGCCCGCACGCGGCTGGGGGATTTTCCGCATCAGCTCTCCGGCGGCGAGCGCCAGCGGGTGATGATTGCGATGGCGCTGCTGACCCGCCCGGAGCTGCTTATCGCCGACGAACCTACCACCGCGCTGGATGTGGCGGTGCAGGCACAGATTTTACAGCTGCTGCGCGAGCTGCGTGACGAGCTGAATATGGGCCTGCTGTTTATTACCCATAACCTCAATATTGTGCGCAGGCTGGCGGACAGCGTGGCGGTGATGCATAACGGCCGCTGCGTGGAGCAGAACCGGGCGGCGGCGCTGTTTAGCGCCCCGCAGCACCCCTATACCCAGCGCCTGCTGGCGAGCGATCCGGCGGGCGATCCGGTTCCGCTGCCCGCCAATGCCCCGTCGCTGCTGGAGGTCGACAGCCTCGGGGTTGCTTTCCCGCTGCGTAAAGGCATATTCAAGCGCGTCGTCGGCCATAAGCCGGTGGTCAAGGATGTGAGTTTTAGCCTGCGGGCAGGTGAAACCTTAGGCCTGGTGGGTGAGTCCGGCTCGGGCAAGAGCACCACCGGCCTGGCGCTGCTGCGCCTGATCGCCTCGCAGGGAACAATCAACTTTGACGGTCAGCCGCTGCATCAGTGGGCGCGTAAGCAGATGCTGCCGGTGCGTCACCGGATGCAGGTCGTTTTTCAGGATCCCAACTCCTCTCTTAACCCACGCCTCGACGTGCTTCAAATTATTGAGGAGGGTCTGCGCGTGCATCAGCCCGGGCTGAGCCCGCAGGCGCGTGAAGAGCAGGTTATCGCGGTGATGCAGGAGGTAGGCCTCGATCCTGACACTCGTCACCGTTACCCGGCAGAGTTCTCCGGCGGCCAGCGCCAGCGGATCGCCATCGCCCGGGCGCTCATTTTACAGCCGGAGCTGATCGTGCTGGATGAGCCAACCTCCTCGCTGGATCGCACCGTGCAGGCACAGATCCTCGCCCTGCTGAAATCATTGCAGGAGAAACACCGGCTGGCCTATCTGTTTATCAGTCACGATCTGCAGGTGGTGCGGTCGCTGTGTCACCAGGTGATTATCCTGCGACAGGGCGAAGTGGTTGAACAGGGCGAGTGCCAGCGCGTGTTTGCCGATCCGCAGAACGACTATACGCGCCAGCTGCTAGCGCTCAGCTAGTTGTTAGAAAGGCGTAGTGCTGGCAAACGGCTCGGCAATCGCCACGCCAAAATTTTTCAGGCGGCAGGTGGCGGCAAACTCATCCTGGCGATTCACAAACAGGCACGGCTCGCCTTCACACTCCAGCACGGAGCAGTCAACTTCGATATCGTTCAGCGCCTGGCTAAGTTTGTACATCACCGGCCAGGCCTTATCGCCGTCCGGGCTCAGCAGCTTTAACGCTACCAGGCAGTTATCACCGCTCTGGCCGTTCGATGGGATCGGTTCGACTTGCGAGCCGGCAGCGCCTGCCAGCCAGCGGTAACTTTGGGGTAACCGATGCACAATAGAGAGATTTAAGCTATTCATGTTCTTCCCCGAAGCAATCAATTCACAATTCATTTACATCTATATTAACACATCATTGACATTTCTGCCTGTCACGACGTGGTAACCGCTTACATCCTTGAATTTACAAGGTTAGCAGCCTCATTATTAGGGTGAGAGGATGATGTCCTGCCTCACCTTTTGGGGGTATATGTACCCGTTTCTGCGATCTAACTCAACCTTTTTAACTACAATAGTGTGACATTTACACAAATGGATTTTACATAAAAGAAACAAATGATAGCAATCTAACAATAGATTGTGATGATGTGTGTCAATGAAGGGGGCAGTTTTGCCCCCTAAAGAGAGGCGCTAGCCGCGTTTAGGACGGCTGGCGTAGAGATAGAAGAGGATTGAGCTGGTTGCACAGAAGGCGATAGACCAGATCATCGGCCAGGCGCTGTTAAAGGTGGCCAGCGAGAGCAGCGCGCCGACAATGGCACCGATACCAAAGCGGAACGTCCCCGCCAGCGACGAAGCGGTACCCGCCATATGGGGAAACTCATCCAGGATGACTGCCATAGCATTCGAGGCCACCAGCGAAACACAGCCGACAAAGGCGGCCACGCCCATCACCAGCGCCCAGAAGCCCACGTCAAACGCGGCGCTCAGCACCAGCCACAGCGCCATCACGAACTGGATCCACAGCCCGGTGCGGAACATCCTCAGCGCCCCCACCCGCCGCACAAATCGGCCATTGATGATGGTCATGATAAACAGGAAGACGATGTTCAGCGCGAAGTAGTAACCGAAGTTCTGCGGCAGAACGTGGTTAAGCTCAATGTAGACAAAAGGCCCGGCGCTCAGGAACGAGAACATGCCCGCGAAGCTGAAACCGCTTGCAAGCATATAGCTCAGCACCCGCTTGTGGCGAAACAGCGTCGCAAAGTTACCGAGGGTGGTACGAATGTGAAACGGCTGACGTCGCTCGACCGGCAGCGTCTCGCTGATAAAGAACAAGATCATCAGCGAGGCCAGCAGCGCGGCAATGGCCAGGATCCAGAAGATGGCGTGCCAGCTTAGCCAAACCAGTACCGCGCCACCGATCATCGGGGCCAGCAGCGGCGCAACGGTGGTCACCAGCATGACAAACGACATCATCCGCGAGAACTCCTCTTTCGGATAGATATCGCGCATCAGGGCGTTGATCACTACGCTTGCCGCCGCCGCCGCCAGGCCGTGGAAAAAGCGCAGGGTGATAAGCTGATCGATACTCTGGGCCAGCGCGCAGGCGCCTGCCGCCGCGGCGAAGATCAGCGTGCCGCCGAGGATCACCGGCTTGCGGCCTATGCTGTCCGCCATCGGCCCGTAGAGCAGCTGCCCGAGCGCAAAGCCAAGAATATAGGTGCTCAGGGTCATCTGGGCGCTGCCGGCCGGAACGCCAAACTGCTGAGCGATAACCGGCAGCGCAGGCAGGTACATATCGATCGAGAGCGGCATTAGCATGGCCAGCAGGCCAAGAATAAAAACAATGCGCAGGGAAGAGTGCTGCCTGGTGGTCACTACGGGCTCCTGGAATTTAGCGGGACGGTAAGCTAACGCTGGCGATCTCTTCTTCGGTCAACGGACGATATTCGCCCGGGGCCAGGTCAGCGTCGAGAACAATATCCCCGATGCGCTCGCGGTGCAGCCCAACAACGTGGTTGCCTACCGCAGCAAACATGCGCTTGACCTGATGGTAGCGCCCCTCGCTGATGGTCAGACGCACCTCGGTGGGGGTGATCACCTCCAGCACGGCGGGCCTGGTCAGATCCGGTTCGTTATGCAGCTGTACGCCCCTGGCGAACTGCGCGGCGGTATCGTCACTTACCGGGGACTCCAGCGTCACCAGGTAGGTTTTCTCGCAGTGGTGGCGCGGAGAGGTGATGCGGTGCGACCACTGGCCGTCGTCGGTCATCAGTACCAGTCCGGTGGTGTCGATATCCAGCCGTCCTGCGGCGTGCAGCTTATGCGCCACCGGCTCGTCAAGAAAATAGAGCACCGTCGGATGATCGGGATCGTCAGTAGAGCAGACATAGCCCTGCGGCTTATGCAGCATGAAGTAGCGCGGGCCGGTCTGCTGCACGAGCGTATTACCGTCATACTCTACCTCGTGTTCGGGCAGAAGTTTGAACGCGGCGTTTCTAACAATGTCGCCATCCACGGTAACGCGGCTGCCGCGGATTTCACGCCCGGCAATAGCCCGGCTGACGCCGAGTTGCTGAGCGATAAACTTATCAAGTCGCATGAAGTCTTATTTGCCTGTAAAGAGTGCCGGAGTCGGACAAAAGTCCGAAAAAAAGAAGCAATTGTGAATCTCTCAGTATAACGGCCTGCCAGCAGCGCTCAAGAGAAAAAATCGTGGCATACTATGACCAGACTCATGAACGCTGAGAGACAATGACCTTTACGCTACGCCCCTATCAACGAGATGCGGTAAACGCCACCCTCACCCACTTTCGCCATCGCCATGAGCCCGCGGTTATCGTCCTGCCTACCGGTGCAGGTAAGAGCCTGGTGATCGCCGAGCTTGCCCGCGTGGCCCGTGGCCGCGTGCTGGTGCTCGCCCACGTCAAAGAGCTGGTGGCGCAGAACCATGCCAAATATCTGGCGCTGGGGCTGGAGGCGGATATCTACGCCGCCGGACTGAAGCGCAAAGAGAGCCACGGCAAGGTGGTGTTTGGCAGCGTGCAGTCGGTCGCCCGCAACCTTGACCACTTCCAGGGCGAGTTCTCCCTGCTGATCGTCGACGAGTGCCACCGCATCAGCGATGACGACGAGAGCCAGTATCAGCAGATCCTGACCCATCTCTCAAAGGTTAATCCACGACTGCGCCTGCTGGGCTTGACCGCCACCCCGTTTCGCCTCGGCAAAGGGTGGATCTACCAGTTTCACTATCATGGCATGGTGCGCGGCAACGACAAGGCGCTGTTTCGCGACTGCATCTATGAGCTGCCACTGCGCTATATGATCAAGCACGGCTACCTGACGCCCCCCGAGCGGCTGGATATGCCCATCGTGCAGTATGACTTCAGCCGGCTGCAGGCCCAGAGCAGCGGCCTGTTCAGCGAGGCGGACCTCAACCGCGAGCTGAAAAAGCAGCAGCGTATTACCCCGCACATCGTCAGCCAGATCGTCGAGTTTGCCGCCGAGCGTCAGGGGGTGATGATCTTTGCCGCCACCGTAGAGCATGCCCGGGAGGTCACCGGCCTGCTGCCCGCCGGCGAGGCGGCGCTGATCACCGGAGAGACGCCGGGGCCCGAGCGCGATGCGCTGATTGAGGACTTCAAATGTAAGCGCTTTCGCTATCTGGTGAACGTCTCGGTGCTGACCACCGGCTTTGATGCGCCGCACGTCGATCTGATCGCCATTCTGCGTCCGACCGAGTCTGTGAGCCTTTATCAGCAGATCGTCGGTCGCGGCCTGCGTCTGGCCCCGGGTAAAACCGACTGTCTGATCCTCGACTACGCCGGTAACCCACACGATCTCTATGCCCCGGAGGTCGGGGAACCCAAGGGGAAAAGCGATAACGTACCGGTGCAGGTCTTCTGCCCCGACTGCGGTTTTGCTAACACCTTCTGGGGCAAGATGGCATCCGACGGTACCTTAATTGAACACTTTGGCCGCCGCTGCCAGGGCTTTTTTGAGGATGACGAGGGCCACCGGGAGCAGTGCAGCTACCGCTTCCGCTTTAAAAACTGTCCCCAATGTAATGCCGAAAACGACATTGCTGCCCGCCGCTGCCGGGAGTGCGACACGGTACTGGTGGATCCGGACGATATGCTGAAGGCCGCCCTGAAGCTGAAGGATGCCCTGGTGCTGCGCTGCAGCGGCATGGATCTGCAGCACGGCGCGGACGATAAAGGCGAGTGGCTGAAGATCACCTACTACGACGAGGACGGAGCAGACGTTAGCGAGCGCTTCCGCCTGCACACCCCTGCCCAGCGCACCGCCTTTGAACAGCTCTTTATCCGCCCGCACACCCGTACCCCCGGCGTGCCGCTGCGCTGGATCGTGGCCGCCGATATCAAAGCCCAGCAGGCGCTGCTGCGCCACCCTGATTTTGTCGTAGCGCGCCTGAAGGGCCAGTACTGGCAGGTGCGAGAGAAGGTGTTCGATTATGAAGGTCGCTTCCGCCGGGCAAACGAATTGCGTGGTTAGCATACTTTTCGTTGAAGAAAAAGCGATTCAGGGCTACTATATCGCCCGCTTTACATCCGTAAAGCCAGAAATCTGCCTGCTGCTGGGTCGCCTGTAGCAGGAATTATTGAAGAGAAATTGATATGTTCACTATCGAAGCACAAGCACGTAAAGAGCAGGGTAAGGGTGCGAGCCGCCGCCTGCGTACCGCTAACAAGTTCCCGGCGATCGTTTACGGTGGCACTGAAGCCCCGATCGCTATCGAACTGGACCACGACAAAGTCATGAACATGCAGGCTAAAGAAGGTTTTTACGGCGAAGTTCTGACCCTGGTTGTTGACGGTACCGAAGTTAAAGTTAAAGTTCAGGCTGTACAGCGTCACCCGTACAAACCTAAACTGTCTCACATCGACTTCGTTCGCGCTTAATCGCTAACGTGTTGAAAAAAACCCCGCTTCGGCGGGGTTTTTTGTTGTTAAGTCCGGGTGCGGTCCCGTAGGCCTGATAAGCGCAACGCCACCAGGCGTTACCCATGACGCCGGGCGGCGGCTCCGCCTTGCCCGGCCTACAGCTACTTCCCGGAGGTTCTGCGCTGCAGCTGATCGCGCAGGTTCGGGGGCGTGCCCTTAATGGTCAGGGTGTCGGTGGCCGGATCCCAGAAGATGCGCTCGCCGAGCAGCATCGCATCAAAGTTGATGGTTAAGCCGCCGCCGCTGCCAGCGTACTTGGTCAGCTGACGCAGGGTGCTGCGATCCGCCGGGAAGCTCTCCTCCAGCTCGTAGCCTTTATCGGCGGTAAACTCCTGGAAGCTCACCTCGCTGACGCCCCCCAGCTCTTTCGACAGCGATGCCAGCTCGATCTCCTCTCCGGCCTGCAGCTGTTCGTTGCAGTAGCTGTAGACCTGCTGACGCACGCTCTGGCGCTCGGCTTTATCAAGCTGTGCCTCGGCGGTGAAGTCGTCTACCGCCTGCAGCAGGCCGCGGTTCTGCGCTTTGGCGTTCAGCCCTTCGCTGGCCCCGAGGAAGTCCATAAAGAAGTCGGCAACCTTGCGCCCTACCCTTCCCTTCAGGAAGGTCAGGTAGCGGGTTGACTCCGGATTGGTCTCCCACTCGGTGAGATCGATCCGCGCCACGATATCCGCATGGTTGATGTCCAGGTAGTGGGTGGAGCTGATATCGAGCTGCTCGTTAACGCGCATGCTGCTGAGATTGTTCAGCACCGCCACCAGCAGATACTCCACCGCGAGGTAGCGGTAGTGGCAGAACAGCACGATGCCGCCGTCGGCAAAGGGATATTTCGCCAGCTCGTCGCGCAGGCGTCCGGTCGCCGCCCGGCTGAAGGCGAGAAAATCCTCGTTGCCCTGGCGCTGCAGACGCAGCGTCTCGGCCAGCTCGCTCTCTTCGCTAAACAGACCGTAGGCTTTATTTTTTGCACTGTAGACCCGATGCAGCTCGGCCATCATCTCAACAACGGTAGCCGTCGGCTCCAGTAATGAATCGCGCAGCACCAGCTCAAGGGTTTGCTCATCACGCTTGATAAGCTGGTGCAGGGCAATCTGGTTGATATCCAGACTCATGATAAACTCTCCTTTTAGACCGGCGGTATTCAACCACCGCAACGCTAACAGCGCAACCAGAGATAAAAAAGCAGAAAAAAAGCTGTTGCTACGGTAATATGTTGCCCTTTCATAAAGAGACTGATTCTGATTTTATGACACAGATTTCCCGTTATAGTGATGAACACGTTGAACAACTGCTAAGCGAACTGGCGAACGTGTTGGAAAAACACAAGGTTCCGACCGATCTCTCCCTGATGGTGCTGGGAAATATGGTCACGAACCTGATCAACACCAGCGTTGCCCCGGCGCAGCGGCAGGCTATTGCGAAATCCTTCGCCCAGGCGCTGCAGTCCTCCGTGACTGACGATAAAGCGCACTAAAGGACTACGACGGCATTTATGGTGACTCATCGTCAACGCTACCGAGAAAAAGTCTCCCAGATGGTTAGCTGGGGGCACTGGTTTGCCCTGTTCAATATTCTGTTGGCAATGGTTCTTGGCAGTCGTTACCTGTTCGTCGCCGACTGGCCGACCACGCTTGGCGGCAGGATCTACTCCTGGCTAAGCGTCATCGGCCACTTCAGCTTTCTGGTGTTTGCTACCTATCTGCTGATCCTCTTTCCACTCACCTTTGTGGTGATGTCGCAGCGGCTGATGCGGGCGTTCTCCGCCGTGTTGGCTACCATCGGCATGACGCTGCTGCTGATCGATAGCGAAGTCTTTACCCGTTTCCACCTGCACCTGAACCCCATCGTCTGGGAGCTGGTAATCAACCCGGACCAGAATGAGATGGCCCGCGACTGGCAGCTGATGTTTATCAGCGTGCCGGTGATCCTGCTGGTGGAGCTGCTATTTGCTAACTGGAGCTGGCAGAAGCTGCGTAGCCTGACGCGCCGTCGTCGCTACGCTAAGCCGGTAGCCGCCCTCTTCTTTACCGCCTTTATCGCTTCGCATCTGACCTACATCTGGGCCGATGCGAACTTCTATCGGCCCATCACTATGCAGCGCGCCAACCTGCCGCTCTCCTACCCAATGACCGCGCGCCGGTTCCTGGAGAAGCACGGCCTGCTGGATGCGCAGGAGTATCAGCGCCGGCTGGTTGAGCAGGGCAATCCGGAGGCGGTTTCGGTGCAGTATCCGCTGAGCGATCTGCGCTATCGCGATATGGGCCCGGGCCAGAACGTGCTGCTGATCACCGTCGATGCGTTGAACTACGCGCGCTACGAAAAAGAGATGCCGTCGCTGGCAGGCTTTGCCGCAGAGAATATCACCTTTACCCAGCATATGAGCGCCGGTAACGATACCGATAATGGCCTCTTTGGCCTGTTCTACGGTATCTCGCCCTCCTATATGGATGGGGTGCTGTCGGCGCGTATCCCGGCGGCGCTGGTGACCGCGCTCAACCAGCAGGGCTATCAGCTGGGCCTCTTCTCGTCCGATGGGTTTAGCAGTTCACTCTATCGTCAGGCGCTGCTCTCAGACTTCTCACTGCCTGCGGCGAAGGCGCAGTCCGATAAGCAGACCGCCGATCAGTGGATCAACTGGCTGGATCGCTATGCTCAGGAGGATAACCGCTGGTTCTCGTGGGTAGCACTGAACGGTACGACGCTGGACGCCGATCGGCAGGATTTTGAACGCCGCTACGCGCGGGCCGCGGGTAACGTCGACGCGCAGATCGAGCGTGTGCTGACCGCCCTGCGCGACGCGGGCAAGTTGGATAAAACGGTGGTCATCATTACGGCAGGCCACGGTATTTCCGCTGAGAGTAGTGACATGGACGAGGGCTGGTCACGCGGCGACCTGCACGTGCCGCTGGTTATCCACTGGCCAGGCACCCCTGCCCAGCGCATCAGCAAGCTGACCGACCATAAAGATGTCATGACTACCCTGATGCAACGCCTGCTGCACGTCAGAACGCCGGCGAACGAATACTCTCAGGGCCAGGATCTGTTTAATGCCGCGCGTCGTCACAACTGGGTCACTGCGGCCAACAGCGATACGCTGGCGGTCACTACGCCGGAGATGACCCTGGTGCTCAAGCACAACGGTACCTATCAGACTTACAACCTGAAGGGCGAGAAGATCGGCGACCAGAAGCCACAGCTCAGCCTGCTGTTGCAGGTGCTAACGGATGAAAAACGCTTTATCGCTAACTGATTGATTAATTATAAATCAGTCAGCCTGCTGCCACTTGCAATCGGTGGCGAAAAGGGTACTATTAGCGCCACAGTTCGGCACGTAGCGCAGCCTGGTAGCGCACCGTCATGGGGTGTCGGGGGTCGGAGGTTCAAATCCTCTCGTGCCGACCAAAAACTCCAAAAAAAACCAACCGTTTAGGTTGGTTTTTTTATGCGTAAATTTCAACCCTGTCTCCTTCTGCCTCACATCGCCGACTATTAATAGTGCATTTTCCCTTCGTTAAAAATCCCTCATGCTGTAGTTGAGAAATCGCTTTAACCCTTTCTATCAAGCGCTATCAATATGAGGTAATAAATTATGTCATGGGATAATGTTTCCGATATAAAAAATATTAAGATCTGGACAGATTACTCTGACTCCACCCAAGGGCATCTGTTTGTTAATGATAACCATCGGCTGAAACTGAACGTAGGGATCTCGTTTACTCTAAAAAGTGGAACGACTGAAGGTCCAACCGAGGATGAAGTAAGCAATGCGTTGTCGCTAATAAATAACCAGGATAGCGGCCCGCTTAAGTACCTTAAGCTAGCAGATGAGAATATATACACTACTGTCTATGATCCTTATCATACACAGAGTGATAATAAAAATAATTCGAATACTATAGATGATGGCATCTACGATTTTGTATTAACCTATTATGTAAATAGTCCTTTAAGTATCAATGCTGAAGCTCATTCAGAAGTCGTGGCGCTGCAGCTGAAGTACACGGTAACTGACTCAGCAGGTAAAACAACTGAAGTTATAAAACAAACCTCGGTTAATGGCAACTATCCTACTAAAGTCAAACTTAATGTAGTTTGTTACCCCTCAAAACTGTATGGCATAGAGAATGAAAACCGTACCTGCTTAACATCGGTAAAAACCATCGTTAGTAATGCAACTTATCATAACGGACATTATGATAACTCAGGTGATACATCTTATTGTGTAGCCATATCTATAGATGACCCCTATTTTAAAATTTTTCATCTGGACGGTGCACAGGAGCCTGACACTCTTAGCACCCTTCAACCACTCTATATCTCCTTTTATGAAGACAAACCGATGTGGGATCATATAAATAATGCCTTTTTTCCAAATATACAATGTGGTGAAAAAAGCTATACCGTTACTGCAGAAGTGCGCTCTAACCTAAGCTACGATTCATACTATCAGCTTTTCGACGCCGATATCCCCATAAGTCAGAAAGAAGGCCAGATTATATTTGCCGCTGTGCAAACTGATGTCAAAAGCACAGGTTACAATTGGGCCACTAACAACTATCAATATTTAAGCGCTTACGATCAGTTTGGCAACAGTATGTATATAGTTATTGCTTTCAGTAATGATAGTAATTATATCAAAAGCGTAAGCTAATCCTGCATCTATAAGATAGAGGTAATAATTATGTCATGGGATAATGTTAAAGGGGTCAGCGCTGCGCAGATCTGGACCGATAATCCGAATATGACTCAGGCTTATCTGTTTGCCAACGGTAATCATCAGGTAAAAATGACCATTGGCTTAACATTGACTTTGAGTAATTCATCGCAACCGGGGCCAACAGACGAGGAAGTGAAAGCAGCCCTCTCCTTAATTGATTATGAAACCGGTGCGGATATTTCATATCTCAAAATAGGTGATAAAGGCCAGTATGGTTATGTTTATCAGCCAAATATGCCTATGGAGATAAAGGATCTGCCAGTCAGCAGCGCAAGTAATCCAGGTGCTTATCAATATGAACTGGATTACTATCTTTCTAGCGATGAAACTGTCAACGCCAGTTACGCCTCAGAAACGGTTGCGTTGCTGCTATCATATATAGATGTTAATGGTAAAAAAATTGACTACCAGACCGGAAGCGGCAGCAGGTCGCAAAGCTCTGTGGCAGTGACGGTATATCCACCTAAAAAATATGGCATGCCAGATTCAGCTATGACAGCCGTTGTTTTTAATACTCTTAATGACAAACCAAATTATACAACCGATACCAGCTCATTTGTAGATACCTTTATTGTACATAGCGTACAAGTATATGGGCTTGCTATTGATGACTCTTATTTCAGATTTATTGGTTATCAATCCCCAAATACTCGCTTATCGCCTGCACAATTTCGCCAAATCATTGAGAGTGACTATTCTGCCGGGGATACTCCTGGTTATAAATTATCTCAAGGTTTTTTGCTTGAAGATAATGATGTAAAGAGCATGGGTAGATCGTATAGTGCTAATGTAGCCGTAATGGATAAAGATCCAGATACAGGAGAACCTAATGGAGAGATAGCTGAATTGGATGTCACTGTATATCAACAGTCTGGTCAAATCATTTTTATCAATTTTGACGTAGACGTAAGCTGGTATAACAATTATGGCGATACTCTTTTTAAAGAGAGTGCAAGTGCCAAGCTTACTGCTTTCGATCAATTTGGCAATCCAGCCTATATTGAAGTAGGTGCTGGCAATAGCTCTACTCTCTCGCTTTCAAGCGTAAGCTAAATGATATTATTGCAAATATAGCAAAGCAGCGCTGACCCTACAGCCGGCGCTGTTTTTTTACCTCAAGCTAAATCCGTCACCGCTTCAACTTCACCCTGCCGCTGCTTCTGCGGCTGGGCTTTTAGCGCTGGCACCACATTAACTATTGGCGGCTGCGCGTAGGTCAGGCCCAATACTTCGCTGCCCTGCTGCAGTACTCGTTGAGTAGCTTCGATGTTGCCGTTGAATTACATGCCAAAGCTCGGGTTCGTCTCCTTCAACTTCATCTGCAACTCTGAAGAAGTGAGCCACTTTAAAAACCAACCGCTTAGGTTGGTTTTTATATCAACATGCTGTCTCTTTCCCTTTCTGCTTAACAGCGCCGCCTGTTAATAGTGCATTTTCTAATCGCTGAACTTCCCTCATGCTGTAATTGAGAAATAACTGTAGCTGCTACTAACATGAGGTAAAACTATGTCATGGGATAATGTAAAAGGGGTCAGCGCTGCGCGAATCTGGACCGATAATCCAGATACCACTCAGGCCTACCTGTTTGCCAATGGTAACCATCAGGTCAAATTAACCGTTGGTCTAAGCCTGGTGCTGGCTAACACAACCCAACCCGGCCCGACTGAAGACGAAGTTAAGGCTGCCCTCTCCTTAATAGATTTTAATACCGGTGCGGGTATTTCGCATCTCAAAACCGGGGATAAGGGCGAGTATGGGTACGTTTATCTACCGAATATGCCTGAGCAGATTAAAGCCTTACCGGTCAGTGACGCCAGTAATCCCGGCGCCTATCAGTATGAACTGGATTACTATCTTTCCAGTGATAGCACTGTTAACGCCAACTATGCTTCAGAAACGGTTGCTCTGCTGTTGTCTTATACAGATGTTAATGGCAATAAAATTCATTATCAGACCGGAAGCGGCAGCAACTCGCAAAGCTACGTTGCGGTAACGGTGTATCCGCCTAAAAAATATGGGGTCGCCGGTTCATCATCTACACCGGTGATTATAGAAATAAAAGATGATCAACCGCAGTGTAGTTACAGCTACTCAACTCCTCTTCAAAATTTAGCAGTCCACACATGCAATTTGAGAATTGACGATGGCTATTTCAGGATAATTAAATTCCAGGCAGATAGTGGCACTGAATCAAATAATCCATTTTATCGACATGGGACAAACGTTGCACCAGGAGGTATAGCTTATGATGAAACCTGGGAAACAAACGAAGGTTTTCTTCCTGTCGAAAACAAGCTAAATCAGGGACGCGTCTCTTATAAATCGACTTTATCAATAATCTATGATGATGAGAACAGATACTTTTTTAATATCACTGTCCCGGTAGAGCAAGAAGCGAATGAAATTATCTTTATTCACTTCTATGCCATCATTAACCCTCCAGATGACACGGGCTTTGACAACAAAATTGATACTGCCTCGCTATCGGCTTTGGATCAGTTTGGCAATAAATTTTATATTGAAGTCGGAAAAACTAATGATGGTTTCCAAATCAATAGCATAACTTGAATCTGCTTTATTGACTTTTATAAACGCATTAGCCTACTGGCTAATGCGTTTTTTTATAAAATTTAAGCCGGATCCGTCACCGCTTCAGCTTCAACCTGCGGCTGCTTCTGCGGTTGTGCCTTTGGCACAGATACCACATCAACCACCGGTGGTTGCGCGTAGGTCAGGCCCAATACTTCGCTGGTCTGCTGCAATACGCGCTGGGTCGCTTCGACGTTGCCATTCAGCTGTGTGCCAAAGCTTGGGATAATCTCCTTCAGCTTGGCCTGCCACGCGGGTGAGGCGAACTGGGTTGTAAAGACCTTCTTCATCAGCTCCAGCATAATAGGCGCTGCGGTAGAGGCCCCCGGCGACGCACCAAGCAGCGCGGCAATGGTGCCCTGCTGGTCGCTGACTACCTCGGTACCAAGACGCAGTACCCCGCCCAGCAGCGGATCGCGCTTGATGATCTGCACCCGCTGCCCCGCCTGCCACAGACGCCACTCCTCTTTCTTCGCCTGCGGATAGTACTCCCGCAGGGCGGCAAAGCGCGCGTCGTCATTCTGCAGCACCTGCCCTACCAGATATTTCACCAGGCTGAAGTTGGTCAGCCCCACCTTCACCATTGGCATCAGGTTAGACGGCGTGGTTGAACGCGGCAGATCCCACAGCGAGCCGTTCTTGAGAAACTTAGTAGAGAAGGTCGCGAACGGTCCGAACAGCAGCACGCGCTTGCCGTTAAGGATGCGGGTATCGATATGCGGAACCGACATCGGCGGCGCGCCAACCGACGCCTGGCCATAGACCTTCGCCAGATGGCGATTCACCACGTCCGGGTTGTCCGATACCAGGAACTGGCCGCCCACCGGGAAGCCAGCGAAATCCCGCGCTTCGGGGATACCGGACTCCTGTAATAATTTTAGCGCCGCGCCGCCTGCACCGATAAAGACAAACTTCGCCACGATAGTGCGGGTGCTGCGGGGGTGATTAACGTCAGCGACGGTTACCGCCCAGCGGCCATCGGCGTTACGCTTGATGGCGCGCACTTCGGTGCTCAGGTTAAGAGAGAAGTTGTCACGTTTTTGCAGGGAGGCCACCAGCTGGCGGGCAATCTCGCCGAAGTTGACATCCGTCCCCAGCTCGGTGCGGGTGGCGGCAATTTTCTGCTTCGCGTCGCGCCCCTCCATCACCAGCGGTGCCCAGCGCTTGATCTGCGCATGGTCTTCACTGTAGTGAATGCCGCTAAAGAGGTTGCTCTGCTGGAGTGCGGCGTAGCGGGCGCGCAGGAATTTGACGTTCTCTTCGCCCCACACAAAGCTCATGTGCGGTACGGTGTTAATAAAGGAGCGGGGATTGTTCAGCACGCCCGCTTTCACCTGGTGAGCCCAGAACTGGCGTGAGAGATGAAATGCCTCGTTGATTTCGATGGCTTTATCGATGCTTACGCTACCATCGGCCTTCCGCGGCGTGTAGTTCAGTTCCATTAATGCAGCGTGCCCGGTGCCGGCGTTGTTCCAGCCCTCAGAGCTCTCCTTTGCGACTTCATCCAGGCGCTCAATCATGGTCATCGACCACGTTGGTTCCAGCGCCTGCAGATAGGTTCCCAGCGTAGCGCTCATAATGCCACCACCCAGGAGGAGTACATCAGTTTCTCGCTTCTTCGCCGCAGTTGCCTTCCCTGTCCTTGAGGCAGCGCGACTACCCGTAGCCACAGAAGAGAGCACGGCACGCATTTTTTTCATAATGATAATGCCCTACAATTAGTACTGCTTTATTGGAATTTATTGGAGTGAAATTACTCGGACAACTAACCTACCACCATCGTCCGGGAATTTAAATATTGTTGAGATAGTACACAGCAAGTTGATAGATGTTAACAAAAAGTTAGATTTTTATAACGGCTATGACAAAAAAACTGGTATCTCCTGCGCTGCGCCGCTACTATTCTTCGCTTTGCTACACTGCACACTTTCCGTCCGTTTAGACTCTGTGAAATTCTATGCCTGACGCCCAAAAAGCTTTAACTCCTGTACAAGCGGGAAGCGTTGCCACGGTGCTGCGCTCCCCGTCTCTGCTGATGCGTGAAACCCTGGCGGGGGTAATGACCGCCCTGGCGCTGATCCCGGAAGTGATCTCCTTCTCGGTGATCGCTGGCGTCGATCCAACCGTAAGCCTCATCGCCTCCGTGGTGCTCTGTCTGGGGATGTCTTTCCTTGGCGGACGCCCGGCGATGGTTACGGCGGCGGCTGGCTCCGTGGCGCTGGTGATCGGCCCGATGGTGCATCAGCACGGCGTGGAGTACATCCTGCCTGCCGTCCTGCTCGCCGGGGTGATTCAGATCGTCTTTGGCCTGACGGGGATGGCGCGCCTGATGCGCTTTATTCCGCACACGGTGATGACCGGCTTTGTTAACGCCCTGGGGATCCTGATCTTTTTTGCGCAGGTGCCGCACTTCTGGACCCGCGATCCGCTGATCCTTGGGCTGTTTGTCCTGACGCTGCTGATTGTGCTCTGGCTGCCGAAGGTGCTGAAGAGCATCCCCTCCCCGCTGGTAGCGATTGTGGTGCTGACCCTGTTTACCGTCTTCTCCGGGCAGATCCTGCCGGTGGTGGGCGATGAAGGCCCGATGCAGGGCGGCCTGCCCGGCCTGACCCCGTGGCTGGTACCGTTCAACCTGACCACGCTGAGCATCATCTGGCCCTGCGCGCTGAGCATCGCCTTTGTCGGCCTGATGGAGTCGCTGCTGACGGCGAAACTGGTGGACGATCTGACCGAAACGCCGTCGAACAAGGGCCGCGAGAGCGCAGGTCTGGGGATCGCCAACATTCTGGCGGGTCTCTACGGTGGGATTGCGGGCTGCGCAATGATCGGCCAGACCATCGTTAACGTTGAGATGGGTAAAGGGCGCAGCCGCGTCTCAACCATCGCGGCGGGCCTGGTCCTGCTGCTGCTGGTGACCGCGCTGAGCAACGTGATGGCGAAGATCCCGATGGCGGTGCTGGCTGGGATCATGGTGATTGTGGCGGTAAAGACCTTCAACTGGCACAGCATCCAGCCTGCGCAGCTAAAACGCGCCCCGATAGCCGAGACGCTGGTGATGCTGGTGACGGTGATTGCCACCGTCACCACCGGGAACCTGGCGATTGGTGTCGTCGCTGGCGTGGCGCTGATGTTCGTGCTGCCCCCGGTCTTTGGCCGCAAAAAGCGCGCTACAGCAGAAACAGCGTCGCCAGACCCAGAAAAATAAAGAAGCCGCCCGTGTCCGTCAGGGCGGTGATCATTACGCTGGAGCCGACCGCCGGGTCGCGCCCCAGCCGTACCATAATCATCGGGATCAGCACGCCCATCGTGGCGGCCAGCAGCAGGTTTAGCACCATCGCCAGGGTCATCACCCCGCCGAGGGCCATATCGTCATACAGCCACCAGGTCACGCCACCCATAATCCCGCCCCACACCAGGCCGTTGATGAGCGCCACCCCCAGCTCGCGGAAAATAAGAAAACGGTAGTTACCCGGCTGGATGTTTTGCAGCGCCAGCGCGCGCACAATCATGGTGATGGTCTGGTTGCCGGTATTGCCGCCAATCCCGGCGACGATAGGCATCAGCGAGGCCAGGGCCACCAGCTGAGAGATGGTATGCTCGAAGCCGTCGATCACCCGCGAGGCGATAAAGGCGGTGCAGAGATTGATCGCCAGCCACGCCCAGCGGTTTTTAACCGCTTTGCCCACCGGCGCAAAGACATCCTCCTCCGGACTAAGACCGCCCATCAGACGCATGTCGTTATCGCTCTCCTCATAGACCACGTTAACGATCTCATCGATGGTCACCCGCCCCAGCAGCTTGCCGTCGGGGTTGACCACCGGCGCACTCACCAGGTTGTCACGCTCAAAGGTGCGGGCGGTCTTCTCCGCATCGTCATGAGGCGAGAAGGTCACGGGATCGGCCTCCATCACCTCGCTAACTAGCGTCTGGGTATCATTGAGCAGGATCGTTTGCAGCGGCAGCTCGCCCAGCAGCAGCGCATCGCGATCGGTGACAAACAGCTTATCGGTGTTCTGCGGCATGCTGCCGAGACGATGCAGATAGCGCTGCACCGTCTCAAGGGTAACCTCCGGACGGACGGTGATCACCTCAAACTCCATCAGCGCACCCACGCTGTTCTGCTCGTAGCTCATCACCTGATGCACGCGGGCGCGATCGTTCGGCGGCAGCGAGGCCACCAGTCGTCCGGTCAGGTTGCGCGGCAGGCGCTTAACCAGATAGATCTGCTCGTCGATATCCAGCCCGCGCAGCGCCTCCAGCAGCGCCTTGTCGCTCATCTCCTCAATCAGATCCTCGCGCACGCTGTCCGAGGCCTCTACCAGCACCTCGCCACGCTTGAGATCCTCGACCAGACGCCACAGCGCCCGGCGCTCTTCGGTGGGCAACGCCTCCAGGGTATCGGCCAGATCCGGGGCGGGAAGATGGGCGACCAGCACGCCGACTTCGGCAATATCGTCGTTTAGCGCACTGCCGTCGAACTGCTCGACCAGGGTCAGCTTGCCGAGGATCTGCGAGGTGATGGCGCTGTTGGTATTCAGCAGCCAGATGAGGCGCGCCCGCTCCTCGTCACGAAGGCGGGCGCTATTTTTAGGGGTGGCGGACATTAACGACTCCTTATCCTTATCCTTATACTTATGCGGTGCGTGAAACGGCGTCGCGCGAAGCGAGCGCCCGCTCTTCTCCTGTCAGCTCTGTGAGCACGCCGCTGCGCATCTCCAGCAGGCGATCGGCATGTATAAAGTAGTGGTCGTCGTGACTAATAGCAAAAATGGTTTTTCCTTCGGCCTGCATCAGCGGCAGGATCGTCTGGTAAAACTCGCGGCGGAAGTGCGGATCCTGATCGGCGGCCCACTCATCCAGCAGGATGATATCGCGCTCCTCTGCCAGCGCCAGCAGCAGGGCCACGCGCTTCTTCTGCCCTTTCGACAGCTTGAGGTTAAGGATCTTGCCGTTATCCAGCTCCAGCTTGTGGGCCATCTTCAGCTGCGCCAGCCATTTGTCAACGATAGCCGGATCCGCCTGCTTGCCTTCCGGGCCAATCAGCTGGTCAAACAGCCAGACGTCGGTAAACACCGCCGAGAAGAGCTTGCGATAGTCCTCTTCACGCCCGGCGGCCAGCGGCTGACCGTCGATCAGAATAGTACCCGATACCGGCTGATAGAGACCGGTCAGCAGCATCGCGAGGGTCGATTTGCCGCTGCCGTTGCCGCCGATCAGGAACACCAGCTCGCCGCGCTTCAGGGTCAGGTTAATCGGCCCGACGGAGAAAGCGCCCTCCTGGTAGGTAAAGGTCACATCGCGCAGCTCCAGGGTCTGCCAGCCGGTAAAGGCGGTCGGGCGCGGAAACTCAGGCTCATAGGGCGCGAGGGAGAACTGCTTCAGCTTGTTGAACGCCACCTGGGCGCTGAGCAGGGTCGGCAGCGCCCCCACCGCCGAGAGCAGCGGCGTACGCAGGAACAGCACCGTCAGGGAGAAGGTCGCTGCGACGTTGGTATCCGCCCAGCCAAGCCCGTTAGCCATCCAGAATACCAGGCCAATCGCCCCCAGCATCATGATGTTTGACCAGTTAACGGCGCTAAGGTGGAAGGTGTCGGCGCGGATAATATGGTGGCGATACTCCCGGGCATCCGGCAGGTAAGCGTTGTTGAAGATCGCCTCGGCACGCTCGCGGTTGAGGGTCAGCTCTTTACGCCCCTCCAGCACCGTCTGGTAGTCATGGTGCAGCTTGTCTTCGGTTTCACGCAGGGTCGCTAAATGCTTGTAGACCCGCGACACCAGCATAAAGCCACCCCAGATAGTGAGCGCCATCCACAGGGCGGTGACCAGCAGCATTTTGCCGGAGAGCCAGCCGAGGTAGGCCGCCGACCCGGCGGTAAGAATGATCCCCTGCACCAGCTCCGGCAGGCGCACAAAAGCGATGGTGATGTTACGCACGTCGCTGGTCAGCGCGGCCAGCAGCGCGGCGTTGCCTAACTGCTCCACGCGCTCCACCTGGGTATCGAGGATGCGCTTAATAAACTCACCCCGCAGGCGGTAGACAAAGTGGTGGCCGAGGCTGGTCAGCGCCAGCTGCGAGCCAAGGGTGACTGCCATCAGCAGCAGCAGCAGGCCGAGAAACTCCGGCAGCACCGTCAGGGAGATATCCACGTTCTCAATGAGCCGCGCGTTGATAAAGGCAATAAGGCCGATACCCAGCGCCGCGCTGAGCAGGGTCAACAGGATGACAGCAATAAAAGGCCAGCGGTACTGCCGCCAGACAAGAAGAAGAAGTTCCATGAGAGCGATCCGGCAAGAAAAATCAGCCCGCAGTGTAAACTGCCGTCGCTCCGAATCAAGAATAATTCAGATTTATATTCTTAATTACCTGCCCGGCGAAAGGTTAAGTTATAGCGGCATTCACCGGTCGCCGGATGCTGGCCTGGCTTAAGCGGCTGCACGCCATGATAGAAGAGACGGGACGGGCCGCCCCACACCACCACGTCGCCATGCTCCAGCAGCAGGCGCTTGAGCGGATCGCTGCGCCGGATCCCGCCAAATTGGAAAACGGCGGGCAGGCCCAGCGAGACCGAAACAATAGGTGCAGCCAGATCCGGCTCGTCTTTATCATGATGCAGAGAGAGCTTGGCTCCCGGCAGGTAGCGGTTGATGAGGCAGGCGTCCGGCTGGAAATCGCTATAGCCTGCCGCCGCCGACGCCTGCTGGCATAGCGCGGCAAAGGCGGTTGGCATAGCAGGCCACGGCTGGCCGGTGAGCGGATCGCCGGGCGCATAGCGGTAGCCGCGCGCGTCGGTCGTCCAGCCCAGATGACCACAGTTGGTCATTGCCACCGACATGGTATAGCCGCCGGGGGTGACCATCTGGCGAAACGGCGACTGGCTGGCGACCGCGTTGATTTCATTCAACAGCGTATCGGCGTCGGCAAGGGCAAAGCGACGCAGGATGGTGGCCCCTGCAGCGAGCGGCTCCTGCCAGGGTTCGGCATCGGCAAACAGATCGAGCATCAGGTCTCCTCTTTTAACGATTCGCGCGCCAGCAGCTGGGCCTTGCGCGCCGCCCCCCAGCGGTAGCCGGAGAGCATACCATCGCCGCGCACGACGCGATGGCAGGGAATGACGATCGCCAGGCGATTGGCCGCACAGGCGCTGGCCACGGCGCGGATCGCCTGCGGTTTGCCGATGGCGCTGGCGATGGCGCTATAGCTGGCGGTTTCTCCCACCGGGATCGCCTGCAGAGCCTGCCAGACCTGCATCTGAAAAGCGGTGCCGCGAAGATCCAGCGGCAGGGCCAGCGGGCGGCCTGGGTTTTCCATTGTCGCTACCACGTCGGCTACCCGGGCACTAAATTCGGCGTCGTCCTGCATAAGCTGCGCCTGAGGGAACATCATATTCAGCTCGGCGGTGAGCAGAGAGTCGCAGTCAGCCAGCAGGATTGCACAGATCCCACGATCGCTCTCGGCCACCAGGCAGCGGCCCAGCGCGCAGCGCGTCAGGGCATAGCGGATCGCCGTGCCCTCCCCGCCCTGACGATACTGCCGGGCCGTCATGCCCAGCGTCGCGTCTGCCTTGCGGTAGTAGCTGCCGCTGTCCGGGAAGCCGGCGGCCAGCACCGCGTCAGTTACGGTTGCGCTATTAGGTAGCGCGCTGCGCAGGCGTTTCCCCCGGGCAGCCTGCTGCCAGGCTTTGGGCGTCATGCCGGTAACGGCTTTAAACTGGCGGTGAAGATGGTACGGGC
Organism: Pseudescherichia sp.; assembly: GCF_032052675.1. Classification (NCBI taxonomy): domain Bacteria; kingdom Pseudomonadati; phylum Pseudomonadota; class Gammaproteobacteria; order Enterobacterales; family Enterobacteriaceae; genus Pseudescherichia; species Pseudescherichia sp. Next base: position 409,363 of record NZ_DAMBWA010000001.1, read on the forward strand.
TAAGACCCACCCGCTGCGCCAGCACCTCCAGGGTTATCGGCGTCTCCTGCTCCAGCAGACGGCAAGCGGCGGTGATTTTTTGCGCCAGGCTGCTCTCATCTGCGGGTCTGTCGGGCTGGCAGCGCTTGCAGGGACGAAAGCCTGCCTGCTGCGCTGCCTGCGCATCGGTAAAAAAGCGCACGTTTTCACGCAGGGCGTGGCGCGCCCGACACGAGGGGCGGCAAAAGATACCGGTAGTAATGACGGCAAACACAAAACGCTCATCTGCGTCGGTACGCCGTTCAAGCACCGCCTGCCAACGGTGCTCATCTTCAATAAAGGTTGTTACGCTCATATCAGGCTCCTCTATTTAGCTTAGCCTGACTATGCCCTGGGCTGGTGCAGCCTTCACCTGAAATCTTGCGCTTTAATTCTATTTACTCTGTAAAAAAGCGGCAAACTGCGGCGACATCCAGGGGGTAAAAGTATCGCCCTCTTTGGTGATCATATAGATCGCCAGCCCTTCACGCATCGCCACCTCTCGGGCCTTCTGCGGACCCAGCACCATCAGACCGGTATCCCAGGTATCAGCCTCCAGCGCCGTCGGGGCGATCACCGTAACCGACACCAGGTTATGATCGATAGGATGCCCGGTATGCGGATCGATGACGTGTGACAGGCGTTTGCCATCCAGCTCATAGTAGTTGCGGTAGCTGCCGGAGGTGCTGATCCCGTGTCCGTTAATGTCCACTACCGCCTGCACTGCGTTCTCGCGATCGGTCGGCTTCTGGATCGCGACCCGCCAGGGTTTGCCTTCGCCGTTCATGCCCCGGCTCACCAGCGCGCCGCCTACCGAGACCAGATAGCGGGGGATCCCCTCCTGCTCCATCAGCCGTGCCAGGTGATCGGCCGCGTAGCCCTCCCCTACCGTGGAGAGATCGACATAGAGGTCGGGAATATCCTTCTGTAAAAACTGCTGCCCCGCCAGATAAGAGACCGACAGGTGCTGCAGGCCAACGCGCCTTTTTGCCGCTTCAATTTGTGACGGCGTTGGTGTCGTGGTTGGCTGTTTATCTGGGCCAAAGCCCCACAGGTTAACCAGCGGACCAACGGTGATGTCCATTGCGCTGTCCGTTTTGAGGCCGATACGCAGAGCAAGGGTAACAATATCTGCCATCGCGGCATCAACCGGCCACGGCGTGGTGCTGGTGGAGGCGTTAAAACGGCTCAGGGCCGAGTCGCTCTTCCAGGTAGAGAGCAGCATGTCGTCGGCGTCGAGCTGGGCGGTAATTTTTTCCCGTAGCGCATCGGTCTGGGCTTTATCCATATCCACAACGCTAACGCGCCAGGAGGTGCCCATCGTTTTGCCTTCGAGAACGGTAACGGCAGCGCCGGGCTGCGGCGCGGGCGGCGTCGGATCGCAGCCGGTGATGATCAGGGTAAGCGCCAGCAGCGCGGCGCGAAGAAGAGTTGTATCCATAGCTATGATTCCCTTACGCAATGCGCGCAAGAGTACACCAAAAGTGTGTCTGTCCAGAAAAGAATCGATAAAAAAAGGGGCCAGCGCGGCCCCTTCATGCATGTATGTATGTAACGACTTAGAACTGGTAAACCAGACCCAGGGCTACGATATCATCGGTGCTGATACCGGTGCGGCGGGTGAAGTCGTTGTCATCCAGCAGGTTGATTTTGTAGTCAACGTAGGTGGACATGTTTTTGTTGAAGTAGTAAGTCGCGCCAACGTCGACGTACTCCAGCAGATCCTGGTTGCCGTAGTCAGGGCCGACACCGTTGCCGTTGATGTCTTTACCTTCAGACTTCAGGTAAGCGATGGACGGACGCAGGCCGAAGTCGAACTGGTACTGCGCAACCACTTCGAAGTTCTGCGCTTTGTTAGCAAAGCCATAGTCCGGCTGGTCAGTACCGCGAGAACCGAAACGGGTCGCGTTATAGGTCTGGGAGTACTGTGCCGCCAGGTACAGGTTGTTGGCGTCGTATTTCAGGCCGCCGGTGTAAACGGTAGCGCGGTCGCCGTCGCCATAGACGCCAATAGCGTTCTGGTCAGCAGTACGTTTAGACGTGGTGATGGCACCACCGACGCTGAAGCCTTCGCCGATGTCATAGGTCAGAGAGCCGCCGTAGCCGTCGCCGTTCTGGCGCAGGGTGCTACGACCGCCAACATCTTCACCACGGGTGCTGCCGTTTTTACCCTGGTACTGCAGAGCAAAGTTCAGGCCGTCAACCAGACCGAAGAAGTCGGTGCTGCGGTAGGTCGCCACGCCGTTTGCGCGGGACTGCAGGAAGTTGTCGGCACCGTAGGTGTCGCCGCCGAACTCAGGCAGAACGTCGGTCCAGGCGGTAACGTCATAGGTTACGCCGTAGTTACGACCGTAGTCGAAAGAGCCTGCGTCGCCGAATTTCAGACCGGCGAACGCCAGACGGGTCCAGGACTGGTTGTCGCTCTCAGCGGTGTTGCCCTGGATCTGGTATTCCCACTGGCCGTAGCCGGTGATCTGGTCGTTAACCTGAGTTTCGCCTTTGAAGCCGAGACGCATGTAGGTCTGATCGCCATCGCTACCGTCGTCATCAGAGAAATAGTGCAGGCCGTCAACTTTACCGTAGAGGTCTAATTTGTTGCCGTCTTTGTTGTAAATTTCAGCCGCGTTCGCTGCGCCTGCTACCAGCAGAGCCGGTACCAGAAGGGACAGTACTTTAACTTTCATGTTATTAACCCTCATTTATATGCTTTTATTATTGCCACTGCTTACTGATTGAGCGTCAAATCAGTCGGCCCAGCCATTCTCCTAAAAAATACAGAATAATCCAACAAGAAAATGCTACTAAAACTTTTAATATGTTTCATTGAGGGTGATAGGTGTTTCATTTTGTAAATTTTGGGGAACTTTTTCCAGCACAGACGGTTAAAAAATAACGCACCAATAATCAAAAAATAATTTTTAACGTTTAAAATCATCAGCTTGTATGATTTTGATAGCATAGCACTGAAAGACAAAACAAATCGCCATCGGCCTACTAAAATAACTCTCGCTATCATCATTAACTTTTATTTATTACCGTCATTCGACTCTGAATGTCCGTTTACCCCAATTCTCGCCGGATGCACTGCATTCGGCTTTTTTTTACCTTTCTTTACGTTGCCTGCTCCATTTTGTGCTACCGCTGCGAAATCATAACGACTATTAAATAATGATGACGGAAAGTAACCAAAATTTGCTGTGCAAAACGCTCGGTCAATATCTTGTTATTTCGTGCTATTTCCCTGCTATCATCGCTGGTTATTTATACCACTGTCTAAAGCCTGTACAGGTTTACCGTTTCGCTACGCTGAAATACGCTTTTTGGCGCTTTGTTGTTCTCCAGAGGTGAAGAGAGTCTGGAAATTCAGTCATTACCCTTTATACTGCCTGCTGTACGCCACCCAGTAGCTTAACTTTTACCAGCCTGATGACACACTGATGAGTCGATCCGACAGCATGATCCCTGGCAAGTTTTCCCTGATACCAGGCAACATTACCCGTTTTTTTCTATTACTGATTATCGTTCTGTTGGTCACCCTGGGCGTCATGGTGCAAAGCGCCGTTAATGCATGGCTGAAAGATAAAAGCTATCAAATCGTCGACATCACCCATGCGATGCACAAGCGTGTCGATACCTGGCGCTATGCAACGTGGCAGATCTACGACAATATCGCCGCCGCGCCTGCCGCACCCGCCGACGGTCTCCAGGAGACGCGTCTCAAGCAGGACGTCTACTACCTTGAGAAGCCACGGCGTAAAACCGAAGCGCTGATCTTTGGCTCGCACGATAGCTCAACCCTTGAGATGACGCAGCGCATCTCGACCTACCTTGATACGCTATGGGGCGCCGAAACCGTGCCCTGGTCGATGTACTATCTCAACGGCCAGGATAACAGCATGATCCTGGTCTCTACCCTGCCGCTGAAGGATCTCTCTTCAGGCTTTAAGGAGTCGACCATCGATAATATCGTCGACTCACGCCGGGCAGAGATGCTGCAGCAGGCTAATGCCCTCGACGAGCGGGAGAGCTTCTCCCCGCTGCGTAGCCTGAGCTGGCAAAACGGCTACTACTTTACGTTGCGCACTACGTTTAACCAGCCGGGCCATCTGGCGACGGTGGTGGCGTTCGATCTGCCCATTAACGACCTTATTCCTCCGGGCATGCCGATGGACAGCTTCCGTCTCGAACCGGACAATGGCCCAACTCCCCTGCGCGCCTCGGACAAAGAGACGGCAGACAGCGTCTCGATCAACTTTAGCGGGGCAAAGATTGAGATCTCCTCCTCGCTGAACTCAACGGATATGCGCCTGGTTTGGCAGGTGCCTTTCGGTACCCTGCTGCTGGAGACGCTACAGAATATCGTCCTGCCGCTGCTGCTCAACATTGGCCTGCTGGCGCTGGCGCTGTTTGGCTTTACCACCTTCCGTCACCAGCCAGGCCGGCAGCTTGACGGCCAGCCCTCTCCGGGCGCCAATAACGAACTGCGTCTGCTGCGCGCGCTGAACGAAGAGATTGTCTCGGTTCTGCCGCTGGGGCTGCTGGTGCACGATCAGGAGGCCAACCGGACGGTCATCAGCAATAAGATCGCTGACCATCTGCTGCCGCATCTGAACCTGCAAAACATCACCAGCATGGCAGATCAGCACCAGGGAGTGATCCAGGCGACGGTCAACAACGAGCTGTACGAGATCCGCCAGTTCCGCAGCCAGGTGGTGCCCAGAACGCAAATTTTCATTATTCGCGATCAGGATCGTGAGGTGCTGGTAAATAAAAAACTCAAGCAGGCCCAGCGTCTGTATGAGAAAAACCAGCAGGGCCGCTCGGCCTTTATGCAGCATATTGGCGAGGCGCTACGCCTGCCGGTACAGACCCTGGCCGGAGAAGCCGCGGCGATAGACAGCGAAGAGAGCCGCCACCTGGCGCAGCATGCCCAGACGCTGGTGCAGTTGGTTGAGGATATTCAGCTGGCGAATATGCTCGAGACCGACAGCTGGAAAGGGACGCTGACCCAGTTCTCGATTCAGGATCTGATTGATGAAGTGGTGCCCGAGGTGCTGCCGACCATCAAGCGTAAAGGCCTGCAGCTGCTGATCAATAATAACCTGCCCGCGAATGAAGAGCGGCATGGCGATCGCGAGGCGCTGAGACGTATCCTGCTGATGCTGATCCAGTACGCGGTAACCACCACGCAGATTGGCAAAATTACCCTTGAGGTCGATACTGACGAGTCGGCGGACGATCGTCTGACCTTCCGTATTCTCGATACCGGCGAGGGGGTGACGGCCAGCGAGGTAGATAACCTGCACTTCCCGTTCCTCAACGATACCCAGAGCGATCGCTACGGCAAAGCTAATGCCCTCACCTTCTGGCTGTGCGATCAGCTGGCACGCAAGCTCGGCGGGCATCTGAACATTAAAGCACGCGAAAGCTTAGGCACCCGCTATACGCTGCATGTGAAGATGGCGGCCCAGGCACAGGAGATTGAATCTGAAGAGAAGCTGCTGGATGACGTGGTGGCGATGATTGATATCACCTCCAACGAAATTCGCCATATCGTGGTTCGCCAGCTGGAAAATTGGGGGGCAAGCTGCATCACGCCGGATGAAAGACTCATTAGTCAAGAGTACGATCTCTTTTTAACGGATAATCCGTCTAATCTTACATCCTCGGGCTTGCTTTTAAGCGATGATGAGGCCGCCGTGCGGAAAATTGGCCCAGGCCAGCTGCGCGTGAACTTTAATATCAGTAATGCAATGCAGGAAGCGATACTGCAACTTATCGAAGAACAGCTGGCGCAGGATGAGGTTTCCCCCTCACCGATGGGCGGAAATGAAAATGCCGAACTGCATGCCAGCGGCTATTATGCGCTGTTTGTCGATACAGTACCCGACGATGTTAAGAGGTTGTATACTGAAGCGGCTGTAAGCGATTTCGCGGCGCTGGCACAGACAGCGCACCGCCTCAAAGGGGTGTTTGCCATGCTAAATTTGGTTCCCGGCAAGCAATTATGTGAAACGCTGGAACATTTAATTCGTGAGAAAGATGCTCCAGGCATAGAAAAATATATCAGCGACATTGACGCCTATGTCAAAAGCTTGCTGTAGCAAGGTAGCCTTATACATGAACAATATGAACGTAATTATTGCCGATGACCATCCGATTGTACTGTTCGGTATTCGCAAGTCACTTGAACAGATCGAGTGGGTGAATGTAGTCGGTGAATTTGAAGACTCAACACAGCTTATCAATAACCTGCCAAAACTGGACGCCCATGTCCTGATTACCGATCTCTCCATGCCCGGTGATAAATATGGCGACGGCATTACCCTGATTAAATATATCAAGCGTCACTTCCCGAACCTGTCGGTGATTGTGCTGACCATGAACAACAACCCGGCCATCCTCAGCGCGGTGCTGGAGCTGGATATCGAAGGCATTGTCCTGAAACAGGGCGCGCCGACCGACCTGCCGAAAGCGCTGGCCTCGCTGCAGAAAGGGAAGAAGTTTACCCCGGAAAGCGTCTCCCGCCTGCTGGAGAAGATCAGCGCCGGCGGCTACGGCGACAAACGTCTGTCACCGAAAGAGAGTGAAGTGCTGCGCCTGTTCGCCGAAGGCTTCCTCGTCACCGAGATTGCCAAGAAGCTGAACCGCAGCATTAAAACCATCAGCAGCCAGAAGAAATCGGCAATGATGAAGCTGGGGGTGGATAACGATATCGCCCTGCTGAACTACCTCTCCTCCGTGACCCTGAGCCCGGCGGATAAAGATTAATCCTTTCTGACCGTTAAGCCGGGCAGCGCATTGCGCCTGCCCGGCCTACGTTTTCCACCTTATACTCTCGCTTTCCTCACCCGCTCCGCGTAGATCGCCAGCGTCTGCTGCAACACGTCCAGCGTCACCGGTTTCGACAGGCAGCTATCCATGCCCGACTCGAGACAGCGCTGCTTCTCTTCCGCCAGCGCGTTAGCCGTCACGCCCACCACCGGCAGGGTCAGCCCCAGCTGGCGAATGCGCTGCGTCAGGCGGTAACCGTCCATATTCGGCATGTTGACGTCGCTCAGAATAATGTCGATATGGTTTTTACTCAGCACGTTCAGGGCATCCACCCCGTCATTGGCGGTTTTGCACTGGTAGCCCAGGGAGCCAAGCTGATCGGCCAGCAGACGTCGGTTGATCGGGTGATCGTCCACCACCAAAATCATCATGTCGTCGTTATGCGCATCCTGCGTGCCGGTGGCAGAGAGCTGCGGCGCTGTTTCGCTGGTATCCACCTTAACGCTGTAGATACGCGCCAGCAGGGCCAGCAGCTCATGGGGTGATGCCACGCTGTGCGTCCACTCGCCGGGTTTGCGCTCCTGCGGAATACCAATATGCCGACGGCAGAAGATCACCGCCGCCCTGCCCTGCCAGGGTTCGTCGAGAGCCTCATCGGTAATCAGCGTATCGTCCGCGTCCGGGGTCTGCCCTTCATAACGCTCGGTGCGAATGCCGTTACGGGCCAGCAGCGACTCCACAAAGCTACACAGAGAGGCGTTACGGATCGCCAGCCAGCAACGGGTATTGGCCAGGCCGTCGACGTCAATCGCCTGCGGAGACTGCACGGAGTAGAGCGGGATGCGCACGGTAAACTGGCTCCCCATTCCCGGCTCGGTATCCACGGCGATATCACCGTCCATCATGCTGATCAGCTTCTCGCAGATAGCCAGCCCCAGCCCGGTGCCCTGGAAGTTGCGCTGCACGCCGGTACCCACCTGGAAGAAGGGATCGAACAGGCGAACCACCTCTTTGGCCGGAATACCCACGCCGGTATCACGCACCTGAATAGAGAGATACTCCCCTGAGCGCTGCACGTGCAGCACGATGCAGCCCACGTCGGTAAATTTAATGGCGTTGCTCAGCAGGTTGGAGATCACCTGCTGCAGGCGCATCGGATCGCCCTGCATCATCACCGGCACGTCCGGCTCGATAAAGCAGTAGAGCCCAAGCTGCTTACGCACCACCAGCGGCAGGTAGTTGGCGGTGATATGGTTCATCACCTCGCGCGGAGAGAACTCCCGCGGCTCGATCTTCAACTGCTCGGACTCAATTTTTGAGAAGTCGAGAATATCGCTGATGATCTTCAGCAGCAGGCTGGAGGAGTTGTTCATGGCCGTGACCAGACGATCTACCCCTTTCGGCAACGCCTTGGTTTGCAGCAGATCGAGGTTACCGATAATGCCGTAGAGCGGCGTGCGCAGCTCATGGCTAACGGTCGCGAGGAACATCGACTTCGACTGGCTCGCCTGCTCTGCCGCCTGGGCCATATCCTGCAGCGACTCCTCCATTTTTACCCGTGAGGAGACATCCACCAGCACGCAGATCGCCACGTTCTCATTGCGGTAGCGCGAATGAACAAAGCTAATCTGTAGGTTGGTGTTGTTACTGGTCAGCACGTCAACAAAGTTAACCTGCTGGCCGCAGATAATCTGCGTCAGCCGCTGCCGATCCTCATGGGTCAACATATTGAGGTAGTTGTGCGCCAGCTCATTACTCAGAATGTTCGTCCCATCCTGAGTACGTAAAATACAGATCCCCACCGGCGCGGATGCGACAATCTTGCGGTTGAACTGCTCATGCTCTTCCAGGCGCTGGGCATCCACCTCCGCCGGAATAAAGATGCGTCGCTCGTACATTCGCGCCAGGGTAAAGAGCGCGATCCCCACCAGCACGTTAAGCAGTACCGCGTTGAGGATCAGCATGCGGATATGCTCCAGCACCAGATCCACCGGCACCGAGTAGACCACGCTTAGCGATGAGGGTTGCAGGCTCTTTTTCAGTACCAGATCGCGGAAGCCGGCGGTGTAGCCAAACCAGGAGCGCTCCTGCATCCAGCGCGGATCGATCTCCGGACGGTTATCCGGCCCGGTCAGAGAGATGAGCGCATGGCCGTTCTCATCCAGAATGGTTACGCTGATCGGCAGGGTACCCGGGGTAAAGAAGTTATCCATGCGGATAGACTGCTCAACGCCCAGCAGCGCCTGCAGGCGGTTGGCCAGGTAGACCGGCGTCAGGGCGTAGAAGTAGCCGATGCCGGGACGCGCGCCCTGGCTTATCCAGAAGATGTTATTACCGCGCTCTTCCTGCGGTGCGTTGCGGTACTTCATGATGCGCTCGTGCAGGTTTTTCAGCGCGCTTTCCCGCTCCAGCGGCACGTCGCGCAGGCCAAAGTCCGCCATGCAGAGGTTTGCGCTGCCGATTAAGAATACCCGGTTGAGATCGTAGGCGGCGGAGAAGTTGTCCCGCCAGTAGCGCATAAACCAGGCCAGCGACTCCAGCGAGCCGCGCCATGCCGTGCCCATCGCCGCGCAGTCGGAGTCCGGGAATAGCGGTTGGAAATCGGGGACGTCGTTCTGCGTATTCTGGGCACGAGAGGCCAGAATACCATTCTCTGCCGTCAGGCGATTCTCCGCGATGTATTTAAGCTCTTTCATCACGTCTGAGGTGCGCTGGATATAGCGCTGGGCCTGATCGGAGCTGAGGTTAAACTCCTTACGGATTTCAGACTCTTTCTGGTGTAGGGCGTTAACGATGTAGAACACCGAACAGAGGACAATCAGCAGCCAAAGCAGCAGCGCCAGCGCCCGGAACAGATAGCGTGAAACTTTGAGCGTGGTACGAAAAGAGACGAGGTATTTCAACGTGGCGATGCTCCGCCGTCAGGGTCACAAAAGGATGTCGATAAGGTAGCGGTAAAACGGGCAGACCGCAAAGAAAAAGGGCCGGATTGCCGGCCCTTTCATCAATACTCAGACGTATTGCGCTGAATTACTCTTCGCTATCGTCCACAGCATCATCGTCGGCTTCGGTTTCCGGGGCGATATCGTCATCGCCCTCTGCGACCGTACCGTCGATAGCGTCCAGCTCTTCGTCATCCACCGGCTCTGCCACGCGCTGCAGACCCACTACGTTCTCATCTTCCGCCGTGCGGATGAGGATCACGCCCTGAGTGTTACGCCCAACCACGCTGATCTCCGAGACGCGAGTACGTACGAGAGTACCGGCATCGGTGATCATCATAATCTGGTCGCAGTCGTCGACCTGTACCGCGCCGACAACGGAGCCGTTACGCTCGGTGACCTTGATAGAGATAACGCCCTGGGTACCACGCGACTTGGTGGGGTACTCTTCCTGCGCCGTACGTTTACCGTAGCCGTTCTGGGTCACGGTGAGGATAGCGCCTTCACCGCGCGGAACAATCAGGGAGACGACCTTGTCAACGCCAGCCAGCTTGATACCGCGCACGCCGGTAGCCGTACGGCCCATCGCACGCACCGCGTTATCTTTGAAGCGCACCACTTTACCGGCGGCGGAGAAGAGCATGACCTCATCATCACCGGAGGTCAGGTCAACGCCAATCAGCTCATCGCCTTCGTTCAGGTTCACCGCGATAATCCCGGCCGAGCGCGGACGGCTGAACTCGGTCAGCGCCGTTTTCTTCACCGTACCGCTGGCGGTGGCCATAAAGACGTTCACGCCCTCTTCATACTCACGCACCGGCAGAATAGCGGTGATACGCTCGTCAGCCTCCAGCGGCAGCAGGTTGACGATCGGACGACCACGCGCCCCACGGCTCGCTTCCGGCAGCTGGTAGACCTTCATCCAGTAGAGACGACCCCGGCTGGAGAAGCAGAGGATCGTGTCGTGGGTGTTGGCCACCAGCAGACGGTCGATAAAGTCCTCTTCTTTAATACGGGCGGCGGACTTGCCTTTGCCGCCGCGGCGCTGGGCCTCGTAGTCGGTCAGCGGCTGGTACTTAACGTAGCCCTGATGCGACAGCGTGACCACCACGTCTTCCTGGCTGATCAGATCTTCGATATTGATATCGGCGCTGTTGGCGGTGATCTCGGTACGACGCTCGTCGCCAAACTGATCGCGGACCAGCTCCAGCTCCTCGCGGATCACCTCCATCAGACGGTCGGCGCTGCCAAGGATGTGCAGCAGCTCGGCAATCTGCGCCAGCAGCTCTTTGTACTCGTCGAGCAGCTTCTCGTGCTCCAGACCGGTCAGCTTCTGCAGACGCAGATCGAGGATCGCCTGGGCCTGCTGCTCGGTCAGGTAGTATTTACCGTCGCGTACGCCAAACTCTGGCTCCAGCCACTCTGGACGTGCGGCGTCATCGCCAGCGCCTGCCAGCATGGCCGCCACGTTGCCCAGATCCCACGCCTGCGCCACCAGCCCGGCCTTCGCCTCTGCCGGCGTCGGCGCGCGGCGGATCAGCTCGATAATCGGGTCGATGTTAGCCAGCGCAACCGCCAGCGCTTCAAGGATGTGTGCACGATCGCGGGCTTTGCGCAGTTCAAAAATGGTACGGCGGGTCACCACTTCGCGGCGGTGACGCACAAACGCTGAAAGAATATCTTTCAGGTTCATGATCTTCGGCTGACCGTGGTGCAGCGCAACCATGTTGATACCGAAGGAGACCTGCAGCTGCGTCTGGGAGTAGAGGTTGTTCAGCACCACCTCACCCACCGCGTCGCGTTTGATCTCAATCACGATGCGCATGCCGTCTTTATCGGACTCGTCACGCAGGGCGCTGATGCCCTCGACGCGTTTGTCCTTCACCAGCTCAGCAATCTTCTCAATCAGGCGCGCTTTGTTCACCTGATATGGAATTTCGTGCACGATGATGGTTTCGCGACCGGTTTTCGCGTCGGCTTCGACTTCCGCGCGCGCGCGAATGTAGATCTTACCGCGGCCGGTGCGATAGGCCTCTTCAATACCGCGACGGCCATTGATGATCGCCGCCGTCGGGAAGTCTGGCCCAGGAATATGCGCCATCAGCCCTTCAACGCTGATGTTCTCATCGTCGATATAGGCCAGACAGCCGTTGATCACTTCCGTCAGGTTATGTGGCGGAATGTTGGTGGCCATCCCTACCGCGATACCGGACGCGCCGTTAACCAGCAGGTTCGGGATTTTGGTCGGCATGACGTCCGGAATGCGTTCGGTACCGTCGTAGTTATCAACGAAATCGACCGTCTCTTTTTCCAGATCGGCCATCAGCTCGTGGGCAATTTTCGACATACGGATTTCCGTATAACGCATCGCCGCGGCGGAGTCGCCGTCTACCGAGCCGAAGTTACCCTGGCCATCAACCAGCATGTAACGCAGCGAAAACGGCTGCGCCATACGGACGATGGTGTCATACACCGCCGTATCACCGTGGGGATGGTATTTACCGATTACGTCACCAACGACACGGGCAGATTTTTTGTAGGCTTTATTCCAGTCATTGCCCAATACGTTCATGGCGTAAAGTACGCGACGGTGTACCGGTTTCAGGCCATCGCGGACGTCTGGCAGCGCACGGCCAACAATGACCGACATCGCATAGTCCAGATAGGAGCTCTTCAGCTCTTCCTCGATGTTAACCGGTGTAATTTCTCTCGCAAGGTCGCTCATCTAACCGCTATCCCTCTACTGTATCCCGGATTCAAAGGTCGCAAATTATAACACAGCCGACGTGATTCCGGTAAAGGAAACACCCCCACCAATGCTTTATTGATACTTCTCTCCTGATATACTCAATGCACTGATTGATTAAGGAGTAAAAGCGCCCATGAATGCTGAAAAACCGCCGGTGGCTCAAAACGTTGACTATGAAGAGATCGCCAAATTTGAAGCCGTGGCGTCACGCTGGTGGGATACCGAAGGCGAGTTCAAACCGCTGCATCGTATTAACCCCCTGCGGCTGGGCTATATTGCCGAGCGCGTCGGCGGCCTGTTCGGCAAAAAAGTGCTGGACGTCGGCTGCGGCGGCGGCATTCTGGCCGAAAGCATGGCCCGGGAAGGCGCCAACGTCAGCGGCCTCGATATGGGCTTTGAGCCGCTGCAGGTTGCTCGCCTGCACGCCCTCGAGTCCGGCATCCATGTCGACTACGTTCAGGAGACGGTAGAGGAGCATGCGGCTAAGCAGGCAGGACAGTATGACGTCGTGACCTGCATGGAGATGCTGGAGCACGTGCCCGATCCACAGTCGGTGGTGCACGCCTGCGCCCGCCTCGTGAAGCCGGGCGGCCACGTCTTCTTTTCGACGCTTAACCGCAGCGGTAAAGCCTGGCTGCTGGCGATTGTTGGCGCAGAGTATGTGCTGCGCATGGTGCCGAAGGGCACCCACGACGTGAAGAAGTTTATTAAACCCGCCGAGCTGATCGGCTGGATCGATCCTACCCCGCTGCAGGAGCGGCACATGATCGGCCTGCACTACAATCCGCTTACCGATCGCTTCAAGCTGGCGCCGGGCGTTGACGTGAATTACATGCTGCACACTCAGGCGAAAAACAGCTAACGTTATCTGAAAACGATATGACCATTACGCAGCCTCATAAGCTGCGTAATTCGCTTTTGCCAGTTCCGCGATGAAGATTTCAGCGTTCGATCACATTCAGTTTTTTTTTTCTCATGCGTTGACTTTCCTGTAGCCCTTATCGTTCGCGGACTTAGCGATTATTACCTTTCCGCAACCGCAATTTAACCTCAAAATCAACTCTTGTACTGAAAAGAATCCAGACTAAAATACTCACCATATTGTGACGTTTTTATCAAACACCCCCTACATATAGTATTTATCCACAGGTTTAACCACAGTGTGAAATTGTGGATAAGCGGGGGATACTTTTTTTCTTAAGGACAGGTACATGAATCAGAGTCTGCTGGTGACGAAGCGTGATGGTCGTACTGAACGCATCAATCTGGATAAAATCCACCGGGTGCTGGATTGGGCGGCAGAAGGGCTGAATAACGTATCGATCTCTCAGGTTGAACTGCGTTCCCACATTCAGTTCTACGACGGCATCAAAACGTCCGACATCCACGAAACCATTATCAAAGCCGCTGCGGATCTCATCTCCCGTGACGCGCCGGATTATCAATATCTGGCTGCCCGCCTTGCCATCTTCCACCTGCGTAAAAAAGCCTACGGCCAGTTTGAGCCGCCGGTGCTGATCGACCACGTGCGCAAGATGATCGCGCTGGGCAAATACGATAATCATCTGCTGGAAGACTACACGGAAGAAGAGTTCCAGCAGATGGACGGTTTCATCCAGCACGACCGTGACCTGACCTTCTCCTACGCGGCTGTGAAGCAGCTGGAAGGCAAATACCTCGTTCAGAACCGCGTGACCGGTGAAATCTACGAGAGCGCCCAGTTCCTCTACATTCTGGTTGCCGCGTGCCTGTTCTCTAACTATCCGCGTGACACCCGTCTGGACTACGTGAAGCGTTTCTATGATGCGGTCTCGACCTTTAAGATCTCGCTGCCGACGCCGATCATGTCCGGCGTGCGTACCCCGACCCGCCAGTTCAGCTCCTGCGTGCTGATCGAGTGCGGCGACAGCCTGGACTCCATCAACGCCACCTCCAGCGCGATTGTGAAGTATGTCTCCCAGCGCGCCGGTATCGGCATCAACGCCGGCCGCATCCGCGCCCTCGGCAGCCCGATCCGCGGCGGTGAAGCGTTCCACACCGGCTGTATTCCGTTCTACAAGCACTTCCAGACCGCGGTGAAGTCCTGCTCCCAGGGCGGCGTGCGCGGCGGTGCGGCTACCCTCTTCTACCCGATGTGGCATCTGGAAGTTGAGAGCCTGCTGGTGCTGAAAAACAACCGTGGCGTCGAGGGCAACCGCGTTCGTCACATGGACTACGGCGTACAGATCAACAAGCTGATGTACACCCGTCTGCTGAAAGGTCAGGATATCACCCTCTTCAGCCCGTCCGACGTCCCTGGCCTGTACGACGCCTTCTTTGCCGATCAGGACGAGTTTGAGCGCCTGTACGTGCAGTATGAGCAGGACGAGAGCATCCGTAAGCAGCGCGTGAAGGCCGTTGAACTCTTCTCGCTGATGATGCAGGAGCGCGCCTCCACCGGCCGTATCTACATCCAGAACGTTGACCACTGCAACACCCACAGCCCGTTCGATCCGGCGGTTGCGCCGGTGCGCCAGTCTAACCTCTGCCTGGAGATTGCCCTGCCGACCAAACCGCTGATGGACGTCAACGACGAAAACGGCGAAATCGCACTCTGCACGCTGTCGGCGTTCAACCTTGGCGCAATCAGCAGCCTCGACGAGCTGGAAGAGCTGGCCGTGCTGGCCGTACGTGCCCTGGATGCGCTGCTGGACTATCAGGACTACCCGATCCCGGCCGCCAAACGCGGGGCAATGGGCCGCCGTACGCTGGGTATTGGCGTGATCAACTTCGCCTACTGGCTGGCGAAAAACGGCAAGCGCTACTCCGACGGCAGCGCCAACAACCTGACCCACCAGACCTTTGAAGCCATTCAGTACTTCCTGCTGAAAGCCTCTAACGAGCTGGCGAAAGAGCAAGGCGCATGCCCGTGGTTCAACGAGACCACCTACGCCCAGGGTATCCTGCCGATCGACACCTATAAAAAGGATCTCGACGGTATTACCGACGAGCCGCTGCACTTCAACTGGGAAGCGCTGCGTCAGTCAATTAAAACCCACGGCCTGCGTAACTCCACGCTCTCCGCGCTGATGCCGTCTGAGACCTCGTCGCAGATCTCTAACGCCACCAACGGTATTGAGCCGCCGCGCGGCCACGTGAGCATCAAAGCGTCGAAAGATGGCATCCTGCGCCAGGTGGTGCCGGACTATGAGCACCTGAAAAACAACTATGAGCTGCTGTGGGAGATGCCGAACAACGACGGTTACCTCCAGCTGGTGGGCATCATGCAGAAGTTTATCGACCAGTCGATCTCTGCGAACACCAACTACGATCCGTCCCGCTTCCCGTCAGGCAAAGTGCCGATGCAGCAGCTGCTGAAGGATCTGCTTACCGCCTATAAGTTTGGCGTCAAGACTCTGTACTATCAGAACACCCGTGACGGCGCGGAAGATGCGCAGGACGATCTGGTGCCTTCTATCCAGGACGACGGCTGCGAAAGCGGCGCATGTAAGATTTGATAAATTGCCCGGCGGCGCAAAGCTTGCCGGGCCTACGGATTAGGTTTTGTAGGCCGGGTAAGCGAAGCGCCACCCGGCGTATAACGGCAGGACAGGAAACACTCGCATGGCATACACCACCTTTTCACAGACGAAGAACGATCAGCTGAAAGAGCCGATGTTTTTCGGCCAGTCGGTCAACGTCGCCCGCTACGATCAGCAAAAATATGACATCTTTGAAAAGCTGATTGAGAAACAGCTCTCCTTCTTCTGGCGTCCGGAAGAGGTTGACGTCTCGCGTGACCGCATCGACTTCCAGGCGCTGCCGGAGCATGAAAAGCACATCTTCCTCAGCAACCTGAAGTATCAGACGCTGCTGGACTCCATTCAGGGCCGCAGTCCGAACGTGGCGCTGCTGCCGCTGATCTCTATTCCTGAGCTGGAGACCTGGGTCGAAACCTGGGCGTTCTCCGAGACCATCCACTCGCGCTCCTACACCCATATCATCCGTAACATCGTTAACGATCCGGCGATTGTCTTCGATGATATCGTCACCAACGAGCAGATCCTCAAGCGCGCGGAAGGTATCTCCCACTTCTATGACGATCTGATCCAGCTGACCAGCTACTGGCATCTGCTGGGCGAAGGGACGCATACCGTCAACGGCCAAACCGTGACCGTAAATCTGCGCGAGCTGAAGAAGAAGCTCTACCTCTGCCTGATGAGCGTTAACGCGCTGGAGGCGATCCGCTTCTACGTCAGCTTCGCCTGCTCCTTCGCCTTCGCCGAGCGCGAGCTGATGGAGGGCAACGCCAAAATTATCCGTCTGATCGCCCGTGACGAAGCCCTGCATCTGACCGGCACCCAGCATATGCTGAACCTGCTGCGCAGCGGCGTAGACGATCCGGAGATGGCGGAGATTGCCGAAGAGTGCAAGCAGGCCTCTTACGATCTCTTCGTGCAGGCGGCACAGCAGGAGAAAGAGTGGGCGGAGTATCTCTTCCAGGGCGGCTCGATGATTGGCCTGAACAAAGATATTCTCTGCCAGTACGTGGAGTACATCACCAATATCCGTATGCAGGCGGTGGGTCTGGATCTGCCGTTCCAAACCCGTTCTAACCCGATCCCGTGGATTAACACCTGGCTGGTCTCTGACAACGTACAGGTAGCGCCGCAGGAGGTTGAGGTGAGCTCTTACCTGGTCGGCCAGATCGATTCGGAAGTCAACACCGACGATCTCAGCGACTTCCAGCTCTGATGGGTGCGGTGACGCTGCGCATCACTGGCGCACAGCTGCTGTGCCAGGATGAACATCCGTCGCTGCTGGCGGCGCTAGAGTTCCACAAGGTCAACGTCGAGTACCAGTGCCGGGAGGGCTACTGCGGCTCCTGCCGCACCCGGCTGATTGCAGGCCAGGTTGAGTGGCTCACCGAGCCGCTGGCTTTTATCCAGGCAGGGGAGATCCTCCCCTGCTGCTGTCGCGCGATGGGCGATATTGAACTCGACCTTTAATTGGCGGCTGGCAAATATAAAAAATCCCTGAGCACACACATGTTCAGGGATAAATTTCCGGGTTGACATCACTCACGCCGGAATAGCTAACTCTCCGTTATTTTCTCAGGGCAGCGCTGGAGTTCACTGACTCTGTAATAGATTGGCGTAATATCAACGTAGTTAATGATATAGCCGCTTCCCCTGATGTTGGCGATGAAATCATCAGGTAATCCCAGCAGGCTGAGCCGCCGATTAAGGTTTTTTAAGACCTGCCACAGGCGCTGGCTCGATGGCACTAAATCGTTCTCTTCCCACACGACCCGCAGCAACTCTTCGCGCGGCACCGTCGTATGACGGCCATGCTGTAATAGATAGACAAAAAGATGCAGCATCGTATGGTTAAATAATACCGAGCCAAAGATAAATGATTTATCGGCACTTCCCTGCGGCAGGCGATAAAGCCTTCGGTTTTCAATCTCGAAGTGAATTTCTTTGCCGATTACGTAACCGTATAGCCGATATCCCATCGTATCTTTACTCATATCTCTTAAAACTGTCCGTAGAGTGCCGTTCGATCCTTATTTCATAAGTCGCACTGATAATAAGAACGATTATATGGCGATAGTGAATACTTTCAACATACAGCCCGGCGCCTATTTTTACACGCCGCCATGCATGTAAATAAATTATTATTCGACGTTAACAGCAATATTTAGCGTTAAATAGTGAAAAAAGGTAAACAGAGAGTCGCACTGGGTCATCCAGGATCGTCGCGCGGATCATCAACATAATCTATTGATTTTACATGATTTGTAAGAAGTAAATGCTACCGCAACCTTACCTGTTTCCTGGATATAAAAAAAGGGCCTTGCGGCCCTTTTCTTTTTTAATGTGTATTAACGACGCGCCAGCACTTCCGCATGGTGCCGTTTTTCACCGAACATCACCACCGTGAGCAGCAATACCGCCAGCACGCTGCCGCCAATCATCACCATAAAGCCGCCGTCCCAGCCAAAGAAGTCAACGGTGTAGCCTACGATAGCGCTCGCCGCGACCGATCCCCCCAGGTAACCAAACAGGCCGGTAAAGCCTGCCGCGGTGCCTGCCGCTTTTTTCGGTGCCAGCTCCAGCGCATGCAGACCAATCAGCATCACCGGGCCGTAGATCAGGAAGCCGATGACAATCATGCAGGCCATATCCACGCCCGGGTTGCCCGCTGGGTTGAGCCAGTACACCACGGTAGCAATGGTGACCAGCGTCATAAAGAACACGCCCGTCGCACCGCGGTTGCCCTTGAACACCTTATCCGACATCCAGCCGCACAGCAGGGTGCCTGGGATCCCGGCATATTCATACAGGAAGTAGGCCCAGGAGGATTTATCCAGTGCAAAGTGCTTCACTTCACGCAGGTAGGTTGGCGACCAGTCGAGGATGCCGTAACGCAGCAGATAGACAAACACGTTGGCTATCGCGATGTACCACAGCAGCTTGTTGGGCAGAACATACTTCATAAAGATCTGTTTAGCTGTCAGCTCCTCTTCATGCTGCTCGCTATAATCATCCGGATAGTCATTTTTATACTCTTCGATAGGCGGTAGCCCCTGGGACTGCGGCGTATCACGCATCAGCGCAAAGGCAATGATCGCCACCACAATCGCACCAAACGCTGGCATATAGAGCGCGGCTTTCCAGTCGTTGAACCAGGCCATTCCCAGCAGGAACAGCAGGGGCGGAATACCACCGCCCACGTTATGCGCGCAGTTCCACACTGAAACAATGCCGCCGCGCTCTTTCTGTGACCACCAGTGAACCATCGTGCGTCCGCACGGAGGCCACCCCATCCCCTGGAACCAACCGCATAAGAAGAGCAGCACAAACATAACGGCAATGCTCGATGTCGCCCAGGGCACGAAGCCCATAAACAGCATCACCGCTGCCGCCAGGATCAGACCGGCGGGTAAGAAAACACGCGGGTTAGAGCGATCCGATACCGAGCCCATAATGAACTTGGAGAAACCGTAGGCAATGGAGATGCCCGACAGCGCGAAGCCGAGATCGCCGCGTGAGAAGCCCTGCTCCACCAGATAGGGCATCGCGAGGGCGAAGTTTTTGCGTACCAGGTAGTAAGCCGCGTAGCCAAAGAATATGCCGATAAAGATTTGCCAGCGCAAACGACGGTATAGCGGATCAATTTCTGCCTTTCCCAGGCACGCCTGATGTGGCGCTGGTTTAAAGATACTGAGCATGTAGCCTCCGTGGCCAAATATTAAATTTATAGGGTTTACGAGCCTCACCCCTTCAGCGAGGCTGGCGATGTTAAGGAATATCGGTAATTGTTACTGTGAATCCACGCACAGATTGTTACAGAAATATGACAAAAATGCGCAAAAAAGCGCATCAGCACGCAATATTATTTTCGAATCACGCTCGGTATCGCGCGAAATAGACCAAAAAACAGATTAGAAAGGATGAAATGATAAGAAAACGAACATAAAGGAGGGGGGAGAAAGCAAAGCATATGAGATGTCCACCGGCAAACGCGATGAACATCCCATTATGCTAAGAGCGCAGACGGATCACGCCACAAACAGGGAATCTACTACGCTCACCCAGCCGTGATCGCTGGCGACATCTTTACCGCTGAGCCAGCGGCGCAGCATGTTCAGGGCCATCATGGCACACACCTCCTGACGTACAGCTATGCCGTGGCGTCCAGTGCTGAACTTTATCCGAAGAGCGTGGGTACCCTGCGGCGTGGCGAGGGCAAAGTTGATATGCTCCTCGTCCAGCCCGCCTACGCTCAGCGCCAGTCCGGCCAGGTGACGGTTGCGCAGCTCGGCGGCCCAGCGTGCGGTCTGCTCCAGCGTGTCGGCCTGGAAAGGCAGCACCTCGCTCGCCAGCAGCGGTGCAGAGGCACGGGAGAGCTGCAGCGCCAGCAGGCCGCTGGTGAACTGCTCGCTAACGGTCAGGCTGAGCTGCTGCTCACGCATCTTCTCTGCCAGCAGCGCCGGTAGCCCCTGAGTCCCTTCAAAAATCAGGCTCTCGCCAGCGACGCGCTGCACCTCTGGCCACAGCGCCTCCATCGCTTCGCGCTGCTCCGCCGGGCCGGTCAGCTTCAGCTCGATAATCGGCATGGATGAGCGGTAACCCATCACCACCCCTTCCGGCAGCTGAAGATGATCGAGACTCTGGGCCAGATCGCTCTCGGAGCGGCCAAAGGTGGTCAGGCGCAGGCAGATTGGCGGCGACGGCAGGGTAAAGCGCTCCCGCAGACGCGGCAGGATCTCCTGCTGAACCATCACCTTGAATTCAGAGGGTACGCCCGGGGTAAAGAACATCAGGCAGCGGTTGAGCTTGACGGCAAAGCCGCAGGCGGTGCCTACCGGATTATCAATTAGCTCCGCGCTGGCTGGGATCTCTGCCTGTTTACGGTTGCTGGGGGCCATCACGCGACCGCGCTCGGTGAAGAAACGCTCCATATGGCTCAGCCACGCTTCGTGCAGCACCAGCTCTTCGCCCGCCGCAGTCGCTGCCGCCAGCGCGCTAAGATCGTCGCTGGTCGGGCCGAGGCCGCCGTTAACGATTAAAACATCGGCGTGCTCGCTGCGCTCGCGCAGGATAGCAACCAGATCGTTAAGGCTATCGCCCACGGTATTACGGCGCGTCAGCGGTAACCCTTCGGTGAAAAACAGATCGGCAAGCCATGCAGCGTTGGTATCAACAATCTGACCATGCAGGACTTCATCCCCGGTAGACAGCATTTCCACGTTTATCATCGTTATCTCCGTACTCTCCCTTACCTGTTGTCGGAGTACTATAACGCATGGGGAAGTAAATGGCGGCAGGATTAAACAGATGAAAAGGCGCGGCAGATTGCCGCGCCGGAGGATTAGAAGCTGGCGTTAACCCCAACGTAGGGGCCATCAGCAAGCGCGTTGTCGCGGTTGCCGTCTTTACCCGCCAGGTTCAGGTAGCGGTAGCCAGCTTCAATGCTCAGCGGACGCATGATAGTCCAGCGTGCGCCAGCGTTAGCTTCCTGATAGCTGTCGATACCGCTGGAGAGCGAGTCCGGAGAGTAGTAGTACTCACCAAACAGGCGGAAGCTGTCGCCGATCGGCCACTGTAAGCCACCGCCAACCGCTGCGGCATAGCCCTCGTCACCGTCGTTCGGATTAGTATAAACGCCTTTACCGCCAACGGTCGCCAGCAGCGGCCCGAGCGGAAGGTTAAGACCAAGGCCCAGGCCCGCAGCATCGCCGTCGTCGTCGCTGTGCGTCCAGTTGCCGCTTAACGCCAGGCCGCTGGTTTCAGTCCCAAAACCGGCCGCCAGGTTGGTGTAGTGCTCCCCTGCCTGACCGCTAAGGCTCAGCGCATTCACCGACGCGGAAACAAACAGTAATCCGCTCAGTCCTAGTAAAACCCTTGTCTTCATTTTGACTCCTTACAGCAAAAATATAACCAGCAACCCCAAAAGTGCTGGATTGTACTGCCAGATGCGAAGGAATCAATGAACTAAAAAAGCGATCCGAGAACAAATTGTAACTAAAAGCAATAATGACATCGTTTGACAGAGCAGCATCGGATGTCAACTGAGCAAATAAGCAACAGAAGTAGCACAAAAAGATGTAAAGAACGCGCTCCATAAAAAATAAACATAACAAAATTTCTATTGAAGCCTCGTCTTTAAGAATTAAGGTTAAATTAATATTTAAACGGCAATCTCACCCCCTGTCCATATAATTAACGGGTGTTTTCTCCTTTAATTATTTAATGAATAAACAGATTTCTATTTGTGATAGATAAAGGAGAGGTCATGCCTGACTTTCTGCCGTTTTCTCGCCCGGCAATGGGTGATGACGAGCTTGCCGCCGTGAAGGCGACGCTCGACTCTGGATGGATAACCACCGGCCCGAAAAACCAGGCGCTGGAAGAGGCGTTTTGCACGCTGACGGGAAACCAGTACGCCGTTGCCGTCAGCTCCGCCACCGCAGGCATGCACATTACGCTTATGGCACTGGGGATCGGTGCAGGCGACGAGATCATTACCCCCTCGATGACTTGGGTTTCCACCCTGAATATGATTACCCTGCTGGGTGCGACGCCGGTCATGGTCGATATCGATCGGGACACGCTGATGGTCACGCCCGATCAGATCGAGGCCGCACTCTCCTCACGCACCAGAGCGATCATCCCGGTGCACTACGCGGGCGCGCCTGTCGACCTTGATGCGATATATGCCCTCGGCGAACGCTATGGCATACCGGTGATTGAAGACGCAGCCCATGCGCCAGGCTCGCTGTACAAAGGCCGCCACGTTGGCGCACGCGGTACGGCAATTTTCTCCTTTCACGCGATTAAAAATATCACCTGTGCAGAAGGCGGGCTGATCGTTACCGACGACCCCCAGCTTGCACAGCGGCTACGCAGTCTGAGGTTTCACGGACTGGGTGTGGATGCGTACGACCGGCAAACCTTCGGACGTGCACCGCAGGCGGAAGTTATCAATCCCGGTTATAAATATAACCTGACGGATATCAACGCGGCTATTGCACTGGCCCAGTTGAGCAAACTGACGCTGCTCAACGCCCGCCGCACGGCCATCGCTATGCGCTATCAGCAGGCGCTGGCGGATACCCCTTTTCAGCCGCTGAGTCTGCCTCCGTGGCCGCACGTTCATGCCTGGCATCTGTTTATTATCCGCGTCGATCAAGACAGCTGCGGAATAAGCCGGGACGATTTAATGGAAGCGCTAAAAATAAAAGGTATCGGTACCGGCCTGCATTTTCGCGCGGCGCATACGCAAAAATACTATCGCGAAAAATTCAGCCATCTCACGCTGCCTAATACCGAATGGAACAGCGCGCGTATCTGCTCCTTGCCTCTGTTTCCCGATATGTCCACGGACGATACTGACCGTGTTATCGCCGCTCTTCAGCAGATAGCTGGATTATAACTATGTTTGAAACCCATCCTGTAAAGCGAGTTTCGGTGGTCATCCCTGTTTATAACGAACAGGAGAGCTTGCCGGAGCTAATCAGGCGTACCACCGCCGCGTGTGAGAGCCTGGGCAGAGAGTATGAAATTTTGCTGATCGATGACGGCAGCAGCGACGGCTCTGCGCAGCTGCTGATCGCAGCCTCCCAAGCGGAAGATAGCCATATTGTCTCCATTTTACTCAACCGCAACTACGGCCAGCATTCAGCCATTATGGCCGGTTTTAGTCATGTTACGGGCGATTTGATTATCACCCTTGATGCGGACTTGCAGAATCCGCCCGAAGAGATCCCGCGCCTGGTGGCCAAAGCCGACGAAGGGTTTGATGTCGTGGGAACCGTGCGTCAGAACCGCCAGGATAGTCTGTTTCGAAAAACGGCGTCGCGCATGATTAACCTGCTGATCCAGCGCACCACTGGTAAAGCGATGGGGGACTACGGCTGCATGCTGCGCGCCTATCGACGCCATATTATTGATGCCATGCTGCACTGTCAGGAGCGCAGCACCTTTATCCCGATACTGGCTAATATTTTTGCCCGCCACGCCACGGAGATTGCAGTAAATCACGCTGAGCGCGAATTTGGCGACTCAAAATATAGCTTTATGCGTCTGATTAATTTGATGTATGACCTGGTGACCTGCCTCACGACTACGCCGCTGCGCATGCTGAGCCTGCTAGGCAGCGCTATTGCCCTGACCGGTTTTACCTTGTCGATTTTGCTTATTGTTCTACGACTGACCCTGGGGTCCCAGTGGGCAGCAGAGGGCGTGTTTATGCTGTTTGCCGTCCTGTTTACCTTTATTGGTGCCCAGTTTATCGGTATGGGGTTACTCGGCGAATACATTGGCCGCATCTACAACGATGTCCGCGCTCGTCCCCGCTATTTTGTTCAACATATAGTCTATCCCCAACGCCTGGCGTTAAATAAGGAGAGCCGTAAATGAAAGCCGTTGTCTTTGCCTATCATGATATGGGATGCCAGGGGATCAAAGCCCTGCTGGAAGCAGGCTATGAGATAGCTGCCATCTTCACCTATGACGACTCCCCTGGAGAGAAGGCGTTTTTTGGCTCCGTTTCACAGTTGGCGGCCGGTGCAGGCATACCAGTTTATGCCCCTGCCGAGATCAACCACCCCATCTGGATCGAACGCATCAGCCAGCTTGCTCCGGATATCATCTTCTCTTTTTACTACCGCAGCCTGCTGAGCGACGAGATCCTGAACCTCGCCCCCGCCGGGGCCTTCAATCTGCACGGATCTCTACTCCCTAAGTATCGGGGCCGCGCGCCGCTGAACTGGGCGCTCGCCAGGGGAGAAGCCGTAACGGGCGTTACGCTCCATCGCATGATAAAACGCGCCGACGCTGGCGCAATCATTGCCCAGCAGCGCGTCGCGATTTCGCCCGACGATGTCGCCATGACGTTGCACCTAAAATTGTGCCAGGCCGCGCGGCAATTGCTGGCACAGGCGCTGCCCGCAATCGCAAGCGGTGATTACATCGAGGTGCCGCAGCGTGAGGCTGACGCCACCTGCTATGACCGTCGTACGCCGGAAGATGGCTTTCTTGACTGGGCCAGGCGCGCCGAGCAGTTGCATAACCTGGTGCGTGCCGTGTCCGATCCCTGGCCAGGCGCATTCAGCTATGCCGGCACGAAAAAATTTATCGTCTGGTCATCTCGCTTGCATCAGCAGGCCCCTGCCGCCGCGCCCGGTACGGTGATCTCAGTCGCCCCGCTGCTTGTCGCCTGCGCCGATGGCGCGCTGGAGATTGTCACCGGCCAGGCCTGCGACGAGATTGCCATGCAAGGCACCCAGCTGGCGCAGGTTCTGGGCCTGGTGGTAGGTTCCCAGCTAAACAATAAGCCCGTAACGACCCGCCCTAACCGCACCCGTGTATTGATCCTCGGCGTAAATGGTTTTATCGGCAACCATTTAACCGAGCGCTTATTGCGTGAGAGCCACTACGAAATCTACGGTATGGATATTAGCAGCGATGCTATTGGACGTTTCCTTGATCATCCGCGCTTCCATTTTGTCGAGGGCGACATCGGCATTCATTCTGAGTGGATTGAATATCATGTAAAAAAATGCGACGTGGTGCTGCCGCTGGTAGCGATTGCTACGCCGATCGAGTATACCCGCAACCCGCTGCGCGTTTTTGAGCTCGATTTTGAAGAGAATTTGAAAATCATCCGTTACTGCGTGAAATACAGTAAGCGCATCGTTTTTCCTTCCACTTCAGAAGTCTATGGCATGTGCAACGATGCCGTTTTTGATGAGGACAAGTCTAATTTAATCGTCGGGCCAGTGAATAAGCCACGCTGGATCTACTCGGTATCCAAACAGCTCCTGGATCGCGTTATTTGGGCCTATGGCGAAAAAGAGGGGCTACGTTTTACGCTTTTTCGCCCCTTTAATTGGATGGGGCCGCGGCTGGACAGCCTGAATGCCGCACGCATCGGTAGCTCCCGCGCGATCACCCAGCTGATCCTCAACCTGGTGGAGGGGTCGCCGATCAAGCTGATTGAAGGTGGTAAACAGAAACGCTGCTTCACTGACATTCGTGACGGCATCGAAGCGCTGTTCCGCATTATTGAGAATGACGGCGGCCGCTGCGACGGTGAAATTATCAATATCGGCAATCCGGATAACGAAGCGAGCATTCAGGAGCTGGCAGAGATGCTGCTGGAGAGCTTCGAGAAACATCCGCTGCGCAGCCACTTCCCCCCCTTTGCCGGTTTTCGGGTCGTCGAAAGCAGCAGCTATTACGGGAAAGGCTACCAGGATGTGGCGCATCGAAAACCCAGCATTCGCAATGCTAAACGCTGTTTGGGGTGGGAACCCGCGATCGTGATGCATGAAACGGTGGAGGAGACCCTCGACTTCTTTTTGCGCAGCGTAGATATCACGGAACACACATCATGAGAAAAGTAGGCTTGCGCATTGATGTCGATACGCTTCGCGGCACGCGTGAAGGCGTCCCTCGCCTGCTTGCAACATTAAACCGATACAACGTACGGGCAACCTTTTTCTTTAGCGTCGGTCCTGACAATATGGGGCGTCATCTTTGGCGTCTGGTAAAACCGCAGTTTCTGTGGAAGATGCTGCGCTCCCGGGCGGCTTCGCTCTATGGCTGGGATATTTTACTGGCAGGCACTGCCTGGCCAGGCAGAAAGATCGGCCCCACCTGCGCGAACATTATCCGCGAAGCCGCCCAGTATCACGAAACAGGATTACATGCCTGGGACCACTATACCTGGCAAACCTTCAGCGGTAACTGGAATATCCCGCTGCTGGCCGACGATATTCTACGTGGAGTAGGCGAACTCGAGGCGATAATTGAACAGCCTGTACGCTGCTCTGCGGTAGCGGGATGGCGCGCCGATCGACGCGTCGTCAACGCAAAAGAGGCGTTTAACTTCCGCTATAACAGTGACTGCCGGGGACGCTCTCTCTTTCGCCCGCTGATTAACGGTGGCAAACTGGGCACGCCGCAAATTCCCGTCACCTTACCCACGTGGGATGAAGTTATAGGTCGGGAAGTACAGGCCGTTGATTTCAACGCCTATATTCTCTCTCACATGCTGATGGACACAGGCACGCCGGTCTACACGATTCACGCCGAAGTTGAAGGCATTGCGTGGCACAGTAACTTTGAAGATCTTCTCATCCGGGCTGCCGATTCTGGCATTACGTTCTGCCCTCTCGGTGATTTGCTGCCTGACAACCTCGATACCTTACCGCCGGGGCAACTTGTTCGTGGTAACGTTCAGGGAAGAGAGGGCTGGCTAGGTTGCCAGCAACCGGTAGAGGCCGTCGGATGAAATCTCTACGTTACTCGCTGGCCTTCATCGCCTTTGTTACGCTCTATTATCTTCTGCCCACTAGCAGTCGGCTGCTCTGGCAGCCTGATGAGACACGCTACGCCGAAATTAGCCGGGAGATGCTCGCCTCCGGTGACTGGGTGGTCCCCCATTTTCTCGGGCTGCGCTATTTTGAAAAACCGATTGCAGGCTACTGGCTAAATAGCTTCGGGCAGTGGCTGTTCGGCGCAACCAACTTTGGCGTCCGCGCAGGCGCTATTTTCTCTACGCTGCTGACGGCAGGTCTGGTTGCCTGGCTCGCCATGCGGCTCTGGCAGGATAAGCGTATCGCGCTGTACGCCTCCCTCATCTTTTTATCGCTGTTCGCCGTCTACGGTATTGGTACATTCGCTGTGCTCGACCCGGCGCTCGCGTTCTGGCTGACGGCGGGAATGTGCTGTTTGTGGCAGGGCATGCAGGCGACAACCTGGCAGGGTAAACTCATCGCCTTTGTGCTGCTAGGCGCAACCTGCGGCATGGGGGTAATGACCAAAGGCTTTCTCGCCCTGGCCGTGCCGGTACTCAGCGTCCTGCCGTGGGTTGTTGTACAAAAACGAAGCAAAACGCTCTTTAGCTACGGCTGGCTGGCGGTGATCGGTTGCCTCGTGATAATGCTCCCCTGGAGCATTGCCATCGCCCTGCGCGAGCCTGATTTTTGGCACTACTTTTTCTGGGTCGAGCATATCAAACGCTTTGCCATGAGTGATGCCCAGCATAAAGCGCCGCTCTGGTACTACGTGCCTGTACTGGTGGCTGGCAGCCTGCCCTGGCTCGGGTTACTGCCTGGGGCATTGAAAACAGGGTGGCGTAGCCGCGATGCTACGCGCAGCACGCAGTACCTGCTGAGCTGGATAGTCATGCCGGTGCTTTTTTTCTCTATCGCGAAGGGAAAATTGCCAACCTATATTCTCGCAAGCTTCGCTCCTCTGGCGATATTGATGGCGCGTTTTGCCGTGGAAGCGGCTGAAAAAGACGGGGTTTTGCTACGTGCTAATGCCTGGATTAACATCGTATTCGGCGTAACAGGCGCTGTCGCAACCGCTATTGTCTCTCCCTGGGGACCATCGAAAATAGCGATCTGGACGCATATTGAACTCTATAAAGTCTTTCTCTCCTGGATCGTCTTCTTCTGCTGGGCCTTTTTCGGCGCGTATACGCTGAAGAATATCCATAAGAGATGGCCTTTCTCCGCGCTTTGTCCCCTGGGTTTGGCGCTGCTGTTTGGGTTCTCTTTACCCGACAGAATAGTTGAGTCCAAACAGCCGCAGATTATTGTCGATATCAATCGCGATTATCTGGAGCAGAGCCGTTATATTCTCACTGACAGCGTAGGTATCGCAGCGGGTTTGGCCTGGAGCCTGAAACGGAATGACATCATTATGTACGGGCAACAGGGCGAAATAAAATATGGCCTAAACTATCCGGATGCAAAAAACCGTTATGTCAGTACTGAGGATTTTGCACGCTGGCTCAGCCAGCATCGTCAGAAAGGAGAAGTTGTGCTCGTGCTTGCAACCGTAAAGGATGAAGATATTAGTCATCTTGCCATCCCACCTGCCGACAACATTGATCGCCAGCTGCGTCTGACGCTCATTCAGTATCATCCAAAATGATCTGGCTTGCTCTAATGCTGACCAGCCTGCTCAGCGTGGGCGGTCAGCTTTGCCAGAAACAGGCCACGCACCCGGTGGCGATAAGCGCACGGAGAGGACATATTACGTTGTGGCTTAGCCTGGCGTTGTTATGCCTGGGTCTGGCAATGGTGCTGTGGCTATTGGTGCTGCAAAACATCCCGGTAGGCATCGCCTATCCTATGCTAAGCCTGAACTTTGTTTGGGTCACGCTGGCGGCGTGGAAGATCTGGCGCGAACCAGTCACCCCACGCCATTGCCTTGGTATCACACTGATTATAGTAGGTATTTTTACTCTTGCGAGTGCCGCGTAATGGGCATGATGTGGGGTTTGTTAAGCGTTGCTATCACCTCAGTTGCCCAGCTCAGCCTGGGTTTCGCCATGACGTCGCTGCCGCCGATAGAGCACCCTTTAGCGTTTACCATGACGCTATTTTCCACAGGGGTACAGGCGCTTGCCCTTTTTGGCGGACTAGCGGGTTATCTACTCTCGGTGTTCTGCTGGCACAGGGCCTTGCACCGGCTTGCCCTGAGCAAAGCGTATGCCCTGCTAAGCCTTAGCTATGTTCTGGTGTGGGTAGCATCAATGGTATTACCTGGCTGCCAGGGTATCTTCTCCCTGAAGGCGCTGCTGGGCGTACTCTGCATAGTCACAGGCGTAATGACAATATTCTTGCCAGCAAGCCGATCCGTACGCTAAGAGAGGATTAACCTCCTTGCATGGCGCGCGCTACCCACTCCCCCAGCACCTGGCGAGAAATTTTGATGCCGCCGTTTTTTAACTCTGGCGGCAGCGTTAGCCAACTGACCGGCTGCTGAAAGCGCGCTAGCTTATCCTCTACCCATCCACTGAGGTCGATCTCACCGGCATCGGGGCTATATTCAACTACCGCGACAGGACGATGGCCAAACTCTCTGTCTTCAAGGGGAAGCACAAAGACCTGGAGAACTTGCGGATGGGCCACGATCACCCGCTCCACCTCCTCCGGCTGGATCCCCTCCCCGCCGCTGAAGAAGAGATTATCCATACGCCCGAGCACGCTCAGCCGCCCGCTGCTTAGCACGCCGCGATCGCGAGTGGCAAACCAGCCTTCATCATTGACCAACGGGATAAGCTCCCCGTCACGCCAGTAGCCTGCGGCCATGCTCTCGCCGCGCAGCCACACTTCGCCGTTAACAATTCGTACTTCACGTCCCGGCAGCGGCTGGCCAACGTCCGGCTCGCCGTCGGCGGTTTTGGCGCACACCGTAGAGGCGAATTCTGTCAGCCCGTAGCCGCACCAGGTGCAGATCCCCCGCTCGCTGGCCCGATGGGTAAGCTCAACCGGGATGGCCGCGCCGCCCAGCAATACCGCCTTCAGGTTCACGCTGGCGCTCTCCTCCAGCAGCCGCCAGAGCTGGGTCGGCACCAGCGAAGCGTGAGTACACCCTGCCAGCGCCTGCGTCAGAGGCTGTTTATCGCGGACCGTCAGCCGCCCGCCTGCCAGCAGCCAGCGCCACAGGATCCCCTGTCCCGAAACATGAAACAGCGGCAGGGAGAGCAACCAGTCATCTTCCGGGCCATAAGGAAGCAGGGACAGCACGCCGTGAGCGCTGGCAAGGTGTGCGGCAGCGGTGTGTACCGCCGCCTTCGGCAACCCCGTAGAGCCGGAGGTTAAGGTCATAGAGGTTAGCCGCTGCGGCTGCCATGAGGTGACGTCAACGCCCTCAGCCTCGCGCATGTTGAGCGTCGGAAGCCCGATGTCGCGCCAGCTGTTATCAACGCTCAATGTATGTTGTAACGAAAGCGGCGGAAGCAGTACCGCCAGCAGGGTATCAGGGAGTTGAGGGTTAATGTGCAGTATCCGCGCTCCGCACTGGAGCAGCGCCAGCCAGGCCAGCAGCGTCTGCGGTGAATTGCTGGCGCGCAGAAGCACCCCCTCTCCTGGCCGGACGTTCTGCTGGATAAAGCCCGCCGCCAGACTATCAATACGTGTACACAGCGCACGCCAGCTGAGCGATTCACTGTGCAAACGCACGGCGGTAGCCCCGCCCCGCAGATCGCGCCAGTGACGCCAGGGCCAGTCGGCAAAGGTCATCGCAAAGCCTCCAGGCCCGCAATATCAAGGCATGGCAGAGCGCAGCCCGGCCAGCGACGAACCTGCTGGGCCTGCATCAGCCCCAGCGTATCGAGGCCTGGTATGGTCTGCGGCGTCAGCCAGGCGGCAATCCGCGCCAGCTGAGTCAGGCCAAGGCTTGACTCGATAGAGGAGCTGATCACCGCCGTCATGCCCAGCGCATGGGCCGCCTGCACCTGCTCGCGAACACTCTCCAGCGCGCCGGTGAGCGTAGGCTTGATCACTACCGCCTTTACGCCCGCCTCGGCGACAAGGGCAAAATCAGGCTCGCGGAGGCTCTCATCCCAGGCGATGGCGATCCCGGTGTCATGGGCAAAGGCCCGAGAATCGGCGCAGGTGCGGCACGGCTCCTCAAGGAAAGCGATACGCGAGCGATAGTCGGGATGAACATATTTCGCAAACTGCTGCGCCTTTTGCGGCGTCCAGGCGCGGTTAGCGTCCAGCCGCAGCTGGAGATCGGGCACCGCTTCCAGCAGGAGATTAACCACCATGCCGTCACGTACCGCTTCATAGAGGCCCACTTTGACCTTTGCGACCTTCTCGCCGGGCATGGCAGCCAGCTTAAGCATCAATTCGTCAGGATCGCCAGTGCAGAGCGGCGCGGCGCGATAGTCCGCTGTCTCAGGTAAGGTTCCGGCCAGCTCCGCCTGCGCGCAGCTAATGCCAAAGGCCACCGATGGCATCTCCGGCAGCGCCTCTGCACCCTGTAACCAGCGGTCAACCCAGGCCATCAGCGCGGCCTGTGCCTCATTGCATGTTTCATGACTAAAACCCGGCAGCGGGGCAATCTCGCCCCACCCTTCCCGGCAGCCGTCGCGCAGACAGAGATAGAGTCCTTCGCGGACTTTAAGCCGCCGCTCGCGCAGCACTACCCCTGCGTCCATCGGGATCTGCCAGCGATAAACCTGCGCCCGACGCATTACGGGTTCCGTTTAAATTTGCTGAAGTCCGGCTGGCGCTTTTCGTTGAAGGCATTGCGCCCCTCTTGCCCCTCCTCGGTCATGTAGAAGAGCATCGTGGCGTTGCCCGCCAGCTCCTGAAGGCCCGCTTGGCCATCGCAGTCGGCGTTGAGCGCCGCCTTCAGACAGCGCAGCGCCATTGGGCTGTTTTGCAGCATTTCCCGACACCAGCGCACGGTCTCTTTTTCCAGCTCGGCAACCGGCACCACGGTGTTGACCAGTCCCATATCCAGCGCCTGCTTGGCGTCGTACTGACGGCAAAGGAACCAAATTTCCCGCGCCTTTTTTTGGCCAACGATACGGGCCATATAGGCTGCGCCCCAGCCGCCGTCGAAAGAGCCCACCTTCGGGCCGGTTTGACCGAATACCGCATTTTCCGCCGCTACGGTCAGATCGCACATCATATGCAGGACGTGGCCACCGCCAATGGCGTAGCCCGCCACCATCGCCACCACCGGTTTTGGGCAGGTGCGGATCTGGCGCTGGAAGTCGAGCACGTTGAGGTGGTGCACGCCGGAGTCATCCTGATAGCCACCGTAGTCACCACGCACCTTCTGGTCGCCCCCGGCGCAGAAAGCTTTGTCACCTTCGCCGGTGAGGATAATCACGCCAACCGCATCATCGTAGCGGGCGTCCGCCAGCGCCTGAAGCATCTCTTTCACCGTCAGGGGGCGAAACGCATTGCGCACCTGTGGGCGGTTGATGGTGATTTTGGCGATGCCGTCGGTAGATTTATGGTAGCGAATGTCGCTGTAGCCTTTGGAGCAGTCCTGCCACTCAACCGGCGCGTAAAGCATGGATTCATCGGGATAGATCATCAGAGTTCCTTAATCAGTAGCGCAAAATATGCGCCAGAGAGGCTGCCGTCCCGCCGGGATTTTCCCGGTGGGCATTGTGTCCAGCGTCGTTAATCAGCAGGCAAGGCACCGCAAGCTCAGCACCGAGAGCGCGGAATTTGTGGTCGTGTTCGCCGCACAGGTAGTAAAAGGGGAAGTCGCCCCGCCGCAGCGCTGGGCGAAGATCGGGCTGTACCGCCAGGGAGGTGGCTTCCAGCATGGCGGCCAGCGCCGCACCGCTGTTCTCGCATCTTGATGCCACCAGCTCGCACCGCTGTTCAGCGCTCAGCCCGGCAAATACCGGCTGTCGATACCAGTCGTTAAAAACCTCAGCCAGCGGCTCATGGCGAAAGCGCCGTGCCCAGCGAGCATCCGAGAGCCAGCGCGCCTCGCGGGCGGCAGCGGTGGTGAGCCCTGGATGGCCGCCTTCTACAATCGCGCCTTGTAAACCAGCGGGATACTGGCAGGCATTGTCCATACACGCATAGTACATAGCGATGCGGCCGCCGAGGGAGTAGCCCACCAGCCAGTAATTTAGTATGTTGTAACTAATAAGCATAGCGTACAGCTGTGAACACACCTCATTAAAGTCGCGAGCGTAGAGAGCCGACGAACCACCGTGGCCGGGGAGATCGAGATAGAGCCGGGGATAGCGGGAGAAGCGCTCCCCTACCGCCATCCACTCCTGGCCGCAGCCAGAGAAGCCGTGCAGGAACACCAGCCAGGGCAGCTCGCTCTCGCCCGCTTTCGCCACTGCATGAAGGATCATAGCTGGCTAACCTGGGCAAGGAGCTGCTGCAAGGTTTGCGCACCCTCCTGCGGATCGACCACCAGCTCGATAAGCGTCGCCTGCGGCGTACGCCAGGCGCCGACCAGCGCTGACGCCAGCCCGGCCCAGCTATCCGGACGATGATAGGCCAGGCCGAACATCGCCGCCGCATGGTCAAAGTGAACGTTCTGCGGCATCAGGTAGAACTGTTCGCGCTCGGCCTGCGGGGTCGGCAGCAGGGAGAAGATCTGCCCGCCGTTGTTGTTCACCACGATCAGCACAAAAGGGGCGGAGACCTGGCGCAGCAGCGCCAGCGCGTTGAGATCGTAGAGCGCAGAGAGATCGCCCACCAGGGCAAGAGTCGGTCTCGCGGTGGCGCGCTGTACGCCAGCGGCGGTAGAGAGCAGGCCGTCGATGCCGCTGGCACCGCGATTGCTGAACACAGGATAGCCCGCAGGCAGTTGCCCGAGGGCATCCACCAGGCGCACGACCAGGCTGTTGCCCAGAAAGAGCTGCCCCTGCTCCGGCAGAAACTCCGCCAGACGGTGGGCCAGCTGCGCTTCGCCAAAGGTTTCACGCCGCGCCGCAGCGGCCTGCCACGCCCGATCCGCCAGGGCGGGGATCGCCGAATACCACGGATGACGTTTTTCGGCCGGGTGCAGCGCCAGCCACTCGCCGACACCGGATATCAGGCGTCGCCCGCGATGGTGCGCAGGATCGAGGCGGCCTGCAATGCTATCAACCAGCCAGTACTCCTCTGGCGCACAGGTTGCCTGCCACTGCAACAGCCGTTTTCCGGTCAGGCTGCTGCCCAGCTGAATGACAATCTGCGCCTGGGCCAGCTCGCTTACCGCGCTGGCGTTGCCCAGCCACAGATCGGCGCAGGGCAGCGGCTGCCCGGTCTGGGAGAGCACATCGCCAATCAGCGGCCAGCCCAGCGTCTGCGCCCACTCTGCCACCCGTTTGCCTTCGGCGGCGCTCATCCGCCCGGCCACCACAACGCCGCGCTTCTGCCGCCAGAAGAACCAGTCACGCTGCTTCTCGCTCTCGCGACGGATATCCTCCCGCAGCCAGGGACAATCGCTCTGCCACCAGCTGCCCAGCGCGCGCTGCCACTCAAGGCCAGTATCATCCAGCTCGCCGTAGAGCGGCTCGGCAAAGGGACAGTTGATGTGTATTGCCCCGCCGTGCAGCGCGCCGAGGGCGTTATCCAGCGTAGAGACCAGCCAGCGGGCCGGGATCTCCAGGGCAGGACGCGGCAGCGAAACGGTCTGTGCCGGATGCGAAGCAAAGATGCCCGGCTGGCGGATCGCCTGATTGGCACCGCAGTCGATAAGCTCCGGGGGACGATCGGCGGTGAGCAAGATCAGCTTTTCACCGGTTAGCCCGGCCTCAATCACTGCCGGGTAGAGGTTCGCCACCGCTGTTCCGGAGGTGACAATCACCGCTACCGGCTGCTGGCTGGCCTTCGCCAACCCGAGCGCCAGATGCCCCAGCCCACGCTCGTCAAAATGGGTATGGTGAATAAACGCGTTATTCTGCGCTGCCGCCAGAGTGAGCGGCGTCGAGCGGGAGCCGGGCGCGATGCAAACGTGTCTGATGCCGTGGCGCGCCAGCGTTTCGAGGATAACCTCCGCCCAGCGCCGGTTGAATGAGCTTGCTGACATGAGTTTGTCCGGTATCAATAATACGGACCAGTATAGGGAAAGGCAGAGGCGGGATTTTTGATGTAAATCGGTAAGGGATGAAGAAAGGAGAAAAAACAGCGGGCGCTGTTTTTAAGACAGCGCCCGCGTTGTAAACACCGTTACGGCATTAGCGGCGCAGCAGCAGCCCTAATACCAGGCCAGCAGCGGCACCAATGCCCACGCCCTGCCACGGCTTTTCATGCACGTAATCATCTGCACGGTACGCCGCCTGCTTAGCACGCACGTAGTAAGTGTCAGATGCCTGGCTTACGCGGTTTTTGACATCATGCAGGGCCTGCTCGGCGCGTGCTTTCAGCTCGACATATTTCTGGTCGGCCGGATCGCCGGAGGAGCGTAGCACTTCTTCCAGCGTGTCGCTTAGCAGGGTCAGGTCGTCATCGATACGGGTACTCGTAAATTGGTTAGACATTAGGTTTCTCCATGTTTTGCACCTGTCAGCTAACTATAGACAATGACTTGCGGTTACGCCTGGTCAACATGAGGTATGATTTCACGTGCCATACCAATATGCGGGATACCATCTTCGTCGTAGACATCGGTCACCGGCGCAAAGCCAAAGTGACGATAAAAGTTCTGTAGGTGCGCCTGTGCGCCCAGATATATCGGGCTTTGCGGCCAGTATAGGCTACAGCTGGCAACCGCCCTTTCCATCAGCTCGTAGCCCAGTTTTTCCCCTCGTACCGCAGCGCTTACGATGACGCGGCCAATGACAACTGGCGCAAAATCATCCTCGCTTTTCAGAATCCTCGCATACGCCACCAGCTGGTTATCGCGCCAGCCAAGCAGATGTCGGTTCTCACCGACCAGATCGTCACCGTCAACGTCGAGATAGACGCAGTTCTGCTCCACCACAAAAACTTCACAGCGCAGCTTCAGCAGAGCGTAGAGTTCAGAGACGGTTAATTCAGAGTGGTGCAGGTCTTGCCAGCGGATCATGGTGCGCTCCTTTTTATGCGTTGCTCGCTATAATAAGGATTTTATCGACCCAGAGCGCATATGGAACTGATATTTTTAGGCACCTCGGCAGGCGTTCCCACGCGCGCCCGTAACGTCAGCGCGGCGCTGATTAACCTACGTCACCCGACCCGGCCCGCGCTGTGGCTGATTGACTGCGGCGAAGGTACCCAGCAGCAGATGCAGCGTACCGCCTGGCACCCCGGCAAGCTGGATCGCATCTTCATTACCCATCTCCACGGGGATCATATTTTTGGCCTGCCGGGGCTGCTTTGCAGCCGTTCGATGGCGGGAAACGTCCAGCCGCTGACTATCTATGGCCCTAAAGGGCTGCGGGAGTTTATCGATACCGCGCTGCGCCTGAGCGGCTCCTGGACCGACTATCCGCTGACGGTGGTGGAGATTGAAGAGGGTCCGGTAGTGGATGATGGCCTGCGTCGCGTCACCGCCGTTGCCCTTAACCATCCGGTGGAGTGCTATGGCTACCGCATCGAGGAGCACGATAAGCCTGGTGCACTCGACGCCGCGGCCCTGGTGGCGCAGGGCGTCAGGCCCGGTCCCCTCTTTCAGCGTCTGAAAGCCGGAGAGAGCGTCACGCTGGAGGATGGCCGGCGTATTGATGGCAAAGATTATCTTGCCCCCGCCGTACCCGGCAAAAAGTTGGCGATGTTTGGCGATACTGCCCCCTGCCCCGGCGCGCTGACGCTGGCCCGCGGCGTGGACGTGATGGTCCATGAAACGACGCTGGAGGCGGAGATGGAGGAGAAAGCCAATAGCCGGGGCCACAGCTCAACGCGCCAGGCAGCACGGCTAGCCCATGAGGCAGGCGTCGGCAGGCTGGTGATGACCCACATCAGCTCACGCTACGATGACGAGGGTGGCCAAAGGCTGTTAGCAGAGTGTCAGGCCATCTTCCCTGATACCCTGCTGGCAGAGGATTTTGCGGTCATCGAAATTTGATGTAAAACGCGCCTCCACTTTTTCCTCAGCGTGCCGATAACTGTGTAAACGCAGGTACTTCACTCTGAGGGCATAATGGATAGTTTCCAGAAAGATATCGATGACAGGGCTAATCTCACCCTGTCCAACCGCTTTGAGCTGTTACTGTTTCGCCTTGGCACGTCACAACACGAACAGAAATCAGAACTCTATGGCATCAACGTATTTAAGCTGCGTGAAATTGTCCCGATGCCTGCGTTTACCCGCCCTGCCGGGATGAAGTCGCCCCTGCTGGGGATGGTTAATATCCGCGATCAGGTGATCCCGGTTATTGACCTCCCTGCCGTAGCGGGCTGTAAACCCAGCACCGGTCTTAATATCCTGCTGATTACCGAGTATGCCCGCAGCGTTCAGGCCTTTGCCGTTGAGTCGGTAGAGAACATTACCCGGCTGGACTGGAAGCAGGTGCATACGGCGGAAAAGGCGATCAACGGCCGCTATATCACCAGCATTGCCTGCCTCGATGAAGAGAAAGATACCAACAACCTGGCGCTGGTGCTGGACGTTGAGCAGATCCTCTATGACATCGTGCCGTCCGATCATGACGTGCACGCCAACAATGCCGCAGTGCAGAGATTCAATATCAAGCCGGGTGCGGTAGCGATTGTTGCCGAGGACTCAAAGGTAGCGCGCGCGATGCTGGAGAAGGGGCTGGAAACAATGCAGATCCCGAACCAGATGCACATTACCGGCAAAGACGCGTGGGAGAAGATCCAGCTGCTGGCCCAGCAGGCAGAAGCCGAAGGCGTACCGGTGAGCGATAAGATCGCTATGGTGCTGACCGACCTTGAGATGCCCGAGATGGATGGCTTTACCCTGACGCGCAAGATCAAAACCGACCCGCGCCTGAAGCATATTCCGGTCGTGATCCACTCCTCGCTCTCCGGCAGCGCCAACGAGGATCACGTCCGTAAGGTGCAGGCCGACGGCTACGTCGCCAAGTTTGAAGTGACCGAGCTGTCGGCGGTGCTCAAAGAGGTGCTCGATCGCGCCTCGAGTAAGGCCAACGGTCCGCTGATTAGCCACAAGCAGGCGGTGTAATACATTAACGCCTGATGGCGCAGCGCTTATCAGGCCTACAAACTGTAGGCCCTGCCAGCGATGCGCCATTCGGTTTCACCCGCTAGCTGGCATCCAGGAGAAAATAGCGATAGCTAAAGTCATCCAAAATGGATGTATCCGGATTTCGCTGCAAATAGTGCTTAAGTTCTTTTTTACGAATGGTCTTCCTGACATCAATATTAAGACCGTACAGCTCAATGGTCTTATCGGCTCGAGACTGATTTACAGCAGACGCCAGTGGGTTCGGTAATATCTCTCCCGTCGAGTAATCTGCAATAAAATAGTCCTCAAAGGCATAGCCTACTGCATCGGCAATCAACAGCGCATCGTCATATTGTTCGTGTTTCTCGCTCTGGCAGCGATCGCAGCAGGGATAGAGATTCTCCCACTGGTAGGCCAGCCGGTGAAACTCGGGTCTGCTTTTTGGACGAAAATGCTCTAGCGTTTCACGACTCATAGCCCCTAGATCACCACCGTCACAAAATGCGCAGTGGGTTTTGGTCATAGCCAAGAGCAACTCACGCGTCTCTTCATATCGAAACGTTGTAAACCAATAAAATTTATATTTCGGATTGGCCTTTTTTGCCGCTTCATACCGCAACCCGAGTGCTTCC
Organism: Pseudescherichia sp.; assembly: GCF_032052675.1. NCBI lineage: Bacteria > Pseudomonadati > Pseudomonadota > Gammaproteobacteria > Enterobacterales > Enterobacteriaceae > Pseudescherichia > Pseudescherichia sp. The sequence continues at coordinate 448,322 of NZ_DAMBWA010000001.1, forward strand.
CAGCATTCGGTTAAGTGGTCAGGGCAAGCCGGCCGGATAAAGGGATACATCATATCGTCCTTATTTCTTACCCAACAGCCGGGTCATCTGCCGTAGTTCCATGCTCACCAGCGTCGCCAGCTCTTCACTTTTATCGCGAAGCGTTTGTGCCAATGCCATAACTCTGGAATCATCCTGCGGGCTTTGCAGGTATTGCCGTATCGCCGCTTTAAAAGAATGCAATTGACGCTCTGTTTCGACATCAAACTCCTCATCAATATCGAAAACTTCAGCAAGGATCAGCTGATAGCTTTTCCCTGCACCGGATTTAATGGCTTTAACGGTCTCAGGCACGCTGGCATCGCGACAGATATTGCGCTCCAGCTCGGGTAAGCGATAGACAAAAGCATCCTCTACCGATCCGACCACAAAGGGGGAGTGAGTTGAAACAAAAACCTGAGCGTTAGGCAGGAGCTTTTGGATCGCGGGCAGGATCCGCCGCTGCCATTTGGGATGAAGATGAATATCGACTTCATCAAGGAACAGGATCACTGGCTGAGAGAAAATATCCCGCTCTGTTTTCCAGGGGATGGCCTCAAGACGCAGAGCCATATCGCCTATCCAGCTGATAATCGATTTCAGCCCCTCCGGAAGCGTATCCAAATTGACCCGCTGACCAGCAAGCCCGACTTTCACTTCCAGCGGGTTTCTTTGCAGGTGAAAGGTTAACGCAAGCTGACAGATATCGCTCACAAACGTAGTGATGCGATTTATCGCCATATCATACTGCCTGGCCTCCTCCTCTGAACCGTCGTCCCTGGCGAGTGCAGCCTGGGTACGATTATTGGCAATCCACTGCGCCAGCAGCTCAGGGCGAACGGTTTGGTCGAACGAGAGCGCTTTATCAAACGGTGACTGGGTAATGTTTTGAATGGCGGAAAATACATAGCCGGTCTGAGCGGCCCGGCTGCCTGAATAGGCAAGCGCTGCGTAATCAAATGTTTGAGAAGTGATGCTTTGGTTCATGTCCAGCCACGGACGATTTTTCCAGACGGGATGCTCAAAATGTTCTGCGATACGATAATAATACGCCTCACTTCTGTGCAGCACATTACTCAGGGTTTTTTCACCTTTAACACCGTATCCGCCAGCCCCGCCGCAAAAGCGAAAGTTCACCTTGCTCGTAACGTCATGATAGCGCTTTCTGACCAAAGCATCGCCTTGAGGACCTGGATTTAAAATCCCCGCCAGCGCATACAGCACCGTGCTCTTGCCGCAGCCGTTGGGCCCGGTAAAGATATGGATCTCCGCTTTCGTCGCATCTTCGGCTTCGCTCACTATTTGCGGAAAATCAAAGTGGGTATGTTCAAAAACGCCGATGTCTCTTAGCGTAACGCTCTCAATCCGATAAGGCTGTCGCATAGCGGGTTCCCTGAAGTTAGCTTCAATTTATGCGGCATATTACACCCTGGACGAATGCGGTTGTCATTAGCGTTTCAACTCTGCGCAGCGCTACGCAAATTACAATAGACGAAAAAAAACCGCCGAATCTTCGGCGGTTTTTATTTTGCTCTAAAGCGTTACATCAGCGGCTGGGCCATCTGTACCAGGCTGATCAGCGGCTGCGGATAGACACCCAGCAGCAGCACCAGCAGCGCAGAGATCAGAACTACGATCCCGCCCGCGCTGTAGGCCCAGTCGGACGGCGCATCACGGTTAAGCTGCTGCGGCGCGCTGAGGTAGAGGCTCACCGCCACGCGCAGGTAGTAGTAGAGGCCAATTGCCGAGCCAATGACTACCGCTGCCGTCAGCCACCACAGGTGAGCATTCACACCCACCGCCAGCACGTAGAACTTACCGATAAAGCCAAGAGTCATCGGGATCCCCGCCAGCGACAGCATCATCACCGTCATCACCGCAGAGAGGATCGGACGGTGCCAGAACAGGCCGCGGTAAGAGTAGAGCGAGTCGGCATCCGGGCCACGGTACGGGCTGGACATCAGGCTCACCACGCCGAACGCGCCGAGGCTGCTGAACAGGTAGCCCGCCAGGTAGACGCCTACGGTCTCCATCGACATCTCGCCGCTCTGCAGGGCGATCAGCGCCACCAGCAGATAGCCGAGGTGGGAGATTGAGGAGTAGCCGAGCAGACGTTTGATGTTGGTCTGGCTCAGCGCCATCAGGTTACCGAAGATGATCGAGGCGAAGGCAATAATGCCCAGCACCACGCGTACCGCTTCGCTATCGCCTACCGGCGCGTAGAGGAACAGACGCATCACCACGCCAAAGATGGCGATCTTGCTGGCGGTCGCCAGGAAGGTAGAGACCGGTGCAGGTGCACCCTGATAGACGTCCGGCGTCCAGAGATGGAACGGCACCAGCGACAGCTTGAAGCCAAGACCGACGATCATCAGGCCGAGACCGATGAGCAGCAGCGGCTCGTGCAGCATGCCGTCGCCGAGGCTCTTACCGATGGCCAGGAACGACAGGTTGCCGGAGTTGGCATACACCAGCGCCATACCAAACAGCAGGAACGACGATGCGGCGGCAGAGAGGATGGTGTACTTGATGCTGGCTTCCAGCGAGCGCTTCTGGCGGAACGCGTAGCCGATCAGGCCGAACAGCGGCAGCGAGATCAGCTCGATGCCGAGGAACAGCGCGGCCAGATGGTTAGCGTTAGCCAGCAGGATGCCACCGAGGGCGGCAATCAGCACCAGCAGGTAGAACTCCTCTTTATTATCTTTGTACCCCTCCAGCCACGGGTAGGCAAAGGTACAGGTCGCAAGGCTCGCCAGCAGTACCAGCCCGGTATAGAGCATGGAGAAGCCGTCAACGCGCATTAGCGGCGTCACGTCCATTGCTCCCGCCTGGCCAACCAGCCAGAGCGAGACCAGCGCGGCGTTCAGGCCGATAACGGCGATCGTGGCGTTCAGGAAGTGGTTGCGTCGCCACGCAATGGAGAGCATCACAACCACCACCGTCAATCCGACGATCAGCAGCGGTAGCAGCGCGATCAGGTGTTGTGGAGTAAGAGTCATATGCGCTTTACGGCCTTGTAGTAGTAACGGAATTAACAAACCACTGCTGGATATTGCTCATCGCAGAGTGCGAGGTATCCAGAATCGGCTGCGGATAGAAGCCAAGCAGTACCAGAAGTACTACCAGCAGCAGGATGATGAACAGCTCACGCAGCGACATCCCTGGCAGTTCTTTAGCGGCAATTTCACTCTTCGCCTTACCGAAGTAGGCGCGGTGCAGCATCGCCAGCGAGTAGACCGAGGCGAAAACCAGACCAAAGGTCGAGATCACGGTGATGACCGGTACGACGCCGTAGCTGCCGAAGAGGATCATGAACTCGCCCACGAAGTTACCGGTACCCGGCATCCCGAGGGTGGCGACGGCAAAGAACATCGACAGCGCTGGCAGCCACTTAATCTTGCTCCACAGGCCGCCCATCATGCGCATATCACGGGTGTGCAGGCGCTCATAGAGCTGGCCGCAGATGATGAACAGACCGGCCGCAGAGAGACCGTGGGCAATCATCTGGATCACCGCCCCCTGGTAGGCCAGCTGGTTGCCGGTGTAGATGGCGATCAGCACGAAGCCCATGTGGGAGACGGAGGTGTAGGCAATCAGACGTTTGATATCGGTCTGGGCAAAGGCCATCCACGCGCCGTAGAAGATACCGATAACGCCCAGCCACATGGCAATCGGGGCGAACTCGGCAGAGGCGTTCGGGAACAGCGGCAGCGCGAAACGCAGCAGACCGTAGGCCGCGGTTTTCAGCAGGATCCCCGCGAGGTCAACGGAACCGGCGGTCGGTGCCTGAGAGTGCGCATCCGGCAGCCAGCCATGCAGCGGTACCACCGGCATTTTCACCGCAAAGGCGATGAAGAAGCCCAGCATCAGCAGGTATTCTACGCCGTGGGACATTGGGGTGTTCAGCAGCTGCTCGTAGTTGAAGGTCCAGACGCCGGTGGCGTTGTAGTGAACAAACACCAGCCCGAGGATCGCAATCAGCATCACCAGCCCGCTCGCCTGGGTGTAGATGAAGAACTTGGTGGCCGCCGTGATACGCGTTTTACCATCGGAGGCTTTGTGGCCCCAGAGCGCGATCAGGAAGTACATCGGCACCAGCATCATCTCCCAGAAGAAGAAGAACAGGAACATGTCGATGGCAAGGAACACGCCGATCACGCCGCCCAGGATCCACATCAGGTTGAGGTGGAAGAAGCCCTGGTACTTTTCGATTTCACGCCATGAGCAGAGCACCGCCAGCACGCCGAGGAAGCCGGTCAGGACGACCATCAGCAGCGACAGGCCATCCAGCGCCAGGTGAATAGTGATACCAAAGCGTGGGATCCACGGCAGTACAAACTCTGACTGCCACTGCGGCAGGCCCGCGGCCTGGGTAAGTGAATAGCCGCCCTGCATCCAAAGCTGCAGAGAGAGCGCCAGCGTCAGCCCCATTGTTACCAGCGCGATCCAGCGCGGCACCTTCACGCCGAAGCGTTCAGTCAGCCAGCAGAGGAAGCCGCCGATAAAGGGAATTAATATTAGCCAGGGTAGTAACATGGCGGTTCTTATTCCTTGTTAAATTCTGTATCGCCGGGTGGCGCTGCGCTTACCCGGCCTACAGGTTAGATCGTAGGCCCGGCAAGCGCGAGCGCCGCCGGGCATCACCTGCATGATTAAATCAACGCAAAACCACTAATAGCGCGAGCACCACAACCGCACCAACGCTCATGGATGCCACATACCAGCGCAGCTGCCCATTCTCGCTGAACAGCAGGCCTTTCCCAGCAAAGCGGGAGAGAATAGCCGGCGTGTTCATTACCGCATTCAGCGGATCGCGTTTAATCAACCACGCAATACCGAGGAAGGGTTTAACGAAAATTTTGTCATACAGCCAGTCGAAGCCCCAGGCGTTGTACCACCAGGTCCCCAGCAGACGGCCCGGCGCGCTGTTGGCAATGGAGGTGACCAGCGTACGCTTGCCCAGCCACAGCCATGCGGCAATCAGGATCCCGGCGATTGCCACCACGCCTGACGTAATTTCCAGGGTCAGCACGCGGCCATGCTCAAGCTCGGTAGTATCCGGCAGGACGCCCTGCAGCGGCGGTACGATCATCGCCCCGACGAAGGTCGAGAGCACCAGCAGCACAATCAGCGGCAGGTGATGGGTGATCCCCTTCCCTGCGTGGGCATGGATCTGCTCTTTGCCGTGGAAGACGATAAAGATCATGCGGAAGGTGTAGAGCGAGGTCATGAACGCACCGACCAGGCCTGCCACCATCAGGTTGATATGGCCATTAGCCATCGCCCCGGCGAGGATCTCATCCTTACTGAAGAAGCCTGCGGTGATCAGCGGCAGCGCCGCCAGCGCCGCGCCGCCCACCAGGAAGCAGACGTAGACCAGCGGAATCGACTTACGCAGCCCGCCCATTTTAAAGATGTTCTGCTCGTGGTGGCAGGCAAGGATCACCGAGCCAGACGAGAGGAACAGCAGCGCTTTAAAGAACGCGTGGGTCATCAGGTGGAAAATCGCCGCATCCCACGCCTGCACGCCGAGCGCGAGGAACATGTAGCCGATCTGGCTCATGGTGGAGTAAGCGAGAACGCGTTTGATGTCGGTCTGTACCAGCGCCGCAAAACCCGCCAGTACCAGGGTGACCGCGCCGACGATCCCTACCAGATGCAGGATCTCCGGGGTCATCAGGAACAGGCCGTGGGTACGGGCGATCAGGTAGACACCGGCGGTCACCATCGTTGCGGCGTGGATCAGCGCCGAGACCGGCGTCGGGCCAGCCATCGCGTCCGCAAGCCAGGTCTGCAACGGCAGCTGCGCCGACTTACCGACCGCGCCACCCAGCAGCATCAGCGTCGCCCACGTCAGCATGTTGTTGCCGGCTTCGAAGTGCGCAGGTGCCAGCTCGACCATCTCACGGAAGTTCAGCGTGCCCAGCTCGTTGTAGAGAATGAACAGTGCGAAAGCGAGGAAGACGTCACCCACGCGGGTCACGATAAATGCTTTCATTGCCGCCGCGCCGTTCTTCGGATCGGTGTAGTAGAAGCCGATCAGCAGATAGGAGCAGAGGCCCACGCCTTCCCAGCCGAGATACATCAGCAGCAGGTTGTCCGCCAGCACCAGTACCGCCATGCTCGCGATGAACAGGTTGGTGTAGGCGAAGAAGCGGGAGTAGCCCTCTTCCCCACGCATGTACCAGGAGGCAAACATGTGGATCAGGAAGCCAACGCCGGTGACCACCGAGAGCATGGTCAGCGACAGGCCGTCCAGCACGAGGTTGAAGCCGATGTTGAAATCGCCCACGGCCATCCATGTCCACAGCGGCTGGCTGAAGGCTTCGCGTCCATTGTTAAAGAAGTCAACGCCTGCAATCGCCGTTACCAGCGCCGCCAGACCGACGGAGCCCATCCCCACCGCGGCGGAGAGGTTTTCCGACCAGCGGCCACGGGAGAACGACAGAAGCAGGAAGCCAATCAATGGCAAAATAATGGTTAAGGCAAGCATGTTCATCCACGCAACTCACTTACTGAATCGATATTCAGGTTCTGGCGACGGCGATGCAGCTGAAGCAGCAGCGCCAGGCCAATACTGGCTTCCGCGGCCGCGAGGCTAATCGCGAGGATATACATCACCTGGCCGTCACTCTGGCCCCAGTAGCTGCCCGCGACGACAAAAGCCAGCGCGGCGGCGTTAATCATGATTTCCAGGCCAATCAGCATGAACAGCAGGTTGCGGCGGATGATAAGCCCCGTCAGCCCGAGCACAAACAGAACGGCGGCGAGGATCAGTCCGTGTTGTAAGGGGATCATACATGCTCCTCCGTTTTTCTTTTCGCATCCGCCGGACGGTTGCTCAGCACCTCGCCCGGACGCTCTTCACGGCCAACGTGGAAGGCCACGACCAGACCGGCCAGCAGCAGCATGGACGCCAGCTCAACCGCCAGAACGTAAGGTCCGAACAGGGTAATACCTACCGCTTTCGCGCTAATCGAGGTGCCGTCAATGCCCTGATCGTTAACGGTGAGGATGGCGTAAACCATCACCACCAGCAGCACGGCAGAGACCAGCCCTGGGCCGATCCAGACCTGCGGCTTCAGCCACTGGCGCTCCTGCTCGATTTCGGCTCCGCCAAGGTTAAGCATCATCACCACAAAGACGAACAGCACCATGATGGCCCCGGCGTAGACGATGATCTCCAGCGCACCGGCAAAGTAGGCGCCAAGGGAGAAGAAGACTCCCGAAATCGCCAGCAGGGAGACAATCAGGTACAGCAGCGCATGCACCGGATTGGTATGCGTGATCACGCGTAGCGTGGTCACGATGGCAACAAGGCCACAGATATAAAAAGCGAACTCCATTGCCCCTCTCCTTACGGTAACAGGCCCTTGACGTCGATAGGTTTGGCTTCGTTCTCCGCCTCGCCCTTATCTTTGCCGTCGATTGCCATACCTGCCATCCGGTAGAAGTTATATTCCGGATATTTACCCGGACCGGAGATCAGCAGATCCTCTTTTTCGTAAACCAGGTCCTGACGCTTGAACTCGCCCAGCTCGAAGTCTGGCGTAAGCTGGATGGCGGTAGTCGGACAGGCCTCTTCACACATGCCGCAGAAGATGCAGCGTGAGAAGTTGATACGGAAAAACTCTGGATACCAGCGGCCGTCGACGGTTTCCGCTTTTTGCAGCGAAATACAGCCTACGGGACAGGCTACCGCACACAGGTTACAGGCAACGCAGCGCTCTGCGCCGTCCGGATCGCGGGTTAATACAATGCGGCCACGGTAGCGCGGCGGCAGGTAGACCGGCTCTTCCGGATACATACGGGTTTCGCGTTTGGCAAACGCGTGCAGGCCGATCATCCAGATACTGCGTACCTGGGTGCCGAAGCCTACGATTATCTCTTTTAAGGTCATGGTCTTTTCATCCCTTATTGCGCCTGCCACAGAATGACAGCCGCCGTTACCAGCAGGTTGATTAGCGTAAGCGGCAGGCACACTTTCCAGCCGAAGGACATCACCTGGTCATAACGCGGACGCGGTAATGCTGCGCGAATCAAAATGAACATCATCATGAAGAATGCTGTTTTCAGGGCAAACCAGACGAACGGAGGTAAGAACGGACCGTGCCAGCCACCGAAGAACAGGGTAACGATCAGTGCGGACACGGTAACGATAGCGACGTACTCGCCCACAAAGAACAGGCCGAACTTCATGCCGGAGTATTCAATGTGGTAACCATCCGCCAGCTCCTGCTCGGCCTCCGGCTGGTCAAACGGATGACGGTGACACACCGCAACGCCCGCAATCGCAAAGGTGATGAAACCAAAGAACTGAGGAATGATGTTCCACAGGTGCGCCTGGTTGTTGACGATGTCGGTCATGTTGAATGAACCGGCCTGCGCCACAACGCCCATCAGCGACAGCCCGAGGAAGACCTCGTAGCTCAGCGTCTGGGCAGAGGCACGCATCGCCCCCAGCAGCGAGTATTTGTTGTTACTCGACCAGCCGGCAAACAGCACCGCGTAAACCGTCAGCCCCGCCATCATCAGGAAGAACAGGATGCCGATGTTGAGATCCGCCACCACCCACGTCGGGCTGACCGGCACAATCGCAAAGGCCAACAGCAGCGAGGTAAAGGCGATCATCGGTGCGAGGGTGTAGATCATGCGGTCCGAGAAGCGCGGGATCCAGTCCTCTTTAAAGAACATCTTGATCATGTCCGCCACCAGCTGGAGTGAGCCACCCCAGCCTACGCGGTTCGGTCCATAACGGTTCTGGAACAGGCCGAGCAGACGACGCTCGGCAAAGCTCATAAACGCGCCGCAGATGACCACCACCAGCAGGATCGCCAACGCCTTAAGAATGCCGATCAGGATATCAATCAGCTCCGGTGTTAACCAACTCATTGCTGTGCCTCCTGCAAGTTCTCAAGACGCGCGCCCGCCAGCACCGGTGCAATGCCCGGCATACCCATCGGCAAGCCCACCTGCCCTGCTGTCAAACCGTCTGCAATCACCAGCGGCAGGGTTACCGTCTGGCCCTCATAGCTGAATGCAACCTGCGCACCCGCGTTAACGCCAAGCTTCGCGGCATCCGCCGGGTTAAGCTTGATGTACGGCTGCGGCATCCGGGTCTGGAACACCGGAGAGCGCTGGGACATCTCATCGCTGCCGAAGAGGTGGTAGTACGGCGCCACACGCCATTTCCCCTCTTCCGCCTGGAAGCCCGCCGGTACGCGGTCAAAGTACTCCAGACCGTTGGCAGAGGCTTCGATCAGGCGCACGCCCGGATCGCCATGACGCAGTTTGCCACCCACTTCGGCCTGGAACTTGTTCCACGCCTGCGGTGAGTTCCAGCCCGGCGCCCAGGCAAACGGAATTTGCGAGCGCGGGGCGGACGGCTGGTTGTTCCCTTCCATTGAGAAGGCAAACATGGTGTCTTTATCCTGCGGCTGGCGCGGCTCGTGCACGTTGATATTGGCGCGCATTGCCGTCCGGCCGCTGTAGCGGTGCGGTTCACGGGCCAGTTTCTGACCGCGAATACGGAAGCTGGCGTCCGGCGCGGCATCTTTGATACCGGCCAGCTGCGGCAGCTGAGCAATGGCGGCGTCGATCACGTGATCGAGCTGGGTCCAGTCGACCTCGCGGTTCAGCACGGTGCTGTGCAGGGAGTGCAGCCAGCGCCAGCTCTCCAGCATCACGGCGCGGCTGTCATAGTAGGCCGGATCGTAAACCTGGAAGAAGCGCTGAGCACGGCCTTCGTTGTTGATCACCGTCCCGTCGCTTTCGGCGAAGCTTGCCGCCGACAGCACCAGGTGTGCTTTCTCCATAATCGCCGTGCGCTGGTGGTCAATGACCATCACCAGCGGCGCTTTAGAGAGCGCAGCGTCAACGCGGGTCGCAGAGGCGTGACGATGGAGATCGTTCTCCAGCACCACTACGGCATCCGCCGCGCCGCTCTCCAGCTCGCTCAGGGCGTCATCAAGGGAGCCGCCGCCGATCATACCGAGGCCAACGCTGTTCACCGCCCGGGCAATCATAGTCACGCCCACGTCCGCGCCGCGTCCCTTCAGGGCTTTGGCCACGTTCGCTGCCGCCTGGATCACCTCGGCGCTGCCGGCGTTGGTACCGGAGATAATCAGTGGTTTTTTCGCCCCGGCCAGCGCCTGGACAATCACATCAATTTTGTTCTGCAGATCGCGATCGATACCCTCGACCGCAGGCGCGGAGCCGTCCAGCGCGTGGGCGATGGCAAAGCCTAAGCGCGCCTGGTCTTCGACCGGGGCACGGTAGGTCCACGCTGCGATATCGTCCAGACGGGTGCTGTCAACGTTGGTCACGAACAGCGGATGTTTAGCACGCTGGCCGATGTTAAGGATTGCGGCAATCTGCCAGTCGGCCACTTTTTGGGCCGCAGCCATCTCACGCGCTTTGCCTTTCACCGCCTGACGCACTGCCAGCGCGGCACGGGCGCCGGTCTGGGTAAGGTCTTCACCGAGGATCAGCACCGCGTCGTAGCTTTCGATTTCGCGCAGCGCCGGGGTATGGATGCCCCCTTCGCGCAGCACCTTCAGAGCCAGCTCAAGACGCTCCTGCTCACCTTTGGCGATGCCGGTATAGAAGTTCTCTGCTCCCACCAGCTCACGCAGGGCAAAGTTGCTCTCGACGCTGGCGCGCGGGGAGCCGATACCGATCACTTTCTTCGACTGGCGCAGAATATCCGCCGCACCCTGCATCGCCTGCTCGGCGTTGAGGGCGATCAGATCGTCGCCGCGGCGCTGAACCGGCTGGCGCGGACGATCCTTCAGGTTCACGTAGCCGTAGCCGAAACGGCCGCGGTCGCAAAGGAAGTAGTGGTTAACGGTGCCGTTATAGCGGTTTTCAATACGACGCAGCTCGCCGTAGCGTTCACCAGGGCTGGTGTTACAGCCCAGAGAGCACTGCTGGCAGATGCTTGGGGCGAACTGCATATCCCACTTACGGTTGTAGCGTTCGGAGTGGGTTTTGTCGGTAAAGACGCCGGTCGGGCAGATCTCTACCAGGTTGCCGGAGAACTCGCTCTCCAGCACGCCATCTTCCGGACGACCGAAGTAGACGTTGTCATGGGCACCGTAGACGCCGAGATCGGTGCCGTCGGCGTAGTCTTTGTAGTAGCGCACGCAGCGGTAGCAGGCGATGCAGCGGTTCATCTCATGGGAGATGAACGGCCCCAGATCCTGGTTGCGGTGGGTACGTTTTGTAAAGCGATAGCGGCGGAAGCTATGACCGGTCATCACCGTCATATCCTGCAGGTGGCAGTTGCCCCCCTCTTCACAGACCGGGCAGTCGTGCGGGTGGTTGGTCATCAGCCACTCCACAACGCTCTCACGGAACTGTTTTGCCTCTTCGTCATCGATAGAGATAAAGGTGTTGTCCGTCGCCGGTGTCATACAGGACATCACCAGGCGACCGCGCGTATCTTCCGCGTTCTGGTACTGCTTCACCGCACACTGGCGGCAAGCGCCAACGCTGCCCAGCGCCGGATGCCAGCAAAAATACGGAATATCAAGACCTAACGAGAGACATGCCTGTAGCAGGTTGTCCGCCCCGTTGACCTCGTAATCTTTGCCGTCTACATGAATCGTAGCCATTAGCATGCTTCCAAAATAAATAAACCTTTAGATTACCAGCGCGTCTTAAGCAGGTTAGGCTGAATACCGTTGATCAGATGGGTATTGCTAAACTGCTGTTTAATGCCGGCTTCGAATTCATCGCGGAAATATTTTATTGCACTCTGCAGAGGCTCTACCGCGCCTGGCGCATGGGCACAGAAGGTTTTACCCGGACCCAGGAATCGACAGAGCTGCTCAAGCGTCTCGATATCGCCAGGCTGACCTTCGCCGCGCTCAAGGGCGCGCAGGATCTTCACGCTCCACGGCAGGCCGTCGCGGCAAGGCGTACACCAGCCGCAGGATTCGCGGGCAAAAAACTCTTCCAGGTTACGCACCAGCGACACCATATTGATTTCGTGGTCCACCGCCATCGCCAGCGCGGTACCCAGACGGCTGCCGGCTTTACCAATGCTGGCAAACTCCATCGGCAGGTCGAGGTGTGCGTCGGTGAGGAAGTCGGTTCCCGCGCCGCCCGGCTGCCAGGCTTTGAACTTCAGGCCATCACGCATGCCGCCCGCGTAGTCTTCAAGAATTTCACGCGCGGTGGTGCCAAACGGCAGCTCCCAGACGCCGGGATTTTTCACCCGGCCGGAGAAGCCCATCAGCTTGGTACCGTTGTCTTCGCTTTTCGAGATCCCCTGATACCACTCGACGCCGTTAGCGAGGATCGCCGGGACGTTACACAGGGTTTCAACGTTGTTTACGCAGGTCGGCTTGCCCCACACCCCGGAGCTTGCCGGGAACGGTGGCTTAGAGCGCGGATTGGCGCGGCGGCCTTCCAGGGAGTTGATCAGCGCCGTCTCTTCACCGCAGATGTAGCGCCCTGCCCCGGTGTGGACAAACAGCTCGAAGTCGAAGCCGGTGCCGAGGATGTTTTTGCCCAGCAGCCCCGCCTCGGTCGCTTCGGCGATGGCGCGGCGCAGGCGCTCGGCGGCCTCAATGTACTCGCCGCGCAGGAAGATGTAGCCCCGGTACGCTTTCAGCGCGAACGCGGAGATCAGCATCCCTTCCACCAGCAGGTGCGGGAGCTGCTCCATCAGCAGGCGGTCTTTATAGGTGCCCGGCTCCATCTCATCGGCGTTACACAGCAGGTAACGGATGTTCATGGATTCGTCTTTCGGCATCAGGCTCCACTTCAAACCGGTGGAGAAGCCCGCGCCGCCGCGCCCTTTCAGGCCCGAATCTTTAACCGCGTTAACAATCTCATCCGGCGCCATGCCGGTGAGCGCCTTACGCGCCCCGGCGTAGCCGTTTTTGCTCTGGTACTCATCCAGCCAGACCGGCTGCTTGTCAGCACGCAGACGCCAGGTCAACGGATGGGTTTCAGGAGTCAGGATAATGTTTTTCATTATTTATACTGCTCCAGCAGGTCGGGGATGGCTTCCGGCGTCAGATAGCTATGGGTATCGTCGTCGATCATCATCGTTGGCCCCTTGTCGCAGTTCCCCAGGCAGCAGGTCGGCAGCAGGGTGAAACGGCCATCAAAGGTGGTCTGTCCCGGCTTGATATCGAGCTTTTTCTCAATCGCAGCCTGGATGCCCTGGTAACCGGTGATGTGGCACACCACGCTATCGCAGTAGCGAATAACGTGACGGCCCACCGGCTGGCGGAAGATCTGGCTATAGAAGGTGGCGACACCCTCTACGTCGCTGGCCGGAATATCCAGCACCTCGGCGATGGCGTAGATCGCCCCATCCGGCACCCAGCCACGCTGCTTCTGAACGATTTTCAGCGCTTCGATGGACGCCGCACGCGGGTCTTCGTAGTGGTGCTTCTCGTGCTCGATAGCATCACGCTCTGCCGCACTCAGCTCAAAAGCCTCGGTCTGTGGTTGTTGATTTTCGTGCATAATTAGCGGTCCACGTCTGACATAACAAAATCGATACTACCCAGATAGACAATCAGGTCGGACACCAGGCTGCCGCGGATCGCCGAAGGGATCTGCTGCAGGTGCGGGAAGCTCGGCGTACGCACGCGGGTGCGGTAGCTCATGGTGCTGCCATCGCTGGTCAGGTAGTAGCTGTTGATACCCTTGGTTGCCTCAATCATCTGGAAGGATTCGTTGGCCGGCATGACCGGGCCCCAGGAAACCTGCAGGAAGTGGGTAATCAGGGTTTCGATATGCTGAAGCGTGCGCTCTTTCGGCGGCGGCGTCGTCAGCGGGTGATCCGCCTTGAACGGGCCTTCCGGCATGTTGTTGAGGCACTGCTCAAGAATGCGCAGGCTCTGGCGCAGCTCTTCCACTTTCAGCATCACGCGGGTATAGGCATCGCTGATGCCGCCGCCGACGGGAACTTCAAAGTCGAAGTTTTCATAGCCAGAGTAAGGACGCGCCTTACGCACGTCGAAGTCGATACCGGTAGCGCGCAGGCCAGCCCCGGTGGTACCCCACTCCAGCGCCTCTTTCGCGCCGTAGGCGGCAACGCCCTTCGAACGGCCAATCAGAATGGTGTTGCGCAGCGCGGCTTTCTCGTAGGAGTCCAGACGCTTCGGCATCCACTCGAGGAACTCACGCAGCAGGCGGTCCCAGCCGCGCGGCAGATCGTGCGCCACGCCGCCGATGCGGAACCAGGCCGGGTGCATACGGAAGCCGGTGATCGCCTCAACCAGATCGTAGATTTTCTGGCGGTCGGTGAAGGCGAAGAAGACCGGCGTCATCGCCCCGACGTCCTGGATAAAGGTCGAAATATAGAGCAGATGACTGTTGATACGGAATAGCTCAGAGAGCATCACGCGGATCACGTCTACGCGCTCAGGCACCTTGATGCCTGCCAGCTTCTCAACCGCCAGCACGTACGGCATCTCGTTCACGCAGCCGCCGAGGTATTCGATACGGTCGGTATACGGAATGTAGCTGTGCCAGGACTGACGCTCACCCATCTTCTCTGCGCCACGGTGGTGGTAGCCGATATCCGGTACGCAGTCCACGATCTCTTCGCCATCAAGCTGCAGGATAATACGGAACGCACCGTGCGCCGACGGGTGGTTCGGCCCGAGGTTGAGGAACATAAAGTCTTCGTTGGCGGTGCCGCGCTGCATGCCCCAGTCTTCCGGCTTGAAGGTCAGCGCCTCCATCTCCAGATCCTGCTTGGCTTTGGTCAGCTCGAACGGATCGAACTCGGTGGCGCGCGCCGGGTAGTCTTTACGCAGCGGGTGGCCGGTCCAGGTCGGCGGCATCATGATCCGCGTCAGGTGCGGATGGCCTTCGATATTGATGCCAAACATCTCCCAGGTTTCACGCTCGTACCAGTTGGCGTTGGGGAAGAGTTTGGTAAAGGTCGGCACGTTGAGATCGTTTTCTGACAGCGCTACCTTGAGCATGATGTCGCGGTTACGCTCAATGGAGAGCAGGTGGTAGAAAACGGAAAAATCCGCGGCGGGGAGCCCGTCGCGGTGCGTGCGGAGACGTTCGTCCATGCCGTGCAGATCGTACAGCATGACGTAAGGCTTCGGCAGTTTCTTTAAGAAATCGCCCACTTCCAGTAACTGTTCACGCTTTACCCAAACAACAGGGACGCCGGTGCGGGTCGCCTGAACGGTAAAGGCATCCGGCCCAAAACGGTTGCGCAGTTCGCCAATAACTGGGTCATCCAGGTGATCCCGGGTTTGCCAGAACGCGTCTTGCGCGGTTAAGTCGGTCATAATGTTCACCATTGCAAAGGGTCCGTGGTGACTGCCGGGCGTGGCTTCGCGCTATAAGTTTATTATGCGAAGGAGTTTCCCACGGCCCGCAGGCGCAAATTAAATCTCGTCCGGCGTACGCAGGTTGGTAACAGCAATGCGTTCGCCGCGTTTGCGCTCGCGCTCTGACTGCATGTTGGCGCGATAGACGCCCTGGTCGCCCACAACCCATGAGAGCGGACGACGCTCTTTGCCAATCGACTCCTGAAGCAGCATCAGCGCCTGCATATAGGCTTCCGGACGCGGCGGACAGCCCGGGATGTACACATCAACCGGGAGGAATTTATCAACGCCCTGCACCACGGAGTAGATGTCGTACATGCCGCCGGAGTTGGCGCAGGCACCCATAGAGATAACCCACTTTGGCTCCAGCATCTGATCGTACAGACGCTGAATAACCGGGGCCATTTTGGTAAACGGCGTGCCGGCGATAACCATCAGGTCGGCCTGGCGCGGCGAGGCGCGCAGAACTTCAGCACCAAAACGTGCCACGTCGTGAACCGCGGTAAAGGAGGTCACCATCTCAACGTAGCAGCAGGAGAGACCGAAGTTATATGGCCAAATAGAGTTTTTACGGCCCCAGTTAACCATGCCGTGCATGACGTCTTCGAGCTTGCCCATGAACACGCTGCGGTTAACTTCTTGCTCGAGGGGGTCGGTTACGATCTCCTGTTTTTGCAGGGGGTAACGGTCGTTCTCACCGTTGGGATCGATGCGGGTGAGCGTGTAATCCATCTTATTGCCTCGCTGTTAGCGTTGACGGTTAGTGATATTGCCTGACTCAGGGTTGAAGCGCTCGCGGCGTGAACGCGCGGGCGTCCAGTCCAGCGCGCCGATACGCACCAGATAAACCAGACCAGCCAGCAGCACTAAAATAAAAATTGCAGCCTCAACAAAGCCAACCCAGCCGCTTTCGCGTATAGAGGTTGACCATGCAAACAGGTAAAGCGCTTCGACGTCGAAGATGACGAAGAACATGGCGACCAGATAAAACTTGGCAGAGAGGCGCAGACGAGCGGTGCCAACGGAATCGATACCCGATTCAAAAGGCGTGTTCTTGTGCCGCGCGCGGGCGCGCCCGCCCAGTAACCAGCCGCCGACCAGCATCAGGCAGCATAAGCCAATGGCAACAATAAGAAAGATCGCGAATGCCCAGTGATGAGCAATAACTTCAGTGGATGTTGACATACGCATTGCTTAACTCAAAAAGTGGCACCGTTACCTCTGCTCTTCTCGGCAGATGGACGCCACACAGTTTAAGGGAGGAACAAAAAAAACCTTACACTCACTGTTAGAAACGGCTTAGACAGCTAAATGATGGGGTTTTTTACTCCTTTCTATAACCTTTTGTCAACTTTGAACAAAAGTTCCTTCACATTAGTTTACAGCGGTAGCAATTCATTAACATAAAATGCCTTTTTTTCCACCAACACCCATTTTTTATAGGGTGTTTAGCGGTGTTGAATCGTGTCCGTTGTGCGCTGATACAAAAAGTACCCTCTTATTTTGACAGGATTTCGGCAGGATTCCTCCCCCTCTATGGGAGTATTTTCTTGATCTGAGACACGCTTTTGTTAATTCACACAAAAAAACGGCAACAATCAGACTTGTTTTTTAACATGAAGTTTCGCTATGCATAGTAGCATACAAACCAGGGTTAACCGTGGGCAGGATCCCTTAAGGTATTGATGTCAAAAGCGATAAATAATGATTTTTGATAATTTGTGCTGAAAAAGCGTTCGAAGCGCGCCGCTGGCAAATTTTCTACTACCAGCGGCCCGCTCACTCTGAGGGGATGTGACCTGCGCCAGCTGACGTTGTTACGTAACGTCCTCTGGGTTACTCAAAGTCCCCTTCTACGATCAGGCCGTCGCCGCCCGGCGGCGTAGTGGCACCGTAGTGCCAGGGCGTCTGGTAATCTGCCATAGCCTGAAAAACGATCTGGGCTAGCTCGTTCTGGCTTTGCGGATTATGGCACAGTAGATACTCGGTCTCCGCCAGCACCGGCAGCCCATCGCTCGGGCCCAGCACGCGTAAATCCGCGCTCATCATCTCTACCGGCCGGGCGGTAATCCCCAGCCCGGCTTTCACTGCTGACTTCACCGCCGAAAGCGTCGAGGCCACGTAGGCCATACGCCAGGGGATCCCGGCGGCATCAAGCGTGTTAAGCACGCCGTCGCGGAACGGGTTAGGATCGTCGAGGAACACCAGCGGCAGCGTTTCCCCTCTCTGCAGGACATACTCTGCCGCACAGTACCAGTGGGTTGGCGAAGTACGCAGCGTGAGATACTCGAACTGATGGGGCCGATGCGTGGTGACCATGAGATCGACCTCCTGAGCCGCCAGCATCTCGACCATAGAAAAATTACGCTTAACGCGTATGTCCAGCGCCAGCTTGGGATAGATCGAACTGATACGATTTAACAGAAACGGCAGGATAGTATCCGCAGAGTCGTCGGAAGCCCCGACGGTCAATACCCCCTGGAGATTGTTGAACATTAATGAGCTACAGGCTTCATCATTAAAGCGCAGGATTTTTCGCGCATAGCCCAGCAGCTGAATACCGTGTTCAGTTAACAGTTTATTACGACCGTGGCGGACGAAAAGCTCTTTGCCAACCAGCTGCTCCAGACGCTGCATCTGTTGGCTTACCGCAGATTGCGTTCGGCATACCGCCACAGCGGCAGCCGCAAAGGTGTTGAGATCGGCGACGGCAACGAACGTTCTCAGCAGATCGAGATCGAGATTGAGTATCGGACGATTTGCATTAATCATATGTTTTCACTTACAGGGTACTCCTCACGAGCGCCCCGGCTTTTGCTGTGTTCAAAGATTTAAGCAATCCCCGTTGAGAGGCGGCCTGCACGATCGCTACAAAACCGATCGTGACTAATAATTCGCTTACGTTCGCGATCCTCTATATATACATACAGCATTACGCTATAAATTATTTTACGAGGTCACATGCTATTACTGCATTTCTGAACGCAATCGAAAATCATTTACCAAACCATCTCAGGAAGATTGGCGGGAAAAAATTCTTAATATCAATTAATTGTATATTCAGTTAGAGAATTACGTGGATGGCATTATCGCTTTTAGCCGTAGTCTCTGCTGCTCATCTTACCTCATACCTGCATCGGTTATAAGTACCTATGCGAATGACCTTAAGCCTCCTGATGTTATACCGGAGAGCCTGGTCCTATTAATATTAACAATTGTCGGTAATCGCAAGCTATCGTATTAAATAATTATTAATTGATAATAGATCCTGGCCTAAATAGGCCTTAACAATACCTTTACACCCCTCCCTTTTACCTTGCCCATATCTCCGTACACAATCCTGAACATTATCTAAAAGCGCCCTGCTTTCCCTGTGCAATACAGAGATAACCGCGGCAATTTTGCGATCTGGCGACACATTAATCCAAAATTAATATTTTTGGTGAAATTATTATCAGCCTCATACTCTTAACCGCAGCGTAAAAAACCGCTATCCCAGCATGGACAGAAGCAAAATCTTCTTCTATGTGCCCTTCTAAACTGTCATGCGGGGGAGTACATTGTTCCGTGCTGACTTCCACGGCAGGGAGTCGCACCAACAGCTAAAAGGTCAACGATTCATGTCCCCCATCGAAAAATCCAGCAAATTAGATAACGTCTGTTATGACATCCGTGGCCCGGTTCTGAAAGAGGCGAAACGTCTTGAAGAAGAGGGTAACAAGGTACTGAAGCTTAATATCGGTAACCCAGCTCCCTTTGGTTTCGACGCCCCCGACGAGATTCTGGTGGACGTAATCCGTCATCTCCCCACGGCGCAGGGCTACAGCGACTCGAAAGGACTCTACAGCGCCCGCAAAGCGATCATGCAGCACTATCAGGCCCGCGGCATGCGCGACGTTACTGTAGAAGATATCTATATCGGTAACGGCGTCTCCGAGCTGATCGTGCAGTCGATGCAGGCGCTGCTAAACAGCGGCGATGAGATGCTGGTCCCGGCTCCGGACTACCCACTGTGGACGGCGGCGGTATCGCTCTCGGGTGGCAAAGCGGTGCACTATCTCTGCGATGAATCGTCTGACTGGTTCCCGGATCTCGATGACATCCGTGCGAAAATCACCCCGCGCACCCGGGGGATTGTCATTATTAACCCTAACAACCCCACCGGCGCGGTCTACTCTAAAGAGCTGCTGCTGGAGATCGTAGAAATTGCTCGCCAGCATAACCTGATTATCTTTGCCGATGAGATCTACGATAAGATCCTCTACGACGAGGCGGAACACCACTCCATCGCCGCGCTGGCACCTGACCTGCTGACAATTACCTTTAACGGCCTCTCTAAAACCTATCGCGTGGCCGGTTTCCGTCAGGGCTGGATGGTGCTTAACGGGCCGAAAAAACATGCTAAAGGCTATATCGAAGGGCTGGAGATGCTGGCTTCAATGCGTCTGTGCGCCAACGTTCCGGCCCAGCATGCCATTCAGACCGCGCTTGGCGGCTACCAGAGCATTAGCGAGTTTATCGTGCCTGGCGGGCGGCTCTATGAGCAGCGTAACCGCGCCTGGGAGCTAATCAACGAGATCCCTGGCGTGACCTGCACCAAGCCAAAAGGCGCGCTCTATATGTTCCCAAAAATTGATATCAAGCGCTTTAATATCCATGACGACCAGAAAATGGTGCTGGATTTCCTGCTGCAGGAGAAGGTGCTGCTGGTACAGGGGACGGCGTTTAACTGGCCGTGGCCGGATCACGTGCGCATTGTGACCCTGCCGCGCCTGGACGATCTGGAGATGTCCATCAATCGCTTTAGCCGCTTCCTCTCTGGCTACCATCAGTAAGCTTATCAAGGGGAAGATTTGCATCTTCCCCTGCTCTCTGCGCACAATGGATCCTTAGCGCCGTTACTGACAGGGTCCATTATGAGTACGAGTCAAAGCCACTTCTTCGCCCATCTCTCCCGCCTGAAACTGATCAACCGCTGGCCGCTGATGCGCAACGTGCGTACCGAGAACGTCTCCGAGCATAGCCTGCAGGTAGCGATGGTTGCCCATGCTCTGGCGGCGATAAAAAATCGTAAGTTTGGCGGCCAGGCTAACCCGGAACGCATCGCCCTGCTGGCGATGTACCACGACGCCTCTGAGGTGCTCACCGGCGATCTGCCGACGCCGGTTAAGTATTTCAACTCGCAGATTGCCCAGGAGTATAAGGCTATCGAGAAGATCGCCCAGCAGAAGCTGGTAGATATGGTGCCAGAGGAGCTGCGGGATATCTTTGCCGGGCTGATTGATGAGCAGCACTACAGCGAAGAGGAGACGTCGCTGGTGAAGCAGGCCGATGCCCTCTGCGCCTATCTGAAGTGCCTGGAGGAGCTGTCCGCTGGCAACAACGAGTTCTCGCTGGCGAAATCCCGGCTGGAGAAGACCCTCGCCGCCCGCCGCAGCCCGGAGATGGACTACTTTATGGCGGTGTTTGTGCCGAGTTTTCATCTCTCATTGGATGAGATAAGCCAGGATTCGCCGTTGTAATCATTTTGTCGCCCCGGTAAGCGCAGCGTCACCGGGGAAATTAAAACGGAAACAGCACCGGGATCAGCACGACGCACACCACCATCACTATCAGCGTGAACGGTACGCCGATCTTCACGAAATCACTGAAGGTATAGTTCCCCGGCCCCAGCACCAGGGTGTTAACCGGGGAGGAGACCGGGGTCATAAAGGCCGCCGATGCCGCCATCGCCACCATCATTGCAAAGGGGTACGGCGAGACGCCCATCGACTTGGCCGTCGCCAGCGCAATGGGTGCCATCAGTACCGCCGTGGCGGTGTTTGAGATAAACAGCCCGATAGCGGCACACATGATAAACAGACAGAACAGCATCATGTGTGGTCCGTAGCCACCGCCTAACTCCATCAGCCCCTTCACCACCAGATCGACGCCGCCGGTTTTTTGCAGCGCCAGGGCGAACGGCATCATGCCGACGATAAGGATAATGCTCGGCCAGTGGATCGCTTTATAGGCGCTGGCGGCATCAATACAGCGAAATTTGCCCATCAGCAGGCAGGCGATAATCGCTGCCACCGGATTGGGGATCTCATCGGTTAGCATCAGGGCGACCATCAGCAGCAGGCAGAAGATGGCGTGGGGAGCCTGGCTATGGGCAGGCGAGGCGTCTCCAGCCTCGATAGGCATATGCAGCACGACAAAATCGCGCCCCTTCTGCGCCAGCTGGCTAATCAGCTTCCAGTTACCTACTACCAGAAAAATATCCCCCAGCTGTAAGGGTTCATCTCCTACCGGCCCGCTAATTGCGCTCCCGTCACGTTTAATACCCACCATATTCAACCCGTAGCGGGTACGAAAGCCAATTTCACGCACGGTTTTGCCGATCAGCTCTGAGTCAGGGATCAGCGACACCTCTGCCATGCCGACGTCCAGCGCCTGGTCGGAGAAGTACTCACCGCGCAGGATCATCGGCTCCAGCAGCTGCTCGCTGCAAAATTCCCGCAGATCGACCTCGGCGGCGGACATGTCGATCAGCAGGACATCCCCGGCGCGAAACTCCGATACGCCGTTGACGTTAACGATCACCCGACGAAAACGACGCCAGCGTTCGACCCCAATAACGTTGGCCCCGTAGCGCTCCCGGAGTTTGAGATCGTCGAGGCGCTGGCCAACCATCGGCGAGCCGGGGCGAATAGCCAGCCGCCGGGCGCGCCCCGCCAGACGATACTCTTTAATCAGATCGCGGAAAGTGCGTCGCTTCCAGCCATCATGCGGCCCCTGCTGCCCTTCGCGCTTCAGGGAGAAGCGCATCACCAGCATATAGATGATGCCCAGCAGCAGAATCGTTACCCCCAGCGGGGTTACGCTAAAGAAGCTAAAGCCCGGCAGCCCCTCGCGCAGCAGCTCGCTGTTCACCACCAGGTTAGGCGGCGTGGCCACCAGCGTCATCATGCCGCTGATCAGGCCCGCAAAACTGAGGGGCATCATCAGACGCGACGGGGCGATCTGCATCCGCATCGAGACGCTGAGCACCACGGGAATAAAGATGGCGACTACACCGGTAGAGCTCATAAAGGCACCCAGCCCGGCGACGGTAAGCATGAGCAGAACCAGCATCTTGATTTCGCTGCTGCCCGCAACGTTCACCAGCCAGGCCCCCATGCTGGTGGCGACGCCGGTGCGCACCAGCCCGTCGCCAATAATAAACAGCGCGGCGATAAGAATGACGTTGGGATCGCTAAAGCCAGAGAAGGCCTCGCTGAGGGTCAGGGTGCCGCTGAGGCTGAAGGCGACGATCACCAGCAGCGCGACGGCATCCATGCGTACTTTGCCGGTGGCAAAGAGTACGATGGCAATGACCAACAGACACAGCACCCAAATCAGTTCACCGTTCACAACGTATCCTTGTTAATTGCGGGGATACCAGAAGTGTGCCATAAAAAAGCCCCGCTCAGGCGGGGCTAAATCAATAGGATGGGCTGTTTTACCGATTTTTGCTTAGTTGCGCCCTGCCGTCGGCGTGGCGGGTCACGGCAATCTCCTCCAGACTTTGCAGCACAAAATCGGCCTCGCTCAGGCTGGGCGTATCCGCCGGGGCGTTAACGGCAATCATATGACAGCCAGCGGCGAGTCCGGAGAGGATCCCGGCTGGCGCGTCTTCTACTACGACGCACTCCTGCGGCGCAAGCCTCAGCAGCTCAGCCCCCAGAAGATAGGCATCCGGCTCTGGTTTGCCACGCTTAACCCGCTCGGCGGTCACGAAGACCTCCGGCAGCGGCAGGCCCGCCGCACGGTGGCGGGCGCGGGCTACGGGCATCGAGCCCGAGGTAACAATTGCCCACGGGATCCCCAGATCGTTAAGCTGCGTGAGCAGCGCCACCGCGCCGGGCAGCGCCACGATGCCGGTGGTGTCGCTGGCCTCTATCTCCTCCAGGCGAGTAAACTCGGCGGCAATCTCCGCCTCGCTGTGCCCGGCCATAAAGTGGCGTAGCGAGGTAATCGCCTGCTTACCGTGAATGAACCCCAGCACCTCGTCGTGGGCAAGATTGAACCGGTCGGCCCAGTTGCACCACGCGCGCTCCACGGCTGGCAGAGAGTCCACCAGCGTGCCGTCTAAATCAAACAGGAAACCCTGACACTGCACAGCGGCCCCCATCAGGCGTTAACAATCTGGTTGATTTCATTTGCGCTCAGGTGGTACTGACGCGGGCAGGCGTGCCAGGCTCCCAACATGCGCTGGTACTTTTCCCACATCGGCGTCTGGGCATTGAAGCCGTGTGTTCCGGCGTCGAAATGGGTGTAGCGCCCTTCGGTATTGACCATAAAGCGCACGTAGCTCAGGTAGCGCGCCTCGGTGGCGGCATCAAAGCCTAAGAAGGTTACCCGGCGCTCGTCGATGGACTGGGTATCTTTCAGGTTGGCCCAGGAGACATGCAGCGCGTGATACATCTCCATAATGTCGATAACGGTGCGGCAGGTCTCCTCCGGCAGCTCGCCAAACTCGCGGTCCAGCTCGCGCATCTGCAGGCCAAAGCCGCGCTCGACGATGGTTTGCAGGCGGCGGTAGCGTTCGGCGTTGGTGGGATCGAGCATGGTCATCATTTTGTACTGATTCGATAAAATCAGCCGTTGGGCATTGGTCATTTCCATCTTACACTCCCGTATCACGTCGGAAAAAAAAGAGGCACATAGATTATGTGCCTTCTTTTATATGCGTAATCAGGGGTCAATTACAAATCATCGAGGAAAGTTTTGTCGAGCTGACCAAATGCGCGCTTAAGCGTGTCAGCTAAAGCCTGGTAGTCAGGCTTGCCGGTGACCGGGGCCATTGTTTGGCCCGCGTCCTGTAATTTACCGCGCACCTCATAGAACCAGTGCAGGATACCCGGCGGCAGCGGGGTGACGGAGCGTTTGCCTAGCCACCATAGCCCCTGCAGCGGCAGGCTCAGGGCAAAGAGCGCGGTCGCCACCGCAGGGCCCAACTGGCCGCCAAGAGCGATCTGCCAGCAGAGGGTAAAGACGGCAACGGGCGGCATGATGCGGATCGCGTAGCGGGTAGCGCGAATGACACGGTTATCGATAAAGACGGGAGCGAGGCTTTTTTCCATAGGCCAGGTCTTCGAATAGTGCTGACCCAGGCGAAACAAACTGAAAAAGCTCACAGGGCGATTCTCAGGAGTGTTCATGGCGTTACCTCAACTTCACATATAAAAATTAAAAAATTTGTGCAAAACAACAACTGCTCATGACAACGTTCAAAATATTTTGTCATCGCTACCCAGTATCGGGTATTCTGTGCCCGCCTGAGTGGGCCTTAGACGAAGAACGCAACGTCGTCAATGTAACGCCCAGTATGCCACTCCCACATATGGGGACAAAATGGCATAAACTCAACAGTATTCTCTTTCATCGTGCCAAAAAATCGTTCTGGCATGATGTTAATCATAAATGTCAGCGTCAACATGCGCTACGCTGAAAGACTCACTGACGTTTTTTTAGCCACGTATCAAAAATAGGTACTTCCATGTCGAGTAAGTTAGTACTGGTTCTGAACTGCGGTAGCTCCTCACTGAAATTTGCAATCATCGATGCAGTGAACGGTGAAGAGTACCTCTCTGGTTTAGCCGAATGCTTCCATCTTCCTGAAGCGCGTATCAAATGGAAAATGGACGGTGGTAAACAAGAAGCTGCTTTAGGTGCAGGTGCCGCTCACAGTGAAGCACTGAACTTTATCGTTAACACTATTCTGGCACAAAAACCAGAACTGTCTGCACAGCTGACCGCAATTGGTCACCGCATCGTGCACGGTGGCGAAAAATACACCAGTTCCGTAGTTATTGATGACTCCGTTATCCAGGGCATTAAAGACTCTGCCTCTTTTGCACCGCTGCATAACCCGGCTCACCTGATCGGTATCGCTGAAGCGCTGAAATCCTTCCCGCAGCTGAAAGAGAAGAACGTAGCCGTATTTGATACCGCGTTCCATCAGACCATGCCGGAAGAGTCCTACCTCTACGCCCTGCCGTACAAACTGTACAAAGAGCACGGCGTTCGCCGCTACGGCGCGCATGGCACCAGCCACTTCTACGTGACGCAGGAAGCAGCAAAAATGCTGAACAAGCCGGTAGAAGAAGTAAACATCATCACCTGCCACCTGGGCAACGGCGGCTCCGTCTCTGCCATCCGTAACGGCAAATGCGTTGATACCTCTATGGGTCTGACCCCGCTGGAAGGCCTGGTGATGGGTACCCGTTCCGGTGATATCGACCCGGCGATCATCTTCCACCTGCACGATACCCTGGGTATGAGCGTAGAAGAGATCAACAAAATGCTGACCAAAGAGTCCGGCCTGCTGGGCCTGACCGAAGTCACCAGCGACTGCCGCTACGTTGAAGACAACTACACCAGCAAAGAAGACGCTAAACGTGCAATGGACGTTTACTGCCACCGCCTGGCGAAGTACATCGGCTCCTACACCGCGCTGATGGAAGGTCGTCTGGATGCGGTTGTCTTTACCGGTGGTATCGGTGAGAACGCGGCGATGGTGCGCGAGCTCTCTCTGGGCAAACTGGGCGTGCTGGGCTTCGAAGTTGACCACGAGCGTAACCTGGCTGCCCGCTTCGGCAAATCTGGCTACATCAACAAAGAGGGTACCACCCTCGCGATGGTCATCCCGACCAACGAAGAGCTGGTGATCGCCCAAGACGCCAGCCGTCTGACTGCCTGATTCCACACCGCCAGCCAACGCTGGCGGTGCTGTTTTGTATCGCGCCAAATTACTGGCGGTAACGAAAAAGAGGATATACCGTGTCCCGTATTATTATGCTGATCCCTACCGGAACCAGCGTCGGCCTGACCAGCGTCAGCCTGGGCGTGATCCGTGCTATGGAACGCAAAGGCGTTCGTCTGAGCGTCTTTAAACCTATCGCCCAGCCGCGTGCCGGTGGCGATGCGCCAGACCAGACCACCACGATCGTGCGTGCGAACTCCAATCTGCCTGCCGCTGAGCCGCTGAAGATGAGCCACGTTGAGTCTCTGCTCTCCAGCAACCAGAAAGACGTGCTGATGGAAGAGATCATCGCCCGCTATCACGAAAGCGCGAAAGACGCGGAAGTGGTGCTGGTTGAAGGCCTGGTCCCGACCCGTAAACACCAGTTTGCCCAGTCGCTGAACTTCGAAATCGCCAAAACGCTGAACGCCGAGATCGTCTTTGTGATGTCTCAGGGTACCGATACCCAGGAGCAGCTGAAAGAGCGTATCGAGCTGACCCGCAACAGCTTCGGCGGCGTGAAGAACACCAACATCACCGGCGTGATTGTTAACAAACTGAACGCCCCGGTTGATGAGCAGGGCCGTACTCGCCCGGATCTCTCTGAGATCTTCGATGACTCCTCCAAAGCGAAAGTGATCAGCATCGATCCGGCTGAGCTGAGCGCATCCAGCTCCCTGCCGGTGCTGGGCGCCATTCCGTGGAGCTTCGACCTGATTGCCACCCGCGCAATCGATATGGCAAAACACCTGAATGCCACCATCGTTAACGAAGGCGACATCAACACCCGCCGCGTGAAGTCCGTGACCTTCTGTGCGCGCAGCATTCCGCACATGCTGGAGCACTTCCGCCCAGGCTCCCTGCTGGTGACCTCCGCTGACCGTCCGGACGTGCTGGTTGCCGCCTGTCTGGCTGCGATGAACGGCGTTGAGATCGGCGCGATCCTGCTGACCGGTGCCTATGAGATGGACGCTCGCGTTGCCAGGCTGTGCGAACGTGCCTTTGCCACCGGCCTGCCGGTATTCATGGTGAACACCAACACCTGGCAGACCTCGCTGAGCCTGCAGAGCTTCAACCTGGAAGTGCCGGCTGACGACCATGCGCGTATCGAGAAAGTGCAGGAGTACGTAGCAGGCTATGTTAACGCTGACTGGATCGAATCCCTGACCGCGACCTCCGAGCGTAGCCGCCGTCTCTCCCCGCCTGCGTTCCGCTACCAGCTCACCGAGCTGGCGCGCCAGGCAGGTAAACGCGTTGTGCTGCCGGAAGGCGACGAGCCGCGTACCGTTAAAGCGGCGGCCATCTGCGCCGAGCGCGGCATCGCGACCTGCGTACTGCTGGGTAATCCGGAAGAGATCACTCGCGTTGCGGCCTCCCAGGGCGTTGAGCTGGGTGCCGGCATCGAGATCGTTGATCCGGACGTAGTGCGTGAAAGCTACGTAGCCCGCCTGGTTGAGCTGCGTAAGAGCAAAGGCATGACCGAAGCCGTTGCCCGCGAACAGCTGGAAGACAACGTGGTGCTCGGCACCCTGATGCTGGAGCAGGACGAAGTTGACGGTCTGGTCTCCGGTGCGGTTCACACCACGGCCAACACCATCCGTCCGCCGCTGCAGCTGATTAAAACGGCACCGGGCAGCTCGCTGGTCTCCTCCGTATTCTTCATGCTCCTGCCGGAGCAGGTTTACGTTTACGGCGACTGCGCCATCAACCCGGATCCGACCGCTGAACAGCTGGCTGAGATCGCGATTCAGTCCGCTGACTCCGCGATTGCCTTCGGTATAGAGCCGCGCGTGGCGATGCTCTCCTACTCCACCGGTAACTCCGGCGCGGGTAGCGACGTAGAGAAAGTGCGTGAAGCGACCCGTCTGGCGCAGGAGAAACGTCCTGACCTGATGATCGACGGCCCGCTGCAGTATGATGCCGCGGTAATGGCTGACGTCGCGAAATCCAAAGCGCCGAACTCGCCGGTTGCCGGTCGTGCTACCGTGTTCATCTTCCCGGATCTGAACACCGGTAACACCACCTACAAAGCGGTACAGCGCTCTGCCGACCTGATCTCCATCGGGCCGATGCTGCAGGGTATGCGCAAGCCGGTGAACGACCTGTCTCGTGGCGCGCTGGTTGACGATATCGTCTACACCATTGCCCTGACGGCGATTCAGTCCTCTCAGCAGCAGTAAGCTCGACGCTGCTTAAAGGGTCGTGGCGTTGCCACGGCCTTTTTTTTGGCGCAGATTCGCCCTCCTCCGCTTCTTCTATTAGGGTTAACAGGTACGATTTAACCTGATAACGGGAGAAAGCATGACGCAATCTGCAACCGGGCACGTTAACGATAACGACTTCACGTTACTGGATCGCTACTGGCGCGCCGCAAACTACCTCTCCGTCGGCCAGATCTACCTGATGGATAACCCGCTGCTGCGCGAGCCGCTTAAGCCGGAACATATTAAACCTCGCCTGTTGGGCCACTGGGGCACCACGCCGGGGCTAAACTTTATCTACGCACACCTTAATCGCGCCATCCGCCAGCGCGATCTGGACATGCTCTATGTCTGCGGCCCCGGCCACGGTGGACCTGGCATGGTAGCGAATACCTGGCTTGAGGGTAGCTATAGCGAGATCTATCCCGATATCAGCCAGGACGCGCCGGGGATGCAGAAGCTGTTCAAGCAATTTTCATTTCCCGGCGGGATCCCCAGCCATGCTGCACCGGAGACGCCCGGCTCAATCAACGAAGGGGGCGAGCTGGGCTACTCCCTCTCCCACGCTTTTGGGGCCGTGTTTGATGCGCCCGACCTGATTGCCGCCTGCGTGATTGGCGATGGCGAAGCCGAGACCGGCCCGCTCGCCGCCAGCTGGCATGGCATCAAGTTTCTTAACGCCGCCCGGGACGGGGCCGTGCTGCCTATTCTGCATCTCAACGGCTACAAGATCGCTAACCCGACGCTGCTGGCGCGTACCAGCGATGAGGATCTCACCCAGCTGTTCCGTGGCTACGGCTACGATCCGGTCTTTGTCAGCGGTCACGAGCCGGAAAAAATGCACCCGCAGATGGCCGAGGCGCTGGACAATGCCCTGGATAAGATCCGTGATTTCCAGCAGCGCGCCCGCCAGGGTGACGCAGTGGAGTCCATCCCGCGCTGGCCGATGATTATCCTGCGCAGCCCGAAGGGGTGGACCGGCCCGCAGATCGTGGACGGTAAGAAAGTTGAAGGCTTCTGGCGTGCCCATCAGGTGCCGGTCTCCTCGTGTCGGGAAAACGACGAGCATCGACAGATCCTTGAGCGCTGGATGCGCAGCTATCAGCCGGAAGATCTCTTTGACGAACAGGGGCGGCTTAAGCCCGAGCTTAAAGCGCTGGCACCCGAAGGTGACAAGCGGATGGGCGCGACGCCCTGGGCCAACGGTGGACGACTCCGGCGTGAGCTGGTGACGCCCGAGCTGCGCGAGTTCGCCCTTGATATCACCTCCCCAGGCGAGACCCAGGCACAGTCCACAGAGGTACTGGGGCGCTACCTGCGCGGCATCTTTACCCGCAACCCGGACAACTTCCGTCTCTTTGGTCCGGATGAGACCGCCTCCAACCGGCTGGGGGACGTGTTCGACGTCACCAACCGCACCTGGGAGGGAGAGATTGAGCCTTACGATGAGCAGCTGGCCCCCGATGGCCGGGTGATGGAGATCCTCAGCGAGCATCGGTGCCAGGGTTGGTTAGAGGGCTATCTGCTCACCGGACGCCACGGCCTGTTTAACTGCTACGAGGCCTTTATCCACATCATTGACTCGATGTTCAACCAGCACGCCAAGTGGCTGAAGGTCACGCGCAAGCTACCGTGGCGCGAGCCGGTCGCCTCCCTGAACTACCTGCTCTCCTCCCACGTCTGGCGGCAGGATCACAACGGCTACAGCCATCAGGATCCCGGCTTTATCGATCACGTTGCCAACAAAAAAGCCGATATCGTACGCATCTATCTGCCACCGGACGCGAATACCCTGCTGTGGGTGGCCGATCACTGCCTGAAGACCTGGGATCGCATTAACGTCATCGTCGCTGGCAAGCAGCCGGAGCCGCAGTGGCTGACGATGGAAGAAGCGGCGAAGCACTGTGAAGTGGGGATGGGCATCTGGCCCTGGGCAGGTACCGAAGAGCCGGACAGAACGCCGGACGTGGTGATGGCCTGCGCCGGGGATGTGCCCACAATGGAGGCGCTGGCGGCGGTGGATCTGCTTCGCGGCTACCTGCCGGATCTCAGCGTGCGGGTGGTAAACGTAGTGGATTTGATGGCGTTACAGACCGAGGATCAGCATCCGCACGGCCTGAGCGACGAGGCGTTTGAGGCTATCTTCACCGCCGACAAGCCGGTAATCTTCGCCTTCCACGGCTATCCGAGCCTGATCCATCGCCTGACCTACCACCGCAATAACCATCGCAACTTCCACGTGCGCGGCTTTATGGAGGAAGGTACCACCACCACGCCGTTTGACATGACGGTGATGAACGAGCTGGATCGCTTCCATCTGGCCCAGGAGGCAATTCTGCGGGTAGAGAAGCTGGCTGGCCAGGCGGATGAGATCCTCGACGAGCTGCAGGAGAAGATCGCTGAACATCACCGCTACGTGCGTGAGTATGGGGAGGATCTGCCGGAAGTGCGTAACTGGAAGTGGCCTTCGCAGCAGGGCAGCGGCGACGTGCCGGAGTAAGTTAAGGCATTAAAAAAGCCGGCCAATACGTACCGTGGCCGGCTTGATGCTTTTAGGCCTACTCGGTTTCAGCCAGCTTAAGCGTATCGTTGTTGGCGTTGCGGCTCATCCACAGCGCCAGCGCCTTGAGTGAGTCCGGCGTAAACTCATCGCAGCGGGCGGTGATCTCTTCCGGCGTCATCCAGATCGCTTCGCTGACCTCATCCTCCTGCAGGGCAAAAGGCCCGTGGGAGACGCAGCTGAATAGCCCACCCCAGACGCGGCAGTGATCGTCTTCGTAGTAGAACTGCCCATGCTCGGCAAACGGCACGCCGGCGATGCCCAGCTCCTCTTCCGCCTCACGCCGTGCGGACTCGAGCATCCCCTCGTCCGCCTGCACCACGCCACCCGCCGTTGCATCCAGCAGGCCAGGCAGGTAATCCTTTGTCTCGGTGCGGCGCTGCACCAGAATTTTTCCCATGCCGTCATGCACGACAATGTAGGTGGCGCGATGGCGCAAACACTGCGCGCGCATCTGTTCGCGGCTGGCCTGCGCGATCACCTCGTTGTCCTCATTGACGATATCCACCCACTCCGTGCCTGTAAAATGACTCTGTTCCACCATCGGAAAAACCTTCTCTGCATAGCGCTCTGGTGGCGCGTTTCTGGTTGAGAGCTAACTTACGGATTAATAGCGACCTCTGCAATAATCCGTTGATCGTTCAGTGCGATTACGCGAAAAATACCGTCCTCAAACATACCGTAGCTGGCGGCAAAGCCCCCTTTCGGAATGCTCACCGAGCCGGGGTTGAAGTGAATAATCTCGCCGCGCTTTTCCGCCACCGGAATATGAGTATGACCGGAGATGAATACATCGCCAGCGGCAAGCGGTGGTAAATTTTCTGCATTATAGAGATGGCCGTGGGTCAAAAACAGCCGGGAATTATCCAATAATATCTGCTGCCAGGGGGCAGTGACAGGAAACGTCAGCAGCATCTGATCCACTTCGCTGTCACAGTTGCCGCGCACGGCGATGATCCGCGATGCCTGCGTATTCAGCCGCTCGGCCACCTGCGCAGGCGCATACCCCTCCGGCAACGCGTTGCGCGGCCCGTGGTTGAGCAGATCGCCAAGGATCACCAGCCACTGCGCGCCGCTCTCGGCAAACAGCGCCAGCACGCGCTCCGTGGCCGGCAGCGAGCCGTGAATATCGGAGGCAAACATCAGCTTCATCGCTTACACCCTTACCGTTGAGAAGTCGCTTTATGATAACGGATTTGGCTGTGCTAAACAGCTTCAACGCGCCGCTGAAAGTGCGATATAGCGCTGTACCGAGGAGCGTTGCCACTGGAAGGCGGCATAGTCTGCCAGGCGCTCTGGAACCTCGTCGCCGTTGAGCACCAGCCGGTTGAGCATCAGCGCCAGATCGGCGTCGGCAATGCACCATTCGCCAAACAGGTTGGGGTTGGCATGGGCCAGCAGCGTGCCGGCGATGGTCATCAGTTTTTCTGCGCTCCGCTGGCCAGCCTCGCTGAGCGGGGGCTTTTTCACACCCGCAAAGATGACGTCCGTTGGGCGCTCTTCGCGGATAGGCACCAGATCGCTGCGCAGCCAGGCCTGAATCTGCCGCGCACGGGCGCGCTTCTGGATATCGTGGGGATAGACGCGCTCCCACTCCGGCGGCGCAAAGCGCTCCTCAAGGTATTCGCTAATCGCTGAGGATTCCGTTAACTCAAAGCCGTCGACCTCCAGCAGCGGCACGCGGCGGCTGAGGTGATAGCCCTTCCACTCCGGGCGCAGATGTTCGCCGCCGTTGAGATCGACGGTCTTCAGCGTGAACGGCAATCCCTTTTCGTGCAGGGTGACATACACCGACATGACGTAAGGAGAGAAAAAGTCTGCATCAGACCACAACGTTATTGCTGGCTCGCCCATTGGTACCCTCATTGAGTTGTCTCATTTCATCTAAAATATAGCGTCCTGTGCGGGCTGTCACTGCCTGAAAATCCCGCCTCGTCCGGCAGCGCCTATACTCCTGTTTGCGACTTTATTCCCAGACAGGAGTTGAGATGATCGATCTCTATTACGCCCCCACCCCTAACGGTCACAAAATTACGCTATTTCTGGAAGAGGCGGAGCTGGATTACCGACTGATCCGTGTCGATATCAGCAAAGGCGATCAGTTTCGCCACGACTTTTTAGAGATTTCACCGAATAATAAAATTCCCGCCATCGTAGATCATGCCCCTGTCGACGGTGGTGCGCCGCTTAGTCTGTTTGAATCAGGGGAGATCCTGCTCTATCTGGCAGAGAAGAGCGGCAAGCTGCTCAGCGGCGAGCTGCGCGAGCGGCACCTGACCCTACAGTGGCTCTTCTGGCAGGTAGGCGGGCTGGGTCCAATGCTTGGACAGAACCACCATTTTAACTATTTTGCTCCCAAGCCGGTGCCCTACGCTATTGAGCGTTTTCAGGTGGAGACCCAGCGTCTGTATAGCGTGATGAATAAGCGACTGGAGCGCGTGCCGTGGCTGGGCGGTGAGCACTATAGCATTGCCGATATCGCCGCCTGGCCGTGGATCAACGCTCACGAACGCCAGCGGATCAACCTTAACAGCTACCCGGCGGTGAACAACTGGTTCGAACGCATCCGTACCCGGCCAGCCACCCTGCGCGCAATGCAAAAAGTTACCCAGAGTTAGCCACTTTTGCCCGCATAGGCGAGCCGTTTAACCTCGTGTATGATAGCGCGGGTCACTACACTGAGGGAATTTACCATGTCACAGCCAGACGCGGTCATACGAATAAAAAATTTGCGCCTGAGAACCTTTATCGGCATCAAAGATGAGGAGATAGCTAACCGTCAGGACATCGTGGTCAACGTGGTTATTCACTACCCCGCTGACAAAGCACGGGCCAGTGAAGATATCAACGATGCGCTGAACTACCGTACCATCACCAAAAGCATCATTCAGCATATTGAAAATAATCGCTTCTTTTTGCTGGAAAAATTAACTCAGGATGTGCTCGATATCGCACGCGAACATCACTGGGTTACCTATGCTGAAGTGGAGATCGATAAACTTTATGCGCTACGGTATGCCGACTCGGTGTCAATGAGTATGAGCTGGCGACGTTAAGCGCAGCCCTGGAGGTTGCATGAGGATTTTGATTACCGGCGGTACCGGCCTGATTGGCCGCCATCTTGTTCCCCGCCTGCTGGCGCTGGGGCATTCGGTCACGGTGATCACTCGCAGCCCCGAACGGGCGCGCCGCACATTAAGCGATGACGTGGTCTTCAGCAAAGGGTTGGACGATCGCCGCGATCTGAACGACATTGACGCGGTCATTAACTTGGCGGGCGAACCCATTGCTGATAAGCGCTGGAGCGAGGCGCAAAAAGCGCGCCTCTGCAACAGTCGCTGGCAGATCACCCAGATGCTGGTGGATCTGATCAAGGCCAGCGCTACCCCACCCTCGGTGCTGATCTCCGGATCGGCTACGGGCTATTATGGCGATCTCGGCGAGGTGGTGGTCACCGAAGAGGAGCCGCCGCACAACGAATTTACCCACAAGCTCTGCGCCCGCTGGGAGCAGATCGCCTGCGGCGCGCTGAGCGATCGTACCCGCGTCTGCCTGCTGCGCACCGGCGTCGTCTTCGCCCCAAAAGGCGGCGTGCTGGCAAAAATGCTGCCGATATTTCGCCTCGGCCTCGGCGGCCCGATCGGCAGCGGACGACAGTACCTGGCCTGGATCCATATCGATGATATGGTCAACGGTATCATCTGGCTGCTGGATAACGATCTGCGCGGGCCGTTTAATATGGTCTCCCCCTACCCGGTGCATAACGAACGCTTTGCCCATGCCCTCGGCCATGCCCTGCATCGTCCGGCCTTTATGCGCGCGCCGGCCAGCGCCGTGCGGCTGCTGATGGGCGAATCCTCGGTGCTGGTGCTTGGCGGCCAGCGCGCCCTGCCTAAGCGCCTGGAGGCCTCCGGGTTTGGTTTTCGCTGGTACGATCTGGATGAGGCCCTCGCGGACGTCTTGCGCTGAATCGTTAAAATAAATAGCACCAATTTACTATTCTGGTGCTAATGTAAATAACCCATTCACCAGAATGATGATTTAAATGCCTACGCTGACCTCTTCACGCCTGATCCTCTCTCCCTTCCAGGAGTCTGACTGGCCATTTTTCCTGCGCCTGCGCCGCGATCCGCTGATTATGCGCTTTATGGCAGACATCGCCTCGCAGCAGGATATTCGTCGGGTATTTGACGCGCGTTTAATCGACGCCGGGGCGTTTGTCATTCGTCAGCAGGGAACAGCGACCCCGCTTGGTGATATTGGTCTGAGCCGGTCAGGAGAGAACCCGCAGGAGGCGGACGTCGGCTACAGCATTGCCACCTACGCTCAGGGCCAGGGGTACGCCAGCGAAGCGCTGCGCACGCTCTGTCAGTATGCATTTAACGAGGCCGGGATCACGGCGCTGAATGCATGGGTGCTTGCGGGCAATATCGGTTCGCAGCGCGTGCTGGAGAAGCTGGGGTTTAGCCGGGTGGAGATCCTGCAGAAGGTCTATCGCCTGAACGGCGTGTTTCATGATGACTGGGTCTACCGCCTAACCGCCCAGGCATTCAGCTCTGCCCTCTCCGGTTAAGAAGAGGGCCAGAGCGTTACTTCAGCGAGCCTTTGAGGAACTGCTGCAGGCGTGGGCTTTGCGGATTGTCAAACAGCGCCTCCGGTTTGCCCTCTTCCTCGATTTTCCCCTGGTGCAGGAAGATCACATGGGAAGAGACATGGCGGGCAAAGCCCATCTCATGGGTCACCACCACCATTGTTTTCCCCTCCTCTGCCAGCTGCTGCATGATGCGCAGCACCTCACCCACCAGCTCCGGATCCAGCGCCGAGGTTGGCTCATCAAACAGCAGCACCTCAGGCTCCATCGCTAACGCACGGGCAATCGAAACGCGCTGCTGCTGGCCGCCAGAGAGGTGCACCGGGTATTTGGCCTGGGCGCGCTCGTCAATGCCCACCTTCGCCAGATACTTCACCGCCCGCTCGCGCGCCTCCTGCTTGCTCAGCCCCAGGACCTGGATTGGCGCTTCCATCACGTTCTCCAGCACCGTCATGTGGCTCCAGAGATTAAAATGCTGAAATACCATCGTCAGGCGGGTACGTAGCAGGCGCAGCTGATGTTTATCAGCGACCTTCAGCTGGCCGTCTTTATCCCGTACCAGAGTGATGTTCTGGCCGTTAACCACAATCGTGCCTTCGCTCGGCTTTTCGAGAAAGTTAATGCAGCGCAGGAAGGTACTCTTGCCGGAGCCGGACGAGCCGATAATGGTGATCACATCGCCTGCGTTAGCCTGCAGCGAGACCCCTTTCAGCACCTCATGTTCGCCGTAGCGCTTGTGCAGATCTGTAACGTTTAATTTATTCTCGGACATCGTATTCTCAGTGCGTCGAAGACGGTTTCACATGCTTCAGCCAGCGTTTTTCCGCTTTGCGGAACAGGCTGATGAGAGCATAGGAGATAATCAAGTACAACACGGCGGCAATACCAAACGCGGTAAAGGGCTGGTAGGTAGCCGAGTTAATATCACGGGCAATTTTCAGCAGGTCCGGGACGGTGGCGGTGAAGGCCAGCGCCGTCGAGTGCAGCATTAAAATCACTTCGTTGCTGTAGGCGGGAAGCGCAATGCGCAGCGCCGACGGCAGAATAATGCAGCGGTACATCTTCACCGACGAAAAGCCGTAGGCCCGCGCCGCCTCAATCTCGCCGTGCGGCACCGAGCGGATCGCCCCGGCAAAAATTTCGGTGGTGTAGGCGCAGGTATTGAGCGTTAACGCCAGCACCGTACAGTTCAGGCCGCTGCGGAAGAAG
This sequence comes from Pseudescherichia sp., assembly GCF_032052675.1. NCBI lineage: Bacteria > Pseudomonadati > Pseudomonadota > Gammaproteobacteria > Enterobacterales > Enterobacteriaceae > Pseudescherichia > Pseudescherichia sp. Next base: position 484,989 of record NZ_DAMBWA010000001.1, read on the forward strand.
GCGTTCAGCAGCTCCGTGCCCTTCACAATCTCGAGGGTATACATCCCGGAGTAGAAGACCAGCAGCTGGACGTAGAGCGGCGTACCGCGAAAAACATAGGTAAAGAGCCAGATAGGAAAGCGGATAAATTTATTGCTGGAGACGCGTCCGATGGCGAGAAACAGCGCGAGGATACCGCCCATCACTACCGAGAGGATCAGCAGCCAGAGGGTGATCGCCACGCCGGTAAAGCGGTAACCGTCGGTCCACAGCAGGGCGCGCCAGTACTCCTGAATAATTTCGATCACAGATCAGCCCTCTTCACACCCACGGAGTAGCGGCGCTCGAGCAGAAGCAGCACACCATTAGAGACGGTGGTAAACACTAAATAGATCAGGCCGCAGACCACGGCGAAGTAGAACGGCTCCCAGGTACTTTTCCCGGCGAGCTGGGTAGCTTTCACCACGTCCTCGAGGCCCAGCAGGGACACCAGCGCGGTCGCCTTGAGGATCACCTGCCAGTTGTTACCAATTCCCGGCAGGGCGTAGCGCATCATGGCCGGAAAGAGAATACGACGGAAGATCTGTCCGCCGGTAAAGCCAAAGGCGGTAGCGGCCTCGATGTGCCCTTTCGGCACGGCCATAAACGCCCCGCGAAAGGTTTCCGTGAAATAGGCCCCGTAGATAAAGCCGAGGGTAATAATACCGGCGATCATCGGATCGATATCAATCTGCGCCATACCAACGGCGTCGGTGATGCCGTTCAGCGCGATTTGCAGCCCGTAGAAGATGAGCAGCATCAATACCAGATCGGGCACGCCACGGATAAGCGTGGTGTAGCCTTCAAAAAGAGCGGCCAGCAGGCGGTTATGAGAGAGCTTGGCCCCCGCCCCTGCCAGGCCTATCAGCACGGCCAGCACAACGGAGCTGAGCGCCAGCTCCAGCGTGACGACAGCGCCCTGGAATATAACTTGAGAAAACCCGTACAGCATGCAGCCTGCCCCGTGGTGTGTAGTGTCTGCCGTGTCTTTTCCCCTCCCGTTATGGGAGGGGCTGCACGTTTGTCACAGGTGGGAATTAGCCACCGTAAACATCAAAATCGAAATACTTTTTCGCCAGCTTTTCGTAGGTACCGTCGGCACGCATATCGGCAAAGGCTTTGTTCAGCGCTTCGCGCAGCTCGTTATCCTCTTTGCGAATGCCCATGCCGGTACCCACGCCAAACAGCTTCTCATCTTTGATGGACGGTCCACCAAATTTGTACTCTTTGCCCGCCGCGGTTTTCAGGAAACCTTCGCTGGCGGCCACTTCGTCCTGGAACGCGGCGTCAATACGGCCCGCGGTCAGGTCGGCATAGATAGAGTCCTGGCCCTGATAGGAGACGATCTCCACCCCTTTCGCCGCCCAGTGTTCGTTACCGTAGGTCTCCTGGGTGGTGCCCTGCAGAACGCCGACGCGTTTGCCTTTCAGGGTCGACAGGTCCGGCTGGATATTAGAGGCCTTCGCCACGACCAGACGTGAATCGGCCGCATAAAGCTTGTCAGTAAAGGCGATCTCCTGCTGACGCTTCTCGGTAATCGAGAGCGACGACATGATGGCATCGATTTTCTTCGCTTTCAGCGAGGGGATCAGCGCATCCAGCGGGTTCTCAATGAAGGTACACTGCGTATTAATGCGTTTACACAGCTCTTTAGCCAGATCGATATCAAAACCAACTAATTCACCCTGCGCATTCTTCGATTCGAACGGCGCGTAGGTAGGATCGGTGCCGATACGCAGCTTCTGCGGAATGGCAGCAAAGGCGCTGGACGCGCTGGAAAGAGCAAGCACCAGAGAAAGCGATAATACCAACTTATTCATAAACATCCTCAACTGACGGTCTTTTAACGGGATTTTGCACAGAATACGGTACGGCTATCGTGCCATTATTCGGCCCGGCAAGGCAAAATATTCTGCCCTGCCGGACGCTTTTTTTTGCAGTGCCACTGCTTAACTATGCTGTTTTAGGTCCCGTTGCCTGACATAAGTACGTTTACCGCACCGCCGTAAGGCATCAACCACATCAATGCACCACGCTGGCTCACCACCCTGGTGCAGAGACGTGCCGTCACTTAATCGCCGTAGACGTTAAAGTCGAAGTATTTTTTCGCCATCTTGTCGTAGGTACCATCTTTGCGGATTTCACCCAGCGCTTTGTCGAATGCGGCCTTCAGCTCGGTATCGTCTTTACGCAGGCCAACCCCGGTGCCTTCCCCGAAGAAGTTTTTATCTTTTACCGACGGACCGGCAAAGGCGAACTCTTTTCCGGCAGGCTGCTTGAGGAAGCCTTCGCTGGCGGCAACCTCGTCCTGCAGGGCGGCATCCAGACGACCGGCGGCGAGGTCGGAGTAGATCAGATCCTGGTTCTGATAGGCAACGACATCAATGCCTTTGCTGCGCCAGTTGGCATTACCAAAAGCCTCCTGGGTTGAACCCTGCAGCACGCCAACGTGCTTACCCTTCAACGACTCAATGGTCGGCTGGATCGGCGAGCCTTTGGCCGCGATCAGACGTGAATCCGCCGCGTAGAGCTTGTCGGAGAAGGCGATCTCCTGCTGACGTTTTTCGGTAATGGAGAGAGAAGAGATAATGGCATCAATTTTCTTGGCTTTCAGAGAGGGGATCAGCGCGTCAAAATCGCTGCCTACCCAGGTGCACTTAACCTGGATACGTTTGCACATCTCGTTACCAAGGTCGATATCAAAGCCGACAAACTCACCCTTCGCGTCTTTAGACGAGAATGGCGCATAGGTCGCATCCGTACCAATGCGCACGGTCTGGGGAAGCGCAGCGTAAACGCTGGCGGCGCTGGAGAGTCCCAGCAGTAAAGAGAGAGCTACAGCCGTCTTCTTCATACATTACCCTCGAGTTTCTGATTTTATTATCTATTGCGTGTTGTTGTTGTATAACGTTGTGTTGCGTTGCCCGCTGATGCTTGCACGTCTCATGCCACTTTCTCATGGCGAACAGTAATCGCCCTAATGAATGTTAATAAAACGTTGCAGCATTACCGTTAGGGTGAAAGATAGCAGGTCTGCTAAATGAACCGCAGCGTTACAAACTGAAAACAGCGGTTAAATGTCGAGGATATGATCGCGCTTGCAGATTTGCCCTGAAACAGGGCAATCCAGGCATGATGCACTATTTTGACGCAGCGGGTCCCTGCCAGCGGGTAAAGAGATCTTCCGGCAGGTCAATGTCGAACTGATCGATCACGCGATTGACCGTCTGGTTGATGATGTCATCAAGGGTCTGCGGACGGTGATAGAAGGCCGGGACCGGGGGCATGATCGCCGCGCCCAGCTCCGCTGCCTGGGTCATCAGACGAAGGTGACCGAGGTGCAGGGGCGTCTCGCGCACGCAGAGCACCAGCGGGCGGCGCTCCTTCAGCACCACGTCCGCCGCGCGGGTCAGCAGGCTGTCGGTATAGCTGTGAACGATGCCGGAAAGCGTCTTGATTGAACAGGGAAGGATCACCATGCCAGCGGTCTTAAACGAGCCAGAGGAGATGCTGGCGGCGATATCACGCGCGTCATGCACCACGTCGGCCAGCGCCTGCACGTCACGCAGGGAGAGGTCGGTCTCCAGCGCCAGCGTCTGACGGGCGGCGTTGCTCATCACCAGATGGGTTTCTACCTCAGCCACGTCCCGCAGCACCTGCAGCAGACGCACGCCGTAGATGGCCCCGCTAGCCCCTGAGATGCCAATAATCAGTCGTTTCATATTCCTGTCCTTTTACTTACGTGAGAGGACTTTGCCGGATTATGGCGGGCGTTGCAACGTTGAAGCGCCCTGCGAACGCAGGGCGCGAGAGAGAGTTAACCCTCGTTATGCATCTCTAAGCTTTCGAGATCGTTTTGCATCTGCACGGCTTTGACATCGTCATTGCGCAGGGAGTCGAGATAGTCGAGATACTGCTGGTTTACGTCTTTGGTCACGTAGATCCCGTTGAACACCGAGCACTCGAACTGCTGGATATCCGGATTCTCGGCGCGCACGGCATCGATGAGATCGTTGAGGTCCTGGAAGATCAGGCCGTCAGCGCCGATGATCTGGCGGATCTCGTCCACTTCACGCCCGTGGGCGATCAGCTCGTTCGCGGTCGGCATATCGATACCGTAGACGTTCGGGAAGCGGATCTCCGGGGCCGCAGAGGCGAGGTAGACCTTCTTCGCCCCGGCTTCGCGTGCCATCTCGATGATCTGCTCCGAGGTGGTGCCGCGCACGATGGAGTCATCCACCAGCAGCACGTTCTTGTCGCGGAACTCGGCGCGGTTAGCGTTGAGCTTGCGGCGTACGGATTTACGACGCAGCTGCTGACCCGGCATGATAAAGGTGCGGCCAACGTAGCGGTTCTTCACGAAGCCCTGACGGTAGGGTTTATCCAGAATATGGGCGATCTCCAGCGCGATATCGCAGGAGGTCTCCGGGATCGGGATCACCACGTCAATGTCGAGATCTTCCCACTCGCGGGCAATCTTCGCGCCCAGCTTTTTACCCATATTGACGCGGGCGCTGTAGACGGAGATTTTGTCGATAAAGGAGTCCGGACGGGCAAAGTAGACGTACTCAAACAGGCACGGGTTGCTGACCGGATTGTCGGCACACTGGCGGGTAGAGAGCTGGCCCTTCTCGGTGATGTAGACCGCTTCACCCGGGGCGACGTCACGCAGAAACTCAAAGCCCAGCGTATCCAGCGCCACGCTCTCGGAGGCCATCATGTACTCGGTACGGCCGTCGCCGATGTCACGCTTGCCCAGCACCAGCGGGCGAATGCCGTTGGGATCGCGGAAGCCAACCATACCGTGGCCGATAATCATCGCGATGCAGGCGTACGCGCCGCGGATCTGGCGGTTGGTCGCGGCGATAGCGGCAAAAATGTTATCCGCCTCTAACGGGTAGTGGCGGAAATTATCCAGCTCGCTGGCGAAAATATTGAGCAGGATTTCAGAGTCGGAGGTGGTGTTGATGTGGCGACGCTTCTCCTGGAACAGCTTCTTACGCAGCTCGTGAGCGTTGGTCAGGTTGCCGTTGTGGGCAAGCGTAATACCATACGGCGAGTTGACGTAGAAGGGCTGGGCTTCAGACGCGCTGGAGCTGCCGGCCGTGGGGTAGCGCACATGGCCAATACCCATATGCCCCTGGAGGCGCTGCATGTGGCGGGCTTCAAATACATCGCTAACCATCCCGTTCGCTTTACGTAAACGGAAGCAGTTGTTTTCATCGATAGTGATGATGCCTGCGGCATCTTGACCACGGTGCTGAAGCACCGTTAACGCGTCATAAATCGACTGGTTTACCGGCAAAACACCGGCGATACCGACAATACCGCACATACGTCTTTTCCTCGCTAGGCCACATCGCAGGGCTTACGCCCTGGGCAAAAAACTAGACGAGCTTTGCAGATAGTCAAAGAACCACCTGATGATAACACTGAACTGCGGGATCAGCTGCGAACGCTGCCAGTCATCGCTTTTCGAGAACCCGGTAAAGGTATCGAGAAAGAACAGGATTGCGGCGACGATCAGCGCTCCACGTAGCGCACCGAAGCAAATCCCCAACACCCTGTCGGTTCCCGACAGGCCGGTTTTATCCACCAGCGCGCCGAAAATGTAGTTAACAATCGCGCCGACAATCAGCGTTGCGATAAACAGTACTGCGATAGCAATCCCGTTCCGCACCAGTGCGTCTTCAAAGCCCGTGAACCAAACAGACAGGTAAGTGTAGTAATGACTGGCAACAAAGAAAGCACAACCCCATGTCACCAGCGATAACGCTTCACGAACAAAGCCACGGATCAGGCTAACCAGACAGGAAAAACCTATTACCGCGATGATGGCGTAATCAATCCAGACCATATGTGTCCCATGATTTTACGCCCTGTCGTCCAGTTCGGGGCGCATTCTAACAGAAAAAGAAAACGTTTGCGTAGCGATTTCCGTGCCGCGCGAAAATAAAAATGGCGCTGAAAAAATATTCAACGCCATCAGACCTTTTGCCTCTGCGGGCCTGCCGGTCGCTCTTTTTTTAACCTGCTGAAGGATCAGTTTGCGCTGTAGTTCATCACCACGCCGCTTAACCCCGAGAGCTGTTTTAGCTCCCCGAGCGATCCTTTTAGCTTGTCTCTGGAGGCGTCCGGGCCGACCAGAATGCGGGTTATTTTACCCTGTACCGGCGTATTTGGAATAGTGTAAACGCGATACCCTGCCCCACGCAGCTTGCCAACGATCTCGGTAACTTTATCGGCATTTTTCAATGCCCCAAGCTGGACAACCCAGGCTTTACCGGTTGGCGCAGGTTTCTCCTCTGCCGCCGGTTTGGGCGGGGCTACCGGCGCGTCGTTCGCGGCCGCCAGCTGCTCGCTGGCCCGGTCACGCTGCGGCTGCGGCTGCGGCTTAGACGGCGCCTTTTCGACCGGCTTTGCTTTCGGCGTCTCTACCGGATACTGCTCCGCCTCCAGCGCGCTACCTTCAAGCGCCTGGCGGGACGTCTCCAGCGACGGCGCGGCGGCATCGCCCGCACGCACCTCTTCCGCAGCGCCCTCCGGCGGCTGGGCCGGCAGCGCCTGCGTTGCCGCTGGCATCATGTCCGGTTCATCGCGATCGCCCGGCTTCGGCACCAGTGGGATCGCCGCAAACTCGTCCTGATAGTGTTTTTTCTGCCCGTCAAGCAGCCCTGGCAGGATAATCACCCCCAGCGCCACCAGCACAATGGTTCCCATTAAACGGTTCTGAAACTTACTTGCCACCTGCTCTCCCCGCGTCCATCGCTTCCATGACATGTGCCACCGTGTGGAATGAACCACACACCAGCACGGTATCTTCAGGTCTGGCATCCGCCATCGCCGCGTGCCACGCCTGCTCAACGTCAGCAAACGCAGCCCCGCCTTTCAGATGAGCCAGCAGCTGCTCCGCCGTCGCGCCGCGCGGCCCCTCCAGAGGGGCACAATACCAGCTATCGACGCAGCGCTCCAGACAGGCCAGCGTGCCGCCAATGTCTTTATCGTGCAGCATGCCGACCACCGCCAGCACGCGTCCGCGGGTCGGCAACGCCGCAAGCCGCTCGGCGAGGTAAGCCGCCGCGTGCGGGTTATGCGCCACGTCGAGGATCACTCTTGGCGACTCGCTCACCGTCTGAAAACGGCCCGGCAGGATCGCCCCGGCGATACCGTCGCGGATCGCCTGCTCGCTCACCGTCAGTCCGCTGGCCCGCAGCGCTGCCAGCGCGGTGGCCGCGTTCGGCTGTGGAATCTGAGGCAGCGGCAGTGCGCGTAGCTCGCCCGCGGCATCCTGAAATGTCCAGCTATTATCCGCTACCGCATAACGCCAGTCGACCCCGCGGCGCAGCAGATCCGCCCCCTTCTCCGCCGCCACCTCGGCAATGGTATGCGGCATATCCGGTTCCCCCACCACGGCAGGTTTGCCGCCGCGAAAGATCCCGGCTTTTTCCCGGCCAATGCTTTCGCGATCCGGCCCCAGCCAGTCGGTGTGGTCGAGGGCGATGCTGGTGACCACCGCCACGTCGGCATCCACCATGTTGGTGGCATCCAGACGTCCGCCCAGCCCCACTTCAAGGATCACCACGTCCAGCGCGGCTTGCTTAAACAGCCACAGCGCCGACAGCGTGCCGTACTCAAAGTAGGTGAGCGAGGTCTCGCCACGGGCAGCTTCAATGGCGGCAAACGAGCGGGTATGCTCCAGCTCGGGCAACTCGCCGCCCTGCACGCGCACGCGCTCGGTATAGCGCACCAGATGAGGTGAACTGTAGACGCCAACCCGGTAGCCTGCCGCCAGCAGGATCGACTCCAGCGTGCGGCAGGTGGTGCCTTTGCCGTTGGTGCCTGCCACGGTAAAGACAAAAGGTGCGGGCTTCAAAACATCCAGCGCGGCGGCGACCTGGCTGACGCGCTCAAGACCCATATCGATGGTTTTACCGTGCAGGTTTTCCAGATAAGAAAGCCACGTGGCCAGGGGCGACGTGGCTTGAGGAGTGCTTTTCGTTTCCATAGTGCCCGGGGATTGCTGCCAGTGTGAAAAGAAAAAAGGCAGAGCCGGCTGGCCCTGCCCTGGTTTATCAGACTCCGCCTTCCTGATCCGGTACCGGCGGTACCACCACGCTTTCACGCGGCGCATCCGGGTTAGGTGCAGGCTGGTTCATCAGCTTCGCCAGAATGCTCGCCAGCTTCAGGCGCAGCTCTGGACGACGCACGATCATATCGATCGCGCCTTTTTCGATCAGAAACTCACTGCGCTGGAAGCCCGGCGGCAGTTTCTCACGCACGGTCTGCTCAATAACGCGCGGGCCAGCAAAGCCGATTAGCGCTTTCGGCTCGGCGATATTGAGATCGCCCAGCATCGCAAAGCTTGCAGAGACGCCACCCATAGTCGGGTCGGTCAGCACAGAGATATACGGCAGACCGCGCTCCTGCATTTTCGCCAGCGCAGCAGAGGTTTTCGCCATCTGCATCAGGGACATCAGCGCTTCCTGCATACGCGCCCCGCCGGAGGCGGAGAAGCAGATCAGCGGGCAGTTGTCTTCCAGCGCCTGCTCAACGGCACGCACAAAACGCGCCCCCACGACCGAGCCCATAGAGCCGCCCATAAAGGCAAACTCAAAGGCGGCTGCCACAACGGGCATCTCGTGCAGGGTGCCTTTCATTACTACCAGCGCGTCTTTCTCACCGGTCTCTTTCTGAGCCGTCGCCAGGCGATCTTTGTATTTCTTCGAGTCGCGGAACTTCAGCACATCTTTCGGCTCAAGCTCGCTACCCAGCTCCACCATTGACCCTTCGTCCAGCAGGCTATGCAGGCGATTACGCGCTGACATACGCATGTGGTGGTCACATTTCGGGCAGACCTCAAGGTTACGCTCCAGTTCGGCACGGTAAAGCACCTGACCGCAGCTGTCACATTTGGTCCACACGCCCTCAGGGATGCTTGCCTTGCGGGTGGGGGTAATATTGCTCTTAATTCGTTCAATCCAGCTCATTGATAACCTTTCTGCATGAACCTGGTAGCCCATAAATGGTGCACATTAAAACATAACAGTCGGCAACTTGGGACAAAAAAGTGGTCGAACCGTTGCCGGGTTCCTATTTTGCCTGTCGCGATGCCGCCCGTCGATGACGAATAATTTCGACCACGCCTGGCAGGATAGAGAGCACGATAATCGCCACGATCATCAGCTTCAAATTCTCCTGCACCACCGGCAGATCGCCAAACAGGTAGCCTGCATAGGTGAACAGCAATACCCATAGCAGCGCGCCGATGACGTTGTAGGCCGCAAAATGACGATAGGACATATGGCCCATTCCCGCCACAAATGGCGCAAATGTTCTAACGATCGGCACAAATCGCGCCAAAATGATGGTCTTGCCGCCGTGCCTGTCGTAAAACGCATGGGTCTTATCGAGGTAGCTGCGACGGAAGATTCTGGAGTTGGGATTACTGAAGAGCCGGTCGCCAAACAGACGGCCAATGGTGTAGTTCACCGCATCGCCAAGGATCGCCGCGACAATCATCAACATCACCATGACATGCACATTGAGATCGTTGCTCGGCAGCGCGGAGAGCGCCCCAGCCACAAACAGCAGCGAGTCGCCCGGCAGGAACGGCGTCACCACCAGCCCGGTTTCACAGAATAAAATCAGGAACAGAATAGCGTAGATCCAGATACCGTATTCGGCCACCAGCTCCGCCAGGTGCACATCGATGTGCAGGATAAAGTCGATCAGAAAGTAGATAAAATCCATGTCATTAGCCTTTGTCTGTCTGCATTTAGTCCGCTAAAAACAGCGGACCCATTGGCAATACGGGCAGCTCAAACCTGGCGGGATAGTCCACCGCCACCAGGTACAGCCCTTCCGCTTTTGCCGTTGCCGCTGCAAGCCGACGATCCTTTGCCGCCAGCAGCTCTGCTATCCAGCTCTCCGGCTGGTTGTGGCTGCCTACTTCCATCAGGCTGCCGACAATATTCCTGACCATATGATGTACAAAGGCATTGGCTTTGATATCGACCACCACATATGCACCGTAACGGGTAACGTTAATGTGCATCACGTTACGCCACGGCGTGCGCGACTGGCACTGCACCGCCCGGAACGAGGTAAAGTCATTCTCGCCAATCAGACACTGGGCCGCGCGGTGCATCCGCTCGGCGTCCAGCGGCTGATGGTAGTGCGTTACGCCCTGGCCGAGTACCGCCGGACGCAGCCGATGATTGTAGATGACGTAGCGGTAACGGCGAGCCGTGGCGCTAAAACGGGCATGAAAATCATCGGGCACATCTTTCACCCAGCGCACCGCAATGTCACCAGGTAAATTCGCATTTACGCCCAGCGTCCAGGCGGCCTCTTTACGCAGGGCGGTGGTCTCGAAGTGCACCACCTGCCCCGTGCCGTGCACGCCTGCATCGGTGCGGCCCGCGCAGAAGACCGAGATCGGCTCGTTCGCCACCTGCGAGAGCGCCTTCTCCAGCTTCTCCTGCACGCTGCGGACTTCGTTCTGCCGCTGCCAGCCGTAATATTTGCTGCCGTCGTACTCAATGCCCAGCGCGATCCGATAGACCGGCTTCTCCTGCACTTCTGACATCAGTAGAGATACTCCTGGACCAGCTTCTCGGCGATCTTCACCGCCATCAGCGCGCCGCCGAAGCGCACGTTGTCGGCGACTGACCAGAACTGGATCTGCTCCGGCATGCCGTAGTCGTTACGCACGCAGCCGACGGAGAGCTGGGCGTTGCCAGAGGCATCCCCCACCTGGGTCGGAAATTCACCGGCCTCGGAGAGGACGATATCTTCGCCACGGGCAAAGGCGTCGCGTGCCTCTTCCGCCGCCAGCGGACGCAGGGCTTCAAAGTTCACCATCTGCGCGTGGCCGTAGAAGACCGGTGACTGGACGCTGCTGACGGAGATCATCAGCCCCTCGTCCTGCAGCACCTTGCGTACCTGATCGACGACGCGGCGCTCGTCAGGCACGCTGCCTTCGCCATCAACGCGCAGCGGCAGCATGTTGAACGCCAGCTGACGGCCAAAATAGTCCTCTTCGTCAACGGGGATGCCGTTGAGCAGCTTAGCGCTCTGGCCAGCCAGCGCGTCCACCGCCGCCTTACCCTGCGCAGAGACCGACAGCAGGTTAGTTACGGAGATGCGCGACAGGCCACCCTCCTCGATCAACGGCTTTAGCGCGGTCAGCAGCTGGCTGGTGAGGCTGTCCGCGACGGCAATGACGTTGCGGTTGCGGTAGTCGGCCAGCACAAACGGGTTTACGTCCGGTACGACCAGCGGCACGTCCGGCTCCAGCGCAAAGAGGCCGCTGGCGTCGATCACCAGGCAGCCAGCGTTAGTCGCCTCGTCAATATAGGTGGCTGATGCCTCGGCGCCGGCCACGAAGAAGGCCAGCTGCGCCTGCGTCCAGTCAAACTCGGCGGCGTCCTGAACATAGACAGTTTTACCGGCGTAGCGCAGGTCTTTACCCGCGCTCTCCTGACGGGCCAGCGCATACAGATCGCCCACCGGGAACTGACGCTCAGCAAGCGTTTCGAGCAGGGCTTCGCCGACAGCGCCGGTCGCGCCCAGGATGGCAATGTTCCAGCCTTCTGACATGGTGGTTTACTCCAGACAATAGCAATACGCTCCCCGCAGCATGGCGGAGAGCGAAAGAGAATAAGTTTAGTGCGTCGGGTGATAGACGGCGTTAAAACCGAGCTTGTGCAGCAGGCTTGCCGCCTCGGCGTCGTCGCACTGAATATAGAGCGATGACCACTCTCGGCGCTCAAGATAGTTTTTGCGCAGCTTATCAAATTCACCCGGGATGCCCGCCACTTTACGCAGGGGTGCATCGTCGCGGCGCACATCATACACCAAATGGGCCACTCTTTTCAGCGTTGGCTGATCGAGAGGACCGTGCAGGGTAAGGCGGCCAAACTCCGGCGCGGGCAGCAGGGTATCGAGAGCCACCTGCTGGCGGTGGCCGATAAAGGCGCTAAAGGCCTCGAAGACCTGGGTAGTACCACGCGCTTTACCCTCGAGGGTGTAGCCCGCGATGTGCGGTGTGCCAATATCGACACGCTTAAGTAGCTCGACGCTGAGATCCGGCTCCGGCTCCCACACGTCCAGCACCACGCTGAGATCCTGCCCGGCCTCGAGACGCGCGAGCAGTGCGGCGTTATCCACCACCCTGCCCCGGCAGGCGTTGATCAGGATCGCCCCCGGCTTCAGGGCGCTGATTAGCGCCTCGTCGGCGAGGTGCAGCGTTTTATACGGCCCCTCCTTGAACAGCGGCGTGTGGAAGGTCAGGATGTCGGCTTCGCGAACCAGCTCCTCCAGCGGACGGAAATCCCCCGCGTCGCCCCGATCGGCACGCGGCGGATCGCACAACAGAGTGCGCACGCCCCATGCCTCCAGCCGCGCCTGTAAGCGCGCCCCAACGTTGCCCACGCCAACGATGCCCACGGTGCGATCTTTCAGCGTAAAGCCGTCGCGCTCGGCCAGCATCAACAGGGCGGAAAAGACGTACTCCACTACCGCAATCGCGTTGCAGCCCGGTGCAGCAGAGAAGCCAATCCCCGCCTCGCCCAGCCACTGCTGATCGACATGATCGGTTCCGGCGGTGGCCGTACCGACAAACTTAACGGCGGTCCCGCTGAGCAGCGATGCGTTCACCTTGGTGACGGAGCGCACCATCAATGCCTGCGCATCAGCCAGCGCCTCTACCGGGATCGGGCGGCCGGGAACGGGTTTGACCTCGCCCAGACGGCTAAAAAGTTCGCGGGCGTAAGGCATATTTTCATCAACGAGGATTTTCACGTTACGGTACCTGTATGAGAACGGGAGATAACGGCGCAAGTGTGCCATAATCTCGCCGCCAGGCATACCGACATTGCCGCAGACCGTTACGCGAGCCGCATACGTAAGAGATAAGGACAGAGATGATGCAACCCATTCAGGGTGCGCCGGCGCGCCCTCCCGGGCAAGAGCCGACCACCTCCACCACAGCCGCAGGCGACCAGCCCCTCTCCACCCAGCAGCGCACGGTGCTGGAGAGGCTGATTACCCGTCTGGTGGCCCTGACGCAGCAGCAGAGCGCCGAAGTCTGGGCCGGGGTGAAGCACGATCTGGGTTTAAAAAACGACGCACCGCTGCTCTCCCGACACTTCCCTGCCGCCGAGCAGAGCCTGACTCAGCGCCTGGAGAGTGCCGTCCAGAATAACGCCAACCGCCAGGTGCTTTCCCAGCTCACCGAGCTGCTGGGCCAGGGCAACAATCGCCAAGCGGTGAGCGACTTTATCCGTCATCAGTTTGGCCAGACGGCACTAAGCCAGCTCTCTCCCGAGCAGCTTAAAACCGTGCTGGTGATGCTGCAGAAAGGCGAGCTGGCGATCCCCCAGCCGCAGCAGCGTCCGGCCACCGATCGCCCGATGCTGCCTGCCGAGCATAATACGCTCAACCAGGCGGTTACCAAGCTGGCTGCCGCCACGGGTGAGTCCAGCAAGCTTATCTGGCAGTCGATGATTGAGCTTTCCGGCGCGAAGACCGGCGAGCCGATCCCGGCCAAACAGTTTGCTCACCTGCTCACCTGGCTACAGGCGCGCCAGACGCTAAGCACCCAGGCTGCACCGACCCTGCATACGGTGCAGTCGGCTCTGAAGCAGCCGCTCGACGCGCGCGAATGGCAGGGCATTCAGGATTATGCCCAGCAGACCTGGCAGGTGACGCCGCAGACGGTGCTGACCACCGCCCAGGTGCAGGATCTGCTTAACTACATCTTCCTGCGCCGTGCCGAACGCAACGAAGCGCTGCTGGAGCCGCGTAATATCCAGCCGATCTATAGCCCGCTGTTCGCGCCGGTGATGGAATCGTTCCGCTCGCTCTCCGCCCGCCCAGGCCTGATTGCTATCGCCCTGCTGGTCGTGCTGGTGCTTATCTGGCTGGTGATTTAACGCGCGCCTGGCGCAGATAACCGGGATAACAACGCAATTCTCTATTAGGCTTTTGATTTGGCCCATCAAGAGGAGAGAGCGATGCGCAAAAAAGCATTGATAGTCGGAATCAGCGGCGTAATTGGTCGCGCCCTGGCAGAGAAACTGCTGGAAGAGGGCTGGGAGGTCACCGGCCTGTCACGCGGACGCGGTGAGGTACTGGCGGGCTGTACCAGCCTGACGGCGGATCTGACCGATGCGGCGGCGGTCAGCGAGGCGCTAAAGTCGGTCAAACCCGATGCGCTCTTCTTTAGCGTCTGGGCGCGTCAGGAGAGCGAGAAAGAGAATATCCGCGTAAACGGCGCGATGGTGAAAAACGTCATTGAGGCGCTGGGTAATCGTCTACATGGCGCGCACGTGGCGCTGGTCACCGGGCTTAAGCACTACCTTGGCCCGTTTGAAGCCTATGGTAAAGGCGCAGTACCGGTGACCCCCTTCCGCGAAGAGCAGGGTCGCCAGCCGGTGGAGAACTTCTACTATGCCCAGGAAGATGAGCTTTTTGCCGGAGCAGAGAAGTATGGCTACCGCTGGAGCGTGCATCGTCCACATACCATTGTCGGCTATGCGCTGGGCAATGCCATGAACATGGGCCAGACGCTGGCAGTCTACGCCACCCTGTGCCGGGAGAAAGGCTGGCCGTTTATCTTCCCTGGCTCCCCCGAGCAGTGGAACGGCGTGTCGGACGTCACCGATGCTGGCCTGCTGGCCGAGCAGCTGGAGTGGGCAGCCACCAGCCCGACGGCGGCAAATCAGGACTTCAACGCCGTTAACGGGGACGTGTTCCGCTGGAAGTGGCTGTGGCCGCGTCTCGCCGCGTATTTTGGTATTGAGGCCGCGCCCTACCCTGAGAAGATGATGCCCCTGGAGGGCCGGATGCTGGAGGCCGAGGCCGCCTGGCGGACGATTGCCGCGCACCATCAGCTGCGTGAGGCGGATATCAACAAGCTGGTCTCGTGGTGGCATACCGATGCCGACCTGGGCCGCCCGATGGAGGCCTTTACCGATATGAGTAAAAGCCGCAAGGCCGGGTTTATCGGCTATCGCAGCACGCTGGACGCCTTTACCGGCCTATTCGATCGGCTGAAGAGCGAGCGCATTATCCCCTGATCGTCATGTGATGCCAGTCAGCGCAGCCGCTGACTGGCTTGTCTAACTACAGGTTCTCGCCGTTGCTGCTGATCACCTCTTTGTACCAGTCGAACGACTTTTTCTTGCTGCGCGCCAGCGTGCCTTTACCTTCATTGTCCTTGTCGACATAGATAAAGCCGTAGCGCTTTTTCATCTCGCCGGTGCCTGCCGAGACAAGATCGATGCAGCCCCACGGCGTATAGCCCATCAGATCGACGCCGTCTTCCTCTACCGCCTT
This sequence comes from Pseudescherichia sp., assembly GCF_032052675.1. Lineage (NCBI taxonomy): Bacteria > Pseudomonadati > Pseudomonadota > Gammaproteobacteria > Enterobacterales > Enterobacteriaceae > Pseudescherichia > Pseudescherichia sp. Next base: position 500,349 of record NZ_DAMBWA010000001.1, read on the forward strand.
CTTCATTTCACGAATATGGTCGCTCAGGTAGGCGATGCGATAGCTGTCGTCCACCGTGCCGTCCGCCTCCAGCTTATCAATGGCGCCAAAGCCGTTTTCCACAATAAACAGCGGCAGCTGGTAGAGATCGTAGAAGTAGTTCAGTGAGTAGCGTAACCCCACCGGATCGATCTGCCAGCCCCAGTCGGAGGCTTTTACCCACGGGTTAGTGACCAGGCTTTTGGTTTCGTCATAGTCGAGGCGGGGGTTATCCTCGGTGGCTTTGGTGGCAAATGACATGTAGTAGCTAAAGCCAATGTAGTCGACGCAGCCGCGCTGCAGGATACGCAGATCCTCCTCGGTTATATCGAGGTTGAACGCTTTCCGCGCAAAGTAGTTCAGGGTGTGTTTCGGGTAGGCGCCCCGGACATGCACGTCGGCAAACCAGTAGCGGCGATGCATAGCGTTGACCGACATCATCATGTCGTTGGGATCGCAGGTCAGCGGATAGACCGGACACATGGCGATCATGCAGCCAATCTGGAAATCGGGATTAATAGCGTGCCCGGCCTCCACCGCCAGCGCGCTGGCCACCAGCTCATAGTGCGCCGCCTGGTACATGATCTTCTCGCGATCCTCGCCCGGCTTATAGTGCAGCCCCGAGTTGGTGAACGGTGCAAAGTCCTCGTTAAAGTTGGCCTGGTTGTTGATCTCGTTAAAGGTCATCCAGTACTTCACTTTCTTCTGGTAACGAGTGAAAACGGCTTTGGCAAAGCGGACAAAGAACGCGATCGTCTGGCGGTTGCGCCAGCCGCCGTATTCGGTAACCAGGTGGTACGGCATCTCAAAGTGCGAGAGGGTAATAACGGGTTCGATGTTGTACTTCAGGCACTCGTCGAAGAGATCGTCATAGAACTGCAGCCCGGCTTCGTTCGGCTCCAGCTCATCCCCGCGAGGGAAGATGCGTGTCCAGGCGATGGAGGTACGGAAGCATTTAAAGCCCATCTCCGCAAAGAGCTTAATGTCCTGCGGGTAGCGATGGTAAAAGTCGATGCCTTCATGGTTGGGGTAGTATTTCCCCTCGAGCACGCCTTCGGTAATTTCCCGCGGCACGCCGTGTCGCCCGGCCGTCATCACGTCGGCAACGCTGACCCCTTTGCCCCCCTCTTGCCAGCCACCCTCAAGCTGATGCGCGGCGACCGCCCCGCCCCAGAGAAAATCTGCTTTAAATCCAGGCATCTGTACCCTCCTCTTCGTTGGAATCTACTGGAGGATAGCAACCGATGCGGCAGATTGCCGGACACATGTCACATAATTGCCCGTGGCTCTGTCCTTATAAGTAGGTCGGGTAAGGCGTAAGCCGCCACCCGACATAGCGACATCAACGCCGGGCGGTGCAAGCTTGCCCGGCCTACGGAGCCAACCTTGCTGGAACCAGGACCGTTAGCCATAAAAAAAGGAGCCTGCAGGCTCCTTTTTATTTTGCCGGAGGGCAACTATTTGTTCAGCTTGCGCATCACGAGGGTGGCGTTGGTGCCGCCAAAGCCGAAGCTGTTGGACATCACGGTGTTCAGCTCACGCTCGGTGGTCTCGGTGACGATGTTCAGGCCTTCTGCTTTCTCGTCCATCTCTTCGATGTTGATGCTCGGGGCGATAAAACCGTGCTCCAGCATCAGCAGAGAGTAGATCGCTTCCTGCACACCTGCCGCGCCCAGCGAGTGACCGGTCATGGCTTTGGTGGCAGAGATAGCAGGGCTGTTGTCACCGAAGACTTCACGGATCGCACCCAGCTCTTTCACGTCGCCTACCGGCGTAGAGGTGCCGTGGGAGTTGAGGTAGTCGATCGGGGTGTCCAGACCGTGCATCGCCATCTGCATGCAGCGCACGGCGCCTTCACCAGACGGAGCCACCATGTCAGCACCGTCGGAAGTTGCGCCGTAGCCCACGATCTCAGCATAGATTTTCGCACCGCGTGCCAGAGCGTGCTCCAGCTCTTCCACCACGACCATACCGCCGCCGCCTGCGATAACGAAACCGTCACGGTTTGCATCATAGGTACGGGAGGCTTTCGCCGGCTCGTCGTTGTACTTGGTCGAGAGCGCGCCCATCGCGTCGAACTCACAGGCCATTTCCCAGCCCAGCTCTTCGCCGCCGCCGGCAAAGACGATATCCTGTTTGCCCAGCTGGATCTGCTCAACCGCGTTACCGATACAGTGTGCAGAGGTCGCACAGGCGGAGCTGATAGAGTAGTTTACGCCGTGGATTTTGAACGGCGTGGCGAGGCAGGCGGAGACCGCCGAGCCCATCGCTTTGGTCACCACGTACGGGCCAACCGCTTTCAGGCCGCGCGGGCTACGCATGGCGTCCGCACCGAAGACCTGCGCTTTGGAGGAGCCGCCGGAGCCGGCAATCAGGCCCACGCGTGGATTATTCTGGTAAACCTCTTCGCTCAGGCCAGCATCAGCGATGGCCTCCTGCATAGAGAGGAAGGCGTAGATGGCGGCATCGTTCATGAAACGCACCACTTTGCGGTCAATCATGCCCGTGGTGTCCAGTTTTACATTACCCCAGACGTGGCTGCGCATACCGGAATCGTGAAATTCCTGGGAGAAAGTGATCCCTGAGCGCCCTTCACGCAGAGATGCGAGGACTTCCTGCTGGTTATTACCGATGCTGGAAACGATGCCCAGGCCAGTAATCACTGCACGTTTCATTCAATACCTCTGTAAGTCGCACTATTATAAGATTCGATTCGCAAGATAGCGTACAGTTGTACGCCGAACAAGTCCGATCAGCCAATTTCTGGAGAAATTTGCGCCAACGGGCCGACATCGTTAAGATCGTGCCACTGCCTGCCACGCGAGTAACTTACGTGAAACAAACCGCTATACAATCTGCCAACCTCGAATTCAACGCTGAGGGTACACCTGTTTCCCGAGATTTCGACGACGTCTATTTCTCTAATGATAATGGACTGGAGGAGACCCGCCATGTTTTCCTCGAGGGCAACCAGCTCAGCAGCCGTTTTCCGCTGCATCCGCGCTCGCTGTTTATCGTTGGCGAGAGCGGCTTCGGCACCGGACTAAACTTTCTCACGCTGTGGCAGGCGTTTGATGATTTTTTGCTCGCCCACCCGCAGGCTACGCTGCAAAGATTACATTTCATCAGTTTTGAAAAATTCCCGCTGAAAGCGGCGGATCTCGTCCTGGCGCACCGGCACTGGCCCGAGCTGGCCCCCTGGGCTGAACAGCTCCAGGCCCAGTGGCCCCACGCCATGCCGGGCTGCCATCGTCTGCTGCTGGCGGACGGGCGCATCACGCTCGATCTCTGGTTTGGCGATATTAATAGCTTAACCGACGCGCTGGATGATTCCCTCAACCAGAAGGTTGACGCCTGGTTTCTCGACGGCTTCGCTCCGGCGAAAAACCCGGATATGTGGACGCCGACGCTGTTCAGTGCCCTGGCCCGCCTGGCGCGCCCCGGTGGCACGCTCGCGACCTTTACCTCCGCCGGATTTGTCCGCCGGGGGTTGCAGGAGGCGGGCTTCACCATGCAGAAAAGGAAAGGGTTTGGCCGCAAGCGTGAGATGCTGACCGGCGAGATGCAGCAGACGCTCAGCGTCCCGTCACGCACGCCGTGGTTTGCCCGTACCCCGGCGGCAGGTCAGGAGGTGGCGATTGTCGGCGGCGGCATCGCCAGCGCCCTGCTCTCACTCTCCCTGCTGCGCCGGGGCTGGCAGGTGACGCTCTACTGCGCCGATGACGCACCCGCTAAGGGCGCATCCGGCAATCGCCAGGGAGCGCTCTACCCGCTGCTGAGCGCCCACGACCCGGCCCTGGCCAGCTTTTTCCCCGCTGCCTTTACCTTCGCCCGCAGGCTCTACGATACCCTGCCGCTTGAGTTCGATCATGACTGGTGCGGCGTCACCCAGCTTGGCTGGGACGAGAAGAGCCAGCAGAAGATTGCCCAGATGCTTAGCCTGGAGCTTCCTCCTGAAGTGGCCGTGGCGGTGGATGCCGAGGCGGTTAAGGCCACTACCGGGGTGGATACCGGCTGCGGCGGCATTCAGTACCCGGCAGGCGGCTGGCTCTGCCCTGCTCAGCTCACCGCCGCCGCGCTGGCCCTGGCGGTCTCTCAGGGCCTGCGCGTGTATTATCAATCCGAGGTTAACGCCCTCACCGCCACGGAGGTGGGCTGGCAACTGACGTTTACTCAAGGCGAAAGCGTCTGCCATCAGACAGTGGTGCTGGCGAACGGCCACCGCGTCAATCAGTTTACCCAGACGGAGAACCTGCCGGTCTACGCCGTCGGCGGCCAGGTGAGCCACATCCCTGCTCGCCCTGGGCTGTCGGCGCTGCGTCAGGTGCTGTGCTATGACGGCTACCTGACGCCGCAGGATCCCTCTAACGGCGAGCACTGCATCGGCGCGAGCTACCATCGCGGTCAGCAGCAGGCGAGCTACAGCGAAGAGGATCAGCAGCACAACCGCCAGCGGTTAATAGACTGCTTCCCAGAGGCGGAGTGGGCAAAAGAGGTAGACGTCAGCGGCAAATCCGCTCGCTGCGGCGTGCGCTGCGCCACGCGCGATCATCTGCCTATGATTGGCAACGTCGCCGATTATGAGGCTATTTTGACGAACTATGCAGATTTGCCTGAGCATCAGGAGAGCGCTATCTCTGCTCCGGTGCATACAGGGCTATATATGCTCGGCGCGCTGGGTTCACGCGGGCTGTGCAGCGCGCCGCTGGCGGCTGAGATCCTCGCGGCGCAGATGAGCGACGAGCCGATCCCGCTGGAGGCTGAGACCCTGGCGGCGCTGAATCCTAATCGTCTGTGGGTGAGAAAACTGCTGAAGGGTAAAGCAGTGAAGCGCGCTCAGATTTAACGATGGTTTCGCCGGGCGGCACTGCGTTTGCCCGGCCTACGGTGGCTCGGTGCCATTTGTAGGCCCGGTAGACGTAGCGCCACCGGGCGTGAGCGCAGCTTAGGCTTTAGCCTGCTGGTAGAGCTTCTCCCACATCTCCAGCACCAGCACCTGATCGCGCGGAGAGAGCTCGCCGCCCTGAATCGCCTGCTCGAGGCTGGAGGTCACCTGGGCGTAAACCGCTTCCGGGGAGTGATCGTCACCGTTTTCCAGTACGGCGACGGCCAGCGTCAGGTGGCCGCTCAGGTAACCGCTGGCGAAAAGCTCATCGTCACTGGCGTGCTCAACCATGTCATCAATTAACGCCAGAATGCGTGATTCAAATTCCGCGATCATCTTCTTTCCTCATTTAAAAAACCGTGGCGCTAGTTCAGATCGTCCGGCCACGGGAACTGGTCTGCCGTTAAAGACGGCGTGTGATAATAATCCTGTAATGCCTTGATAAAGCGGGCCGGTCGCTCGGGGATCCCCTCCTCCAGCCAGGTCATCACCTGGGCGTGCACCCGACGCTGGAAGGCGATGCGATCTGGCTCAACGTCGCCTTCAAGGTTGTCGCAGCTGACGTTAAACGGGAAGCCCGCCGCCACGCAAAAGAGCCATTCGAAAGATTGCGGCTTTACTTCAACGTCCTCAAACTGCCCCTGGGTGGCAGCATCACGACCGTCCGGGCAGTACCAGTAGCCGAAGTCTACCAGCTCCCGGCGTGCCTTACCGGCGACGCACCAGTGTGAAATCTCATGCAGCGCGCTGGCGTAAAAACCGTGGGCGAAGACGATGCGGTGATAGTCGACCTCGTCATCAGCCGGAAGATAGATAGGCTCGTCGTCGCCCTTCACCAGGCGCGTATTAAAATCATCGGCAAAACAGCCGTTGAAGATCTCAATCAGCTGCTCGTAGCGGTGTGTTGTACTGCTCATGCGTGTATCCCCACCCAGTGGAGGATCTCCTGTCCGTGACTGTCAAAAAGAAGTTTGGCGCTCATCACCGCCGAAACGATAACGATCATCGGGCGGATCAGCTTCTGCCCTTTGCTCAGCACCAGCCGCGAGCCGAGGCGTGCGCCGATAAACTGCCCGGCAAGCATCACAAACCCGGTGGCCCATACCACCTTGCCGCCGATGATAAACAGCAGCAGGCCGCCGAGATTCGAGGTGGCGTTAAGCACCTTGGCGTGCGCGGTGGATTTCGCCAGGTTGTAGCCGCAGAGCGTGACAAACGCCAGGGCATAGAATGACCCTGCGCCGGGGCCGAAAAAGCCGTCGTAGAAGCCCACGCAGCCTCCGGCGACCAGCGCAAACGGCAGGCCGTAGAGACGCCGCTGGCGATCCTCTTCACCCAGCTTCGGCATCAGCAAAAAGTAGAGGCCAATACCGATGACTAATATGGGCAAGATCTGACGCAGTATGTCGGACTGCACATGCTGTACCAGCAGCGCCCCCGTCGTCGAACCGATAAAGGTCATGAGAATATTGAGTTTCTGATCGCCGAGCTTTACCACGCCACGGCGCAGAAAGTAGATCGTTGACGAGAGGGAGCCGCCGCAGGCCTGTAGCTTGTTGGTCGCCAGCGCCTGGGCTGGCGTCATGCCCGCCGCCAGCAGCGCGGGGACGGTAAGCAACCCGCCGCCACCCGCCAGGGCATCAATAAATCCGGCCAGCAGAGCGACGAAAAACAGCACTGCCAGCAGCAGCGGCGAGACCAAAAAGAGATCGCTAAAATTTTCCATTAAAGTACATGCTCGTCCAGTAGCGCCTGGCAGGAAGGCGGCAACGGCGGCGGTGTCTTCTTCTCAGGCTTCGTTGAGGCAGGTTTAGGTGGTTCAAACCAGCTTTGCAGCTCCGCGCCACAGCCGTCACCCGGCGGCGGCAGAGGTTGATCGACGCACTCCAGGCTATCTGCCGGGCAGCGCAGGCGAACGTGCATATGCGCCCGGTGCTGGAACCACGGACGCACCTTGCGCAGCCAGTCGCGATCGGTTCCTGCATCTTCGCACAGCTGCTGCTTAATGGCCGGGTTAACAAAGATGCGCGTCACGTCGTTATCTTCCGCGGCCAGCTTAATCAGCTGGCTGATTTCCGGCTGCCACAGGGAGGAGACCACATGCTTGCCGTCCTGGGAGACCAGATCCAGCGCCTGGGGCTTCAGCAGCTGCGCCGCGCTCCAGCGCGTTTTTGGCAGCTGTAAGAAGATATCGACGTCCAGCCCGGTCTGGTGGCTGGCGTGACCGCCATTAAAGCGTCCACCGGCGGGCATGCCCATGTCCCCTATCAGCACCGTTCCGAGGCCGAGATTGTGTACCCGTCCGCTGAGGCGCTGAATAAACTGCACCAGGTCGGGGTGGCCAAAGTAGCGGCGCTGATCGGTGCGCATCACCTGATAGGTGTCGGACTGAATCGGCAGCGCGCTCGCGCCGACGATACAGCCGTTGGAGAACGCGCCCACCGACTGCGCGCTCCCGGCAATCGGATGGGTGATTTTCTGCCACGGCGTCGCCGCAAGCGTGGCATGGCTGGCGAGCACCGCCAGCAGCGCAATGAGCGTTTTTTTCATCGTTTACCAGCGTGGGATCGTTGTCGTTACGTCCGCATTTTGCGCCCGCTGGCGCAGGAAGTGATCCATCAGGACAATCGCCAGCATTGCTTCGGCGATGGGCACAGCACGAATGCCCACGCAGGGATCGTGACGACCTTTGGTGATCATCTCCACCTCTTCCCCGCTGCGGTTGATGGTTTTCCCCGGCACGGTAATGCTGGAGGTCGGCTTCAGGGCGATATTGGCAACAATCTGCTGGCCGCTGCTGATGCCACCGAGAATGCCGCCCGCGTGGTTGCTGGTAAAGCCTGCGTGGGTAATTTCGTCCCGGTTTTCGCTGCCGCGCAGGGCTACCGATGCAAAGCCTTCGCCAATCTCTACGCCTTTCACGGCGTTGATGCTCATCAGCGCGTGGGCAATATCGGCATCGAGACGGTCAAACACCGGCTCGCCCAGCCCCGGCGGCACGCCGTCGGCGACCACGGTGATCTTCGCCCCGATGGAGTCACCCTCTTTTTTCAGGGCGCGCATCAGCTCATCAAGAGCTTCAATCTTGTCTGGATCCGGGCAGAAAAACGGGTTCTGCTCAACCTGGTCCCAGGCTTTAATCTCCAGCGGGATATCGCCCATCTGGGTCAGGCAGCCACGAACGGTGATGCCCAATTTTTCCGCGAGGAATTTTTTGGCAATTGCTCCTGCCGCCACGCGCATAGCCGTTTCACGGGCCGAGGAGCGGCCGCCGCCACGGTAGTCGCGCAGACCATACTTCTGCTCGTAGGTGTAGTCCGCGTGGCCAGGACGGAAGACGTCTTTGATAGCGCTGTAGTCCTGCGAGCGCTGATCGGTATTCTCAATCAGCAGGCCGATGCTGGTGCCGGTGGTCACCCCTTCAAAAACGCCGGAGAGGATCTTCACCCGATCCGGCTCGCGGCGCTGGGTGGTATAGCGTGAGGTGCCCGGACGGCGGCGATCCAGATCGTGCTGCAGATCGGCTTCGCTCAGGGCGATCCCCGGTGGTACGCCGTCGACAATGCAGCCGAGCGCCAGGCCATGTGACTCCCCGAAGGTGGTCACGCGAAAGAGTTGTCCAATACTGTTTCCTGCCATCACGGCTCCACTGTCTTTATTTAAATTGGCGTTATCGTTTTATTAATCTTTGTAGATGCTGAAGTGCTCCCGGGCCGCCAGCAGCTGCGCTTTGGTCAGCATAAAGACGCCGTCGCCGCCGTTATCGAACTCAAGCCAGGTAAAGGGCACCTCAGGGTACTGCTCTATCAGATGTACCATGCTGTTGCCGACTTCACAAATCAGCACGCCGTCGTCGGTGAGATAGTCCGGCGCACAGGCCAGGATGCGGCGCGTCAGCTTGAGGCCATCGCTGCCGGAGGCCAGGCCCAGCTCAGGCTCGTGGCGATACTCGTTCGGCAGATCTGACATATCCTCTTCATCCACGTAGGGCGGATTAGTGACGATCAGATCGTACTGCACCTTGGGCAAGTCGCGGAACAGATCGGAGCGGATAGGCGTCACGTTATGGATCAGGCCGTGCTCTTCGATATTGTGCTCGGCTACGGCCAGCGCCTCGGTAGAGATATCTACGGCGTCGACTTCCGCTTCCGGAAACTCATAAGCACAGGCGATGGCGATGCAGCCGCTGCCGGTGCACATATCCAGAATGTGCTGCGGCTGGTGGTTGATGATGCCAGCAAAGCGGCTGGTAATGAGCTCGCCAATAGGTGAACGAGGCACCAGCACGCGCTCATCGACATAGAATTCGTGGCCGCAGAACCAGGCCTTGTTGGTCAGGTAGGCGACCGGGATCCGCTCGTTGACGCGGCGGATCACGCGCTCAACGATACGGTGACGCTCGCTGGAGGTAAGGCGCGCGCTGCGCATATCTTCCGGGATATCCAGCGGCAGGTAGAGGGTCGGCAGCACCAGCTGCACCGCTTCGTCCCACGGGTTATCAGTACCGTGCCCGTACCAGATGTTTGCCGCGCTGAATCGGCTGACCGACCAACGTAACATGTCCTGAATGGTGTGCAGCTCATTCACTGCTTCATCGACAAATATTTTATCCACGCTATCCTCCGGGACATGCCTTGCTGTAAATTCGGCGGCTAGTTTGCCACGAAGACGCCGATAAATCAGCATTCTCGCGCACAGCCAGCCGGAAAAAAGCATTTTGCCTGAACACAGAGCGCGACGAGTCGGGTAAACTGAAAAAAATCAGAAATGAGACGAATGAATGAAGAAGAAAACAGCGCTTAGCGAGGCGGATCAGGAGCTGTTCCGTCAGTTAATGACCGGCACGCGCCAGATCAAGCAGGATACGATTGTGCACCGCCCCCTGCGCAAAAAAGTGAGCGAGGTGCCGGTAAAACGACTGCTTCAGGAGCAGGCCGACGCCAGCCACTACTTTTCTGATGAATTCCAGCCGCTGCTCAATACCGACGGGCCGGTGAAGTACGTTCGTCCGGACGTGAGCCACTTTGAAGTTAAGAAGATGCGGCGGGGTGACTACTCGCCAGAGCTGTTTCTTGATCTGCACGGTTTAACCCAGCAGCAGGCTAAACAGGAGCTGGGCGCGCTGATCGCCGCCTGCCGCCGGGAGCATGTCTTCTGCGCCTGCGTGATGCATGGTCACGGAAAGCACATCCTGAAACAGCAGACGCCGCTGTGGCTGGCGCAGCATCCGCATGTGATGGCCTTTCACCAGGCGCCGAAAGAGTATGGCGGCGACGCGGCGCTGCTGGTGCTGATTGAAGTAGAGGAGTGGCAGCCGCCCGAGCTACCCTGATGAAGTGCCCGGATACCGGGGCCGGAGGCCAGAAATGACAAGAGCCGCATAAGCGGCTCTTTAGCGATGGCCAGGCAGCGTTAGATCGCCTTAGCCATTTTCAGGTTGCAGGGGCTAACCTGCCAGTTAAAGGTCCCTTTACCCTCGCTGTCCAGCGTCACGCTGGCAATCGCAGAGGTCAGGAACATCGGCGGCGCCTCGTCCGGGCAGAGCTCGGAGACGAGGTAGCCCACCAGCGGCAGGTGAGAGATCACCAGCACCGAGGAGACGCCCTTGCTGGCCAGCGCCTGAAGATAGTCGCCAACCAGAGCCACGTCGCCGCCGGGTGTTAACTCAGGCAGCACATCGACGCTGTCCGGCAGGTTCATACACTCCCCTACCTTCTCCAGCGTCTGTTCAGCGCGCAGAAACGGACTGACCAACACACGCTCAACGTTTACTTTTTGCCCTTTTAGCCAGGTGGCCATTTGACGGGATTCGTCGCAGCCACACAGGGTTAAAGGACGTACCGAGTCACTGGCTGCTTCAAGAGCAGCGTCGCCGTGACGCATGATAAAAACTTGCATATTGCACCGCTTTTGTTAACCAGAAGCACTGATGTTGCCCGAGCAGAACAGCGTAAACGCGTCGGAAAACAGCAGTGGCCGGGCATTGTGCCTTATCCATTCGTCGAATGAAACGCTGTGTTTTACCTCAATGGCGCAACTCTCGTCAATCTCTGTTTAGAAATTGAGCAACACAACCTCATTCAACGCCAGATTTACCCTTACCAGACCTTAACTTACCCGATCGGCGTCCCTGTGCGGCCAGAACGTCATGCCGTGCTGCGCCATGTGTAACAAAATCTCACAGGGCGCAAACCGCTCCCCATACTGGGCGGCTAAGCGCTGTAGGGTTGCAACGACATTATCCGCCCCGAGGCGATCCATATAGCGGAACGGCCCGCCCAAAAACGGCGGGAAACCGATCCCGAAGACTGCGCCGATATCGCCATCGCGCACGCTTCTGATGACCTTCTCATCTCTACAGCGTGCCGCTTCATTAAGCATCATCATCACGCAGCGTTCAGCCACCTGGGCTTCGTTTAAACGCCCGCTGCCTGCTGCCCCCACCAGCGGATAAATAGCCGGATCCACCTGTTTCTTGCTTGTACGCCCTTTCGCGTCATAAAGATAGAAACCACGACCATTTTTTCTGCCTTTGCGATCGTCGTTCAAAATTGCGCTGACGACATTTGCCGGCGGTGAAAAACGTTCTCCATATGCCGCTTCTAGCACAGGTATAATTTTAGTGCCGGTATCGATTCCAACCTCATCCAAAAGTTGGATCGGGCCAACCGGGAAACCAAACTTTACCAGCGCGTTATCAATGTGCTCTACACGCTCGCCCTCGGTCAGCATTCGCATCGCTTCGTTAATATAGGGGGCAAGGATACGGTTAACATAGAAGCCGGCCTTGTCCGCCACCACGATGGGCGTTTTCCCTTGCTTTTTCGCCAGCTTTACCGTCGTGGCAATGGTTTGCTCATCCGTGCCGGCGTGGGGGATGATCTCCACTAGCGGCATCCTCTCTACCGGGCTAAAGAAGTGCAGGCCAATGACCTTCCCCGGACGCGCCGCGCGGGCGGCGATATCGCCAATCGGCAAGGAGGAGGTGTTGGAGGCAAAAATGGTATGCGACGCGCAATGTGCTTCAACGTCAGCAACCATCTGCTGCTTCAGACCTAAATCTTCAAATACCGCTTCTATGACCACGTCCCGATGGGAGAAGCCGCGATAGTCCGTCGCGCCTGAAATCATCGCCATCTGGCTGTCGCGTTCGCTGGATCTGATATGGCGGCGGCGGACTTTTTTATCAAGCTGCTGCCAGCTGTATTTCAGCGCATGGTTGATGCCCGTCGGGTTGATATCCTTAATGCGCACCGGCAGCCCAGCCTTGCTGGCGGTGACAAACGCAATGCCGCCCCCCATCAGGCCGCCGCCCAGCACGCCCACTGACCGCAGCGGGCCGGGTTCGACGCTGCTGCCGGGATCCTTTTTGATCTCGGTGGTGGCAAAGAAGATCTGCCGTAGCGCCTGGGACTGAGGCGTCATAGCCAGCTCACCAAAGGCGCGCGCCTCGGCCGTATAGCCGCTACCCTTGCCCTGCGCCAGCCCAATATGGATAACGTCCAGAATGCGTGATGCCGCCGGATAGTTGCCGTGGGTCTTCTGCTGGGTCTTTTTACCTACGAAGTGGAACAGCAGCGCACGCCCAAGGGGGCCTGCGAGAATGCGCTCTTTTACCGGCAGCCGACGGTTTGCGGGGCGGCCCTTAAGCGCCAGCGCCGCTGCCGCCTCCAGCAAAATAGCGTGCGGGACGACGTCATCCACCAGCCCAACCTTCCGCGCCTGACGTGCCCGCAGCTGCTTGCCGGTGAGGATCATCTCCAGCGCCGTGCTGACGCCCACCAGACGCGGCAGACGTTGGGTTCCCCCGGAGCCAGGAAGCAGTCCCAGCTGAACCTCCGGCAATCCCAGCACGGTTTTGGCATCGTCGGTACAGACGCGCCCGTGGCAGGCCAGAGCCAACTCAAGGCCGCCGCCGAGGCAGGGGCCGTGAATAGCAGCAATTACCGGAATGGTGAGCGCGTGAATATCCGACATAATTTTCCGCCCCTCGTACGCCAGCGCTTCGGCCTGCTGGGCAGTGGTGCAGCCGTCAATCATGTTGATATCGGCTCCGGCAATAAAGTTGTCCGGCTTGGCAGAGATAAACACCACGCCACGCAGATCCTTATTGTCACGGATCGCTTTAATAATGGCCCGCACCTGGCTGCCAAACTCTGCCTTAAGGGTATTCATCTTCTCGCCGGGGACGTCAATCGTGACGACGGCGATATTGTCCGGCCGCACGCTAAGAGCAAATGCGGAGGGCGTTGCCATTTCAATCTCCATGTCCATTATTCGGCCTCCAGAACCATTGCCGCACCCAGCCCACCGGCGGCGCAGGCGGTCACCAGGCCAAAGCCACCTCCGCGACGGCGCAGCTCGTGCAGCGTCTGGGTGATCATCCGCGCTCCGGTGGCGGCAAAGGGGTGCCCGTAGGCAATAGAGCCACCCAGCACGTTAAACCGGCTCTCATCGACTTCACCAATGGCGCGATCGCGCCCCAGCACCTCACGGGCGAAGCGGTCGCTGGCCATCAGCTTCAGGTTAGCCAGCGTTTGCGCGGCAAAGGCTTCGTGCATATCAAACAGGGTAAGATCGCCAAGCGTGAGCCCGGCGCGCTCCAGCGCCAGCGGCGTCGACCACGCCGGGCCGAGCAGCATGTCCTGCTTCACGTCAATGGCGGTAAAGGCATAGCTGCGCAGGTAGCCGAGCGGGGTTAGCCCCAGCTCACGGGCGCGGGATTCGGTCATCAGGATCACCGCCGCTGCGCCGTCGGTGAGCGGCGTACTGTTGGCGGCGGTTACCGTGCCGTGCTGACGGTCAAAGGCTGGACGCAGCTTGCCGTAGTCGGCGAGCGACGCATTGGCTCGCACCGTATTGTCCTGAACAAAAGGCTCACGATAGGGCGGCGCATAGGCGGTCATCACCTCCTCCGCCAGCCTGCCGTCGGCCCACGCCTGAGCGGCGCGCTGGTGGGAACGGTGAGCAAACACGTCCTGCTCCTCACGGCTAATGCCATAGGTTTTCGCCATCTGCTCGGCGGTATCACCCATGCGCAGCCCGGTGGAGTACTCGGCAACCGCAGGCGGTACCGGAAGCAGATCGCGCAGGCGCAGACGGGAGAGAAGCTTAAGCTTTTGCCCGCCGGAGCGGGCCTTGTTGAGATCGACCAGCGTACGCGCCAGGGTCTTACTGACGCCAATCGGCAGGACGGATGAGGAGTCGGCTCCCCCGGCGATACCGGCGCGGATAGTCCCCGCCAGCAGACTCTCCGCGACGTTCGCTACCGCCTGAAAGCTGGTGGCGCAGGCGCGGCTCACGCTGTAGGCATCGGTATGCACGTTCATCCCGGTTCCCAGCACGATTTCGCGGGCGATGTTGGGCGCCTCCGGCATCTGCACAACCTGACCAAAAACCACCTGCTCAACGATCTCTGGCGGAATTTCGCTGCGCGCCAGCATCTCACCCACGGCCATCTTACCCAGCTCGATGGCGGTGACGCCATGAAACGCAGTGGCCTGGCGGGCAAACGGGGTGCGTAACCCGCTAACAATGGCTATACGATCGCCCTGACGGGTGACAAGCGGTAATGCCTGACTCATAACTCTCCCCTGTTGACATACTGCGCAAAGTGGTCTGACCTGATAACAGTCTTAACCATTTTTTTACATTTAGCCAAGCGGAGAGGCGAAAAAATGCGAGCTAAAACACAGAGAAAAGCATAGACAACGCTCCCGGCAGCGAGAGCGTTAGAGGAAGATTAACGCAGGCCCAGCTGGAAGATGAGGGTTTCAGCTTCGCAGGCAAAAACGAAGTCGATATCGAGCTTAACGCCACCGTTAACCTCGGTGAAGGTTGGGGTAATTTCACACGGCTCAGACTCAACGTTACGCGCTTTTTCCGTCAGCGCCGCCAGGGTCTCTTCGGCCTGGGCACGATCGGTGAACACACGGCTGTAAGAGGCCGTGCAGTCGCTGTTGTCCATGATGGTGCCAACGTCCATACAGCAGCAAACGGGGGTTTCATCAGCACTGCATTTACTCATATTGAAAGTCCTCTCTCATTCGCACGTAGCGTGCCCGATAAATAGTGAGGCTATTTTACGCGCTGGCGGTTGCGGTCTCCAGTTGTTAGCGCGCCAAAAGCGCATAAGTGACCGATATCACACTTAAAAATGATCTGGCGCAATAATCACCCTTTTCCCTCATTGAAGGCCGTCGCGTTTTTGCCAGCCAGATCGCGTTTCCGTGATCACATTTGAAAATACTTATAAACATACTTGCAACATTCGGGCTGGTCAGACCTATACTCTCGCGACTGGTCTGATTTGTCTGTCGTAACTCAGACCCTACACTCCGCGCTCCTGTTACGGCATGTAACATTTATTGTATAAAAATAAATTATGAGGTTATGGTCATGAGCCAGAAAACCCTGTTTACCAAGTCTGCACTCGCAGTTGCAGTGGCAATTGTCTCAACACAAGCCTGGTCAGCAGGCTTCCAACTTAATGAATTCTCCTCCTCTGGTCTTGGCCGTGCCTACTCAGGTGAAGGCGCTATCGCTGATGATGCAGGTAACGTGAGCCGTAACCCCGCCCTGATTACGATGTTTGACCGCCCGACTTTCTCCGGCGGTGCCATCTTTGTTGATCCGGATGTAGATGTCTCCGGCGTCTCTCCGTCTGGCCGTAGCCTGGACGCGGATAACATCGCGCCGACGGCGTGGGTCCCTAACCTGCACTTCGTCGCGCCGATTAACGACCAGTTTGGCTGGGGCGCATCCCTGACCTCAAACTACGGTCTGGCTACTGACTTTAACGACACCTACGCCGCAGGGTCGATGGGCGGTAAAACCGAGCTGGAGACCATCAACCTTAACCTCAGCGGCGCGTATCGCCTGAATAACCACTGGAGCTTCGGCGTTGGCTTTGACGCGGTGTATGCCAAAGCGAAGCTGGAGCGCTACGCGGGTGACCTCGGCCAGCTCACCGCGGGTCAGCTGAGCCGCACCCCTGGCTTTACCTCCGCTACCCCGCAGGGCGCAGCGCTGCGCTCGATTGCTGGCTATGCCAACAGCCTGACCAGCGATACGCAGATTGCTTATCTGAAGGGCGACGAGTGGGGCTTTGGCTGGAACGCCGGTATTCTTTACGAACTGGATAAAGACAATCGCTACGGCCTGACCTACCGCTCTGAGATCAAAATTGACTTTGACGGCGACTACCGCAGCAGCCTGAACCCGGCATTTAACAGCTTCCTGGGTCCGCGCGGTCTGCCTTCCGGCACCGGTGGTAACACCATCGACGGTGCACTGAACCTGAACCTGCCAGAGATGTGGGAAATTTCAGGCTATAACCGCGTGGCACCGAAGTGGGCCGTACACTACAGCCTCGCCTACACCAGCTGGAGCCAGTTCCAGGAGCTGAAAGCCAAAAACAGCGACGGCGGCACCCTGTTCTATAAAGATGAGGGCTTCCGCGACTCCTACCGCCTGGCGCTGGGTACCACCTATTACATGGACGACAACTGGACCTTCCGCAGCGGTATTGCCTACGATGACAGCCCGATCCCGGCTGACAAACGCTCTATCTCGATTCCGGACCAGGATCGTCTCTGGCTGAGCGCGGGTACCACCTATGCCTTCAATCAGGATGCCTCTGTGGATGTCGGCGTCTCCTATATGCACGGTCAGAAGGTGAAGTTTACCGAAGGCCCGTATAACTTCGAGTCAGAAGGCAAGGCCTGGCTCTACGGCGCGAACTTTAACTACGCATTTTAAAACCAGGCTTTCTAAATCCGCGACGTGCATAAAAAAAGGTGAACCACGGTTCACCTTTTTTATTGCCTTGTGCCGGGTTACTCGGCGTCAATATCTTTTAGATCGCCCTGGATCGCCTGCGCGTTCGGGTTCTCCTCCGGCTTCAGCTGTCCGCCGTTAGCGATAAAGTCATGCTGCTGGAAGTACGCCTCGCGCACCAGAATATAGGGATCAGAGGACTGTCGCAGCAGGCCGTCAGAGTCCAGCAGCTGCGCGCGGGTCTCAACGCCCTCTACCGCCCACTTGCCTACCGAGAGCGGCCATGTCAGCCAGGAGAGCACCGGGTAGAGCGTATCTGCTGCATCGCCAGCGTCTTCACGCAGGGTAAAGCTGCCGTAGAAAGGCAGCTGCACATAAGGACCGTAGCCCACGCCATAGTGGCCCAGCGTGCTGCCGAAACGGCGCGGCACGGTGCGCTGCAGATCTTTGTTTGCCATACCGGCTACGTCGATGAAACCGCCCATGCCCAGAATGGTATTCAGGAAGAAGCGGGTGAAGTGCTTCATTCCCTGATAGGGATCGCCCTGCAGGAAGGAGTTCACCATGATGGCAGGCTCTTCAAGGTTGCTGGTGAAGTTGCTCAGGCCGTTTCGCGCGGGCTGCGGCACATAATCGCGCCAGGCGACGGCGACCGGACGCAGAACATAGGGATCCACCACGTTAAAGTTGAAGTTGTACATTGTGCGGTTGAACCCTTCCAGCGGATCCGAACGTCCCTGAGGCTCACCGGAGTCGGAGCTGGCACAGCCCACCAGTAGCGTCGTGCCCAGCGCGAGCGCCGTCAGGCGAAATTTCATAGATGTCTCCCTGTAAAATTTGGCGATGACTGAATGCCACCCGTGACGGCACAACTGCACCGCGCCCCGGCGATCGCCGTAGAATACGCAAGCGATTGTATCAGCACGTTTTAAGATGTCCATGCGCGCGGAATAGCGCGTCGGTATGATTTCAGCATAGCCTGGCTTTGGCTTTCTTCTCTGTTTCGCTATCCATTTTAACCCCGCCTGCAAATAACGCCGTTGCGATGGGTGCGCTTACCAGCAAAATTAGCGGAGACCGCTACGCTTATAGCATTAAAGTGAGTAATAGAAAGGTGACCCATCGTGGATGAATTAAAAGAAGATAAGATTAACAAGGATTCGGAGGAGCTCTCGGAAGAGATTGAGGTGGAGAGCGAAGAGAATAAGCGCGGTGAAGAGATAGAGGTAGATGAAGAGGAGCTCCCTTCCCGCGCGATGGCGATCCATGAGCATATTCGTCAGGACGGCGAAAAAGAGATGGAGCGCGATGCGATGGCACTGCTCTGGTCGGCTATCGCCGCCGGGCTGTCGATGGGGGCCTCGTTGCTGGTAAAGGGGATCTTTCACGTTAAGCTGGACGGCATTCCCGGCAGCTATGTCCTGGAGAGCCTCGGCTATACCTTCGGCTTTATTATCGTCATCATGGCCCGCCAACAGCTGTTTACAGAGAATACCGTCACCGCCGTACTGCCGGTGATGCAGAACCCGACCAGGAAAAACGGTGGCCTGCTGCTGCGTCTGTGGAGCGTGGTGCTACTGGGTAACCTGATCGGCACGGCGATTGCCGCCTGGGCGTTTGAATATATGCCGATCTTTGACGAGGCCACGCGGGATGCCTTTGTTGAGATCGGTATGGAGGTAATGAAAAACACCCCCGCCGAGATGTTCTCAAATGCAATTATCTCCGGCTGGCTGGTCGCCACTATGGTCTGGATGTTCCCGGCGGCCGGTTCAGCAAAGATCGTAGTGATTATTCTGATGACCTGGGTGATTGCGCTGGCGGACACCACCCATATCGTAGTGGGCGCGGTGGAGATCTTCTACCTGGTCTTTAACGGCTCGATCCCCTGGACGGATTTCCTTTGGCCCTTTGCCTTGCCGACGCTTGCGGGCAACATCTGCGGCGGCACCTTTATCTTCGCCCTGCTCAGCCATGCGCAGATCCGCAATGATATGAGCAACAAACGCAAGGCAGATATGAAAGCCGAGGCGGAAGAAGCCAGAAAGAAGATGAATAAGGCGTAAATGGTGACACTTTAAGCAGTCGGGCGGCGCTGAGCTTAACGCAGTCAACAAATAGCGTTATACTCGTGCCGCCTCGTCCCCTTAGTTAAATGGATATAACGAGCCCCTCCTAAGGGCTAGTTGCAGGTTCGATTCCTGCAGGGGACACTTCGTTTTTCTTCTGATAGAGTAATCCTCTATAGCGCAGTAAACATGCCCGCCACATTGAGAACTTATCTATGCCTGTCATACTAAGATTCAAAGGGTATCGGTTCTTTTTCTATTCGAATGAGGGCGATCCTCGTGAACCTGCACATATTCATGCTCGGGGTCCTGATGGTGAAGCTAAGTTCTGGTTAACGCCCACTGTATTACTGGCACGCAATGACAGCTTTAATGCTCGTGAGCTGAAAGAGTTAGTGGGTGTGGTCGAAGAAAACCGCAAAATGTTGATGGAGGCCTGGAATGACTATTTCGGCTAAAAATATACGCTTTGATGAGTACAATATGTGGGTCGAACTAAGCGATGCCCGCACGCTAGGCGTACCCTTGGCATGGTTCCCTAAACTCATGCATGCCAGCCCCGATGAGCGCAATGACTTCGAGCTAAGTCGCCGCGGCATTCACTGGGATAGCCTTGATGAGGATATCTCCGTTGAAGGGTTGCTGGCTGGCCGTGGCGATGTAACATTCAAACCGCATAGCGCTGCATAGGAGCCCTTCACGCGGTAATGCTTGTCTTCCCGTTACCGCTATTCTGCTTAATATCCCCTTCTGCTTACAACACGCCACAAAAACCCATAAAAAAGCCCCCGGCGCATAGCGGCGGGGGCTGACATAAGAGCTAAACGCTTACAGCGCCATGTCGTGCTGAGCAGGTGCGGCTTCAGCCGGTTTTGCCTGCGGCATAGACTGCACAGCGTCCTTCATCTGAATGACCGGCGGCTTGGTCAGATTCAGCGTAGAGGCGGTTTCATCCCAAACCTGCTGAGTGAGCGCCACGTTGCCGTTCAGCTTCTGGCCATAGGTCGGTACGATGGTATGCAGTTTTTCCTGCCACTGCGGAGAAGTGAACTGTGCCGGGAAGAGCTGCTTGATCACGTTGATAGAGATAGGCGCTGCGGTGGATGCGCCAGGCGATGCACCGAGCAGTGCCGCCAGGGTTTTCTGCTGATCGGTAACGATTTCAGTACCGAGTTTCAGCACGCCGCCCTTCTCTGCGTCTTTCTTGATGATCTGCACGCGCTGGCCTGCCTGGATCAGTTTCCAGTCTTCTTTACGCGCCGACGGATAGTACTCTTTCAGCGCCTCGAAGCGGTCATCTTCGCTCAGCATCACCTGACCAATCAGGTACTTCACCAGGTCGAAGTTATCCAGACCAACATCGGTCATCGGGATCACGTTCTTGGTAGTCGTGGTGCTCAGCAGGTCAAAGAACGACCCCTGTTTCAGGAATTTGGTGGAGAAGGTCGCGAACGGCCCAAACAACACCACGCGTTTGCCATCAAGGTAACGGGCATCCAGGTGCGGAACCGACATCGGTGGCGCGCCCACGGAAGCCTGACCGTAGACTTTCTCGGTGTGCTGACGGGTGATTTCCGGGTTCTCGGTCACAAGGAACGAACCGCCCACCGGGAAGCCTGCGTAGTTATCCGCTTCCGGGATACCGGTTTTCTGCAGCAGCTTCAGCGCGCCGCCGCCGGCACCGATAAAGACATACTTCGCGTCAACCGCACGATCTTTACCGCTCTTCACGTCGGTAATGGTCACGTGCCAGGAGTTATCACCGTTACGTTTAAAGTCAGTCACTTCTGAGCCGGTTTCCAGCGTGAAGTTGCTGGTTTTTTTCAGGCTGCCGACCAGCTGACGGGTTATCTCGCCATAGTTAACGTCAGTACCGACCGGGGTCCAGGTGGCAGCAACGCGCTGCTGCGGATCGCGGCCCTCAATGATCAGCGGCGCCCATTTTTTGATCTGCTGCTGGTCGGTAGAGAACTGCATGCCCTGGAACAGGGTCGTCTGCTGCAATGCCGCGTAGCGCTTGGTCAGATAGTCAACGTTGTCGCCCCAAACAAAGCTCATGTGCGGGGTGGAGTTGATGAAGGAGTGCGGATCGTTCAGCACGCCGCGCTTAACCTGAGATGACCAGAACTGGCGCGAGATCATGAATGCTTCGTTGATCTCCAGCGCTTTGGTCACGTCAATCGAACCGTCTGCACGCTCAGGCGTGTAGTTCAGTTCCATGTTGGCGGAGTGACCTGTACCGGCGTTGTTCCAGCCGTTAGAGGATTCCAGCGCAACGCCATCCAGTTTCTCAACCATGACCTGTTTCCAGTCAGGCTGAAGCTCCTGTAACAGCGTACCCAGAGAGGCGCTCATGATACCGCCGCCAATCAACAGGACGTCTGTTTTCTCGGCAGTGTCAGCAGCGTGAACATTAGAGGCAACCAGCATCGCGATAAGCGAAAAAGCGGGAACTACTTTTCTGAAATGTGACATGTGTTATTGCAATCAACTTAATTTGAACAAATAGGCGATTATTTTAACGGATTAGCTAACAATTTAAAGCTGTTATTAAACAAATCGTTAACAGCCACACTGAGCATATGGAATTAGTAACGTAAGTGATTATAAATCAATCAAATAAAATTGACTCGATTCAGCGTCTGGCGAGTTGTGCCTAGAACATTGTCAATTTCTCTTTACAAGCCGTGCAGAACAGGCGGTATAAAAACAGCGCTCGGAACACGTTGCGTACTCACAAGCTGCCCTTACGGCGGCCTTTACCTTTGCTGATTCACGGTCGCGGGAGGTATGCGCGCCGCAATCTGGCTCAGCTCTAAATGTTAGGGTTATAATCCCGCTACGACTTTACTGGATTTAGCGACGAACATGACAAAGTTAACCCTACAAGAGCAGATGTTGAAAGCTGGACTCGTCTCCAGCAAAAAAATGGCGAAAGTGCAGCGCACCGCCAAGAAATCGCGGGTTCAGGCGCGTGAGGCCAGAGAGGCGGTAGAAGAGAACAAAAAAGCCCAGATTGAGCGCGACAAGCAGCTCAGCGAGCAGCAGAAGCAAGCGGCCTTAGCCAAAGAGTTTAAGGCGCAGATTAAACAGCTGATTGAAATGAACCGGATCACCCTTTCACGAGGCGACATTGGCTATAACTTCACCGACGGCAATCTGATTAAAAAGATCTACGTCGATAAGACAACCCAGGCGCAGCTTATTAGCGGTCGTCTCGCTATTGCGCGTCTGGTTACGGATAGCAGCGCGGAGAGCGAATACGCCATTATCCCCGCCAGCGTAGCTGACAAGATTGCCCAGCGTGATGCGAGTTATATCGTATTGCGTAGCGAGCTGAGCGAGCAGGCTAAGGATGAAGACGATCCCTATGCCGATTTCGTCGTGCCTGACGATTTGATGTGGTAAGCAAAAATAGCCGGATAAGCGCAGCGCTATCCGGCTTTTTTGCAGAAATTACTTAACCGGACGCATCGCCGGGAAGAGGATCACATCGCGGATGGTGTGGCTGTTGGTGAACAGCATCACCATACGGTCGATACCAATCCCCAGCCCCGCCGTCGGCGGCAGGCCGTGCTCCAGCGCGGTCACGTAGTCTTCGTCAAAGAACATTGCTTCGTCGTCACCGGCCGCTTTCGCATCCACCTGGTCCTGGAAACGCTGAGCCTGATCTTCCGCGTCGTTCAGCTCGCTGAAGCCGTTGCCGATCTCACGTCCGCCAATGAAGAACTCAAAGCGGTCGGTGATCTCCGGATTCACGTCATTACGGCGCGCCAGCGGTGACACTTCTGCCGGGTACTCGGTGATGAAGGTCGGCTGGATCAGATGTGCTTCGGCTACTTCATCAAAGATTTCAGTGACAATACGGCCTAGCCCCCAGCTCTTCTCAACGTGAATACCAATTGATTCGGCCAGCGCCTTCGCCGCGTCAAAGTTGTCCAGATCGGCCATGTTGGTTTCCGGACGGTACTTCTTGATCGCCTCGCGCATGGTCAGCTTCTCAAACGGCTTGCCGAAGTCGAAGGTCTCCTCGCCGTAAGGCACCAGAGTGGTGCCCAGAATGTCCTGCGCCAGGGTGCGGAACAGGGACTCGGTCAGCTCGATCAGGTCTTTATAGTCCGCGTACGCCATATAGAGTTCCATCATGGTGAACTCAGGGTTATGGCGCACCGAGACCCCTTCGTTACGGAAGTTACGGTTAATTTCGAATACGCGCTCGAATCCGCCCACCACCAGACGCTTCAGGTACAGCTCCGGCGCGATACGCAGGTACATGTCCATATCCAGGGCATTGTGATGGGTGATGAACGGACGGGCAGACGCGCCGCCCGGGATCGCCTGCATCATCGGGGTTTCCACTTCCATAAAGTCGCGGCCGACCATGAACTGGCGGATACCTGCTAAAATCCGCGAACGCACTTTAAAGGTGTGGCGGGACTCCTCGTTGGAGATGAGATCCAGGTAGCGCTGGCGGTAGCGGGCTTCCTGATCCTGCAGGCCGTGGAACTTGTCCGGCAGCGGGCGCAGGGCTTTGGTCAGCAGGCGCAGCTCGGTGCAGTGGATGGAGAGCTCGCCGGTCTTGGTTTTGAACAGCCTGCCTTTCGCGCCGAGGATATCGCCCAGGTCCCACTTCTTGAACTGCTCGTTGTAGATGCCTTCCGGCAGGTCGTCGCGGGAGACGTAGAGCTGAATCCGGCCGCCGACGTCCTGCAGGGTGACGAACGACGCCTTGCCCATGATACGGCGGGTCATCATCCGGCCGGCCACGCTCACTTCCACGTTCAGCGCTTCCAGCTCGTCGTTCTCTTTGCCATCAAACTCGGCGTGCAGCGCATCGGAGGTGCGGTCGCGACGGAAGTCGTTCGGGAAGGCAACGCCCTGCTCACGCAGCTGCGCCAGCTTCTCGCGGCGGGTTTTTAGTTCACTATTAAGATCGATTGCCTCATCGGCATCGTGCACCAGTTGTTCGGACATGCTGTCTCCTTATAGAGTTAATCACGACTGGGATGCTGTATGCAGGGGGCCGGAGAGATGAATACCAACCTGGCGCCGGCAAGCAGCGCCACAATCAGCGCCACGCAGCCGAAGGTCCACAGTCCCATCTGCGAAAAAAAGTGCTGGTAAGCAGCGAGCGCGGCAGTACCGGACTGCGGCTCGGTAGTCTGCTGCGCCACGACCCCCGCCAACCAGTTAGCAACCGCACCGGTTGCCAGCATATAGATGCCGGTCAGAACCCCCGCTACGCCGGGCATGTTGAAACGGGTAATTTGCGCCATTGCTACCGGATCGATAAACAGCTCGGCAAAGCCCATCATCGACAGACCGGTAATCATCAGGCCCATCGAGGCTTGCCCATCGAGGCTTGCCCATCCTGCTGGCCACCGTGAGCGTTTAGCGCCAGCAGCATAAAACCGCCCGCCATCAGCCCGAGGCCAAATGCAAACTTCAGCCATACGCGCAGCGCAGAATGGGAACCGACTCCGGGCCCTGCTAGCCATGCGAGCACTACCCCGGCAGCCATCACGGCAACGGCATTAACTGACTGGAACAGTGCTGTCGGAACCTCTTTGTGAAAAATGTGACGGTTAACAAAGCGATCGATGAACAGGCTGATAGAGCTACCGCCCTGCTGCGCCAGCACCCAGAACAGCGTCCCGGTCATCATCAGCAGGACAATTTGCCACAGCGCGCGACGGTGTTCAGGAAACTTCACCATAATGCGCGCCACAATCCGGGCGGCGATGACGCAGACGATCGCCAGCAGGTAGCCAGCCCAGTTATTTTTCAGCAGCAGAGAGAAGAAGAACGGTGCCACGCACAGCAACAGCACCATCCACGCCCAGGCGGGCAGCATAACCGTCGTCGCGCTGAGAGCAGATTTGTTAACCCGGCGAGCGTGACGAAAATGGCGTTGGCCGCTTAAAAAGACGATCAGGCCGATAAACATGCCGATTCCTGCCAGTGCGAATCCCGCGTGCCAGCCATACCAGTGCGCTACCAGTCCACAGGCTATCGGCGAGGCTATCGAACCAACGTTGCCGGCGGCATAGAGCAGCGCAAATCCACCGTCCCGCCGCGTATCCTCTGGCGTATACATTTCGCCTAACAGACAGCTAACGTTGGATTTAAACAGGCCATAGCCGCAGATGATGATGGCCAGCGCAAGATACAGGCTTTTTGTGGAGTCAGAGCCCAGGCCCAGCACGACATGGCCAAGGGTCATTAACAGTGCGCCAGCGATGACCGCCATGCGATTACCAAGCAGGCGGTCGGCAAGCCAGCCACCGAGAATAGGGGTAACGTAAACTAACGAGGCGTAGGCGCTGAACAGGCTGATCGCATGCCTGTCATTGAAGCCAAGCTGATGGGTAAGATAGAGGATAAGTAAGGCACGCATGCCGTAAAAGCTGAAGTATTCCCAGATTTGGATCGCGACGATGTAGTAAATCGCACGCGGCTGTGAGGGTGTTTTCATAGAGTCTCCCTGGGCTAGCTAGATTTGCCGGGTGGCGCTACGCTTACCTGGCCTACGATCCCGCAGGCCAGGCAGACGTCTTTAGGGTTTATTTATCGTTCTTCAGCACCTTGACGGTGTAGCGACCATCCTTCTGGCGATAGGCACCGTGAATATCGGTTTCGAAGCCCGGATAGTGCGCGCCGATTTCACACAGCATCTGCAAGAACTCCAGTACTGGGCGGCTCTCTTCGGTGATCATTTCACCCGGCATCACCAGCGGAACGCCCGGCGGATACGGGAGGATCATGTTGGCATTAACGCGACCAACCATCTCTTCGAGGTAGACCTCCTCAGTCTGGCCGTGCAGCTCTTTCTGGAACGCCGCAAACGGGGTCATAACCATAGAGGGCAGGACTTCAAATGCGCGGAACATCAGATCCGGCAGGTTGTGTTTCTCAACCAGCTTATGAATATTCTTCGCCAGCTCCTGAACGCGCATGTTTTCATAGAATTCCGGATCCTCGTGGTACAGCGACGGCAGCATATTTTTCACCCGCAGGTTCAGATCGAAGCCGCGTTTGAAATCGGTCAGCGCGCGTAGCAGGCTCAGCGCTTTGGTTTTATCGATACCAATGCTGAACAGGAACAGCAGGTTGTAAGGCCCGGTTTTCTCAACCACGATGCCGCGTTCATCCAGGTACTTCGCCACGATGCTGGCCGGGATCCCGAACTCATCCATCGCGCCGTCTTTGGTCATCCCCGGCGTGAGAATGGTGACCTTGATTGGGTCGAGGTACATGTGCTCGTTATCGATGTTTTTAAAGCCGTGCCAGCTGCTATCTGAACGCAGCGGCCAGCATTCGGGTTCATCGATATGCTCCGGCTGCCAGACATCAAAGAACCACCCTTCAGACTCTCCTTTCAGGCGCTTGATCTCTTTACGGAACTTGATGGCACGCTGGATAGAACCGTCGATCAGGCGCTTCCCGGCATTGCCTTTCATCATCGCTGCGGCAGTTTCGGTGGAAGCCACGATGCCGTAGTGCGGTGAGGTGGTGGTGTGCATCATGAAGGCCTCGTTAAAGGTCTCTTCATTAACGTCACCTTTCACGTGGATCATCGATGCCTGGGAGAAGGCGGCCAGCAGCTTGTGCGTGGACTGGGTTTCATAGATCACCTTCCCTTCCACACGGCCGCCGCTCATCCCGCACTTGCCAGCATAGATCGGTGAGAAGTTGGTATAAGGCACCCAGGCAGAGTCAAAATGGATTGACTTCACGTCCAGCGTTTTCTTGATGTAGTCCGTGTTGTAGAGCAGACCATCGTAGGTGGAGTTGGTGATCACCGCATGTACCGGCCAGGTTGCATTGCGCGTCTCTTTGACGCGCTTAGCGATAGTGGCGTGCTGGAACTCACTCTGCGGGATCCCACCGAGAATACCGTAGGCGTTGCGGGTTGGGCGGAAATAGATAGGCGTGATGTCGCTCATCATCATGAGATGAGTCAGCGATTTATGGCAGTTGCGGTCAATCAGTACGGTGCTGCCCGCGGGTGCGGAGTACATGCCGACGATTTTATTGGCGGT
This sequence comes from Pseudescherichia sp., assembly GCF_032052675.1. Lineage (NCBI taxonomy): Bacteria > Pseudomonadati > Pseudomonadota > Gammaproteobacteria > Enterobacterales > Enterobacteriaceae > Pseudescherichia > Pseudescherichia sp. Next base: position 527,141 of record NZ_DAMBWA010000001.1, read on the forward strand.
GGAGGTACCGTTGGTCACCATATAGCTGCGCTCGGCATTAAATACGCGCGCAATATACTCTTCAGCTTCTTTATGCGGACCGCTGTGATCCAGCAGAGAACCCAGCTCGGAGACCGAAATCGAAACATCGGATTTCATGGTATTCGGGCCGAAGAAGTCATAAAAGAGGCTGCCGACCGGGCTTTTCTGGAAAGCCGTCCCGCCCATATGGCCTGGGGTGCAGAAGGTATATTTGCCTTCGCGAACATATTTGAACAGCGCCTTAGTTAACGGCGGCAGGATGGCGTCGATGTACTCATCGGTGTTCTGCTTAATTTTATGGGCAATGTCTTCGGCCGCACCCAGCGCATACTCAAAGAAACGTACCTGCATACGCAGATCGTTGAGGCTGACATCAAGCGTAGAATAAGTGTTAGCGAACGCGTACAGGGGCATGTACTCGTTCATCTTGCTGATCTCTTCGCACAGCTCGAGATTGTATTTATCCCAGTCAAAGATAACGCCGCACAGACGGGCATTGTTTTCAATAAGCTTCAGCAGATCGTCGCGGTCGTTAGGGTAAACAACGCGGAAATCGAGGCGTTCAAGGGCACGATGCAATTCACGGATGGGCTCCTCTTTGAAGTAAACGCCCATGTGATTCATGATAGCAATAACGTTCATAATCTAATCTCCGGGTAGAGCAAGCCCCTCCCGCCATTGGTGACAGGTGAAGGAAGGGCTGCAGGAAAGGGTTAAGAGTTACAGCGCGCTGGCGGTTTCTCTTTTAGCGGTGTCGTTGCCAAGCTGGCGCTGGTGCATCTTGCGACCGTAGAACATCAGGATGATCAGGCTGACGATGAAGGTGCCGGCCAGTTCGAAGGAGCTGGCTCCCATCAGGGCGATGAAGCAGAACCCACAGCCCAGTACGGAGCAGATCAGGCTGACGAAGTTACGTACGTTGATACCTTCGAAGCGGATCAGGTCTACACAGGAGTAGAAGTAAGGCAGCATGGTCAGCAGTACCGCGATACCGGTCAGCTCACCAAACAGGTCGGATGCTTTACCCCCGGCAGAGTTCATCATGGTGATCAGTATCATCAGAACGGTCATTTTTACTGCGGCCAGCAGCAGGCCCTTTTTCGGAATGCCGTTGCTATCGACTTCGCCATACACTTTCGGGAAGTTGTTATCGTTAGCGGCACGCACACCGGCCTGGCCGACCAGCATCATCCAGGAGCCTAGCGAGGTCAGGCAGGCAAAAGCGGTAAACGCAGAGACAATCGGCGCTGCCCAGCCGCCAAGGATGGTAGAAGCGCTGACGGCGAACGGTGCACCGGATGAAGCCATCTGCGCTGCGGGATACATACCGGCGATAACCTGAGTCGCGGCAATATAGACAATACCGGCCAGCGCTGTACCCAGCATGGTTGCCAGCGGGACGGTACGTTTCGGGTTTTTCACCATGCCGGTACTGACTGCGGCGGACTCGACACCCACAAAGGCCCACAGGCAGAGCAGAATACTTTTGATTACCGCGTGGCTATCCGTTGTGGTAGAGGTGTTCCAGTTCGCCTGATAGGTGGCCATATCAAACCAGTGCCAGCCTACAACAGCGGTCATCACGACTGGGATTAGAACCAGCACCAGACCGATAGTCGTCAGACGGCTGACCCAGGTTCCGCCGAGCATATTGACGAAGGTAAAGAGCCAAACAATGGCAATACAGGCAATGCCGGCCGGAACAGGATTATTTAATACCGGGAAAAACGTCGAAAGATAAGAAACGGCGGTAATCCCGATGGCCAGGTTACCAATCCAGTTTGCATGATAATAGAGGACGCCTGTCTGGAAACCAAATGCTGGAGATATCTCCCCTGCATAAGCAATGGGTCCACCCTGCTGTGGGTTTTTGGTCGCCAGTCGCGCATAAACATAGGCCAATGACATAGCGCCAATAATAGAGATGACCCAGCCCCAGATTGAAATAGCACCGATACTGGCGAGGTTGGCAGGTAATAGTGCAATACCGCTCCCCATCATATTTCCGGCAACAACGCCGGTACAGGCGAACAGCCCGATCTTTTTGGCAGTACTCATGTTTCGTTGTCTCCTGAGAGTTATTTGGAGGTACGGATCATGAGTTGAAGCTTGTTATTGATCCGACCAACTGCCAACAAGAGTACGGATCTGCAGTAACAAAGTCCTAAGGATAAAGTGAAATAAAAACAAACTGCAAAAAAATGACACCCTGACCTTTCTGAGTTACATATCAGGATAACATCTTGAGGTCAGGAAAAGATAAACAATCTTCAATTACAATAGGTTAAGCAGGCCTCATCGTATTAAGTTAAATCTTAAACACAATACAAAAAAGACTTTTAAATAACAAAAAGAAGCATTATTTAAACATTAATTTAACCTTGTTGTCGCGCATTTACTCTTTAGAGAGGAAATTATCGAGATAGGGAACAACGCGAGTCACCGATGTTTGAAATACGCTGTTTTCGATCCAGTAGAGCGTGTTATCGCCTGGGCGTAAATTAAAGGCAGTAATATAGGCATCTGCCGCCAGACGGTTCAGCCCTTTCATTTCATAAACTTTGCCTAACAGCACATATCCAATCCAGGACATTTCCAGATTGATAGATTTGTTGATAGTTTTATAAGCCTCGTCAACGTTACCTTTACCAAGTAGATCGACGGTTTCAATTTGATACAGAATGGCCATCTCTTTCATCCCCGGCGCATCACTTACCTGCGTGATCTCGTCATTGAGCATAGCGAGCTGTTTCTCATTTAGCGGCTGCTGGGAGTGACGTAAGACATCGATTAATGCTTTTTCCGCTCTCGCATAGATAAACTCCGGAGACTGTTTTAATACCTCGTTTAACAGCTCACTGGCTTTACCTAATGAGTCAACGTCGCCTTTCATTAATAGCTGATGAGCCTGATAAAAGGTCACCAGTGACGTGCTCTGGGCAGGCATATACTGGGCGAGCATCGTCTGCAAAAGGTCCGGCCACGGCTGGGTCAGCGCCTCGGACAGGCTGGTCATAAGGTCGTTTTGAATCGATAGCTGGTTATCGCTGGTTACGAAATAGCGTTTATCAAGCATGGTTGAATCATCAGCGTTATCGACCAGCTTAATCGACATAAAGCACTGCTGGGCGCGGTAGTGCCGCTGATTAACAAATTCAATGGTCAGTGTTTTTCCTGAGCTGCTGGGTTCGTTGATGTTGTAGTTAGTTTTGTCGTGAACCATAAAGGTGGAGAAGGTGTTCAGCGTGGTGGTGATCAGGCTGCCCAGCCCCACCGCATAGGCGTGCTGCGTGCTGCGGTTGGTACAGCCGCTGCTATCGACCAAATGGATATCGATATCGCGCGGGTTCAGCAGCAGACGAGTTTTAGTTACCGGTGGATGAGCATCAATCGTTGCCAGCGCAACCAGCGCCACGCATGAGCCCAACGCCAGCAGGAATAGCCCCCAGACAATAAATGCATTCAGTCGGCGACGGAGCGAACCCTTTTCAGGTGGCAGTTCAGCGAGTGTTTCAGGTGCTGTTTCAGGTGCTGCTTCAGGCACCCCCTCTGGCACAGGCAGCGTAATAGCACCAGCCTCCTCCGCTTCTTCACTACTCCAGGCCACCGCTACCGTTAACTTATAACCCCGCTTGGGTACCGTGACGATATACTCAGGCGCGTTAGCATCACCATCTTTTAATGATTTACGCAGCTCGGAAATACTCTGGGTAACAACGTGACCTGTGACCACACTGCGTGTCCAGACATTATCAATCAATTCGTCCCGAGTCAGAACCTGCCCCGGATGGTGAGCAAAGAAAACCAGAAGATCGATTAAGCGTGGCTCAAGGGTAAGCTGACGTCCCTTACGGCTGATTTGGTTAATAGAGGGTGTAACCAGCCACTCACCAACATACACAACGGGCTGTTGCATATTAAAACGCCCCAAAGCGGAAAAGAAAAAGTGAGGCAGGAGTATACCATGATTTAATGTACTATAGACGGCAGCTATCACCACTGAAAATGAGCTATACGGCGTTCCTCGCAATATTTTATAAGGCCATCGCGCGCTTTATTGTACTGCCGACCACTGCCCTGACGAGAGGCGTACAGGACGTTAACCTTTTTTCGGCGAAGATGACGCGCTGGACGTTTGAAGGCGCCACGGTCCATGAAAATAGTCAACCGGCAGCATCAGCGTATCGCCGATTAACGACAGGGGCATATCCAACGTCCACAGCGTCCCTTGCACAAAGTTATAGTCATGCTCGCTATCCCCTTTAACCACGTCAATATCCGTTTTCGGGCCTGGATACCATGTCTCGCCCTGAGCAAGGCTGGTTCGCCCCATTACCGAACCGCATCCGGAGAGCAGCAGGCAGCTTAGAAAGCTACAGACAAACTTTCGTTTCATTATTTACTATATCCATCAACGCTTGGGCAGATAGCCATCCGCACCGCCTGAGAAGGGTACGGATGGCCCTACTACTACTCTTTTGCTGTCTGCGCCTGCTTCGGCAGGGAGACAGTATCGCTAAGCAGAACCCGGTAGATCAGCCCGCCGATCAGACCACCGGCAAGTGGCATTACCCAGAAGACCCACAGCTGTTGCAGCGCCCAGGTTCCCTGGAAGATCGCTACGGCAGTGCTGCGTGCAGGGTTAACAGAGGTGTTGGTCACCGGAATGCTGATGAGATGGATAAGCGTTAAAGCAAGGCCAATTGCCAGCGGCGCAAACCCTACCGACGCGTATCTGTCCGTTGTACCAAGAATGACTAACAGGAAAAATGCCGTCAGTACCACTTCAGCTATCGCGCAGGCGGCAAAGGAGAAGCCGCCTGGTGAATGTTCGCCAAAGCCGTTGGAGGCAAAGCCGCTCAGCGTCGCATCAAAGCCCGCTTTACCGCTGGCGATAAGATAGAGCACCGCTGCCCCGACGATACCGCCAATTACCTGGGCAATAATGTAGGGAATGACGTGACGAGCAGGCGTACGACCTGCAACCCAAAGCCCCAGCGTCACTGCCGGGTTAAAGTGGGCACCGGAGATATGGCCTACGGCATAGGCCATCGTCAGTACGGTCAGGCCAAACGCCAGCGCCACGCCGACAAACCCTATTCCAAGCTCAGGGAACGCTGCTGCCAGAACTGCGCTGCCGCACCCGCCCAAAACCAGCCAGAACGTGCCAAAAAACTCAGCCGATAACATTCTAAACATAAAAACCACCTTTAAAGAGTGTTAAAAAACTTCCTGCAAGCACAGGCGTAAATAGTGATACCTTTAATAAAGAACCGTATAGATTGACAGGTCTGACTGCTACCGGCCAATATTCAAGAAACGAGATCAACTGCCAATAAATAAAGAGATAATAATGGTCCTGTACGGAAGTATAATTTCCGGAGAAGAGTATTCCCCTCATACAAACTTATCAATCTGAAAAAATTCAAAAAAGCGTAATTAATCAATGCGGATCTCTCACAAGCCCCGTAAAGACTGGCTTTGCCTGCCTGTGCCAAAAATAGATTTATCTCAAATAAAATTAATTACTTATGTAACATATTCACCATATAAATTTAAAACCATCATCTATTCATTAATTAATATAAGTAACGGAGCCTACTATTATTTTCATTCGGTTACCATTGGCAAAACAAATCTGCGTGGCTATGCGATATTAAATGCGTATGCTGTGTTTCGACGGAAGAGACTTATTATACTGTTTTTTCCCAATACGTTATTACAGCAGATAGCGGCGACAGGATGTGCTCGCCAGCTTGCTTTCATCTTGCTTGTTGGATTAAAAATATGAACAAAATTTTGCGTTCCGCTTTACTGGTCTCCGCACTGGCTCTCTCTTCAGGCGCGGCTTTTGCAGCAAATGTCTCTACGGCACCGGCGCCGTCTCAGGATCCTATCGTGCAGCACCTGAAACTGAGCCAGGATCAGGTCACGAAAATTCAGCAGCTGCACCAGCAGCTCAAAACTAATATTCAGCAAATCAAGATCACCGGTGCGAAAGATGGCGCAATCATCGATATGATCCGTTCAGGGAAATGGAATGATAATACGGTAAAAACGCAGCTGACCGCCTTCGGCAATGCCGAACAGCAGGCGCGTTACTACAAGGTGAAGTACTACTTCGACCTTAATCAGATCCTGACCCCGGCACAGCGTCAGCAGGTACAGGACGATCTGGCTAAAGCCGCAATGGAATAATTTCGTCGCCCGCCATCCCCCGGCGGGCTTTTTAATGTGCTGACAGCAGCTGATGATAGTGATCAAACGCACACTTTTCCGCCAAATATTCCTTATGAATCAAGCGCAAAAAAGGCGTTGCCGCAGCGTTAATCGCGTCGCTGAAAGGCAAATGATTGCAGAAGGAAATAAAAGTGTCGCCGTTCCACGACACAGCTAAGCACCTAAAATTATTAAAAAAAAAGCCTCTTGCACCCTGTAATAATTAAGCGTACATTAGCGCCGTCTGGCGTAAGGTACGCCCGAAATTCTGGGGTGATGCTGCTATCCTAAGCGAGAAAATTCTCAATTTGGCTTTGGTGCAGTTTCAGCTCTCTATAATCAGTCCTGATGTTCATTAATGCGTACCCTGACGTATGCGGAGTGATGAAACGTGAAATATTTTTTTATGGGCATTTCCGTGATGGTCATTGTATGGGCCGGCACCTTCGCCCTGATGATCTGAGCAGCTGTCACGCATAAAAAAACAGGAGCCATTTGGCTCCTGTTTCTATTCTATCAAGCGATTCTACTCGCTCTCTTCCGCAGATACTTTTGGCGTAACGGGAAGCAGGCCATCGGCGCGGAACATCGCTTTAATTCCACGCACCGCCTGACGAATACGGTCCCGGTTCTCGATCAGGGCAAAACGCACGTGGGTATCGCCATATTCACCAAACCCTACCCCAGGTGAAACGCAGACTTTTGCATCATTGAGCAGCTTCTTAGCGAACTCCAGCGAGCCCATCTCGGCGTAGGCGTCTGGGATCTTTGCCCATACGTACATGGAAGCTTTAGGCATCTCCACCATCCAACCCGCCTCGTGCAGCCCTTTAACCAGTACGTCGCGACGGCGTTTATACTGGTCGGCTATATCGCGCACGCACTGTTGATCGCCTTCAAGCGCAGCAATCGCCGCCACCTGCAGCGGCGTAAAGGTGCCGTAGTCGTGATAGCTTTTAATTCGCGCCAGGGCGTTCACCAGCTCCGGGTTGCCAACCATAAAGCCAATTCGCCAGCCCGCCATGTTATAGCTTTTTGACAGAGTGAAGAACTCTACCGCTACGTCGCGAGCGCCAGGCACCTGCATAATGGACGGCGCTTTCCAGCCGTCGTAAACGATATCGGCATAGGCAAGATCGTGCACGACCAGCACGTCATAACGCTTCGCCAGCGCAACGACTTTTTCAAAGAAGTCCAGCTCCACGCACTGCGCTGTTGGGTTCGAAGGGAAGCCGAGGATCATCATTTTTGGCTTCGGATAGCTTTCGCGAATGGCGCGCTCCAGCTCATTAAAGAAGTCAACGCCCTCGACCAACGGCACGGAGCGGACCTGCGCCCCGGCGATGACCGCGCCATAGATATGGATCGGATAGCTTGGATTGGGTACCAGTACGGTGTCGCCATGATCGAGGGTGGCCAGCATCAGGTGCGCCAGCCCCTCTTTAGAACCAATGGTGACGATGGCTTCGCTTTCCGGATCGATCTCAACCTGATAGCGCTCCTGATACCAGCGGGAGATCGCCCGCCGCAGGCGTGGAATGCCGCGAGACGTTGAGTAGCCGTGGGTATCGGGGCGCTGCGCCACGGTACAGAGCTTTTCAACGATGTGCAGCGGAGTCGCGCCGTCAGGGTTGCCCATGCTGAAGTCAATAATATCTTCGCCGCGCCGGCGCGCAGCCATCTTCAGCTCGGCAGTAATGTTAAAAACGTAAGGGGGGAGACGATCGATACGCGTAAAGCGACGTTCAGGACTGAATTCAGCCATAGATTCCTCGGATAACGTGAGCGCCCGGACCGTCCGAGCGACGTTGCCACCTGTCGTAGTGGCATAGCATTGAAAATAGCCTGAAAAATTTCCCACTGTCGAGAGAAAAAGTAAAAATTGTTTGCTGGTGAAAAAGCGGAACCGCTGGCTGGCTGATGATGAGCGCCGGTGTTAATTTAAACAACAAACGTAAAAATTCTTAACACGATGATATCAATGAAATTACGCTAAGGTTACCTGGTTTATCAGGATCTGATGCCCGGACTGCTCCAGCTGGACAATCCCCTTTTATGTTCATGGTTTTTCCCTGTTTTTCATCCGGGAAGTTAACTGGTCTTCTGTCGCTAATTTTTTTATCATCTCTTTTTCACGTCATTCACACTGAGCTATCCGTGCACGAAATTTTCACTATGCTGCTGGCGGTTTTCGATCGCGCGGCGTTAATGCTTATTTGCCTGTTCTTTCTGATCCGCATCCGCCTCTTCCGTGAGCTGCTGCACAAAACGGCCCACTCACCAAAAGAGTTGTTGGCCGTGACCGCTATCTTCTCGCTGTTTGCCCTGTTTAGTACATGGTCAGGCGTGCAGGTCGAGGGCTCGCTGGTTAACGTACGTATTATTGCGGTTATGTCAGGGGGGATCCTGTTCGGGCCGTGGGTCGGCATTATCACCGGCGTGATTGCCGGCACCCACCGCTACCTGATCGATATCGGCGGCGTGACCGCTGTCCCCTGCTTTATTACCAGTATTATCGCGGGCATCCTCTCCGGCTGGATCAACATTAAAATCCCGAAAGCACAGCGCTGGCGCGTCGGGATCATTGCGGGCATGCTGTGCGAAACCCTGACGATGATTTTGGTCGTGCTCTGGGCGCCTACTACCGAGCTGGGACTGGATATCGTCTCAAAGATCGGCGTGCCGATGATCTTAGGCACGGTGTGCATCGGTTTTATCGTGCTGCTGGTGCAGAGCGTTGAGGGTGAAAAGGAGGCCAGCGCGGCGCGTCAGGCGAAGCTGGCGCTGGATATTGCCAATAAAACGCTGCCCCTGTTCCGTCACGTGAACAGCGAGTCGCTGCGCCAGGTGTGCGATATTATCCGCCGCGATATTCACGCCGATGCGGTCGCCATCACCAATATCGATCATGTCCTTGCCTACGTCGGCGTCGGCGAGAATAACTATCGAGACAGCGATGACATTATCAGCCCCACTACCCGCCAGGCGATCGACAACGGCCAAATCGTGATTAAAAACAACGATGAGGCGCACCGAACTCCAGAGATCCACTCCATGCTGGTGATCCCCCTGTGGGAGAAAGGCGTGGTCACCGGCACGCTGAAAATCTACTACTGTCATGCCCACCAGATCACCTCGTCACTGCAGGAGATGGCGGTAGGCCTGTCGCAAATCATCTCCACCCAGCTGGAGGTCTCGCGCGCCGAGCAGCTTCGTGAAATGGCCAACAAAGCGGAGCTGCGGGCGCTTCAGAGTAAAATTAACCCGCACTTCCTGTTTAACGCGCTGAACGCCATCTCCTCGTCGATTCGCATGAACCCGGATACCGCCCGGCAGCTGATCATCAACCTGTCGCGCTATCTGCGCTATAACATCGAGCTCAATGACGATGAGCAGATCGACATTAAAAAAGAGCTTTACCAGATTAAAGATTACATTGCCATCGAGCAGGCACGGTTCGGCGACAAGCTGACGGTGATTTATGATATTGATGAAGAGGTCACCTGCGTGATCCCAAGCCTGCTGATCCAACCACTGGTCGAGAACGCCATCGTCCACGGGATCCAGCCCTGCAAAGGGAAAGGCGTGGTGAATATTAGCGTGGAAGAGTGTGGCAATCGGGTGCGCATTGCCGTGCGCGACACCGGCCACGGCATCGATCCCAAAGTCATTGAGCGCGTTGAAGCCAACGAGATGCCTGGGAATAAAATCGGCCTGCTGAACGTTCATCATCGCGTGAAGCTGCTCTACGGCGAAGGTCTGCACATTCGCCGTCTTGAGCCGGGTACGGAGATTGCCTTTTACGTACCGCATCAACGCACGCCGGTTCCCGGACCGGCTACGCTACTGCGTTAAACAGGAGAGCCAGAGTGAAAGTTATCATCGTTGAAGATGAGATCCTCGCCCAGCAGGAGCTAAGCTGGCTTATCAAAGCGCACAGCCAGATGGAGATTGTCGCCACCTTTGATGACGGTCTGGACGTACTGAAATATCTTCAGCACAACAAGGTAGATGCCCTGTTTCTGGATATCAACATTCCGTCGCTTGATGGCGTGCTGCTGGCGCAAAATATCAGCCAGTTTGCGAATAAGCCTTTTATTGTGTTCATTACCGCGTGGAAAGAGCATGCGGTAGAGGCGTTTGAGCTGGAGGCGTTTGACTACATTCTGAAACCCTACCAGGAGTCGCGCATCATTACCATGCTGCAAAAGCTGGAGGCCGCCTGGCAGCAGCAGTCCGGCATGAGCGGCAGCACGGTAGCGGCCCGCGAGAACGACACCATCAACCTCATTAAAGATGAGCGCATTATCGTGACCAGCATCCACGATATCTACTACGCCGAAGCCCATGAGAAGATGACGTTTGTCTATACCCGGCGCGAATCCTACGTCATGCCGATGAATATCACTGAGTTTTGCAGCAAGCTGCCGACGGCGCACTTTTTCCGCTGCCATCGCTCCTACTGCGTCAACCTCAATAAGATCCGGGAGATCGAACCCTGGTTTAACAACACCTATATTCTGCGGCTACGGGATCTTGATTTTCAGGTTCCCGTCAGCCGCAGCAAGGTTAAAGAGTTCAGGCAGCTAATGCACCTGTAATCAGAGGATATAGCCCAGGGTCTGGCGCATATGCGCACCTGCACCCAGCAGGCCAGGGTTGTCATGGACGATCAGATAGACCGGAATGTCCTGAACGTAGGCTTTGAAGCGCCCTTTATCCTCAAAGCCGCCGCGGAAGCCGGATGCCTTAAAGAAGTCGAGGAAGCGCGGCACGATACCGCCTGCAATATAGACCCCGCCAAAGGTGCCCAGCGTCAGCGCCAGGTTGCCACCAAAGCGGCCCATCACCACGCAGAACAGCGACAGCGCCCGGCGGCAGTCGGTGCAGCTGTCCGCTAATGCACGCTCGGTCACGTCTTTCGGCTGCAGGTTTTCCGGCAGCCGACCGTCGGATTTCACAATCGCGCGGTAGAGATTGACCAGTCCCGGGCCTGAGAGCACGCGCTCGGCAGAGACATGCCCAACCTCGGCACGCAGCTCCTCCAGAATAATGGCCTCCTCTTCGCTGTTAGGCGCGAAGTCAACGTGGCCACCCTCACCCGGCAGGCTTACCCAGCGCTTATCAACATGCACAAGGTGCGCGACGCCGAGACCGGTTCCCGCGCCGTAGACGGCAATCGGTTTACCTTCGACCGGCTCCCCGCCGCCAAACTGGGTCAGATGCTCTCTGTCCAGCATCGGGATCGCCATCGACACGGCAGTAAAGTCGTTGATGATCTCCAGATGAGCAAAGCCGAGGTTCTTCTTCATCTCAGCAATGGAGAAGGCCCAGGTGTGGTTGGTCATGGCGACCCAGTCGCCGGTAATCGGGCAGGCGATGGCAATAGAGCCATCTTCAACACTGACGTTGTGTTCAGCAAGGTAGACGCGAACCACGGCTTCAAGGCTTGGGTAGTCCAGCCCGGAATAGGTCTTAGCCTGGGAAATTTCGCCGTTGGCGACATCGCATAGCGCTAAACGCGCATTGGTGCCGCCTACGTCTCCTACTAAAGCATACTTTGTCATTCTTTTACGGCTCCGCTAAAGTCAGAATAAATCTTTGGCACACTGTAAATTCAAGGCGCTGTAACAACAACGACCATAGCACGAGTGCTGAGGGATTATAGAGCTTCATCACAGAATAACTTTACTCTTTCCGCATCATTTGTGTCGACGCCGCCAGGCGAACCGTGCAATGGTGCACTTTAGTGAAAGCAGAAGGAAATCATCATGCTCCATCCGCGAGCCAGAACCATGCTGTTGCTGTCGCTTCCCGCGCTGATTATTGGCATCGCGTCGAGCGTTGTGCTGGTGGTGGTGATGAAAGTCGCCTCCGTGCTGCAATCAATTCTCTGGTCCAGCCTGCCAGCAAAGCTGGGCATCCCCCTGGACTCGCCCTTCTGGACGCTGCTCATGCTGACCCTGACCGGCGTGGTCGTTGGGCTGGTGCTGCGCTACAGCACCGGTCACGGTGGGCCGGATCCGGCGACCGAGCCGCTGATTGGCGCGCCGGTGGCCACCTCTACCCTCCCCGGCCTGCTCTGCGCGCTGATTATTGGCCTGGCGGGGGGCGTCAGCCTTGGGCCTGAGCACCCTATCATGGTGGTCAATATCGCCCTGGCGGTTGCGGTAGGCGCACGTCTCTTTCCCCGGGTGACGGCCCTGGACTGGACGGTTCTGGCCTCGGCCGGCACTATCGGCGCACTCTTCGGTACCCCGGTCGCGGCGGCGCTGATCTTCTCTCAGACCCTGGGAGGGAACAGTGATGTCCCGCTGTGGGATCGCCTTTTTGCCCCGCTGATGTCCGCCGCCGCGGGTGCGCTGACCACCAGCCTCTTCTTCCATCCGCACTTCTCGCTGCCGATTGCTCACTACGGGCAGATGCAGCTGGTAGATATCTTCAGCGGTGCAGTCGTGGCCGCCATCGCCATTGCGCTGGGGATGATCGCGGTGTGGTGCCTGCCGCGCCTGCATCAGGTGATGCACCGGCTGCGTAACCCAGTGTTGATCCTCGGCATCGGCGGCTTTCTCCTCGGCATTCTTGGCATTATCGGTGGTCATATCACCCTGTTTAAGGGGCTAAGCGAGATGCAGCAGCTGGCGTTCAGCCAGACCTTTACCGTCAGCGACTACCTGCTGTTTGCGGTAGTGAAGCTTGCTGCACTGGTGGTGGCCGCCGCCTGCGGCTTTCGCGGCGGACGCATCTTCCCGGCGGTCTTCGTCGCGGTGGCGCTGGGGCTGATGCTGCATGAGCATGTTGAAGCCGTACCGGCAGCCATTACCGTGTCGTGCGCCATTCTCGGTCTGGTGCTTGTCGTGACCCGCGACGGCTGGCTGAGCCTGTTTATGGCGGCCGCGGTTGTGCCGGATACCACTCTGCTGCCGCTGCTATGCATCGTGATGCTCCCCGCGTGGCTGCTGCTGGCGGGAAAACCGCTGATGATTGCGCCACGTCGCAAAGATTAATCCCCGGGCGGGTTTCCTGAGCCCTTCCGGTGTAATGTCTTTTGTTTTACAGAACAGAGAGGATAACTGCATGGTTTATCAGGCTAATCCTGAGCGCTATCAGGCAATGGAGTATCGCCGCTGCGGCGAAAGCGGCATCAGGCTGCCGGCCATATCGCTGGGGCTGTGGCATAACTTTGGCGACGCCACCCTGGTGGAGACCAGCCGCCAGCTGCTACGCCACGCCTTTGATTTGGGTATAACCCACTTTGATCTTGCCAATAACTACGGCCCGCCCCCTGGCTCTGCCGAAAGCAACTTTGGCCGCATTCTGCGGGAAGACTTTTTGCCTTACCGCGACGAGCTGATTATCTCCTCGAAGGCCGGGTATACCATGTGGGACGGCCCCTACGGCGACTGGGGATCACGCAAGTATCTTATTGCCAGCCTCGATCAGAGCCTGCGCCGGATGGGCCTTGAGTATGTCGATATCTTCTATCATCACCGCCCGGATCCGCATACGCCGCTAAAAGAGACCATGCGCGCGCTAGACCATATCGTGCGCCAGGGGAAAGCGCTCTACGTCGGCCTGTCTAACTACCCGGCGGATCTGGCCCGTGAGGCCATCGCTATCCTTGATGACCTGGGCACCCCCTGCCTGATCCATCAGCCGAAATACTCGATGTTTGAGCGCTGGGTCGAGGATGAGCTGCTGGATCTGCTGGCAGAGAGAGGGGTCGGCAGCATTGCCTTTTCACCGCTGGCGGGTGGTCAGCTAACAGACCGCTACCTGAACGGCATTCCGGCCGATTCGCGGGCCGCCAGCGGCAGCCGCTTCCTCAACCCGGATCAGCTTACCGATGAGAAGCTAGAGAAGGTGCGTAAGCTTAATGCTCTGGCCCAGGGGCGCGGGCAGAAGCTCTCCCAGATGGCGCTGGCGTGGGTGCTGCGCGGGGACAGAGTCACCTCGGTGCTGATTGGTGCAAGTAAAATTGCCCAACTGGACGATGCGGCGGGCATGCTGGCTAACCGCCACTTTACCGAGCAGGAGTGTGCCATCATCGATGCGATTCTGAACGGCACGGATTAACTCTTTTTTAACAAAAAGTGCTGCCCTCCACGAATTAGGAGTTAAGCCGATGCTACGGGTCTTTACGTCTCGTAATATTTGCTTACAGGCCATCGTGGCCCGCTCGTGGAGGAAATTTTTATGTTCAGGTCACTTATTCTGGCAGCACTGTTAATGGCTACTACAGCCCCGCTGGTCGCCCACGCCGGTGAGATCACACTGCTACCGTCTATAAAACTACAGATTGGCGACCGGGACGATCGGGGCCACTACTGGGATGGCCGAGACTGGCGCGACCGGGACTACTGGCACCGTCACTATCAGTGGCGTGATAACCGCTGGCGTCCACACGATCGCGGCTACCATCGTGGCTGGGACAACCGTAAAGCCTATGAGCGCGGCTATCGCGAAGGCTGGCACGATCGCAGCGACCGTCGTGGCCCGGGACGCGGTCATGGACACGGCCATCACCATTAATCTTGCCCGGCGGCGCTGCGCTTGCTCGAGTCTACTCTCCGTAGGCCTGATAAGCGCAGCCGCCACCCGGCGTTACTCCCACATTACAGTCCCAGCGCCATCCCTATCAGCAACCACAGGTTAAGGCCTACCACCAGACCCACAATCACCCAGCCGAGGCGTTTTACCAGTCGGGTATTGACCAGCTCGCCCATCAGCTTACCGTTGCTGGTAAAGATCAGCAGCGGCACCAGCGCCAGCGCGATACCGAAGCTAAGCAGTACCTGGCTCATCACCAGAATACGCGTCGGATCCAGTCCCATCAGGATCACAATAAACGACGGCAGCATGGTGATAGACCGACGTAGCCACAGCGGAATGCTAAAGCGGACAAACCCCTGCATCACGACCTGCCCGGCCAGCGTCCCCACTACCGTAGAGGAGAGTCCTGCCGCGACCAGGCTCAGACCAAAGATGGTCGCTGCCGCATGGCTTAACAACGGTTCAAGGGTAAGGTAGGCCTGATCCAGGTCAGCAACGCCGGTATGGCCGCTAAAATGAAACGCAGCGGCGGCCGTTGCCATCATCGCCAGGTTAACGAAGCCGGCAATGGTCATGGCAATTGCCACGTCCCACTTGGTTGCTGAGTAGCGCTCTTTGCGCGATCCGCTGTGCAGATTCTGGGTGAGCGAGGAGTGCAGATAGATGACGTGCGGCATAATGGTTGCCCCCAGCACGCCCGCAGCCAGAAACACCGCTTCGGTGGTCGGCAGGCTGGGGATCAGCATCCCTTTGCCCAGATCCACCAGCTTAGGCTGGGAGAAGATGAGCTCTACAACGTACGCAGCCGCGACAAAGAGTAGCAGACCGCCAATCACTTTCTCCAGCGGCTTATCGCCGCGACGCTGCAGCATCAGGATCAGGAAGGTGGCAATCCCGGTCAGCACCGCCCCCTGCAGCAGCGACACGCCGAGAATAAGCTTAAAACCAATTGCCGCCCCGATGAACTCCGCCAGATCGGTAGCCATAGCGATGATTTCCGCCTGCACCCAGTAGAACCAGACTACCGGCCGTGGATAGCGATCGCGGATATGCTCAGCAAGGTTTTTGCCTGTTGCAATCCCTAGCTTGGCGGAGAGCACCTGGATCAGCATCGCCATCAGGTTAGCCCATACAACAACCCATAGCAGCTTATAGCCGAAACTGGCGCCGGCCTGAATATTGGTAGCAAAATTACCGGGATCGATGTAGCCAATCGCCGCCACAAAGGCCGGTCCCATCAATGCGAACCGAAGCTTTCGCGCTGTACGCCCGCTACTACTTTCAACGCTGCTATCGTTCATTTTTGCCTCTAATATAGCCTTTGCTATGTTTCATGCTAGCAAAATGCGAATGATTATCAAGTTCGCTTGGGTGGATTTCTTCGATAGATAAAACCGATTAACGGAGTGAAGGACAGGAAAAGAGCGATAGTGCGTGGGTAAGTAACCCGATGTGTTACAGTTTAGCAGCGTAAATGGGTTTTACACTTCTTTTATTAACATAACAAAATTGTATCTTTGATCACTATTTTTGAGTCTCGTCACAGGACATTACGATAGTGTGTATTTGATCTCGTTTTATTTACTCTTGTTTCATAGAATGTGCACGAAAACTAAACCTGCCTCATGTTTGGAGCAAAAAGTATGTCCCGCGTTCTTCACTTTGTTTTGGCGCTTGCCGTTGTGGCGCTTCTGGCCTTGCTGGTCAGCAGCGATCGCAAGAAAATTCGTATTCGTTTCGTTGTTCAGCTTTTGGTTATTGAAGTCTTACTCGCCTGGTTCTTCCTGAACTCCGACGTCGGCCAGGGCTTCGTGCGTGGCTTCTCCGAGATGTTTGAAAAACTGCTCGGCTTTGCCAACGAAGGGACCAACTTCGTCTTTGGTAAAATGAACGATGAAGGTCTGGCATTCTTCTTCCTGAAAGTGCTCTGCCCTATCGTCTTTATCTCTGCGCTGATCGGTATCCTGCAGCACATTCGCGTTCTGCCGATTGTGATCCGCGCTATCGGTACCGTGCTGTCAAAAGTTAACGGCATGGGCAAACTGGAGTCGTTTAACGCGGTAAGCTCGCTGATTCTGGGGCAGTCAGAAAACTTTATCGCCTATAAAGATATCCTCGGCAAAATGTCGCGCAACCGCATGTACACGATGGCAGCTACGGCGATGTCCACCGTCTCCATGTCAATCGTTGGCGCGTACATGACCATGCTGGAACCAAAATACGTCGTTGCGGCGCTGGTTCTCAACATGTTCAGCACCTTTATTGTTCTGTCGCTGATTAACCCGTACCGCGTGGATGAGAGCGAAGAGAACCTGCAGATGGCTAACCTGCACGAAGGCCAGAGCTTCTTTGAGATGCTGGGTGAGTATATCCTGGCAGGCTTCAAGGTGGCGATTATCGTTGCTGCCATGCTGATCGGCTTTATCGCGCTCATCTCTGGCCTCAACGCCCTGTTCGCCGCCGTGCTGGGCATCTCCTTCCAGGGCATTCTGGGCTACATCTTCTACCCGGTTGCATGGGTAATGGGCGTACCGGCCGGCGAAGCGCTGCAGGTAGGCAGTATTATGGCGACCAAACTGGTCTCTAACGAATTCGTTGCCATGATGGACCTGCAGAAGATCGCCAGCACCCTGTCACCGCGTGCGGAAGGGATCCTCTCCGTGTTCCTCGTCTCCTTTGCTAACTTCTCCTCTATCGGCATTATTGCAGGCGCCATTAAAGGTTTGAACGAAGAGCAAGGTAACGTGGTATCACGCTTCGGCCTGAAACTGGTCTACGGCTCTACGCTGGTCAGCGTGCTGTCTGCTTCTATCGCTGCGCTTGTGCTGTAAGATAGATATCACTCGCGAGCAAAACCGGGGCCTGCCCCGGTTTTTTTATGCCTAGTCCGCTAGCTTCTCGGGTTTACCCAACAGATAGCCCTGCAGATAGTCCACCCCCAGCGAGAGCAGCAGATCGCGCTGCTCTTCGGTCTCTACATACTCCGCCACTACCGTCAGGGATTTGGCTTTCGCCATAAAGCAGATGGACTTCACGATCATCGCGTCCAGAGAGTCGGTGAGAATATCCTTCACGAAGCAGCCGTCGATCTTCACGATGTCAGCATGCAGGCGCTTCAGGCGCTCAAAGTTAGCGTAGCCGGTACCAAAATCATCGATTGCAATCTTGAAACCGTAGTTTTGCAGGCGCTGAATGTTGTGCATGCTGGTCTCCGAATTGGAAAAAGCCTGCTCTTCGGTTATCTCAATAATCACGCACTGAGGCGCAACGCCATAGCTTTTAAACAGGGCCATAATCTGCGTGGCCGACTCCTTTTGCATCAGGGTCAGCGGCATCAGGTTAACGGAGAATCGCGCCTGGGTACCAGGAACCGGATGCGCGCGCAGCCAGCGCAGCAGCGTCTCCAATACCTGCATATCAAAGCGAATACTCAGGTTAAACTGGGCAATGACCGGCAGAAAACGGTCAGGCGTCAGAATTTCACCCTCCACGGAGAGGCGGGTCAGCACCTCATGGTACCCCACCCCGTCCGCGTTCTGGATCGGCTGGGCATAGAGCAGCAGCCCCTCCTCCTCCAGCGCACGTTTCACGCGGTTAAGCAGCAGCACGCGCTCGGTAGTGTGGTCGCATACGGTTTCAAGACTCTGGGTCAGGGCCAGCACGTGCGAGGTTGAACAGGCCTGCTCGGAGAGCCAGCTCAGCTGCCCTAGCGTCTGGTGAAAGATCTCCCCAGCGCCTTCGATAATTCCCCAGGAGGCACCAAATTCGATATCCATTGCGGTGTGATGCCAGAAAATTTTTCTTCCGCTGAGGTAGTCCACCATATGCTGAAGCCGCGCCGTCGGTTCGGCGCCGTTGAGCAGCAGCAGCAGCTCGCTTCCCGGTAGCTGGTACACCTTCTCATTTCTCATCAGCAGCGGCTGCAGCTCACGAGTGATGCTGCGCTTGCACTGAACGCGCATCATCATGCCGTAGTGGCGACTAAGAAACTCCAAATTGCTGATGTGTAGGCAGCAGACCACTCGGTGGGTATGCTTCTCCAGCTGCTGTTCAAGCGCGCGCAAATTCGGCAGGCCGGTAAGCGGATCGGTGAGCGCCTGCGCCTTCCATGCCCGCTTAAGCCACTCGCTGCGCCGATAAATAGCAGCCATATAGAGAATACAAATGGTAAAGGAGATCAGTACCGACAGCACGAAGGCCATCGAGTATTCGGTATAGACGCCCTGCAAGAAATTTTGATTGTTGGCGAGCAGCATCAGGGCGGTAAATGCCCAGCTCAGACCAATTAACGGTGGGCTTAGCTTTCCGATACCTAAAGTAAATAGAATAAAGATGACCGGGACCAGATAGCCAGCTATATAGTCAGACTGATAAGGTGAGCAGACGACGATAAGAAAAAAGGTTAATGTCAGTAGCCAACCTAAAGTGAAATTTCTTTTTCGCCGCGACAAAAAAGGTTTGATGCTTTTTCGCCACAGCGTCCGACCATAGCGGGGATTAACCAGCATGCGCAGCGGATAATAAAACATCATGGTAAAAATCAGCGCCGCGCAAATCAGGCTTTGAATATCAATGATGCTATAAATAACCGAGCCTGTATCAAAAAACTTAGCCACTGTAGTAGGGAATGCCACTCGGCTACCTGCAGCGTACATGGCTGCCTTGATACCGGCTGGAGCAACAAACGCTAGCCAGACGGTACGCACCCCCATGTCTCTGTTTGGTAAGCCGTGCCGCCAGCGAGTACCCAGCTGCCAGCGCACAATGGTGCAGGTCAACAGGAGGGGAAAGAAAAAGCAAAAGAGAAAAACCGCCGTTTGCAGTAGCGTTAAATCGAGCAGCCACTCATAAATCAGCGCAAACCCTGCCATCAGCGGAAGGATAGCCCGACGGCCAAATAGCAGGATCATCGCCAGCGATACGCTGAGCGGTAGCCATGCCAGGAAGATTTCGCTTGCATCCACCTGAGCACGGGGGGAAATAAAACGGGAAACCGGAACAACTGCCATACATATTATTAACGCAATTAAAAACGTTTTCACATGATTGTATATTTTCATTTTCATTTGAGTTAATAAATGTGCTCTTGCGCGCAGTTTTGCCGGGCAGAAATAATAGGTTTATTCACACGGTGAATCAAGTTGGCGAATTGATAGTGAAATGGTGCTTAACTATCGTTAAGCAACGACCGAGGGCCCAGGGCCGCTATAACATGTTACTGACGGTTGATGAAACAGAAATGACAGGCATAAAAAAACCCTCGCGTAATGCGAGGGTCTGAATTTTGGTGGAGCTAAGCGGGATCGAACCGCTGACCTCTTGCATGCCATGCAAGCGCTCTCCCAGCTGAGCTATAGCCCCACAATTTTCTTTACGCACCAAATCTGTTGGGTTCAGAATTTGGTGGAGCTAAGCGGGATCGAACCGCTGACCTCTTGCATGCCATGCAAGCGC